>JAHBXB010000001.1:0-641741 GCA_019636655.1 Phycisphaeraceae bacterium | reverse complement strand
CGCTCCGCTCCGAAAAGTAGAGCTCATAGTCGTCGTAGTACCGAAACCCCCGAATGCCAGGGATTCGTTTCTTCAATTCCGTGTCGACCACCGAGAGCAGCAGTTCGGAAATCACGAACGAGCTGTCCGGCCCGACGTCGATTCCGTTCGTCTGTCCGTCTTGGACATTCCGCAACGCCTCGTCGAGTCGGTCCGGCCAAGGCTTGGATCCCTTCGCCGCCTTCCCGCGCACCCGACCCTTGGCCACGCTCTTTCCTACAAGCGCCCACGGAACGCTGTGCGTGTAGATCGACCCATAGAAATCGAGCACGTCCGCCCGAACCATGTAGCCCGATTCTGCCCGGTTCCCAAGCCGCAAGTCGAAGAGTGACCTGAGCTCCTTGGCGGGCATGACCTCCCGCTCTCCCTCAAGTCCCGCCCGCGGCGTGCTTTGTGACAGCGGTGATCCTTGACACTGCCGCGAGAGTGCCGGCCAGTCTTCCAGCAGCGTCGCTGCCAGACAGGCGTACCCGAGCGGATTCGGAATCGACAGCACCCGCCTTCCACCCCCGGGGCGTACAAGGTTGTACCGCACCGACCTCGTCCACTTCCCGGCGTAGGCCCCCGAGAGAGACTTCGCCCTTGCGTGCGCGAACACCGCGAAGGTCGTGGAGTCAAAACAGGGAGGCAGCTCTTTGGGAAGAAACCCACGCTGCAGGATCCCCTTCGTAGTCGGCCGGGCAGGTGGCATCGGTAGCAAGGTTAGCAGGGAAACGTAGAGGCCTGGCGGTCACCCTGCACTGGCAACTCCGCCCTTTACAAGGTCAATCGAGCGTGTCATTCTCCCCACCAAACCCACACAGATGGAGGATTGCGTGCACCCAACGGGACACCACGACTTTGACTTCTCGGCCTTGTCCGTCACCGAGCGGATCGACCTTGCCCAGCGGCTCTGGGAGAGCGTCCGCGACTCCGTCGAGGCCGCGCTGCTGACAGATGCCGAGGTCATCGAGATCCAGGGCCGCATCGCAGCGATCGACTCGGGCCTCATGGTCTGTGAGCCCTTCGACGCCGCCATCGTCCGGATCGCGCGGCGATGACCCCCCTCCCGCACCAGACCCGCCTCCTGCCGGTGGTCATCGCGCCGCCGGCAGTGTTCGAGATCGCCAATGCGGCATCCGCGTACGACGCCACGAGGCCCGGACTCGGACGAGAGTTCCTCGCCGAGATCCGCGGCGCCGCGGTGCGGATCGAGGAGTTCCCCCTCTCGTGCCCCGAGGTGCACCCGGGTGTGCGACGGGCCCTGACGCATCGGTTCCCCTTCGGCGTGCTCTACCGCGTCACGCCCGAGGCGGTGCAGATCCTCGCGGTGCTGCCGACGATGGCCGATCCGATCTCCATGCTCCGGCGGGCCGTGACGGTCGCTCAGTAGCGGCAAGTTCACCGCATCGAACAGGCGCGAAGAGGTCGACTTCACCACAGTCCCTACTGGCTGACCGGCTCGTATCGCGCGGGGCATCCCGTTCCCGCGTTGCCTGCACCGTCGCGACTGACGTGGACCCCGCGAGCGTCTGACAAGTTGGCCTTTCGTCCCATTTCCTCCCGGCCGGGCACGTTCCGCACGGCGCTGTGAGTGCTGCACGATCGGTGCAGCTGCGGCAGTGTGACCGGGGCGGGTTTCCCTTTGACTGAGTCGGCTTTCGGACGCGGCGCGGCCGCCGTCGCGGCTGGCTCTGCCCGCCTTCGAGCCGGGCACGCCTCGCGCCAGGTCCCGCAGGGACGGGACTGGATCTGGCACTCGGCTGTGCAGAGGCGGGCTCTCCGGCGGGCGGGTGGAGGAAGCGACGGTGTAGAGGAACGGCCGCGCCGCTTGCTCCCTGGTGCACCCGCGAGTGGTCCCTTGCCCGGTGAAGGGACCGCACGTCGCGGGACCCGCACCAGGAGCAGAATCCATGAAAGCCGACCAAGTCAAGAAGATCGCCGATCAGGCCCTCGAATCACTCGCCACCGCGCTGGCCGCAGGCAAGAGTGAGGCGCTCACGAAGTACCTCGCCGTGTTGGCCCGGTTCCACAAGTACAGCTTCGGGAACGTGATGCTCATCCTCTGGCAACGGCCGGAGGCGACCCACGTCGCCGGGTTCCACACCTGGAAGTCGCTGGGCCGGTTCGTCAAGAAGGGCGAGAAGGGGATCGCCATCCTGGCGCCGATGCTGATCAAGCCGAGGGACGAGGACGAGAGCAATGAGGGCAAGTCCCGTCCGGTCCTCCGGTTCCGCGGCGTGCACGTGTTCGACGTGGCGCAGACCGAGGGCGCAGAGCTGCCCGAGCCGCCGCAGGTCGCCGGCGATCCGGGCGTGCACCTGGAGCGGATCAAGGCCCTCGTCGCGGAGCGGGGCATCACGCTGGACACCGAGGACCTGCCGATGGGGGCGGACGGCGTCTCACGCGGCGGGCGGATCAGCGTGCGGCCCGGCTTGCCGCCGGCCCGTGAGTTCGCAGTGATCGTGCACGAGCTGGCCCACGAGCTGCTGCACCGAGGCGAGGACCGGAAAGAGATCTCCAAGACCGTGCGGGAGACCGAGGCCGAGGCGGTGGCGTTCGTCGTGTCCTCCGCCATCGGGCTGGAGACCGGAACCGCCGCGAGCGACTACATCCAGCTCTACGACGGGAAGACCGAGACGCTGGCCGCGTCGCTCGACCGCATCCAGAAGACCGCGGCAGAGATCATCGCGAAGTTGATCAGCCACGCCGACCATGATGTGCGGCAGGCCGCGTCCTCGACAACCACGGTGACGCCCCAATGCTAGAAAGCCTCGTCCTCGTCGCTCTCGCATTTGCGCCATGCGATCGCCGGCGTCCGGTCGCTGCTCGGAGGAAACCCCGCCCCAAGGGCGATTGGTGTCGTCTTGACGACGAGGCGAATCGGGCCCGACCCCGGCGACGCCTCCACGCTCCTCACCAGCAACAGCGCCAGGGTCCGAGTGCTCCCCCGGAAGTGAAGGTCGAGCGACGAACTGCTGAACACGTTCCACGAGTCCATCTGGAACACGACCTCGATGCCCTTCGCCCGGCACCGCACCCGTCGTTCCTCGTTCTCGCCTTGCTTCCGCACTGTCTTGAAGTGGCACCGGCGATTCAACGACACGACGGCCATCGGGTAGAGCAGGCTTCGCAGCTTGCGGATGCCCCAGACCTCGTCCAGGTCAAGCGGCGGGGTCTCATGAATCAGCCCCTCCACAATCCCCGAGTAGAACTGCTGGAGCTGACGCGCCTTGTCCTGGGCCCAGGTCTCGAACACCGTTCGGGGAGGGCCGAACCGTTTCTCTCCATCCCCGCTTCGTGGCAAGCCGTCGTCGTCGACGATCCCTCCCTGCCGTAGGCGGGAGAGTGAACCGAGGGGCGGATCGGCGCAGTGCTCCCGATGCAGCTTCAGCACAAGCCCGAAGTTGAAATAAGTCCAGAGGCGCGTGTCCAGCATGTCGTCGCTCCGGGAGGACACCCGCTTCAGGACGCGGCGCGATACCCGGGCTTCCCACACCGCCTTCCACTGCCGCAGCGTCGCCGGCGGGTAATCCGCCTCCGCCTTGTCGACAACGGTGTGGTGATTGGGGCAGAGGAGAATCAGATTGTCGTAGCCGTCCCCCTCTCCAGCGCCGCTGTCGTTCCGCGCCGATCCCGGGCGTCGCCCGATCACGTGCGCCATTTCGCCCATCACGACGCTTCCGCTGTTGTCGAGCAGCGGAAGAAGGCTGACCAGGCAACCGGGAGCCGAGCAATGTCCCGCGGCACGCCCCCACAGCAGCTTGATATCCCTCTCTGAGATTGCCATGACTCTCCCTGTACCTCGGATCAGTCGTACGCCAGCAGGGTGTCCCGGAGCGCTGACCTGACGAAGTGCTCCTCGATCGACGCCCACGTGAACTTCTTGCTGATTTTGTGATTGCCCCTAGGCAACACGCCGTACATGTCCCGGAACTCCATGAGCAGCGCACTCTCCAGCTTCTCCCACATGGCGATGCTCTGGACTCCACGGCACTTGACCACGAAGAAGTGGAGCGTTTTGAATCCGTGCTCCGTCAGAAGTTCGGTAGTTTTCTTGGCCGCGCTCTCGGCGATCCGCGCCACGCCCCGTTCGGTGGTCCCGATGTACACCACTCTCGACTTGAGACCTGCCGGGTACTTCACGCGCCTATTCGCGCACGCGATGTATACAAGCTGCGGCTCCCGAGGAAGCCCCTCCCGGTGAACGCTCAGCGCGTGCTGCCCGTATTTCGCAATCTTCCTGCGTGGCACGCCGACATCGTACCAGTGGTGCCGGGCCCGCCCTATCAAGCCGGGCACTGGTCCGCTCAGGTGCCGCGGGGGCTGGTCCGGGCCGGATCAGGTCAACAGACGGTTCGGCCCCGCGGGGCGTCGCGGGGCCGGGCGTGTCTTCATTGAGATGAGTGGATGCCCCTTGCCTCTCGCCGGGGTGATTGTACGCGCGGGGGACCCCCGCGCCAGGAGAGCAGCCCACCTCCGTCGAGAGGCAAGCGCCCGTGCGATCGGTTCGACCGAGCGACTTGGCCCGTCTCGGCACAAGGAGACTGGCGATGCAGGCCAATCAATCGAGCCACAGTCAGGCGAGCGTAACCGTCCCGTTGTCCAAGCTGGTGGCCAACCTCCGGAACCCCAGGCGGGTCAAGCCGGAGCGGGAGGCTCACCGGAAACTGGTCGCCTCCATCCGGGCCCACGGGCTGCTGGAGCCGCTGGTGGTCCGGCCGGAGAACGGGCACTTCCGGGTGATCGCGGGGAACCGGAGGCTGGAGGCGCTCCGGGCGGTGTACCAGGATGAGACAGTGTCCATCCCGTGCGTCGTGCGAAAGGTCGAGGCTGAGGAGGCCGAGGAACTCAGTCTCACCGAGAACTTCACCCGCGAGGGGATGCACCCCTTGGACGAGGCCGAGGCGTTCGCACGGATGGCCAGCGTCGACCGCCAGGGAGTCAACGCGATCGCGGCCCACTTCGGAGTGAGCGAGGCGTACATCCGGCAGCGGATGAAGCTGGCCGGGCTGTGCCGCACGGTGAAGGACGCGTACCGGGCGAACCAGATCGACACCGCGACGGCCGAGGCGTTCGCGGCGGTGCCCGAGGCGAGGCAGATGGAGGTGTGGAAGGAGACGGATGGACGGCCGAGGCACGCCCAGCACGTCCGCAACCTGATCGAGGACCGGTGGATCGACGCCAAGCACGCTCTGTTCGACGTGGACTCGCTCCCGGCGGAGGCGGTCAGCACCGACCTGTTCCGCGACTGTGTCCTGATCGAGCGGAAGGCGTTCATGCAGGCCCAGGCCGCGGCGTTGACCAGGGAGCGGGAGACGCTGATCGAGGACGGATGGAAGGAGGTCATCGTTGGCGAGCGGGCCGAGGTGCAGGACCGGCTGTACTCCATGAGCGAGCCGGAGCCGAGGTTCACCCAGGCCGAGCGGGCGAGGCTCGACAAGCTGGCCGAGAAGCGGGAGAAGATCGAGATCGGCGAAGATGACGCGGACGACGACAAGGCATCGGCCGAGTTGGACGCGCTCGACCAGGAGGAGGATGAGATCGTCCGCGAGGCCCAGGGACGGTACGACGAAGAGACCAAGTGCCGGGCGACGGCGTTCCTCGTGCTTTCGCCGGACGGCCGGGTCGAGCGGCACTACCGGGTGCCGAGGATCGGCAAGGACGAGCGGCGGAACGGGACGGCGGGCGGTGGCGGGAAGCCGGAGGCCCCGCCCCCTCCCCCCACGGCCAACGACCTGTCGGACCGGCAGGCCGCAGCGGTTCGGCATCACGAGGCGATCGCGGTGCGGCAGGCGGTCCGGACGGCCCCGGCCATCGTCCGCAAGCGGCTGCTCGTGCTGGCCCTCCACGACAAGGTGACCAGCGATGCGATCGCGCTCCGCCGCGAGGCCAACGGGACCACTCTCCACGCCGGGGCGTCGGAGACGTTCAAGTCCGACGTGTTCGCCGCGCTCCGCAAGGAGCGGGACGCGATCGACCCGTTCAAGAAGGACAGGATCGTGTACGAGGAGGACGCGTACAAGCGGCTGTGCAAGCTGAACGAGAAGGCGTTGGACGAGCTTCTCGTGGTGCTGTTAGCCGACTGCCTGACCGGGCACGGCCAGCGGGAGACGGCCCTGCTCGGCATGCTGGCGACGGAGTTGAAGGTCGCGGTCCGCGATCACTGGACGCCGGATGCCGAGTGGCTGTCGGGGTACCAGAAGATCCAGCTTGCCGACCTGGTCGGGACGCTGGGAGGAAAGGCCCGCGGATCGGCCGCCCTGAGCCGCAAGAAGTCGGCGCTGGTCGAGGAGTTGGCCGCACTGTTCAGCCAGGCCAGGACCCAACCCAAGGGGTTTGAGGACAAGACGCTGGCGGAGCGGGTCAACGCCTGGACTCCGAAACGTGATGCAGACTGACGCGCCGCGCCAACCGAACGCGGACGACCGCCGGAGCGATCCCGCTCCGGCGGTTTTCCTTTTTTCCCGCTCGCGACCCCGCCGTCAGTACGGCAGCCCCTTCGTACGATTGAACTCTCGCGTCCCGCCCGGTCGAACCGTCTGCCACCGCCATCCCTCGCTTCCAGCCAATCCGCGGGCGATCTGCATGATCTGGCCCGTGTGGTAGGCGGCGTGTGCGAGTGCTCGCGCCATCGCGAGCGGCAGGGTGTGCAGCTCGTTGCGTATGTGAATCGTTCGAGAAAGGTCTTCCGGGCGCAAAGCGTCCACAGCGCTCAGCAACGTCTGCCAGCCGCGGTCCCACAGGGCCATGAGCTGATCTCGGGGCAGGCGGCGATCTGCAAACTCGGTGTCGCGGTCACGCGTGGGTCGTTCGCCATCGACCTCCAGCCATCCAGAGCCGAAGCGAGACTCGAAATTGCCCGCCAAGTGCTGGACGATGACCGCAATACTGTTGAGCCCCGCCGCCAGAGGCGAGTGAAGCTGCTCGTCGGAGACCTGGGCCATGGCTCCTTCTGCGAGCCTCTTCTGGGCTAGAAAGGTGTCCCGCCAGGAGCGGATGATTGTCGCGGCGTCGTGCATCGACGAGTGTAGCTGGTGGCGTTCGACATAGGGTCGACGAATCGAGTCGACTCGGCGGAAACATCGACACCCAGGAAGGCCGGCCTCCGGCCGCTCGGGGCTCCGCAACCCGGACCAGCTCCGCCCTCTCGCGGCCGTTTCATCCGAACGCCTGACCGTGGCATCGAGCTTGAGAACTTGACCTGACGCCCGGTTCATCCGACCACTTGCTGATTGCCAACTTGAACCATTTTGTGTGCAGACATCTCCCCGATCGCTGCTCGCGATCGGATTGCACCGTGAAACCAGCCGGCCGTCCGACTGTCCAGCAAGCCTGACGGCATGCTGGCCAGCCGGCACGACAGCGTGATGGCAGACTTGCCAGATGGACACCCGTGTTGCAGGCACGTCGTCGTGCATGGTGGTCGTCATGCTTGCTGGCCTGCGTGCACGCTTGCTCTCGAGCAGGCGAGCATGGGGGCTTGCGAGCCGTCGTGAAATACTGCTTGCCTGTAAGGCTCGATCCGTGGTACGGATCGGGGATGATCATCACCATCGCCAACAGCAAGGGAGGGGTCGGTAAGTCCACGCTTGCCGTCCACCTCGCCGCCTGGCTGTGCCGTCATGGGCACGGCGTGGTGCTGGCCGACTGCGATACCCAGCAATCGTCATCGGAGTGGGTTCGCGAGGCGGCGCCCGAGGTGCGGGCGGTGACGCTCGCGGATGCTAACACCATTTTGAATGAACTCCCATCGCTGGGGCAGGAGGCGGACTTCGTCATCGCCGATGGCCCCGGCAGCCAGACTGAGACCAGCAGGGCCTTGCTGCTCCGGTCGGACTTTGCCATCGTGCCGTGCAAGGCGTCGATGCTCGAAGTGCGGGCACTGGCCAAAGTCACCGAAGTGCTGCGGCAGGCCCAGGACATCCGGGGCGGTGCCCCGGAGGCGAGGATCGTGCTGAGCATGGTCGGCAAGAACTACCGGCTGACCAAGGACATGAAGGATGCGGCCCAGGCGCTGTCGCTGCCGCTGGCAACGACCGCGATGACGCTCCGGCAGATCTACGCGGATGCACCGGGGCAGGGGAGTGTCGTCTGGGATATGGGATCGCGTGCCAGGGACGCCGCGATCGAGGTCGAGCAGTTGTTCAGTGAACTGTTGCCCGATGTGTTCCTGCACGAACCGGCGAAGGCGGGACGCAAAGAGCCCGCCGAAGCGAAGTGAGGGGAGGGGAGATGGTGGACAGGAGGACATTGACTGAGGGAATCAAGCCGCCGGCCGCGGCGGCCGCTGGCAATGCCGTGGATCCCGTCAAGGAGCGGGAGTTCGTGTACTCGAACCGGCCGGCTATTGCCAACGCCGGCCCGGTCGTGGAGCGTGTGTCGATCACGACACGGATCAGAGGGGATCTCGCGAAGGCGTTGAAGCGGGCATCGCTCGAACGCCAGTTGAGCGGGACCGAGCCCAACACCCTGCAGGACATGCTCGAAGCGGCGATCGAGCCGTGGCTTCGGAGCAACGGGCTGATCCGGTGAGGGACTCGGAGCCCCCGGATTGGGACGGCCGCGGCCGCGAGCTGGTCAGGATCCCGCGCACGATTGAACGGTTGATCGATGCGGCCACGGCCATCCGGCAGGAGCCGCCGGACCGCATGGACTTCCTGCACTCGGTGCTCTGCCAGATCGGGATGCCCAGGAGCCGGACGGTGGAGCGGATCTACGAGCGGCGGAGCGGGCACGCGAGCCTGCTCTTGGAGGCCGGCAAGCTCTACAACGGGCTCGACTGGGTGGATCAGCCTCTGCCTTATGGAGCGACGCCCCGTCTCGTCCTGGTCCACGTTTCCTCTGAAGCTGTGCGGACGCGGAACCGGTCCGTTGAGATCGGCGACAGCATGCGGCAGTTCCTCACGCGGCTGGGCATGCAGACCAGTGGGGGCCCCCGCGGTGGGTACACCGCCCTCAAGCGGCAGATGGAAGCCCTCGCGGCGTGCCGCATGACCATCGGTATGTTCGCGCACGGCAAGGCCGTGACGCTGGATGCCAAGCCGATCAAGCGGTTCGAGGCCTGGCTTCACCAAGGGGACCAGGATGGGTCACAGCGGACGCTGTGGCCGGGCGTTCTCGAACTCTCCGAAGACTTCTACAACACGCTCGTGGGGCACGCGGTGCCGCTGGACTACCGGGCGCTCGGTGCTCTCAAGCACTCGTCGCTGGCTCTGGACGTGTACACATGGCTGGCGCATCGGCTCTGCCGCGTGACCAAACCGGGTGGTGTGAAGTTGAGCTGGCAGAACCTCAAGGACCAGTTCGGGCCGGCTTACGCCCGGTCCAAGGACTTCAAGAAGGAGTTCCGGCACGCGCTGCGGCAGGTGTGCGCCGTGTATCCAGATGCCCGCATCGACGAGGTGATAGGGGGGCTGGTGCTGCGGCCGTCGTTGCCGCCGCTGTCACGCGGGTGGGTCGCGATGCCGCGATCGTTGAAGCTAACTGGGCCTGTGGATAAGTGAGGGACAGCGGGAGTTGTCCACGCTGAATCGCCCTCCGGTATGCGCTGAATCGCCCTCCGTGAACCCGACAAAAGTGCGCTGAATCACCCCCCCAAACCTATAAGCAACACCAATAGTCCTTCCAGATTGTTGCTGGTCGTCCGTCTGTGGGCGACTTCAGGGATTATCCTCCAGCCACTATGGACGACAGCACACTGCAGGGGCTCATCGAGCGGCAGGAGCAGATCCTCGATCGGAACATCGAGGCGATCGCATCGGTGGACAGCAAGGTCAATTTCGCAGCGACGATCGACACCGCCCTCCTTGGGGTCATCGCCGCCGTGGTGCCCGAGCCATCGGCGGTCACCTGGGATCAGATCCTGGCTGCGTTGTGCGGATCGGCTGGCTGTGTCGTCAGTCTGTTTTTCTGCTGGGTGGCCACATTTCCACAAACCGAGGGGCCCGGGTCATTGATCTACTTTGGCAAGATCTGCAAGCGCAACGCTTCTGAATACCGCGAGGCGGTGCTCGCGTGCGGGCCAGCCGAGTACCTCAACGACCTGATCGCGCAGACACACGTCAACGCAGAGATCGCCGCCGGCAAGCACGGCGCGATGAAGTACGCACTCGGCTACCTGTTCAGCGGTGTCATCCTCTGGGCCGCAGCCGTCGCGTACCTGTATCGAGGGTGACTATGGGGTTCACAAACGACCTGAAGAGCGAAGTCACGAGCATCATCAACTCAGAGTTCGTCCGCAGGCAGGGCCGCAAGGTCCCGGAGACTGTGGACCTCACACTGGGCAACGAGGCTGTCGACATCGATGGTGCGGTGCTGTACGCCGACCTTGTGGCGTCGACGGCGCTCGTTGACAGCCAGAACGACCGATTCGCCGCCAAGGTCTACAAGATGTACCTGGTGGCGGCCTCAAGGATCATCCGTGCGGAGTCCGGCGAGATCACGGCGTTCGACGGCGATCGTGTCATGGCAGTCTTCGTTGACGACTCCAAGTGCACCCGCGCCGCTCGGGCGGCGCTCCGCATCAACCACGCTGTCCGCGAGATCATCAACCCTGCCATCAAGGCAAAGTACTCTGGCACGGACTTCGAGCTCCGTCAGGTCGTCGGGATCGATGCCGGTCCCCTCATGGTGGTCAAGACCGGGATTCGCCAGTACAACGACCTCGTGTGGATCGGGCGGCCAGCGAACTACGCGGCCAAACTCTGCGCGATGCGAGAGGGCGGGTTTTCCTCCTGGATGACCAAGGCCGTGTACGATGGCATGAACGACTCGACAAGGATCTCGGCGGGAAGGCCCATGTGGGAGCCCGTGCCGTGGGCCGGCATGAAGGGAGCGGTGATCTACCGTTCGAACTGGCACTGGGGGATCGATTGATTCACGCGACGGGGTCGTGCCGCGGGCATGCGGGCCGGGAGGATCGTCATGAAGGATCGTTTCGTGGGAGACGCGGGCCGCAAACGGCTGGTCGACGCCTTGCTCGACAGCCGGCTTGTTCAGCACAATGAGGGTGTGGCGGCGCTGCTCGCCGAGCACGGCGAGCTGGTTGAGTTCCAACCGGGCCAGACGATCATCGAACAGGGAGCCGCCGACAACACCGTCTACTTCATTCTCACCGGGGTTGCGGACGTGTTTGTGAATAACCGTGCGGTTGCCGCGCGCGGTCCGCGGGAGACGATCGGGGAGATGGCGGTGATTGAACCGGCCGCGCCGAGGTCGGCGACGGTCAAGGCGCGGGACGCGGTGACGGTCCTCAAGTTGGCAGGGGAGACGTTCGAGTCGATCGCGGAGCAGACGTCAGGCAGTCTCTGGAAGGCGGCCAGCAGGATCCTGGCGGAACGACTCCGGCAACGCGAGAAGTTCCATCGGCCCGCGAACCCGATGCCGGTCCTGTTCCTGGGGTCATCCGTCGAGGGGCTCAGTGTCGCGCGGGAGGTCCAGCAACAGCTCAAACACGACCCCTTGGTGGTCAAAATCTGGACCACTGGGGTCTTTGGGCCGTCCGGCATTCCCGTCGACGACCTGATACGGCAGGTGTCGGAGGCAGACTTCGCGTTGTTCGTCTTCGGCCCCGATGACAAGATCGCGAGCCGCGACCAGCAGTACCAGGGACCCCGCGACAACGTGGTGTTCGAGCTCGGCCTGTTCATGGGGAAGCTCGGCCGCGAGCGCGTGTTCCTGATGCGGCAGCATGGGGGCGATCTCAAGATACCCACCGACCTGCTGGGGGTGACCCCGATCACCTACGTGTGCCGCGAGGGCTGCTCGCTGGCCGACGAACTGGGGCCGGCGTGCCACGAACTGCGCCAAGCTACCCGCAAACTCGGCGCCATCTAGCGGCGACCTTTCGGCCGCGACAGCTTCCACAGGTGGCACTTCTTGTACTTCTTCCCGCTCCCGCAGATGCAGGGGCCGTTGGGAGAGGGGCGCCTCTCGCGGGCGGCCTCCAACAGCCCCAGGTCCCCGTGCGATCGCTGCGGCCCCGGCCACCGGGCCTTGATCCCGGTCGTCAGTTCCTTTACCAGGTCCCGTTGGTAGATGGTCTCCAGGCGAAGGAACACATGGACGCGGGCGAGGATCGTCGCGAGCGCATCCGGGCGCAGGCAGTTCACCTCGGACTCTCCCGGGACGTAGGGGCAGAGCTTCCAGTCCGATTCGATGTGGCTGTCGACCGTGTTCCGCCAGCGGTCGCGGTGGCTGTCGAGGTAGACGCTGGGGTGCAGTCCACGGGACGGAAACCCATCCGGGTAGACGAACCGAAGCGCGAATCGATCAAGCTCCGTGCCGTGCTCGGAAAGGAGCCGGAACGTGCCGCGGATCACGGACCGTCCGGACTCGTCGATCGTCGCGGTCACGCCCTCCATAAGGCGGTGTGCAATCTCCTGCTCGCCGGCCCACCGCGCCGGATCGGACTCGAACCACGCCGTCACGGCTCGGGCATCCAGGGCTTCTGCGGACGGGGATTGTCGGTGACCACCCGGACGCGGCCTGCCTCTGCGACGGCGCCGAGCTTGCCGCTCCTCGCCGCCGCCTCTTCACGAAGGTCGTCGAGCCGGCGGAACGTGAGGCCGTCCGCCACGAACGACCCATCATCCTCCTTGAACTCGCCCTTGAGCACCTCGTCGTTGATCGTCTCGTACAGCTCCTCTGTCAGCCGGACCTGCCCGCCGGTCGATTCGAGCTGCAGATCCTCGGCCATAATCACCTCCGGCCCCAGGCAGATCACTTCCCGCTGGCCCTTCTTCCCGAGGCGGGAGACGAGCACGCGACCCACGGCCAGGCCGACGGCCACCCGCAGGTCCTTCCGATCTCCGAGTCGGCCTCTCAGCACCTGCTCCATGGACGACTGCACGCCGATCGCCGCATCGATGGCCTTCCGACACCGACGCCCGTGACTCGTGTCATCGTCGCCGCATGGCTCGTGCAGGATCGCGAAGACCCGGTCACCCTGATGCTGCAGCACCACGCCGGAGTAGTCGTCCTTGAGGATCGCGTGGAACTCGTGGCGGATCATGTGCAGCTGTTGCACCAGGGCCGCGACTTCGTCGTCCTCCTCGGCGTTCTGCACGTGCCGTGTGAAGCCGTCCAGGTCGGCGTACACCGCGATCGCCTCCGTGCGCCGGCTGTTCCGCTCGGTCAACGAACCGACGTCGATCGCGACCTCTGCCTCGGACACCTCCATGTCGGCGAGCGGCAGTTCGTCGCGGTATGCCTCGGTCTGCTCCCGCCACCACTGCTCGTCCCAATCGATGTCGAGCTCCTCGGCCACCTCCGGCGCCGTGCTCCATCGGAGCCCCCGGCTCTTGAACGTCTGATGGCCCGCCACCACGCCCGCCTTGTCGAACCGAGCCTGTAGGGACTCCGGGAGATGGTCGTACACCTCTTCGGTGACCGTCACCGTGTTCCCGGCCCCCAGGACCTTAGCCGCCAGGTTCGCGCTGCTCCCCAGGCAGATGCGTTCCCGGTCGCCGTGGGTCCCGATGTTGGCGATCAGGCTAGTCCCCGCGGCAACACCGACGGCGCTCTGGAAGTTGCGCACGTCATCGAAGACGCCGTTGAACACGTCGTACATGTACGTGTTCAGCGTGATCCCCATCACGACCGCGCGGAGGGCCCGCTGCGCCTCGTCGGAGTAGGGCTTGTAGCAAAGAGCGTGGAGCCGCGCCGCCTGCAGCTGGATCCGGCCGATCTGATCGTCCCCGATGATCTCGGGGGCCTTCAGCAGGTCCGACTGCACCTTGCGCAGCACGCTGGCCGCGCGGATCAGCTTCTTCTGCTTCTGCTTGTCCGCGCCGGCATCCAGCACCGCGGCGTGGAAGTTCGGAACATCGGCGTACAGGTGAGCGGCCTCGGCGCGCCGCACCTGCTTGGTGCTGAGGTTCGCGAAGTCCATCGTGCGGGCCAGGTCCGCCACCTCGATCTCCTCGTCCTCGAAACTGTGCTGCTCGACCCGGTCCCGTGAACTCTGTTCATCCCAGCCCATCGTTTGTGCTCCTTCACCATACCTGCTCGTTCTGCCCACGCATCTCGTTCTTGAACACATCCGCTGTGACGTTGCGGCTCCGTCCGCCTGCATCGCATCTGATCGTCGGCGAACTGCGATTAGTGCCGGCGGTCCCTGGGTGGATTGGGATCGTTCCCGTAGCTGTTGGGGTTCTGGATCCGGCCGTTCTCCCCCTTGATCCGCAACTCCCCTCCAGACTCTTTGGCCAGTTCCTTGCCGCGTTCGATGGCCGGTGCCTTGGTCTGGAACACCTCCGAAGCGCGATGCGCGCCATCGCGCCGCACCTGCCAGCCATCCTCGTGCGGTCCGACGCTGTAGTTCTTGCTCGCCATGACGATCTCCATTCCCCTATGCCCCGACTCGGCCATCCCGCAGGACCGGAAAAGTACGCCTTCTCGGGCCATGTGGACGAAAACCATTGTAGACGTTGCGAAATCGTCCAGTCAATGCTACCATTGAGTAAGAGGTGAAATGGCACAGCCGGAACAGAAACATGACTTGTCCAAGGATTTCGTCCACTTGGCCCGGCTAGCGATGGCCGGCCGTCCCCAAGACGTGCATCTCTTCCTCTACAAGCTGTCCAAGCGGTACCGGGACACGGCGCCGCAGATGGCCGCTGGGGTCGCCGAGCTCCTCAAGGAAGGGCCGACCCGCGCATCGCCGCTGCGACGGCAGGCCGAGCACGCGGTCCCGGTTGATCTCGATTCCAAGCTCCATCTGCTCCGCGTCGAGCACGCTGCCGAACTGGAGGTGGACCCCATCTTCAGCGACGCGGTTCGATCACAGCTTGAGACGCTTGTTGCCGAGCGACAGGCCGGTGAGCGATTGAGAGAGGCAGGGCTCGATCCGACGAGGTCGGCCCTGTTCACCGGCCCCCCCGGTGTCGGCAAGACGCTCGCTGCCAAGTGGCTGGCCGTTCAGCTGGGCAAGCCGCTGCTGGTCCTGGACCTGTCCGCGGTCATGAGCAGCTTCCTGGGCCGGACCGGCGGCAATGTCCGTCAGGTGTTGGACTACGCCAAGACACAGGATTGCGTCCTGCTGCTCGATGAGCTCGACGCGATCGCCAAGCGGAGGGATGATCGCACCGAGATCGGCGAGTTGAAGCGCCTTGTCACGGTGCTCCTGCAGGAGATCGATGACTGGCCGTCGACCGGCCTGCTGCTAGCCGCCACCAACCACCCCGATCTGCTCGATCCGGCGGTCTGGCGACGGTTCGACATGGTCGTCGAGTTCGGCCTGCCGACTGCGGACCAGGTCGCCGAGGCGGTGCACCAGTTCGTCGGGGACGCCATGCCCCACGACGCGCCGTGGCAGCACGCACTGGGGATCGTCCTCCAGGGCAAGTCGTTCAGCGACATCTACAGGTCGATCATCGCGGCCCGACGCGCCGCCGCCGTGAGCGGCGAACCGCTCGATCATCGGCTCCGCGGCATCGTCCGGCAGCACGCCGAGGGCCTCCGGAAGGCCGATCGGATCGACCTGGCAAGAATCCTCACGCAGTCAGACGTCGTCTCCCAACGGGACGCCCATGAACTGACCGGCATCAGCCGCGACACCATACGCAAGGCGGTTCGTCATCACGATGAATGACGGCCGGAGCATCCCACCATGCCGCAGCGCCCCAACTTCCTGCTCGGTCGCGGCGAGAACCTCGTCGAGCCCATCGTGGTACCGGGCCGTCCGGTCGAACGCGAGGCGCCGTACTCCATCCCGGCCGCCCGTGAGCGGCTCGAGCCCATGCTTGTCGCCGCGGTCCGCCGGCTGGAAGCGCTCCCGGATCTCGCGTGTCCGCACGACCAGACGGTGGCGAGCATCACGCTGCATCCGGAGTACATCGCCAAGAGCTATTTTCCCAGTCGATTGATCAACGCCGTGGGCCTCCGCACGGTTGGCAGCCGCGGGGTGGAGGTCACGCCCGAGCGTCGCAGCATGGGCAGGGTGCCCGAGCCCAAGCCCAGCACGGAGGTTTTCGTGGCTGGGCCCCGCGGCGCCTTCCGCGATTGGGCCGACAAGCTCCCGCGGTGGACCATCAAAACCGTCGGGGCCGATGACCTCGCGGCCGTTGAGAAGTTCGCGGCGATTGAGCCCGCAGGCAAGATCAAGGCCGTGTTCTCGAAGCACGACGAGGTCCTGTTCGAGGTGGTGCTCCACGCCAGCGATCGCCGCCATGACGACTACATCCTGGAGGGATTCCGGGCGTTCCTTAGGCCGTTGGGCGTGAAGGCGGACATGGACCTGCGGTTCTATGCCGGCGGGCTCTGCTTCCTTCGGATGAAGGCCCCCAAGGCCCGGATCGGTGAGATCGCGGAGTTCTCGTTCCTCCGCGCCGCCCGCGAGATGCCCAGGATCCGCGTGATGAGGCCGATCATCCGCGGTCTTGCGCCGAAGGGGAGCAAGGTCTCGCTCCCCACGCAGCCGCCCCTGGATCCGTCGCTCCGGGTCGCAGTCTTCGACGGCGGCTTGCCCGACCGTTCCCCGCTGTCGCCTTGGGCGGTCGCCCACGACACTGACGGGGTTGGCAGGCCGCTGAAGGAGCTGCACCTCCACGGCCACGCCGTCACTTCCGCCCTGCTGTTCGGGAGCATCGACCCTGATGCCGCGGCCGAACGACCCTTCGCCGCCGTCGACCACTATCGGGTGCTGGACGAGAAGTCTCACCACGACCCCTACGAGCTGTACGACGTGCTCCAGCGGATCAAGTCCGTGTTGGAGACGAAGCAGTACGAGTTCATCAACCTCAGCATGGGCCCGGCGATGCCGGTCGATGACGACGACGTGCACGCGTGGACCAGTGTCCTTGACGAGTACCTGTCGGAGGGAACCACCATCGCTTCGATCGCCGTCGGCAACGGCGGCGAAGATGACGCCGAGCTCCGGCACAACCGCATCCAGGTCCCGGCGGATTGCGTCAACGGCCTCTCCATCGGCGCCTGCGACTCTGCCGGTGTGAAATGGAAGCGTGCCGTGTACAGCTCGATCGGCCCCGGACGAAGCCCCGGGATCGTGAAGCCAGACCTGCTCGCCTTCGGCGGCAGCGACCGCGAGCCCTACCTGGTGCTGGACGCCGACGCCGTTCCTAGGGTTGTCGGAGTCACCGGGACCAGCTTCGCCTCGCCCGATGCGCTCCGGTCGGCGCTGGGGATCCGCGCGCACTTCGGCCAGAATCTCTCGCCGCTGGCGATCAAAGCGCTACTGATCCACGGCAGCGAGAACCCAGGATTCTCGCGCACCGACATCGGGTGGGGGCGCATCGCGCGGACCATCGAGGCGATGGTGATCTGCCCGCCGGGCATGGTGTCCGTCGTCTACCAAGGCAAGATGGAGGCCCGCAAGTTTGTCCGCGCTCCGATCCCCATGCCCGGTGCGCAGCTCGCCGGCCGCGTGTCGATCCGGGCGACATTCTGTTTCTCGACACCCGTAGACCCCGGCCACTCCGGGAACTACACCCGCAGCGGACTGGAGGTGTTCTTCCGCCCCGACAAGGAAAACCGTGATCCGCCCGATGCGCTCCACGCCAAGACCGACACATTCTTCCGGCCGGGTGCGCTGTACCCGACCGAGGACAAGCTCCGCCGCGACGCCCACAAGTGGGAGACCTGCTTGCACGCCGAGGTTACCAAGCTTGGTCGGAGTCTCAACGGACCGGTCTTTGATGTGCACTACAACGCCAGGGCTGAGAGCCACAGCGTGTCCTCGGCGCCGAAGATCCGATACGCCCTGGTCGTCACGGTCGAGGCGCCGCGTGTGGCGGACCTGTACGACCAGGTTCTCCGCCGCTACAGGAACCAACTCGAACCCATCAATCCGATCGTGCAGATCCCCCTCCAGACCTGATCCAACCGTGCCCTGCACGGCCGCGCACCACCCGTTCGCCGCCTTGGAACGCGGGAGCCCCAGGAGCTCAGTGTGGCTCGACAACTCGTGACTTCCCTCGACCTTGCGGCGTACTTCGTATCGACGCGCCGTGATGCGCAGGAACTCCTCCCCCTTGTCGTCCGCCGGCTGATCGTGGCCACCACCATACCCGGCACACTCGGATCGTTGACGATTCCAGCGGGCGACGACATCCGCCTGACCGGATGGGATGGGCGCGTCGAATCGGCTTCCAGGCACCCGTACATCCCGACCGGCGCCTCGGCCTGGGAGATGGGTGTCGGGCAGGACCCGGAACTGAAGGCGGACAGCGACTTTAAGAAGCGCACCGCCGCGCCGGCGGGCGTCGATCCCACCGCAACGACGTTTGTGTTTGTTACGCCGAACGTCTGGGCCGGAAAGGACGCCTGGATCGCCGCGCGAAGGGCGGAGGGTGCCTGGCTGGATGTTCGTGTTGTCGACGGGCAGGTGCTCTCCGAGTGGTTCGACCTGGCCCCCGCGGTCGCCGTCTGGTTCAACAATGAGCGGGGGACGCCCGTCGCGGAACTCGATGATGTCGACACCAGTTGGCGCCGCAACGTCCTGACCCCGCTGACAAAGCCGGCAACCCCCGCGTTGATCATCGGCGGCCGGGACCAAGAGGCCGCCACGCTTAGGGCATGGCTCGCCGATCCCCGGGATGACCTCGCTGTGACCGCGGAGTCCGCCGATGAGGTCGTTTGCTTTGTAGATGCAGTCGTGCTGGGCTCGGAATCGGGGCCCGTCGCCGTGGACCTTGCGCCCCGTACGCTGATTGCACGAGGGGCGGGGGCCATCCACCACCTCGGAGCTCTGCACTCGCCGCACATCGTGGTGGTTGCCGACCCCACGCTCGTCCCGGACCTGCGTTCGGCACGACTGCGGAATGTTCACCTGGTCGTTCCGCAGCGGAACGACCTCGGTGGTGCGGCGGAGCGCCCCGGCTCGCGACTGGACCTGCCGCCTCTCCGACGAGAGGCGATCGAGAGAGAACTTTCACCGTTCGGGTACCGGCCCGATGAGGCCGCACGGATCGCACGAGAATCGCGCGGGAGCCTTCAAGCGGTGCTGTGGGCCTTAGGGCACAGTGGCCTCCAGGATCTGCCCTGGCTTCAGGAACCTGCGGCCAGCCTGCTCGCGCCGCTCGTTCTTGCTCGTCGTTGGACTGTTGCCGAACACCCCGATCACACGGCCGTCGCCAGGCTCGCGGACCGCGAATACCGGGACGTCTTCGTGACAGCCGCAGAGTGGCGCAAGCCCGGCGGTCCTCTCCAGGTCGCCGGCAAACACTGGGATTGGAAGGCCTGGCGGGTGGCCTGGGAGCACCTTGCACCCCACTTCACGCACGACCTGATGGAGCGATTCTCTGAGGTGGCGCTCCGGGTGCTCGGCACCCGCGATCCTGCGCTGGATCTTGCCCCGGAAGACCGGTGGATGAAGTCGCTGCGGAACAAGACACATCAAGAGTCCACCCAACTGCGAGAGGGGCTGGTCAGCTCAATTGCGATGCTCGCCGTTCGCGGCGACCGACTTCGCGACATGGATGGTCCCGGCATCGCCGCCGGCCTCGTTCGGACCTTGCTGGACACCGAATCCCTCTCCGACTCGTGGCTGTCCCTCGGGCCCTGGCTCCCGGATCTGGCCGAGGCCGCCCCCGAGGTGTTCCTGGCCGCGGCCGAGCGCGTCGTCGAGGACCGTGCCGTCCTCACCTCGATCTTCACCGAGGGCGGCATGTTCGGCTCCAGCCCGCATACCTACCTCCTGTGGGCGCTCGAACGCTTGGCGTGGAGCCCCGAACTGGTGTCGCGGGTCGCGGTTCTGCTCGGCCGGCTCGCGGAGGCCGATCCGGGGGGCCGGCTGGCCAACCGGCCCAAGAACAGCCTCCGAGAGATCCTCTTGCCCTGGCACCCCGGGACGGCCGCATCGTTGTCGCAACGATTGGACGCGTTCGATCACGTCAGCAGTCGATGCCCCGACGCCGCGTGGCGGTGCTCCCTCGCCCTTCTGCCGTCGGATCATGACGTCTCGAGTCCGAGCGCCGAGCCGCAGTTCCGGGACTGGCGGCCGGCGGACTTCAAGCAGCCCAGCATGGCCGACTACCGCGAGTTCACCGAGTCCCTCGTTGATCGGGTCATCACCATGGCCGGTCACCTCCCGCAGAGATGGGAGGAGCTCGTCCGCGAACTCCCGGTGCTGTTCCGATCCGTGCCGGCGCATGCGGGAGCCGCGGCCAATGCACTGATGAATTTGGATGCGCGAGGGTGGTCGAACGAGGAACGGCTGGCGCTCGCGGAGGGGCTGCGCGAGCTGATCCAGCACCACGAGGAGTTCCCGGAGGCGGATTGGGCCTTGGAGCCGGCCGAGTTGGAGGTGCTCCGTCCGCTCGCAAAGAAGTTCGAGTCGGACCGCGCCCGCGACCAGCATCGTTGGCTGTTTGTCGCGAACCCCCGCGGCCTCGGGAATCGCAAGGCCACCTGGAAGGAGGAGCAGGACGAGGTCACCCGGGCGCGGGTGGCGGCCGTCGAGGCCGTTCGAGTGGAGGAGGGCCTCCGCGGTGTGGTGGACTGGTCGAAGGAGGTCGAATCGCCCGAGGCGCTCGGCGCCACGCTCGCCGAGCTCGTATTGACGGACGAGGAGGAGATCGCGATGATCGATGAGACCCTCATCTCCGGCGCAACCGACGTGCAATGGACCACCAACCGCCGCTTCGGCGATGGGTTCGTGCGAAGGCGCGAACAACGCGTTGGGTCAGCGTGGGGCGCTGGCCACCTCCAACGGATCCGTGAGGCTGGTCCCCGCGATGCTGCGGTCCGCTTCGCGCTCTCGCTGGCCCCCTCAGTGGACCTGTGGAAGGCGCTGGACGACATGGACCGCGAGCTGGCGGCACGGTACTGGACCCAGGCGAGTCTCCGCTTCCTGCGGATTGAAGAGGCCGAGGTCGCTCTGTCCCGGCTGATCGAGGCGGGACGGCCCTACACCGCGATCTCGCTCGCAGCCCTGCTGACGCACGACACCGTGAGGAGCAAATCGGGCGAAGATTCGGTCGCTCGCGTCCTTGCCCTCTGCGAGCTCGTCACCAGGCAGCTGCCGCAGCACGATCCCGCCGCGGAGCTCGGCGCACCCTCTCTGTCGTGGTTGGCCCACAGCGTCTCGGAAGTTCTGGCCTTCATCGAGGAGCACGCGGGGTCGGGCGACGACGTCGAACGACTGCTCGTGAACTGGGAGTGGCACTGGCTGCCCGTGCTGGAGCACTCTGGCCGGGGTCTAAGGGCGCTGTGCAGACAGCTGGCGAGATCGCCGGAGTTGTTCGTGGAACTCCTCCAACTTGTCTATCGTGCCAAGGGTGAGGCCGTTCCCGACGAGCCGGCGACGCCGGAAACCCCATCCTCGAACGCGGATCAGCGCCGGCTTCGTGCTAGACAGGCATGGAAGCTGCTGGAGGCGTGGCACGTCGTCCCCGGTCTGGACCTCCGGACTGCGAGGCCCACGGTGCCCGCAAGCGCTGCAAGCTCCGACGACGCGGCCACCAAGCCGGCCGTGGAGGGGACCGTCGACGAAAAAGCACTGGGAGAGTGGATCGACAGCGCCCGCCGACTGGCAGGCGACTGCGACCGGCTCGACCTGTGCGATTCCCACATCGGCAAGGTCCTCGCCTTCGCGCCCGCCGACGAGGATGGAGCCTGGCCCTGTGCACCGGTTCGACAGCGGATCGAGCGGCTCGCGAGCCAGAGGCTCGAGTCGGGCCTGGCCATCGCCATCCACAACAGGCGCGGCGTGCACTACGTCGGGCCCACCGGCGCCCCCGAGCGCAAGATGCGTGATGCGTATCGCGCGATGGCCGCGAAGCTCGAGCGGGATTCACCCCGCACCGCCGCGGTCCTCCGCAGTGTCGCCGACGGCTACGAGACCGCCGGCAAGCAGCGTGACGCGGAGGGCCGGCGTGACGAGTTTCGCGACCTCTAATGGGGCACCGTCAGGAGTGAATCGATGTCCGCCACGAAGGAACGCAATCACTATGTGCCGCGGTTTCTGCTCAATCGGTTCGCGTCGCGAGCAGATGGCAAGAAGCGATTCGTGTGGCAGTTCTCGAAGGACAGATCGCCCAAGGAGCTCAGCACAAAGGACGTCGGAGTGAGCTCGTTCTTTTACGGCAAGCCCGAAAACGGAGTCGAAGAGCGTCTTCAGGGAGTCGAGGAGACCCAGGCGAGAGCGCTTGTCGCTGTTGATCAGGGCCAATCCCCCGCGGAGCACGCGGCAACGCTCCGGCAGCTGATCTGGATGCTCACCGTCCGCACCAACGCAACGCGCCAACAGTTTGCGGCCACCGGTTCCACGATGATGGACCAGCTCGAGCGCACCGCGGGGAGCGACGAAGCGAAGGCCGCGATGTTGGCCCAAGCGCACCGCGAGTGCGACGACCTTCTCCGGAAAGACCTCGCCAAGCTGCCCACGCCCTACGCGACGCGGGCGCTGGAACTCCTCGAGAACCCCGCCCGCGTGGACGCCTTCCGCGACTTGCTGACGCGTCATGTCGGCACCCTGGATCTGCAGGGCTTTCTTCGATGGGCCCGCCAGCAAGCGGGCCAGCTCTTCGACTTCACCAACGTGGCTGCAAAGGGACAAATCCGCGGACTCTCGGCCCTGCTCGACCTTGCCGATGCGCCCGCGTCCTTCGCGCCCTCGCACTGGGAGGTCATCAGACGCCCCAAGGGTACCTTCCTCCTCGGCGACGGGTGTGTGTTCGCGATCTCGATGGAGGGTCGAATCTCGTCGCCGTTTGTGTTCAAGGACACGTGGCAGGCTGTGTACTGCCCCATCAGCTCGAGCGCCGTGCTCGTCGCTTCTCCGAGACCGATCGACGGCGTGCTCTCCGACGAGCGAATCAATGTCGCCTCGGTAGAGCTCAGCGATGCGGTGTTCTTCGCCAGTCAATGCACCGATCGGGAATCGGAGTACGCGGCGCGAATCGGCACCGGCGAGCCGCTGATCTCGGAAGTCGAGCTGGCGGAGATGGCCCGCAACGGGTGGAAGGACCTACGGGACGGGAAGGGGCGATCGAAACAAGCACCCGGCGACGGCGCCAAATCGGAGATCAAGCCCCCTCCGAACGGGGAGTGAGCGGGCACAGCACCGGCTCGGACACGTGGACGTGCAGGCCGTCCTCGGGCAGGTCCTCGATGCAAAGGCCCAGGCGGCCCAGAATCCGCTCGAAGACGGCGGCCATCTGCCCCTCCCGATCCGCCTGCTCGTTCGCGCTGATCGCCTTGAAGATGGCGTCGGTCTCGGGCAAGAGATACTCCTTCAAGCCGGGGCTTTGCGAGGCGGCCTGCAAGAGTGAGTTGATGTGCTCTTCAGTCTCGCAGAGGGCCAAGGCGTGCACGAAGATGAGGATGGTCTCCGCGAGGAGCGGCCCGATTCGAGGGTGCAGATCCTCCAGACCCACGCCGGTGAACCGGTAGAACTGGACGTCGATCGTCGCGAAGACACTCAGCCGCTCCCCGAGTGCGTGCGCCGCGTCAATGAAGCCCGCGCTCAGAAAGTCGGCAACGGGGACAGGGTCGCCGTTGTCGCACCGCAGCCAGTGCCGGCAGAGAGCGATCGCCGTGCGGTCGATGTCGTATGCGGTGAGAACAGCCGCCACCGTGCCTCGAACCTGTCGCGCGTGCAAGCCGGTGACTCTGCCCAGTCCGGGCTGTTCCTCAGCTTCCATTTGCCCTCGACGAAGGACATGCCCGAACATAAACGCGAGCATGTACACGCGTTCCACTATTGCCGCGGAGTCGCTCCGTCCCCACGGAAAGTTGTCGAGCACCAGCGTGATCTGGAGAGGGGGCCCACCGGGCGCGGTAAGCATGATCCCACCCGACGCGACCGCCGCCTTCTGGCGGCAATACGGACCGGCTCGCGATTTGTGCTCGTGGTTGATCCGGTCGACGTGCTCGGCCATTCGATCCGTGACCAGCACCGACAGGTGCACGGGCGCGACCAGTTCCAAGTCTGATTGCTCGAACGGAACGAGGAGGCCTCGGATCTCCGCATCGGCCTTCTGGGCCAGTTCGTCGGCCAGGCCCTCGATCCTTATTGATGCGATCGTGATGCGTTGTTCAGTGTGCTCCATCGAGACCTGCCGGATCCAGGATGCCTGCGGCGTTTCGGACGCGAGCCGGTTGTGGCCCCGTCCGAGGGTATTGCGGCCAACTGCCCATTGCTTGGCACTCTTTGGACTTGCGGCAAACTCGTTCGCCACGCGTGGGGGCTGAGCAGCATGCGTTCAAGGCGCGCCGAGCCTGGTGTGCTCACGAGCGAGGTGTACCGAATGTGCGTTTGGCAGCAACCAGGTAACCGAGTGCATCGCGTTGGTGAGCTCTATCCGCCTTCACCCTCCAGTTCACGGCGGTGAAGAAAGCGCTCACTCCAGCCCCGCCAAGGGCTGAAGGCCATCCTCCGACCAATCCGCCCGTCAATGTGCTCACCGCGATCTGGAGCGCTGCGAGCCCGAAGTCGATGTTGTGGTCGCGCAAATAGCCGCTCAGGTCGACTTCAGTAGGTGTCAACTCGTCGCGCACCAGGGCCTCAGCATCCGCAATCAGTATCTCTGGAGGGCGGGCTCCGGACACCGATCGTGACGCAGTACGAACGGCTTTGCGGTATCGCAGCAGGGCGTCGTGGTGCTTGTCTCGAAACCTCATGATTCGAACAAGCGGGGTCGTGTTATTGATGTGGATGCAGTTGAGCGAAAGCAGGGCGACGACACCCTCTGCGCCCTTGGCACCGGATGTATCCGCGATCCGTGCCAAGCTCACCGGAAGGCTCGTCGGGCGGTCGGTAACCGGTGCCGAGCCGTCCTCGGCCGCGACGCATCCTGCCAGAACCGTCATGTAGGAAGAGGCGAATCCGTGGGACATGCCAACCCAATCGTCTTGGGCGCCAGAACCCTCGCCGAGGATCCGGTAACGGAGCTCGTGCGAGAGCTTCTCGCGGTGAACATCGGCGGTCATGACGTCCTTGAGTCTGCGGGACTTTCTGCAACGTCTTGCCTCGGCCCGGACCGCTGGATCATCGATCGTGGCGACGAACTGGTCGCCGGCGCTGACCACCGATGCCATCTCGGGGGAAACTACCCTCGGACGCAGAAACCCCAGATCCACTGCATTGCGGTTGTGCAATCGACGGTAGGGAGTTGCAATGCTCGATGGCACGATGGTCTGAAGCTGGTCCCAGTAGAGCATCAGGCTCGCAACAGTCCGGTGGTACGGTGGCTCGATCCAAGGGTGATACAGGCAGATCTCCGGCATGAGCGAGGGTATGGACCGCAACGGCACTGAGAGGGCTCTGGTCCCTCTGCTAGTCACCGTTGTTTGTACGCGGCGGGGTCAGTCAGACCGAGTGGGGAGCGCCGATGTCGACATCACAAGGCTTGGCTGGCCCCTCAGCCCCTGAACCGAGCCAACAGGGGGTTGTGGGAGAGGCGGCCTTTGGCTTCGGCGTGCGGGCGCGGGGCTCCGCCGAAGGCGAGAGCCCCGACGCCCGGTCCGAAGCCGACAGAGCATCATCGTCGTTGCTTCGTCTTTCGCCGCCGTTGGGGAGGCGGCTCCGGAATGAGCACCGCGTCAAGAAGAGCGTGCCAACCACACGAGGCCCTGCCGTCCTCATCCAGCGGCACGTGCTGCACCGCGGTCACTTGATAGGTGTCACCGCCCTTCGACAGGTGCTCTCCGATGCCGGGCACACGGCTCAGCAGGACGTCGAAGTTCATGCCGCACCGCCGGCATTTACGTTCACAAGCACCAGGTCGTGCAGCCGCTGTCTTTGTTGGTGCAGCCGATGCTCGGGCTCGGTCGCCTGCTGCCGTCGTCGCCTCATCGTGGATTATCCCAGCGGTCGGCGACGCCGGTCTGGATTACCCCGGGGGCCGGTGGTCCCGGCATTCGTGGGCGCACGCCAGACGCGAGCACCGGACAGACAATCCAACGAGAAGGCGTCAAAGCCAGTGCGTCTTGAAATGCGTCCTAGGCAGCCACCTGAAACGCGTCCTGAATCGCGTCCCAGCACCCAGAGATTCGGACAAGGTCAGGCAACACCGGACATTTGGTCCGGTGGTTGTGGGTTCGAGCCCTACACCACCTAACATCGCGTCGGGCGCACTCGGTGTCTCGGACGACGCCGCTCGACGACCGGACTGCACTCCTTGTATCAGTCCGGTTGTCCCTGAAAATGCGTCGAAATGCGTCCAACAATGCGTCCTGACTAGCCCCAAAGACGCATATGAGACACCCAACACTGGACCTTGTTGTCCCCCTCCAGGAAGCTCCCAAGGCCGTTTTTGATCACGTGGGAGGGGGAATTTCGTCATCAGGATCGTGCTGTCGATCCGGTGGTTGCGGGTTCGAGTCCCGTCCGCCTCGCTTCTAGGGCCGGTTTTTACCGGCCCTTTTCTATTGGTGGGTCACAGCGGGGTCACAAGCTGGGGCTCTCAGGGCCTTGCGCCTTCCGCCGTTTTTTCGCCTCGTGCTCGGCGTCCAGGCGGTCATAGTCGGCCAGCAGGTATCGGAGCCGCTTCAACGTCGGCCGATCCTTCACCTCGACGTAGAAGTGGGCGTACTTCGCCTCTTGGTCAAGCTCGGCTCGGATCAGAGTTCCATGCTGGTAGGACTCCAAGAGCACGAGGCGAGCCATCCCGTTCGTGACCGCCCGGCAGTAGTAGTAGAACGGCATCGGATTCACGTAGAACTTCCCACCAGTCATCACCGTCTCGTGGCCAAGCGCCATCGGATGCGGAGCCAGCTTCCGCTCGGTCCCCTCCAGTTCATCGCGCCACGAGTAGACCTTGGGCACCAAAGAAGGGTCCATAGGGTCCCGCATCACCCGCGCTTCGACAATGGCGGACTTGAACCGCACCTCTGACGAGTTGAACTCCCCATCGTTGTGCGGCAGACGGACTCGGGTGGCTGGTGGGAACTTCGCGCTGAACTCGGCTGGTGTGCCACGTAGCCGCCGCAGAGATTGCCGAACCGTGCCGTCGATCCAATCCCAAAGCGGACGATCGGTGCGGCCGATCAGAACTCGGGTGTGCATCACGTAGTAGGAGAGTGAGCCTCCCTCGTCGCGCAGCCGTACCCATGCCCCATTGGCTGCCTGAAGTTCAACGTCGAGCACCTGAACCGCCGGGGTCAAGTCATCCGTGAGATACCCTTCGGGGGCCTCGTCAAGTTCCGTGAGTGTGTAGAGGCCGATTCGATTCTCGCGGGCCACCTTGTAGCAGCCCTCTTGGTATCCGCTGGAACTGACCATCACCGCCTTGTTCGCCCCTGCGCCTCGGGACTTGGTAACGAACGCTTCCACGTCGTCAACGGGGACGGCTCTCGCGGTGTCCTTGCACTCAATGACCGTCAGATAGCTGTATAGCGCGTGCTCGAACCGAATGGTGGCATCGAACTGGCGGCCGTCGATCGAATCATTCCATGTAACTTTGCCGCCCTTCGCTTCGGCCTTGTGGATCGCCGTCACGAGGCGCTCGAACTGCTTCCACTTCGGCTCTGCGGATTCAGGCAGGTTTTCTTGGTCCATCTGGCGGCCCCGCTGATTACGCTTTCTTCTTCTTCGCCCTTTTCTTCTTTGCCTTCGGCTGTTTCGCGGCAGCCTTCTTTCCTGCCTTCGGCTTTGCCTTAGCCTTCTTGGACACGCTGTGCTTCGGCTTCGGAGCCGGGGATTTGGCGGAGCCGGCTGGCGTTGCGGCAGCAGCGGCGCTCGCGGCGGCTTCCTCCTGTTCAACGAACGGCCGCGCCCACTCCCGCAGTTCCCACCAGTCCGCTTCCTTCGGCAGCGGGAAGTGTTCGATGAACTCGGCATCGACCAGTTGACGGAACATCATCTCCACCGATCGCCGGGGAAGCAGGCCCAGCATGGAGTCGTAGAACGTGGTGTGGGTCTGGTAGTGATGGGAGTGGATGAACGGGTCCCAGGTCTTGCACAGGTCGTCTTCCGAGCGGATGTCGATGATCTCCGTCTCCTCCATCTGCCTCACGTTCACGTCGCCCCAGCCCTCTTTCATCAGCTTCACGGCTTCAACGTCGGTGGCGGGCGCGCCATATCCGAAGATCGTCAGCAGGAAGCAGTTCTTCATCGCCGATTGCACGGACTTCCACGCGAGAGCGATCAGGGGATCAGCCGTGTAGTTCTTCTGGGCCACGGGGTACAGCAGCCGGCTGTCCACGAACGGCTCTCCGCACTGCCGGCAGTTGTTGCCCCGGTCGCCGATGCTTGGCCGCTCGTGTCGAACGCAGTAACCAGTCGCCACGTTCCCATGCAGGTGCAGGCAGAGAGGGGGCTTTGCGATCGGGATGCACCGGCGCACCGCTTGAATCAGGAACGGGTCCCAGTTGAAGCTCGCAATCAGGTCCTTCGATCGAAGTGACAGCACGAGGTGGTCATAGATCGTCGGTTCCTTCGGCAACCGTAACTCGGTGAAGTAGTTGAACACCTCGTCTTCCAGGTTCTTCACCAACGCGGCGTGCTTCCCACCGGCCACGAGCCGGGAGTAGAGGGCCTCGAAGTTTTCCCCATCGACGTAGACACCGGCCGCCTCCAACTTCGGCCGAAGCTTGAGGGTTTCGATGAAGTCGGCGATGACAGGCAGTTTCCGACCGGCAGCGTCGCCCTTCGGGCAGCAGGCGCGGCTAGCACCAGCACCGATGATGACGACGTGTCGGCGGATGTTGTGCGTCGGTAGTGGCGGAATCTTCGCAGTCATGGGGACGATTGTACGAGGATCATCGTTCCCGCCTGACCCGGTGCATCCACCGCCACCACCGCCCAGGGCGAGCGCCGAAGTAGAACAGCAGTACCTTGTTCGCGTCCGCGCCGACGTGCCGGCAGCAGGCTTCCACGTCGGCCTCGGTTGGGGGCCGGCGCACGTCGTCCGCCATGAACCGATTCAGTTCCACGATCGCCCACAGGTCAGCATTGGACAGGCGGACCCGCTGGGCGAACTTGTTGATACGGTCAAGCAGGCCGTCGCCGATCATGCCCGGCCCCCGTACTGCCGGATCGCGGCGTCAGCGGCGGCCTTCCCATAGCGCCTTTCGTAGCGAGACTGATCGCTCAGATTGAACTTGGGGCTGCGCGGGTTGTAGCAGCCCGTATCGCCCAGGGCGATGCCGTTCCGGCCGCCGGCGGCTCCACCGCCCACACTCACCGGCCAGTAGTGGGGCCGCTGGGCGCGCAACTGACTGACGATCCACGCGGCCGGCTCCACTCCGGGCAGGGTGTCGGCGGCATCCTTGCGGGTCACGACGCGGCCCGACTCATCGACCGTGAACAGACCACGGGCCAGCGTCAGGTAGTCGGCCTTGTGCTCGGGCTTGGCCCCGCACTTGGCGAACGCATCGGACAGCGCCGCGTCGATCCGCTCCGCCGCGCGCTCGCCCCGGACCTTCGCGGCCTCTGCTACCGCCGCGTCCCGCTCGGCCGTCAGCGCCTTCGTCCGCTCCGCGATCAGGGCTTCCGCCTCTGGGGTCTTGGTCAGCAGCGCCGACACGATCGCAACCGCCGCGACCGTGAACCGCCGCTTGCTCCGCCACCCGCGGACTTCGGCCACCAGTGCGGCCGGAGTGTGCGGAGTTGAGCGATGATCCATTGATCGGGCGTGGCTCCGGGGATGACGCCCGCCGCGTCGGCCTTCGTTACAACCTCACCCTTCTCGGAGAGCACGAACAGGGGACAGGCGAGGGCGAGAGCATCGGTCGCGTTGTCGGCGATCATGCCCGAGCGGCGAGTGCATCGGTGAGTGTCCGGTTCACCTTCTCACCCGCCCGACAAGCTCAACAATGGACACAATCGCTCTGTGCCAGTGGAAGCAAACGGCGCGCCAGGAATCGTGAATCTTGAGACGCAAACTAGGGTCGCGCAGGGCTTGCGGTTCGCGCTGAGTCTAGTAGTGATTGGGACAGGGAGGTGAGTTCGCGTGCGGCAGCCGCATGCGTGATTGAGTAGGGAGCGCCTCCATCCGGCGCCATTGGTTGCGGTAGGACCGCAGCCGGTGGCGCCACTTTTCTACACAGTGTGTGCGCAGTAAAGAAGCGGCGCCCAACGGCGCCGCTTTCGGAAGCACCTGGTTGGAATCCGGCTTCGCGATCAGCCCCCGTTTCCGTCGCCACCGCCTGGCTGGCCGCGGCCGCGACGGCGTGGCGGAGCGTTGTCTTCGCCTTGGGCCTCGCCTCGGCCGCCCATGCCGCGAGGATTCAGCATCGTCTCAAACTGCTTCATCTGGTCCTCGGAGAGCACGGGCTTGAGAGCCGTGGTGAGATTCTGCCGGGACTCCTGCATGGTCTTGCGGAGTGCTTCGGGATCGATGTCCTCGCGGTTTGCGCCCGGGCCGGGCATCGCCTTGGCCTGCGCGGTCACGAACTCCTCGATCGCGTCGAGGGCCTGGTCGCGCTTGGCGCCCTCGAGGTTGAACCCGGCGATGGTGTCAACCATCTGGTCCCAACGCCGATTGAACGTCCCGAGCACTGCGACGGCCTTCTGCGTCTGTTCCGGCGAGAGGGACGATCCCAGCGACTTCTCCAGCTTGGTCCGTTCGGCGGCATTGAGTTCCTGAAGTTCTCGCATGCCCTCACGCATGCGGCCGCGACCGCCTTCGTCGCCACCTTCTCCGCCACCGCCCTCGCGTGCCCGCTCCCGCAAGGCCTGGGTCGCCGCGTTGTGGCTCTCCCGGGCCTGGGTGTAGGCCTTGACGAGCGCGGCGGTTTCGTTCTCGCTCAGGCCGAGCTTCTTTGCCACGCTCTGGGCTTCGAGTTCCCAGGCGGCCTTGGCCTTCTCCGGGGACATGGCCTGACGCGGGCCACCCGCCCCCTGCGGGCCGCCGCCCTGCCGCTCCCGCGGCTGGGGTTGGCCCCCGCGGCCGCCACCCTGATTCGGCTGGGCGAGTACCGGTAGGGACATGACTCCGACAACAACGCAGGAAACCAACACTCTGGCCGTGCGCATAGGAACCGCTCCAAAGCGGGTCGGGCCATGGGTAATCCCACTGGCAGGATGCCGACTCGCACAGGACAAACGCGTTGGTCGGTCCCATATTTCAGGAGGTGGGCATCGGGTTCGCCCGACTGCAACCACCGATGGATACTCAAGTTGTGAGATAGTCTCGGTATTGGGGACAGATTGGTCGATAGGCAACAATCCGCGGAATCGTGCGTATGGCGATGGTCTGGGTGCTGCTCCGCAGGGAACGCGGGCGGTTGCCAATCCGGTGTTCCCGTTGATTCCCTGATGCGAATCCTGACGGTCATCCATAATCTGGGTCCTGGCGGCATGCAGCGGATTGCCCAGGAGTGCGCCATCGCGTTCCGCGAGTCCGGTCATGATTCCGCAGTGCTGGCCTACGAGGCAGGCGGACCGAGAATTGCACGACTTCAGGCCGCGGGCGTTTCGACGTTTGTCGGTGGAACCGGCTTGGATCAGATTCGCCACGTGACGGCCCAGGCATCGGGTTGGAACCCCGACATCATCCATGCTCACCGCTTTGGGGGGGCGAGGCCAATGCTCGGGGTTGTCCTGCGCCAATTGAAGGCGAAGTCCGCCCATCGCTTGCCGATCGTCGCCACTAAGCACTTTGCCCAGGTTGACTGGACGCCGGACCGAAACCTGCTGGATGTGCATGTCCAGATATCCCAGTGGTGCATGTGGAGGTGGCGACGATGGGCGCGTCCGTTGTCTCCGCCGCCTGTGGATGCACTTGTTCGCCCCTTTGTGCGGCCGGACTCGTTCTATCCGTCGTCGGTCGAGCAGCGCGAGGCGTTCCGGGCACGGCTCGGTCTGGCGCCTGATGCGTTCCTGCTGGGACGGTTCGGGCAGCCGCAGCGACCGATCTGGCCGCGGACTCTGCTGCTTGCGTTCGAGGCGTTCGCGAAGACCGAGCCGCGGGCGCACCTGCTTCTGCTGGGACGGGCTCCGGCGCTGGACCGCGCGATGGCCGACCTGCGGCCTGACGTGAGGGCAAGAGTGCTCAGTATGCCGTTCCTGCACGACGATCAGAGCCTGAGGGAAGCCTACTCGGCGCTGGACGTGTTCCTGCACGTGACACGGATCGGCGAGACATTCGGAATGGTGCTCTGCGAGGCGATGCTGTGCGGGACGCCGGTGGTGACGCTGAGCACGCCGACGAAGTCCAACGCACAACTGGAGATCGTGGGCCACGAGCGGGGCGGTCTGGTATGCGCGGATCTGGCGAGCGTTCCGGTGGCGCTCAGGCGACTCATGGACGACTACGGTCTGCGCCGACGACTGGGTATGCAGGCACGCGAGTGGGTGCGGGCCGAACTCGAGCCCAAACAGCAGACGGAGAAGCTGCTCAGAGTCTTCGCCTTGGCTGTCGAGCACGAAGATCGTGAGTCGCTGCGCCGGGCGCTCGCGGCGGAAGAAGCGATCGTCACCAAAGTCACTGCGGCCGATATCGAGCGATTGTGCGAGCACACGATCGGCCGTGTGAGTTTCTGGGACCGGGCGGTGATGCGGCTGGTCGAGAACCCTTGGGCGCACCGCTTGATTTATACGATGATGCAGCGCCGACAGATGGCGGGCCCTGCGTCCCAATCGACAGGAACAAGCCGTCTGTTCAGCATTTCATGAGCGAGTTAGAGTGTAACCGTCACTCGCATGAATGTCGCCGGGATCGAGGTGCCGCCAGCGGTGTTCGTGTTCTGCGAGTTGGCGAGGTCCACCAGTTGGGCGTGGAGTTCGTTCTCTTTGCCGTTTTTCTGGGCGGCCTCGAAGGCGTTCATGGTTGGGCCGTAGTAGCGGCGGAAGAGGTCGATGAACTCGGCGGGGGACTTGTCGGGGGAGGTGAAGTGGAAGGTGTCCCTGGCCATGGCGATCTTCGCGGCGGGGACGCCAGCCTTGGTGAACCGCTCGGTGATGTGGGACTCGACGCCCCAGGTCATGGGGCTGATGAAGCCCTCGGGGGGCGGGGGTGTGAATGCGGAACTGATGCGGAGGACCTGGGAGACGAAGGTCGGATCGTTGGGGATCCAGTTTCCCATGATGATCCGGCCGCGGGGGCGGGTGACGCGGACCAGTTCTTTGGCGACGTCGAAGGGGCGGGGGGCGAACATGGCGCCGAAGATGGAAATGGCGAGGTCGAAGGAGTAGTCGGGGACGCCGGTGAGGGCGCACGCATCGCCTTCCTGGAAGGTCAGGTTGGTGAGGCGGGCGGCCTTGGCGCGGGCGTTGCCGGCGTCGACGAGGTTCTTCGCGATGTCGATCCCGACCACCTCGGCGGCGAGGCCGGCCATGGGGAGGGCGGTGGTGCCGTCCCCGCAGCCAAGGTCGAGGACCCGCATGGAGGATGTGGCGCCGCAGGAGCGAGCGACAGCCTCGCCGGAGTCTCGCATGAAGCTAGCGATGCGGGTGAAATCGCCCTTTTCCCAGAGGGCCTTGTTGGGGTTCATGAGTGGTTTCCAGGAAGAAGAGGTACTGTATGGCGGCCCATGGCAGAGAGCAGGCAGAGCTAGCCGTGAGTGCGCCGAGAGCGTCCGGCGCCCCAGTTCGTGAGCGCGGCCGCGACTCGTTCGACACGGGCGAGGAGCTCGGCGCCGAGTTGGTTCCGGCCGTGGCCGGGGGGCGGGGCAACATGCGCGGGGTAGGGCGGGGCAACTGCATCGAGGTGTTGAAAGATGGACTCGAAGGACTCCAAAACGCCTTGAGCTGTATCCCGGATCAGGGCGACGACTTCGCGGTGCTCGGCGTCGCGTGAACGGTCGCGGCGAACGTCGTAACAGAACATGGCGTGGTGGAAGTCGACTGGACGAACACTGAGATAGACGATTGATCCGGGAATGTTGATCGAGCCTGCTGTGTGGGTCACAGCAAGCTCGACGACCGCGAGCACCGCGTTCATCTGGTCACCGGGGTAGAGCCCAAAGTCCAGGTTGAGGAGGCGCGTGTCGTTCACCGTCCACAGTGCTCCCCCCTCGTCAGTTCTCCAGTCGCAGCCTGGAACCGCGGCGAGGAACGGTAAGAAGGCGCCGAGCGCCCCTTTGCCTCCCTTCTGTGGGATGAATAACTCGAAGGAGGACATGGTGAGCGCCTCCCTCTGAAGGTCGCAGGTCGCTGCCTACGCCTTCCACTTCATCTGCGCCGGACCAACATACTGGGCCAGCGGCCGGATGATGCGGTTGTCGGCGTGCTGCTCCATGATGTGGGCGGCCCAGCCGGTGATGCGCGAGGCGACGAAGATGGGGGTGTACTGCGGGACGGGGATGCCCATGACAAAGTAGGTCATGCCGCAGGGGAAGTCGACGTTGGGGTGGATGTTCTTCTCGCGGAGCATGATGCGCTCGACCTCATCGCCGATATCGAACCACTTGACGAAGTCGGGGCCCTGCTTCTGGGCGATGCCGCGGCCGAGTTTGTTGAGGATCGGGGCGCGGTGGTCGCCGTTCTTGTAGACGCGGTGGCCGAAGCCCATGAGTTTGCGCTTGGTCTCGAAGGCGTTCTTCATGAATGCCTGGATCTTGGCGGCGTCGGCGCTGCCGCCAGTGGCCTGGTTGATCTCCTTGAGCATCTCCATGGCGGCCTCGTTGGCTCCGCCGTGGAGGGGGCCCTTGAGGGCGGCGATGGCTCCGGTGACGGCGCCGTGCATGTCGCTGAGGGTGCCGGCGATGACGCGGCTGGCGAAAGTGCTGGCGTTGTAGTCGTGCTCGGCGTAGAGAATGAGGGAGATGTCAAGGACCCGGGCGTAGTCGTCGCTGGGCTTCTTGCCGCTCATGAGGTAGAGGAGGTTGGCGGCGTGGGAGAGGCTGGGGTCGCCGCCGGTCTCCTGGGCGACGATGGGCTTGCCGTCGATGACGTTCTGCATGTGGCCGATGACGGTGGGGATCTTGGCGAGCAGCCTCTTGGCTTTGCGGAGGTTGGCCTTGGCGTCAACCTTCTGGCAGTCCTCGTCGAGGTGACCGAGCATGGAGACGGCGGTGCGGAGGACGTCCATCGGGACGGCGGTGCCTGCCTTGAGCCAAGGCCCGCTCTGCTTGAGGAACGAGACGACAGGCTCGGGGAGTGCTCGCTCGCTGATCACCTCGCCCTTGAAGCGGGAGAGTTCGTCCTTGGAGGGCTTGTGGCCCTCGAGAAGGAGGAAGGCGACCTCCTCGAACGTGGCGTTCTGGGCGAGGTCGTGGATCTCGTAGCCGCGGTAGATCAGAGCTCCCTGCTCGACCGAGCAGATGGAGGTCTGGCCGGCGATAACGCCTTCGAGACCCCGAGCAAACGCCGACGATGACGCCGTGGACATGAACAGGCTCCCTCAAAGTACTGGGGCAGGTTGACGGGAGCGGAGCGTGGTCACGTACCTGCCGCGGCCGATTCGCTCCGCTTGGCTACTGTAGACCGGTGAGGCGGGGAAATGAGCCGAGTTTGCGAGATCGCGAACGACGGGAAGCTTGGGATTGCTGCGAGCGTTGGAGGGCGCGGTCTGCTACCATAACCTCGGGCGGTGCTTTTTCGGCTCGTCGGGCCACGGAAGGGAATCCCTTGATCATTGGTCCCGAAGCGGCTGAGCCGTTGCCCCTGATTACATGCCGGGTGACTGACCCTCCCCTTGAGCTGCTGATCTCGGAGAAGGCGTTCCGCCCGAACCCGACGACCGTTCGGTTCGGCCGGGCGGTGCAGGTTGCCCCTGGCGACACCGTGTTTGACATCGGAACCGGGATTGGGCCGCTGGCGATCAAGGCCGGGTTGGACGGAGCGGAGCGGGTGGTCGCCGTCGACCCGGTAGCGCTCCACTGCGAACTCGCCAGGCTCAACGCGGCGAAGTACGGCCTCGCGGACCGGATCAGCGTCTACCAGGGGGACTGGTTTGACCCGTTTGACCGCGAGGCGGAACTCCGCAGCGTTATGGCGGATGTGATCATCGGGGATGTCTCGGGTATTGCAGACGGAGTTGCCCGGGCTCTTGGGTGGTACTCGGACCAGGTGCCGACGGGAGGCATTGACGGTACGGGGCCGATCCTGACGCTGCTGGCGAGAGCGGCAGATCGGCTGCGGCCGGGGGGGACGTTGTACTTCCCGGTTGCGACGGATCTCTCGGATGGGGACCGGATTCTCGCCGCGGCGGCCGAGCGGTTCGAAACCGTCAGGAACGCGTTTGAGAAACCCTATTTCGAGTTCCCGCTGTCGGATGCGGATGTCGTGGCGATCGAGGGGGCGTACACATCGGAGGGTGGGATGCCTGGGTTCGTCCAGATTCAGAAGGGTCGCAGGCCGTTCTGGCGCGGGCAGATCCTGGCGGCTTCCGGGCCCCGCTGACCGTGATCACGCGTTGCGGCTGGGCCACTCCCAGGGAGACCCCGGGGTGTAGTCGATCAGGTCGTAGAGCTGCTGGCGGGTCTGCATTTCCTCGAGGAGGCGGGCGGCCGAGCCGTCCTTCTTCAGGATCTCCAGCGACCTCATCACCTCGCCCATGGCGATGCGGAGCAGCGTGACCGGGAAGATGACGATCGAGTAGCCCATGGCGGCGAAGCGGTCGACGGGGATAATGGGGGTCTTGCCGAACTCGGTCATGTTGGCGAGGAGGTAGGGGCCGGCGCGCTTGCCGGAACCGCGGCCCATCGCCTCGGCGAACCTGGAGAACTCGGACTCGGTGGCGAGGCCCTCGGGGAAGATCATGTCGGCTCCGGCCTCGACGTAGGCGCGAGCCCGCTCCACAGCGGCCTCGAATCCGTCGACGCCGCGGGCATCGGTGCGGGCGCAAATGATGAAGCCACAGCCCGACTGTTCGGCGGCCTTGGCGGCCCACGCGACCTTTTCGCACATGTGGTCGGTGGGCACGAGGGTCTTCCCATCGAGATGGCCGCAGCGCTTGGGGAAGACCTGATCCTCGAGGTGCAGACCGGCAGCTCCGGCTCGCTCGTATTCAATGACGGTCCGCCGGACCATCTCGGCTTCGCCGAAGCCGGTGTCGGCATCGACGAGAACGGGAAGCCCGCTGCCGTCGCGTACCTCGCGGATCACGCGGCAGAAGTGGTCCATGGTGAGCACCCCGACGTCGGGGACGCCGGCGCACACGCTGGTCGCCGCACCGGAGACATAGCACGCCTTGAACCCGGCACGGGCGACGGCGCGGGCACATAGCCCGTTGAAGGCCCCGGGCGCCGCAACGCAGCTGGTGTCCATCAGACGGCGGAGATCCTGTCCCGGGTGGGTCTGGTCGTCGCTCATGGCTCATGTTATCCGGCGAGGGGCCTGTGCACGGGGCGGCCGGTCGCACGCCGGGGCGGATGTCACGGGACAGACGTATCCTCTCGACATGCTGATTCCAACTCTTGCGATTTCCGCGGTGGTTTCGATGGTTCCCCCACCTCCAGCGCCGTTCCCCCGGCAGGTGATGGGCGGGATCGATGCGGTGCAGATCCGTGCCGACCTGGATGCCCTAGTCGGGTTCGGGACCCGGCACACGATGTCGGACACGGCGTCGGCGACGCGCGGGATCGGGGCGGCGCGGGCGTGGCTCAAGGCTCAGTTCGACGAACTGGGCAAACAGGATGGATCGCGTGATCTCCAAGTGTCATACGAGACGTTCACGCAGCCGGCGGGACGGAGCGATCGGGTGCCGGCGGATACCGAGATCTACAACGTCGTGGCGGTGCTGCCCGGGGCCATGAAGGAGGCGGAGGGGAGGCGGTACTACATCGTCGGGCACTACGACTCGCGGAACGGCGACGGGCTGGATGCGACTGGGGATGCGCCGGGTGCGAACGACGACGCCTCAGGGGTCGTGGCGATGCTGAATGTAGCGAGAACGCTGGCCCCGATGCAGCGCCCCGATGCGACCATCGTGTTCCTGGCAACCGCGGGGGAGGAGCAGGGGCTGCTTGGGGCAAAGTTCCACGCGGAGCAGGCGGCGGCCCGTGGGGAGCACATTCTGGGCGTGCTGAACAACGACATCGTTGGCGACCCGAGCGCTCCGGCGGGGACGGCAGCCACGGCCAACGCCCGGCGGCTGGTCCGGGTTTTTTCAGAGGGACTGCCGCGGGAGGCAAGCGCGGAGGAGTACGCGAAGATGCGGGCCCTGTCGGCCGAGAGTGATTCGCCGAGCCGTCAGTTGGCAAGGTACATCTACGATGTTGCTCAGACATACAACACGTCGGTGAAGCCGAAACTGGTTTTCCGCGCGGATCGGTTCCTGCGGGGCGGGGACCATCTGGCGTTCAACGAAGCCGGATTTCCGGCTGTCCGTTTCACAGAGCTTGATGAGGACTACTCCAGGCAGCACCAGAATGTGACGGAAAAAGACGGTGCGCCGTACGGCGATATGGCGTCGTTCGTTGACACGGATTATCTGGCGGATGTGTGCCGGCTGAACGCGGCGGCGATTGTGTGCCTGGCCAATGCGCCGTCGCCGCCTGGGGATGCCGTGATTCTCACCGGGGAGTTGACCAGCACGACCACGCTGCGATGGACCAAGCCGCCCGAGCCGGATGTGGCCGGATACGAGGTGGTGTGGCGGGAGACGACAAGCCCGGTGTGGCAGCAGTCGCAGGATGTCGGCGATGTCACCCAGGCGACGATCCGGCTCAACAAAGACGACTATTTCTTCGGGATCAGGGCCTATGACCGGGACGGGTACCGCAGCCCGGTCGCGTTTCCCCACATTGCCCGGGAGTGACGGTCGGCTTGGTGTTTGGTTTCCGTGCGATCGCTCGGGATTCTTTGAGATAACGCTTGCAATTCTGGACCTGAGACACACAATTGACCGCTGGGTTGGGGGTTCCCCCGGGATGGGGAGCTTCGCAGAAAGCGGCATTTGTACCTGAAGCCCCCACGGGCTCGTGTTTTGGTCCTCTGATCGAGAAGCGAGGAGAGAGATATGCAACGGCACCAGTCCGTCCGGTCGGGACTCCGCGCCTGTCTTCAGGCAGGAGCGATAGCGGTTCCGCTCTGTGTATCGGCCTCGGCTCTTGCCGGTCCGGACTGGACCGAGGTGGGGGATGCCGGATTCAACCTGGGCACAGCACAGGTGCCGTTCGGAACGGCCGGGGTGCTGAACACCATTACGGGCGCGCTCAGCGGCTCGAACCTGCTTCCTGACTTTGAGGATTGCTATCTCATCCGAATCATCGACCCGGTGAACTTCTCGATCTCGATCACCACCTCCGACTTCAACGCCCAGCTGTTCCTGTTCAACATCACGGTGACCAATCAGGCGTACGGCCTGCTGGCGAACGATGATCGCAGCATCAGCGACTTCCGCCCCCTGCTGACGGGCATGTCGACCGATGGCCCGGGGCCGGTCGTGGTTCCGGCGGTGGGTGACTACATGCTGGCCGTGACCGGATTCAATCGGGACCCGGTGAGCATCTCGGGACCGATCTTCGATCAGATGACGACCACGGAGATCTCGCGGGCCGACGGCATCGGCGGACTCAATCCGCATATCGACTGGACCGGCGAGGGCGAGACGGGTAACTACATCATTACGGCGACCGGGATCACCTTCCCGCAGTTGCCGGCACCGGGCACGCTGCCGCTGCTGGCGGCGGCTGGTGTGTTTGCCGCGAGGCGACGCCGGTAGGAACCGTTAGACAAGCAGGGTCGCGGGCCGTTCGAGGAGATCCTTCACGGTCGCAAGGTACTGTGCGGCCATGGCGCCATCGATCACACGGTGATCGATGGACATCGTCATGGACATCTCGTGGCCGATGCCGAGGTGCTTCTCGCCGGACTTGGGGTCCGTATTGACGACCGGCTTTTCTATCGCCGCGCCGACGGCGAGGATGGCCGCGTTGGGGGTGTTGATGATCGCCGTGAAGTGGTCCACACCGAACATCCCGAGGTTGGAGATAGTGAACGTGGAGTCGCCCATTTCCTCGATGGTCAAGCCCTTGGACCGGGCCTTCTCGGAGAGGGCTCGGGAGGTCTGGGAGATCTGCCGGAGGCCGAGGCGATCGGCGCTGCGGATCGTGGCGACAACCAGACCGCCGCCGGAGAGGGTCTTGGGGTCGATCGGGAGAGCGATCGCGACACCGATATTGACCTCGGGGAGGAGTTCGATCGAAGGCGAGGTGGACTTGTCGGCCGCGTCCTTCCACCTGGAGTTGATGAAGGGGTGCGCGTGCATCGCCAGAGCGCAGGCACGGACGAGGAAGTCGTTGACGGAGAGTTTCACCCCTTGGGGGGCGAGTTGATCGTTGAGCTGGGAACGGAGGGTCAGCAGGGCGTCCATCCGCGCCGAGACAGTGACCTGGTAGTGGGGGATGGTCGACTTGGACTGAACGAGCCGCTTGGCGATGGTCGCCCGCATGTTCGAGAGATCGATGGTGCGGGCCTGGAGGGAGGCATCGGCCGGCGGCAGGGCGACGCCCGGGATCGTGCCGGCAGAGAGGGACGAAACCTTCGAGGTCTCGCGGCGAACCGGGGAGGTCGGAGCGGATGAGCGGGACCCAGCCGCGGTGGTGGGGGCCGATTCGACGTCCTTGCGGACGATGCGGCCGGAGGGCCCGGTGCCGCGGACGCCGCCGAGGTCGACGCCGCGCTCGCCGGCGATCTTACGGGCGAGCGGGGAGGCGAATACGCGGTCGGCGTCGCGGGGCTGGGCTGCTGCGGCCTTGGCGGGCTGGGGGGGGGGTGCAGGGCGGGCGACGGCGTCGGGCGCGGGGGAGGAAGTGCGATCAGGCGACGGAGAAGACTTGGCCGCGGGCGTGGGCTTTGAGGCGGTGTCGACGTTCTCGCCTGCCTCGGCGAGGACGAGGATTGTGGTACCGACGGGGACGGACTTGCCCTCGGGGATGGCCAGCGATGCGACGGTGCCCTCGTCGAAGGTCTGGAGCTCCATGGTGGCCTTGTCGGTTTCGATATCTGCGATGACATCGCCGGACTTGACCGCCTGGCCGGGCTTGACGTTCCACTTGACGACGGTGCCGACCTCCATAGTGTCGGACAGCCGGGGCATTTTCATCTCGATGGGCATCGTGCGGTTCTTCCGGGTTCACCGTTGTCACGGCGGCTTCAAGGATAGGTGTCGGGTTTGGGTGTCGCCCGGGTGCAATCATCGGCGAAAGGGTGGGGGGCGGACCTACCCGAGATTGAGCGTCGATTTCACCGCCCGCATGATCTTGCCCTTGTGAGGCAGGTACTCCGCTTCGAGGTTCTTGGCGTACGGCGTCGGAACATCGTCGGTGTTGACGCGGAGGGGTTGGTGATCAAGGTAGTCAAAGGCGCGTTCGCAGACCTGGGTGACCACCTCGCTCGCGACGCTGGCGAAGGGCCAGCACTGGTCGACGACAACGATGCGGCCGGTACGCTTGAGGCTCTCGATGATGGAGTCAATGTCGAGGGGGCGGACGGTGCGCATGTCCAGGACGTCGCAGGCGATGCCCTCTTTGGCGAGTTCGTCGGCGGCGTCGGTGCAGAAGTTCACGGGGCGGCCGAAGGAGACGAGGGTGCAGTCGCTGTCGCGCTCGCCGGACCAGTCACCTCGGCGGAGGGCGGCTTGGCCGAAGGGGATGGCGTAGTCGCCCTCGGGGACGGGGCCCTTCTCGGAGAGCATGCGCTCGGACTCGAGGTTGAAGACGGGGTCGTCGTCGCGGATCGCGGTGGTGAGGAGGCCCTTGGCGTCAGCGGGGCAGGAGGGGATGGCGATCTTGAGGCCGGGGATGTTGGAGTAGAGGGCTTCGACGGTCCATGAGTGGGTGGAGCCGAGCTGGCCGCCGGCGCCGTTGTTGCCGCGGAAGACGATGGGGCAGCCCCATTGACCGCCGGACATGTAGAGCATCTTGGGGACGTTGTTGAGAAGCTGATCAGCGGCGACAAGGGAGAAGGACCAGGACATGAACTCGATGATCGGGCGAAGGCCGTACATGGCGGCGCCGACGGCAAGGCCGGCAAAGCCGTTCTCGGAGATCGGGGCGTCGATGATGCGCTCGGGGCCGAACTCCTCAAGCATGCCTTGAGAGACCTTGTAGGCCCCTTGGTACTGAGCGACTTCTTCGCCCATCAGGAAGATACGCTGGTCGCGGCGCATCTCGAGGGTCATGGCCTCGCGGAGGGCTTCGCGGAACGAGATCTCGCGGGTGTCCTCGGGGAGGATGTGCGAGGTGGTTGGGTCGAGCGTGGCGGGCATCGGGTCGGTTCCTGAGTGCGTGGTCTTGCAGTGCTCAGCAGACGGTCTTGTTGACCCCCTTGGCGATGGCGATGGACGATGCGGTGACAAGGACCCAGAAGAGACAGGAGTGAGGCGAGGCGACGAGCGGACGAACTTCGTAACTCAACTTGAATAGCGCGGAGCTCATGATGCCCAGAGTGCCGAGCCCGAGCCAGAGGTTTCCCTTGTCATGTCGGTAACGCGATGCATGAGCAGGCTACAGCAGCGGGTTCTTCTCGCCCTTGGCGTAGTCGCGGGTGGGACTGAGATTGGGCTGGATGTTCACGTAGACGTCGGTGTAGAGCTCGTCGAGGCCCGGGGCTTCGGCCTTGTCGGCAAAGTCGATGGCGTCGTGGACGACCGCTTTAACTTCCTTCTGCATCGCGATGAAATCCGCCTCGCTGAGGCAGGCGCGGCCGCCCTGCTCGTGGGAGTCGAGCAGGTGGCGGGCGAGCAGGTCGATCGAGTCGCGGGACTTGACCTGGTCGACCTCCTCCTTGGTGCGGTACTTCTGCGGGTCGGACATGGAGTGGCCCTGGTAGCGGTAGGTGTGGAGGTCCACGAATCCCGGGCGCTGCTTCTCGCGGCACTCATCAGCAAAGGGCTTGAAGCGGTCGTAGAGGCGGAGGATGTCCATGGCCTCGTCGTGGGGGATCTTGAGGCCCTCGATCCCGTACCCCGCCGACTTGGAGAGGAGGTTGTGGGCCATCGTCGTGCCGCGCTCGATCGAGGTGCCCATCGAATAGCGGTTGTTCTCCAGGACGTAGATCACGGGGAGCGACCAGAGGCCGGCAAGGTTCTGGGCCTCGTGGAAGGCTCCCTGGTTGAGGGCGCCGTCGCCGAGGTAGCAGAGGGCGACCCGCTTCTTGTCGGTGGTCTTGAGCACTTCACGTTCGTACTTCGTGGCGAAGGCAAGCCCCGCGCCCAGCGGGGTCTGGGCGCCGACGATCCCGTGGCCGCCGTAGAGGTGGTGGGGGCGGTCGAACATGTGCATCGACCCGCCCTTGCCCTTCGCACACCCTGCGGCCTTGCCGAACATCTCGGCCATGCAGGCCCGGGCGGACATGCCGCGGGCGAGGGCATGGCCGTGGTCGCGGTAGGCGGTGATCACCGGGTCATCGGGGTTGACCGAGCCAATGGTGCCCACGGCACAGGCTTCCTGCCCGATGTAGAGGTGGCAGAAGCCGCCGATCTTGGCCTGCTGGTAGGACTGGGCGCAGCGGACCTCAAACTCGCGGATGAGGACCATGTCGCGGAGCCATCCGATGAGCGTGGCATCGGGGAGCGCCTCGGAGGGCCGCCCGGAACCGGGGCGGCCGGAACGAGGGTGCTTTGACGGTTGGGGCGTTGCTGGCTCGGTCGCGTGACGCATCTGGGTCTCTGGTTTCATGGCGGCGGATTGTGCCGCGGTGCGCTTGTCCCGTAGGGGATTCGTAGGGCCGGACCGTAGGGAACGCAATCGACCTGAACTTCCGGCCACATTGCTATCGGAATCCAAACAAAATGAAAGCGGTGATCATCGCCATAGTAGGGGCGAATCCGACATGGGGCGGATGGCCGCGGGGCGTGCCAAGCAAACGCCCCGCACCGGATAGGTCCGGAGCGGGGCGAAGGAGGCAGAGGCGTAGCCGCGGTTGACCTGCGGGATCAGTTATTCAGCCGCGCCTGGCGGTCGGTCGGCTGCGAGGCGGTCTGGGTCTGGAGCAGGACGAGGGCATACTCGAGTTGCAGGTCAATGCCGTCGGTGAGCAGCTTGCTTGGATCGACCGCGGTGGCGCCCGGGGCGGGATTGCCGTTCTCGTCGATCGGCATCACATCCGCATCCTGACGGAGGGTGAGAGACTGCGAGATCTGCTCGGGGAGCATGGCGCAGGTGACGTGAGGGCTGACACCCCAATCGGCGGCGCCGGGGAGGCGATGGATGATGGCGCCGCTGGGGAGTTTGTAGTACTGGGTGGTGAGTTTCATCTGGGCGTTGCGGGAGAGGTCGAAGACGTTCTGGACCGAGCCCTTGCCGTAGGTGCGATCACCGATGAGGACCGCGCGGATGTCGCCCTTGTCCGCGTAGTACTTGAGGGCGCCCGAGACGATCTCCGAGGCCGAGGCGGAGCCTTCGTTGACGAGGACCGCCAGAGGCAGACCCTTGAGTTTGGCGAGACGGGCGACGGCCTCCTCGCTCGCGTTCTCGCCGGTGGTCGAGACGATGGTGCCGTGGTCGATGAAGAAGTTGGCCACGCTGACGGCCTGGGTGAGGAGCCCGCCGGGATTGAACCGCATGTCGAGGACCAGGGCCTTGACCCCTTGCTCCTTCATCTCGCGGACCGCCGCGTTGAGTTCGTTGGTGGTGTCCTCCTGGAACTGGAGGAGGCGGATGTAGCCGATCTTGTTCTCGGGGTCGACGAACCAGTCCCACTTGTCCTCGCGGGCGTTGGTGCGCTTCCAGCCCTTGACGGAGCGGATGGGGATGACGGCGCGGACGAGGTTGAAGTCGACCTCGTCGCCGTCGCGTTCCATGGTGATGTTGACCTTGGTGCCCTCGCGGCCGGTGATGAGTTCGACGGCCTGGTTCAGCGAGAGGCCCAGCGCGGCCTGCCCGTCGATCTTCTTGATGAGGTCGCCGGCGCGGATGCCGGCTCGCTGAGCGGGAGTTCCCTCAAGGGGAGTAACGACCTTGATGAGCTGCGTAGCCTCGTCCATCTGGATCTGGACGCCGATGCCTTTGAGCTTGCCTTGATACATCCGCTCGAAGCGGGCGAGGTCGTCGGGCCAGATGATCGCCGAGAAATCGTCGAGGCGGGACATGGCGCCATCGCCGAACTCGCGCAGGACGGCCGTCTCGGGGAGACGCACGGTTTCGGAGTTGACGGTGAGCAGATCGGTGATCAGCTTGGGGACCTCATACCGGGAGTAGCGGGCGGCGTTGGTGGAGAGGTCGTTGATCTTGTCGTCGAGATACGCGACCATCCGGGTGCGTGCCTGCGCGTCGGCGAGACCGGGGAAGACGGGGTTGAGGTCTGTCGTCGTGACCATGGTGCGGACGAACTCAAGCCCTCCGATCAGCAGGTCGCGACGGCCGATCCGGGCGCGGTCGACGTGCTGTTCGGCGGCGCGGTTGATCGCAGTCTCAACCAGCGAGAGGGAGACACCCTTGAGTTTTTCGGCGTAGTCCTCGCCGAGCGCGTTGTACGGGGGGAGCGGGTCCTTACCTGAAGCGATCCGCTGCTGGTTGCGCATCTCCCAGAAGCGTTGTGGGACAAACAGACGGAGCATCGAGAGCCGGTGACCCAGGCGCTTGACGTCGTCGCGGTACCGGCCCTGCTCGTCAAACAGGAGGCTGAGGCGGACGAACAGCTCGTTTGCGGTCAGCCAGTCGCCCTCGGCCTCGGCGGCCTTGGCGCTGGTGTCCGCGGCCGCGACCAGTTTCTCGATCCGCGGGTCGCTGAGGACTTTGGACTTGTCGAGCGAGAGCATGTACCACTCGACTGTGGTCTTGAGGGCCTCGCTGAGGGTCGTTGCGGACTGGGGCTTGGCGAGTTGCTCGTCGAGTTCCTTCTGGAGGGTGGCAAGACGTTCGTCGCGAGCCTGGGCCTGCTTGACGAGGTGCAGGTCGTACTGATCGGGGAGCGTCTTGAGGTGGACGAGGGTCGGATCAGCGCTCTCAGCTGGGAGGGAGCGGACGACGTCAAGCGCGGCGTCACCGTTGCCCGCGAGAGCCTGGGCCCAGACTCGGTTGGCGACATCTGTTGCGGCCCGCGAACTCGCCGCGGAGGCGACGGTGGTGGGGGCCGAGGTCTGGGCGATCAGGGAAGCGGGGGCGACGACGGACCAGGCGATGCACCCGGCCAGCAGTGCACGAACGGTGCGTTCCACGCTCATGAATCGATCCTTTTCTGAGGCCGTGCCGGCCTGCAAGGTGGTGCGGTGCCATACCGATCACGTATCACCAGTACGCCCGCCACGGGCCCGGGTTCTTCCCTTGGCTTGTGGTCGATTGACGACTCTTGGCGATCGGCACACGTCCTCCCACAGATAAGTGAATCGGCCTCCCGGCCTCCATAGCAGCATACCCGCGCCGGGTCACGCCGTTGCAGGGGCCTTATCGGAGCAAGTCATCCCTTCCCATTGAGCGAAGGGGGCGAGGTGCCGGATGGATCTCCGCGGCGGGCTGTCCGGGTGGCGCTGAGCAGCGCGAAGACGACGACCGGAAGGCTGAGCGCCGAAACGAGCGCGATCATGACGATCTCCCGCGCGTCCTCGGAGATCAGGCCAACCGCAGCGGCCCAATACGCCCCGAGGCCGCACAGCGGGCCCGCCGCGTACCCGACTCCGATGAGGGCCTCGTGGACGCCGCCGGCGTCGACCTCGGCTGAACCAACCTCCATCGCGTAGTAGAGCGCGCCGGTGTAGATAGTGCCCATTCCGATGCCGAATCCCACGAGGGAGAGCACGAAGAGGCCAAGCCCGACTCCGCCGGAGCCGAGTCCGGGCGAGAGGACGGCTCCGCTGAAACCGACCAGGAGGAGAATGCCGCCCACGATTGAGGCGGGCCAGCGTCCGTGCCACCCCTGCCAGCGCTGGAGGACGAAGAAGGTAAGGACGCGTGCGACGAGCCAGGTTGAGGCGATCAGTGTCTGCCAGGTGATCTCGATGCCGAGTTGTCGCAGAGCCGAGGGGAGGTACGGAGTCAGAGCGGCGTAAAAGAGGTAACTCACGGGGAGTTGGAGCCGGAAGACACGAAGGAGCGCGGTGTAGATGATCGGGTGTGGCTCGTGATGCTCGGCGATGTGCCGGGCCGGTCGTGGACCCATCGGGCGGAGCAGCGCGACGCTGAGGAGGTGGACGAATGCGACGCCGAGGATGACCTCCAGGGGGTGGTTCTTGATCAGCGGGGCCATACACCAGTAGGACGCGACGAGGGCGCTGCTCCAGACCACGTTGAAGGTGCCGATGGATGAGCGGAGATTCTCGCCGCGGCGGCCGCCTGAGAGGTAGGACTCCGTGACGGGCCAGAGAACGCCGGTGAGCGGGCTGTAACAGGCCATGACGACCCAGACGGACCACGATCCGGCCCGGCCGCCGCCTGAGAAGGTGCGGGCGGCGATTGGCAGGACACAGATCGCGGCGAGCAGGACCATCAGGCTTGCGAGAACCAGACGCTCATTCAGGCGGGGAAACTTCGCAAAGAGTCGCCTGAGGGCGGGGCCCGCAAGCAGGGCTCCTGCGATGTAGGTGAGCCCTTGAATGACGCCCAGGACGTAGTTCTCGGTAGCGCTGAAGGAATAGGCGGAGGTGGTCAGGAAGACCATCCCGGTGGTTGGGATGCCAGTGCCTACGGAGTTGATAAAGGTCCAGGACAGAACGGACCAGAGGGGGGAGGGCTTGGCGGAGAGTGCCGGGTGCTTCGGGCGAGTGGGAGTGGCGTCCAGCGTCGTCATCGGAACCTGCGGTGGGAGGGGCCGTCGGCTCTGGGTGGGTGTGTAGTTGACTTGCGGGGGTGTGGCCGTTGCCAAACGGTGTGGCCGATCGTAGCATCGGGCCGTTGGGATTCAGGTGCCGGCGCAGGCCGGCGCTTGGAGCATGTGCCCGTAGCTCAATTGGATAGAGCGCTGCCCTCCGAAGGCAGAGGTTGCAGGTTCGACTCCTGCCGGGCACGTTTCGGGTCGGGAGCCGCGAGCCGGCGCTGGGGGGGGGCGGCCCAGCCTACTCACTCACCCTTTGCGAGAGTGAAGACCGCGTCGCGGCCCTTGCCCGACTTCTTGAGCCGGCCGCTCTTGACATAGGACGCGAGGGCGACGGAGAGCGGTGTGGAGCGGTTCCCCCAGGACGGGCGGATGTCCGCGGCCTTGGCCTTGCCGCCCTTACTCTCGATGGCCGACCGGACAATCTCCCAGCCTTCGCCGCGCCGGCCCCGGCCGCGACCGGGGCGCGATGCTCTGGTGCGGCCACGCTTGGGGGCGCCATCGTGGGAATCGAAGGCCTCACCGATGGCGTGGGTGACTTTCTCCATGAGGCCGTCCATGCGGTTTCGCTCGGCCTTGAGGCGTTTCACGACGGCATCGCGGAGGTCGAGGAGTCCGGAGAGATCGAGTTCGAGCAGAAACTTCTCGTCGAATGACTTGTTTGCCATCATCAGGCCTTTCAATAGTAATAGAACGGTCAATAATAAAATACTATGTTCATGACATCGAGTATTCAACCGAGTTGGCAGGGTCATCTGGCTTTGCGGCACTCGCACGACCGACCGAACTGGGCGCAGATCGGGTGCTGGTGGCAGCCGCCAGACGCCGGGCAGCGGGCCTTGCAGGCGTAGCGTCCGTGGAAGATCAGGCGGTGGCCCGCCTCGCACCACTGGTCGCGGGGGAAGAGCGCCATCAATCGGCGCTCGATCATCTGGACACTGGTCCCGTCCTTCACGAGCCCGAGGCGGACGCTTAGACGCTGGATATGCGTATCGACCGGGATTCCGACGTTGATTCCGAATGCGTTTCCGAGGACGACGTTGGCGGTCTTTCTCGCGACCCCGTGCAGGGTGAGGAGTTCAGCCATCGTGCGGGGAACCTCGCCGTGGAAGACCTCGACGACATCCTTCATTGAAGCGTGAATCGCCTTGGCCTTGTTGCGGAACAGTCCGATGGTCCGGATGTACGGTTCGATCTCCTGGGGCGTGGAATTCGCGTAGTCCGATGGAGCGGGGAATCGCTTGAAGAGCGCCGGGGTGGCCTTGTTGACGCCGGCATCCGTCGCTTGGGCGGAGAGAATCGTCGCAACGAGAAGTTCGTGCGGGCTCGAGTACTCCAGTTCGCACTTGGCGTTCGGATAGTGGCCCTTGAGGGCGGCAAGGAGTTCGAGCGCTCGAGCTCGTTGTGCCTGGGTGACCTGGGGGAGCGAGAAGGGCAGGTCGGGCTCAGCCTGTATCCGCGGGCGTGCCACTCAGGTCCTCGCATTCAGTAGTGCGGGCGTTTCCAGGCCACGCGAACCGGGCTCCCCAGCGGGCCGGCTCGTCGCGGCGGCCCAGGCTCCGAGAGCCAGCGAGATAAGCACGCTTATCGCCGTCAGGACCATGAGCTTGGTTGCCATGGGATGCATCGCCGTGAAGGCCTGCTGGTGCTCGAGTGCGGCGTCCAGGTTCCCCGCCCTCGCGGCCGACCAGTATGCCTGGAGCGCTGCGTTCATGGATGGGGCCAGGATAAAGATCTCGCCGGCCACGCTCGCGAGAGCGATGCTCAGCGCCACGGCTCGCAGAATGAACGATGCGCCAATCCTCGCCCGAGGCCTCAACATCACCAGAGCCGTGAACGTCACGACAGCGATGAGCGAGCAGGCGAACTGAACGACGTCCAGAATCAGGAACACCTTCTGGCCCACATGGCCCGCGGCGATGAGCCATTGATCGCCCGAGTAGGCCGAAAAATCGGGAAGTCGAGGGGCCAGACGCTTCATCGTCGGGAACAGCACGCCCGCGCTGGCCGCACCCATCCCCAGGGCGCCGAGCCAGAGGCCCAGGACCGAGACGTGCAGGGCCTCGCAGAATGGCCTCCATGGCTTCATGCACCGATCGTACCAGCGCGAGACTTTGATCGGATGACCGGATACAACAGGCCATGCGCATCGAGGATCTCAGTGTTGCGATGTCTGGGCTCGATCGTGCCTCAATCGGGATCGAGGCGGGAGTGCGCGCCGGGTTGGACTGGATCAAGTCAATTCGTTCCGGAGAGGTTGGCGTCGCCGGGGCCCAGCTCGATGCGAGAGATGCAGAGATCCGGCCGCGGGACCTTGGGCGGTCGGCGAGGCGAGACCTTGCAGCGTCGTTCCGTCGGATCGGCCTGCGATGCAGCGGGCTGGACCTGTGGATTCCCCCCGAGCACTTCGCGGAGAACGCCACGGCGGACCGGGCCACCGGAGCCGTGCTCGCGGCGATCGAGCTTGCTGCAGAACTGGAGTCCCTTGGGAGGTGGGGGGGCAACGCTCTTGGTGGCTCGGCCATCGCGGTATGCACGACGTTTCCGCCCAAGGGGGCGGAGGCGGTGGTCGCGTCGCTCGGCGCGCGGGCACTAGAGAGGGGCGTGGTCCTGGCTGACTTTGGATGGCCGGTGGATGGGGGCGAAGGGGTGCCCGGAGTGCGGATCGGCCTCGACCCGGCTCGCATCGTTGCTGCGGGGGGCGATGCGGTCGTGGCGGCAACGGCCCTCGGGTTGAGGCTCGGTGCGGTCCGTCTGACTGATGTTTCTTCGATGGGAATGCGCGTCCCGGTTGGATCCCGCGATGGCCGTCTGGACGTGCTGGCCTGGAAAGTGTCCCTGACGACAACGGGCTTCCTCGATGGGGGGCGGATGCCGGTGATCGACCTTCGCGGCATGGCGTCTCAGGCGGGAGCGGCCGAAGCGGCAGTTGAGGCGTGGATTGATGCTCGATGATCTGGTGACGAAGAGGGAGGCAGAACTCGTACACTTATGGCTCGGGAGGGCGTCTGGCTCTCCCCGGTGGGTCTCGCCGCGAGGAGGATGACCATGACCGAGAAACCTGCCCCAGGCCTTCAAGAGAAGGCGACCGCGACGGCAACGTCGATCTGGCGCTCCAAGGTGCTGCTGGCAGCCATCGGGGTGACTGCGATTGGTGCGGCGATGTGGGTGTACGCCGCGGCGACCGCTTCTCCGGCCGTGCCTGAGAGTTCGGCGGCCTCGGCGTTCTCGTCCCAGTTGTCGGCGACGGCGCCTTCTGACGCCGCACCGAAGAGCCGCCTGATCGACGATTCGGCCCCGGCCGTCTTCCGGCTGGGGCTGTCGTTTATCGTGGGATACTTCTTTGCGGTTGTCGCCAGGAAGTTCATCAAGATCACCCTGCTGGTCGCGGGGTTGGCAGCCCTGGGCATCTACGGGCTCCGCAAGGCCGGGGTTGATGTGTTCGATTGGTCGACGGTGGAGGGGCAGGTCGACCAGGGGGTGGAGTGGGCGAAGGAGCACGCGGGCGCCGCCCGGTCGTGGGTCATGGGGTACATGCCGTCCGCGGCGTCGGCGGTCGTCGGGATGTTCTTCGGAGCGAGGCGCGGGTAGGCGCGATCAACGGCGCGTCGGCACGAAGCAGCGGTCGCACCTCGCTTCGTAGGACTCGGCGCCCCCGACGGCGATCCGTTTGGCGGCGTTGATGAGTCGTTGGGAGTGAATGGCCGGTGAGCCGCACGAACTGCAGGGCGCTGTCAACGTGGTGTACTCGTCTGCGAGAGGAGCAAGGCCGGCAATTGGTTCGAAGGGATCACCGAAGTGGTCGCGGACGACTCCCGCCACGATGATGCGGACGCCGGCAGATCTCAGGCGGCAGCAGACAGGTGTCAGAGCCGGGCCGAAGAAGTGGGCCTCGTCGATCACGACCACGTCGGCCCCTTCACAGGCAGCCATGACAGCGATTGCATCGGGAACCTCGACCGCTGGGATCGACTGGCCGGTGTGGGAACGGATATGGCCGCCCGAGCGCGTGTCGGCCGCGGGCTTGATGATGACGGTCCGCCGGCCGTCCGCTACGGCCGAGGCGACGCGGCGGATGAGTTCGGTCGTCTTGCCGCTGAACATGCAGCCGGCGATAACCTCGAGGCGACCAGATGGGGCGGGTGGGGGCATGGCTGGCGCGTCACCGGAAGGTCCCAAAAATCCGAACGGCCGAGTGGCCGATCGGTGAGATCGGCAACCCGGCCTGGGAAAAGCGGGTGAAGGGGCTTGAACCCTCGACCTACACGTTGGCAACGTGTCGCTCTACCACTGAGCTACACCCGCGATGCCTACCGGGAACCTCATCGGCAAATCCCGGTCGAGGGATGAAGGTAGACGGTTCGTGGCGGCCAGTCAATCGCACCCGCACAGGGGACCATTCAGGGCCGTGTCGGGATGGTCGGGGCCGCGGCGGCGGTCGCCGGCGGGCCCTTGGCCCTTTCAATGGCCGCGATGACGACGCTTGGTGTGTACACGTTGTAGACGATCGGCTTGGAAGCGCCGGGGCCGAAGATCGCGAGGGTCGGCACGCCGGTCTGGCCGAGCGACTGGAGGAAGGTCCAGCCTGGCGCGGAGCTCGAGGTGAGGTCCACCTCGAGCAGCACTACGTCGTCCTGCTGCAGGCGGGATCGAACGGGTTCGGTGTCCAGGATGGTTTGCTTGAGCACTTTGCAGTTGATGCACCAGTCAGCCGTGAAGTCGACGACAACGACCCTCTCCGCCAGGATCGCCTGTTCGAAGCGGGCGGCCGAGTACTCGTGCCAGGCACCGGTGATGAGGGCTCCGGGGCCGGAGGTTGTCATCTCCGATCGTTCCCAGTCCTCCCTTGCCGTCCGGGACATGCCCGCCGCGAATGCGATCGTGACGCCGACGGCGAGCAACGACACGAAGGGCAGGACAACTCTCGGCAATGCGGCTCTGCTGATCTGTACAGTGCGGAGAGCGAGCCACCCACCGGCAAGCGTGACGAAGAACGCGACGACCCACCAGCCGAAACTCTTGGAGAGATACGGCCGTTCGTGAAGCAGCGTCTGAATTCCGGCGGCAACAAAGAACGCGGCGGCGGCGAGGAGAAGCAGCCCCATGACTTGCTTCACAAGGTCACTCGCCGGACCGGTACGAGGGATCTTGTGCACGAGACCGGGTTTGGCGGAAAGGACCAGGTACGGGACTGCCATCCCCAGTCCGAGCCCGGTGAAGATCACCATAATGCGGAAGCCGCCGAGGGACGGAGCCCCGACGAGGAGCCCTCCGGCAACAAAGCCGAAGCACGGAAGGCCCAGTACGGCGGTCATCACCCCGAAGAAGAAGGAGCCGCCGGGGGTGTCGGCCTTTGGGTTGATGAGATAGACAGACTGGGGGAGGTTGAAGGTGAAGAGGCCCATGATCCCCAGGCCCATCGCGGTGATGATCAGCCCGAGCGAGAGGGTGACCCACCACGTTCCAAAGATCAGCCGCGAGGGATCGAGCACGGCGCTGAAGACGGCCATGGGAAGCCCGACGGCGACCCAAAACGCGACCACACCCAGGAACATCCACACACCGAGTGCGAATGTGCGGCCCGGTGAGTTGGCGTGCTGCACAAGAGTCATGACCTTAATCGGGATAACCGGGAGGACGCACGGGGTGAGGTTGAGCGAGGCGCCGCCGAGGATGCTGACCAGCAGCAGGACGAACACGCCGACCGCACTGTCAGGGCTGGGGAGTTGGACTCCGAAGAGGGAGGGGAGTTGGCGGGGAGGCGAACTGGCTTCGAGCTGCACCGAGGTGCTCGGAACTCCGGTGATCTCCGCCAGCACCGATTGATCGAAACCCTTGAAGGCGTCTCCAGACGGAGAATCGGTGCTCAGCGTTCCGGCCGCCACAATCTCGAACGCGGCCGTAGCCGTGAGCGAAGTAGGCGGCTGGCAGGTCGTCTCGTTGCAGGCCTGGAAACTCACTTCCACCGATACGTGGGCTGGTCCGGGAGTGGCGTTGTCGTCGACGCGGACGGGCAGGAAGATCACCGCGGATTGGGCGTAACTCAGGAGCCGGATCGGGTCGCCGGTGAACGCGCCGGTCTCCACGGCCGCGGGCTTGGGCCACTGTGCGAGGCTTGGGAAAGCGGTGATCCCCTTGGACGTCCCTTCCGATGGGATGCCAAGGTCGGTGGGAGTGGCCGTGACCCCGTCGAGCTCTTTCGGGACAACGGGAACGTGGGGCCAGACGTGCCACCCTTCCGCGAACTCAAGGACGACGGCAACGGCGAACCGGTCGCCGGGCTGGGTCGTGGTCCGCTGGGCGATTGCCGATATGGCCACGGGGGCGTCGTCGGACGGTGCCGGCTGGGCAGCCGGAGCCGGAACCCCCAGCAGGAGAAGGCTGGCAAAGGCCAAAGCGACCAATCGGAGGGTACGGACGGGATGGTGGAGTGGGGTGAGATTGGACATCGTCATGGGGTGCCTATTTAACCCGCGCCGAGAGGGGGCGTTGCCAACGCGGCCGGGAATTCGGGGAGCCCTCCACTCCTTCAAGGGTCCAAACCCCTCGGTCCGATACTCCGGGAGTCGGATTCAGCCCCTCAACGGAACATACACCCCGACCATGGCCGACGTTCTTGACCAAAGCGAGATTGACGCCCTCCTCGCCGCGGTCGACTCGGGCGAGGTCGAGGAGGAGCAGAACCCGATCCAGATCTTCAGCCGGCACCGGCGCGATCTGGAGCACGTCGAGGTTCGCAACTACGACTTCAAGCGGCCAGAGCGTGTCAGCAAGGACCAGATGCGGGCCCTGCAGACGCTGCACGAGTCGTTTGCCCGGAACTTCGGGGCGGCGCTGTCGGGTTTTCTGAGAACGATTGTCGAGGTCAAGGTCGCAACCTGCGAGCAGATGACCTTTGCCGAGTTCATCTCGGGGCTGCCGAACCCGACCTGTTTCAACCTGATGGACGCCAAGCCGCTCGAAGGGCAGATGTGCCTGGAGATCAGCCCGCTGATCATCTACCCGATCATCGATCGGCTGCTCGGCGGCACCAACCAGGAGCTGTTCATCCCGCAGCGGCCGATGACGCTGATCGAGACACGACTGATCGGCAAGGTCACTTCGCGGGGGCAGGCAGCGCTCTCCGAGGCGTGGGCGAGCGTGAGGCAGTTGACGTTCACGATCACGGCTACGGAGAGCAACCCGCAACTGGTGCAGATCGTGCCGCCGAACGAGGTGGTGGTCGTGGTCGGCTTCGAACTCAAAATGGCCAACCGTGCGGGGACGATGAACCTGTGCATCCCGTACAACGTGATCGAGCCGCTCATCGAGGATCTCTCGGCACAGAACTGGTTCAACACGCCCCGGTCGGGGCTGTCGAGGGAGATCCAGGGGCGGATCGCGGCGACGCTGAACCGGGCGGGGTTGAGCGTGACGGGCCTGCTTGCCGAGACGACGATCACGCTGCGGGATCTGATGTCGCTCAGCGAAGGGGACCTGATCGTGACCGAGCGGGCCGCCGGATCGCCCGTGCTCTTGTGCGTCGAGGGACGGAAGACGTTCTTCGCGAACATCGGGCAGTACAAGGGGACCCGGGCCCTCAAGATCGCCCGGGCTGTCCAGGCCGGTGACCGCGTCTAAATTTGGGTGATGGTGGTGTTTCCGGGCGGCAGCGGCCGTCAACCCGACTTCCTGGAACCCGGCCAGTTCCCGGCCGCGAGTGGTCATTCGGGCTTGTCCCGTTTGACCGCCATCCGGTCGGACCCGTAGGATTCGGGGACATTTCGGAGCGACCTTGCGTCCTTGAAGAAGGGTTTTCGTCGCATGTTCACGGCTCGCGATCATGTTGGCTGATGCTCGCCCAACCCAGGCGCGCGACCCGGGCTTGCCCCGGTTCCGTGGCCCGGGCGCCCCGTCCCGCCGGGATTCCGGCGGAATGTGCGGGGTTCCCTTGGGTGTCCGCCAGCGGACGCGGGCAGGGCTGTCGGAGGGTGTCATGACCTGACTCTCACCGAGATCCCTGCCGGCTCCTCCCGGTACCTGTACCGGTGGAGCGGACCACTCCCAGCATGGGAGGTTCCGGCCGCGAGCGTGCATCTGCAGCTTGCGGCTTCGTTGTTTCAAGGGCGCTCGGACGGTGGAAACAGGCCGGTATCGGACGGTTCGGCCAGACAGGAAATCAGACAAGACAGGCGGATTGATTGGGCCTCGACATCCAGACAACCAACCAACTCGGAACTCGGAGCGGTAAGCCATGATGAACACACAGGAGATGATGCGCATCCTCGATTCGATCGCCCGGGATCGCAAGATCGAGAAGTCGGTTCTGGTGCGTGATCTCGAGCAGGCGATGGTCTCGGCGGCTCGAAAGTACTTCAACACCTTGGACACCGAGGAGTTCGCCTGCGTCCTTGATCCGCTGTCGGGGCAACTGAGACTGACCCGCCACGGCGAGCCGCTGGAGATGAACCCGCAGGACTTCGGCCGCATCGCGGCGCAGACGTTCAAGCAGGTGATGATCCAGCGGTTCCGCGACGATGAACGCCAGTCGGTGTTTGACGAGTTTTCCAAGCGGGTCGGGGATATCGCCACGGGCACCGTTCAGCGCTACGAGGGCGGCTCGATGGTCGTCACGATCGATCGCGCCGAGGCCTTCATGCCGCGTTCGGAGCAGATCCCCGGCGAGCAGTTCCAGCCCGGCGACCGTGTCCGGTGCCTGGTGCTCGATGTTCGAGACGTCGGGAACCAGGTCAAGATTGTGCTGTCTCGCTCTCACCCGGACTTCATCAAGCGGCTGTTCGAGGTCGAGGTGCCCGAGGTGGCGGAGCGGATCATCGAGATCAAGGCGATGGCCCGGGAGGCAGGCTACCGCACGAAGATCGCGGTGTCGTCGATCGACTCCAAGGTTGACGCGGTCGGCGCGTGCGTCGGCGTCCGAGGGTCGCGGATCAAGAACATCGTCGACGAGCTCAACGGCGAGAAGATCGACATTGTCCGCTGGAACGAGTCGTCGCAGATCCTTATTCAGAACGCGCTGAAGCCGGCCGAGGTTGCCGAGATCTCGCTGTGCTTCGAGCTTGGCCGGGCGACCGTCGTCGTCCGTGACGATCAGCTCTCGCTGGCGATCGGCAAGCGGGGGCAGAACGTCAGGCTTGCCGCGAGGCTCACCGGCTGGGACATCGACATCCTGACTCCCGTCGAGTTCAACAAGGGGCTGGAGACGCTCTCGGCAACGCTGCAGACGGTCCCCGGTGTCACCGAGGAGATGGTCGACCGGCTGGCGGCGCTCGGCATGATCAGTGTGTTCGACATTGAGGAAGTCGGGGCCGAGGTGCTCGTGACGGAACTCGGAATCGAGGAGGCCGCGTCCCAGCAGATGGTCCAGACGGCGGCAGTCAAGGCCCGCGAGGTCGCCGAGCAGCAGGCCAAGGAGAAGGAAGAGTCCGAGCGCAAGCGGCGTGAGGAGGAAGATGCGGCCCGCCGGCTGTTGGCAGGGGACACGTCGGGTGTCCCGGCTGATGCCGAGGCGCGGGCGTCTGCAATCCTCGGGATGGATCCGGGTGCCGATGCCCAGATCCAGCCGACCGACGACGCACGGGCCGCCGACATCCTGGGCGTTCCCGACCAGCCGGGTCAGTCGACGACGTGATCTGAGTTTTCGCGGTTTGCCAGTGTTGAAGTGGTTTGAGTTCGAGTCTAACGGAGAGCGGTTTGGCCAAGCGCATTCATGACATTGCCAAGGAACTTGGCATCAAGTCCAAGGCCATCATTGAGAAGTGCCTTGCGGAGGGGATCCCCTCCGACAAGGTGAAGAATCACATGGCCGTGCTCTCGCCGGGTCTGGAAGCGTCGATCCGCGAGTGGTTCGCCGCGTCCGTCAGCGGCGAGGCGCCGTCCGCGACCGCCGTGGAGACCACCGCTCACGTCGACATCGAAAAGGTGCGGGCCAAGCCGCGCCGACGCACCGCGAGCAAGGACAGTGCCTCCGCCGGCGACTCATCGGCGACTTCGGTCGCGGAAGCCGACGCGGAATCCACCGAAACGGTCGAGCCGGGATACGTGCAGGAAACCGCGAAGGCCGCGCCGGTTGGTCATGGCCACGGCGATGACGAGCCGACCGACGCCGAGGATGTGACTCGGACCGAGGCGCCGGCGCCACGAGCAACGCCCGTCGAGGACACGCCGGCCGCCGGCGCCGCCAAGGAAGAAGTCCAAGAGTCCGAAGCGGTTGCTCCGCCCGCCGAACCTCAGCCGTCCGCGAGGCCGGTGCCGGAAGAGCCGCGAGAGGAGTCGCCACGGGCGCCCGGGCACGGCCCCGCTCGCGGCGGGCGGGCGACGGTCAGCCCGGCGCCGATGAACGTCCCCGAGCGTCCAAAGGTGGTGGCCCCGGCCGGGAAGCGGCTTGAGATCCAGACTCCCGTCAAACTCTCCGGTCCTCGCGTGGTCCGGATCGAAGCGCCCGAGGTCATTGACCGGCCGAAGCCCAGGCGGATCGGCACTGGGGATGGAGGCCCGCGCGGGCCGATGGCCCCAGGTGGAGGGAGTGGAGCGAGCGATGATGACCGCGGGCGGGTTGCCCGGCGGGCGGGCGGGAACAAGCGGCGCACCGATGGGCTGGCAACCCCTACAAAGACTCCACGCCGCAAAGCCGATGAGCCGCCGGCCGGCGTCTTCTCCGAGCAGGACCTCGCCGAGCGAGAGGCCCGTCTTGCCCGGGCCGGTGGGTACCTCAAGAAGCGTCGCCACGATCTCAAGATGCGGGAGCAGTCCCACGGTGAGTCCCGTGCGACCGCTTCGCAGGTGGGCGGCGGTGTCGTCCGGATCGCCGCACCGTTCACGATCAAGGACCTGTCCGCGGCGACGGGGGTCAAGTCGTCCGAGATCCTTAAGAAGCTCCTTCTCCAGGGCATCATGGCGACTGCCAACTCGGGCATCGACACCGACAAGGCCCAGGAGATCATGATCGACTTCAACATCGAGCTCGAGACGACGGAAGCCCGGACGGCCGAGCAGGTCGTCACGGACCGGTTCGTCGATCGTGAGGCAATCGACCTGCGGCCGCGGGGCCCGATCGTGACCATCCTCGGTCACGTCGACCATGGCAAGACCAGCCTGCTCGACAAGATCCGCAACGCGAACGTGGCGGCGGGCGAGGCGGGCGGGATCACCCAGGCCACCAGCGCCTTCAAGGTGCCTGTGACGATCGGCGGCGAGACCAAGACGATCGTTTTCCTCGATACGCCCGGTCACGAGGCGTTCACCCAGATGCGCTCGCGCGGTGCGGCGCTCACCGATGTGGTCGTGCTCGTCGTCTCGGCGCCCGAGGGGGTCATGCCACAGACGGTGGAGTCGATCAACCACGCCAAGGCGGCGGGTGTGCCCATCGTCGTCGCGCTCAACAAGGTCGATCGTCCGGATGCGACCGAGGCCCGCATCAACCAGACTCTCTCCCAGCTGGCTGATCAGGGGCTCAACCCCGTCGAGTGGGGCGGGACGACCGAGGTGGTCCACACGAGCGCCACCAAGGGCGTCGGGATCGACAAGCTCCTCGAAATCCTCGACCTGCAGGGACAGTTGCTGGAGTTGAAGGCGGACTGTGCGGGCCCGGCCCGGGGCACCGTCGTCGAAGCCCGACTGGAAGAAGGACGCGGCCCGGTGGCCAGCGTGATCGTCCAGGACGGCGAGCTCAAGGTTGGCGACTTCATCGTTGTCGGGCGGGCATTCGGCAAGGTGCGTGATATCGTCGATGACCGGGGCGAACGGCTCAAGAGCGTTACGCCGCCGGCGCCCGTGCAGGTCTCCGGGTTCGACGAGCTTCCGGACGCGGGCGACAAGTTCTTCATCGTCCATTCGCTCAAGGAAGCGCAGGAAGCCGCGGAGCAGCGCCGGCACCGCATGCGCCAGGCCGCTCTCGCCCAGCCGAAGGTCACGCTGGACAGCCTCTTCTCGCAGATGGCGGCGAGCGCGGTCAAGGAGATCCTGGTCGTGCTCAAGGCCGACGTGCAGGGCTCCGTGGACGTGATCAAGCACGAGATCGAGAAGATCGCCACCAAGGAGGTCAAGGCCCGCGTCCTGCACGCCGCCGTCGGCGGCATCAACGAATCGGACGTGCTCCTGGCCAACGCGTCGAACGCGATCATCATCGGTTTCAATGTCATCGCGGCGAACAAGGCCCGTCAGCTGGCGGAGGCCAAGGGCGTCGAGATCCGGACGTACCAGGTGATCTACGAGATCACCGACGACATCCGCAAGGCCGCCGAGGGCCTGCTCGAGCCCGAGCGCCGGCAGGAGGTCCTGGGCCACGCCGAGGTGCGTCGCGTGTACAAGCTCAGCAAGTTCGGCGCCGTGGCGGGCTGCTACGTCACCGACGGGGTTATTGAGCGAAATGCACTTATCCGCGTGACCCGCAACGGCGTGGTGATCGAGAACGATCGGGTCCTGGAGCAGCTCAAGCGGTTCAAGGATGACGCGAAAGAGGTCAAGAACGGGACCGAGTGCGGCATGAAGATTGTCGGCTATGACGACATCAAGGAGGGCGACGTGCTCGAGTGCTACAAGAACATCGAGGTGAAGCGGACACTGTGAGGTCGGTGAGCCAAGAACGCTCGATCGGCGGCTCGGTCATGCCTCGCCTCTTCCCCGCGGCTCACACCATGCACATCGGCATCCTCCAGTTTGAGCTTCACGTTTCCGACAGCGAGTCGCTCAAGGATAAACGGCGGGTCGTGCGTTCAGTCAAGGACAGGCTGCACCGCGAGCACCAGGTTTCGATCGCTGAGGTGGGTTTGCTCGACCATCGGAGCGTGGCGAGGCTCGGGCTTGCATGCGTCGCGGGCGAGGTCGGGCGGGTGATCCAGGTGCTCGATAGCGTGACTCGAAAGTTGCACGACCTCGGCAATGCCAGACTGGGCGAACTGTCGCGAGAGGTAATCTCGGACGCCGGGCTCATCTTGGGGGAGGCCGCAGATGATGGTTCGCCGCTGTGGACCTCCGAGGAGGCCCGCGACGCGGGGGAGAAGGACGCATGACCAGGCGAACCGAGCAACTCGCATCAACGCTACAGCGGGCAGTGCAGGAAGTGATGGCCAGAGGCCTAAGCGACCCCAGGGCTCGGGGCATGATCACGATCACGGGGTGCACCGTCTCGCCGGATCTGAAGCACGCGGAGATTATGGTCTCCGTTTACCCCGAGAAGCACCAGGATCTCACGATCCACGCAATCCGCGACGCCGCCCGCCATATCCGCCGCAAGGCGGCCGAGCGGATGGCGCTCTCCGTGCTGCCGGAACTGAACTTCCGCGTGGACAAGAGCACGAAGCGAGAGGCGGAAGTGCTAGACGTTCTTGCCAAGGTGGCGGAAGAGAACCGTGCCCGGGAGAAGGCCGCCGGTGGCTCCGATGCCGCAGGGCGCGAGGGCGACGAGCCGGCATGGCCTTCCGATCACGATGTTGAGGACCCAAAGGCATGAGCGCCGTCGATCAGAATAAGGCACTCAGCACGCTCCTCAAGCGACTGGCCGATGCCCACCCTCGCCCAGAGGTTGTCGAACCGGTCGTGTCACTCATCGACCCCGCCGAGCCCCTGGTCGAAGAGTTCGTTCGCTCGTTCATGATGTGGGAGTGCACGTCGGCCAAGGCCGCGGCGGCCATGAAGCGGATCTCCCAGGGGGTTGTCGACTTCAATGAACTGCGAGTCTGCCTCCCGGACGAGCTCGCGGCCATTCTGGGAGAGCGGTTTCCCAGGGTTCAGGAGCGGTGCCAGCGCCTGCGAGCCGCACTGAATGCCATCTATCTCCGCGAGCATGCAGTAACGCTCCAGCGTCTGGCCGAGGCCCCGAAGCGGGAGGCAGCTGACTACCTTGCGACGCTCGACGGTGTACCGGGGTACGTCGCGTCGCGGGTGACACTCGTTTCCTTGGGAGGACACACTGCGCCCGTCGACGAGCGGCTCCTTGGAAGGCTCATCGCCTCCCGTGTGGTCGAGGAGGGGGCGACGGTTCGCTCCGCGGCCACCTTGCTTGAGAGGCGTATCCGAGCCGGCGAGTTGGCTGAGGCTCACCGGGTGCTCCAGTTGTGGTCCGACCACGACGATCCAGTCGACGTTGCCGGAGCCGCATCCCGAACCCGAGCGAGTTCCAAGCGATCCAACGGCAAGGTGAAGGGGCCGGTCCAGAAGGCACGTCCTCCCCGAGCGGCTGGCCGGGCTGGCGAACGGGGGGAAAAGTGACGCAACCGCAGAGCGGCGCGCCCTTCAACCTGTCGGTTTGGCGGATTCTGGCTCCGCTCCTCTGCATTGCGGCGGGGCTATGCGTTGGTTGTGCCTCAAGTGCACCGGGTTACTCGTCGGCCTCTCAGGTCGTCGACAGCCGACCGGCCCTGGAACGGCTCGCCGCGGAACAGGCCCGGACTCCGGCGTCAACCTGGCGAGTCGCGGCGCATGCCAGAGATGTTCCGCCGCCACCGGGGCTGAATCCGGACGAGGTGAAGCCGCTGCCCGATCCCACGACGTCCGGGGCCACGCAGAGCCTGCACGAGGTCGTAAGCGAACTCAATGCCGCACGCCCCGAGCCCGAGGCGCCAACGCCCGATGCGCTCGCGGCCGACACCGCACTGAGGCTGTACGCATCGGGCCGGCTGGCGCTGCTCAAGGATGATCTTCCGTCGGCGGTGGACGACCTCGAATCGGCGGCTCGGCTGGACCCAACATCCCCGCAGCCGGTCGAGGCGCTCGCAGAGGCCCAACTCCGATCGGGGAGCATGCGGGCGGCCGAGGATTCGTTCGTTCGGGCAGCGGAGCTCGGCTCGGTCGATCCGCTCGGGCTGCTCGCGGCCGCGAGAGTGCACCACCGAAGGTCAAATGACGAGGCCGCGTCTGCCGTGCTCGCGCGCCTGTGGGCAAGCGAATCGATTACAACAGACCCGGCACTCCCGTACATTGTCAATGCCCTGCTGGGGCAGTCACTCCTGAATACCGGGCGTTCGAACGCGGGGGCCGAGGCACTCCGGCTGGCTGTTGGAGTGCCGGATCCGTTTCCCGAGCCGACCCGCTACCGCGAAGAACTCTCCGACCTCTACCGTCGTCGTGCCGAACTCTGGCGGTCCATCGGCGATGCGGCGTGCCGGGTTGGGCACTACAACGCCGCGATCGAAGCGTATTCCGCAGCGTCTGAACTCCCCTCGCTCGATGCCGGATCGCTCCTGCCCCGCGAGGTCTACGCGTGCCTGCGTCAGGGACAGTCCGCGAGGGCGGCACTGGTCATCCTTGGCGACATTGCGGCGCAAGACGCCAACGTTCAGGACCGGCACGTCGAGTTGATCAGTTACCTCGCGGAGATTGGTCCTGAGGCGGCGCCGTTGCTTGGCCAGTCGATCGAATACCTGAGAACCTCACGGGCCTCTCCGGCACCGAGTTCCCTGGATGGCCGGCTTGCCCGCGCCGCGGCCGCGGCGTTCAGCCGGCATGATCCGGGTACAGCCCGGGGCATACTGATCCAGCGGCTCTCGTCCGCCCCATCCGACGGCGAGGCGATGGCCACCCTCCTCAAGACGTATGGTGCGCGGCAAGGTGACCTGATCGCAAGGGACTTGGCGAGTCTCGTTGGCTCGACGCCCTTTGGAGCCGATCGGTACGCGTTGTCCGTTCTGGACAATCTCTTGCGAGACCAGGCCGACCAGGTCTTTGGTGCATTGTCGACCGACGAATCGTGGGAAGCGCGGCTGCTGTTTGCAGCCCTTCTGAGCCGTGCGGGTCGGGGTGACGAAGCTATCGGCCTCGTGCGATCGCTCCAGGTTCGTCGTCCTCACGACCTGCCCGCCGCGGCTTTGGCGGTATCGGTCGGTACAAGGGCGGGACAATGGGACATCGTCGAGGCCGGGCTGTCCGTCCTTGCATCCGCCTCCGCAAGTCCGGCGGCAAGCCCGGATATCCAGGTCGCCTACGCGAAGGCGCTCGCCGCATGTCAGCGCTTCAGCGAAGCGCTCGCGGTTGTCCGGCGGGTGCTGCCCGACACCTCGGATGCCTCGCCGTCGGCGGTCGACAACTTGATTTTCGCTGCGGACCTTTCCGGACTGCTCGCCAAGTACGATGACGCTGAATCGTTCCTCCTGCGAGCCGTCGATGCCGACCCGTACCTCGAGCCTGCGTACCTGTCGCTGATCAGGTTGTACGCGGATTCGGGGCCCCTGGCGGACCAGATGAAGGTGGCCGAGGCGGTACGAACCGTGCGGGAGCACATACCGTCTTCGCGAGGTCTTCGCCTGCTCCGGGCGCAGGAACTCGCCCGCGCCGGGCAGTTCGCGGTCGCCGAGCCCGAGTTGCTGGACCTTGCCGAAGAAGACCCATCTGATCGGGAGACCTTTCAGACCCTCGCAGCTGTTTGGGATTTCGTGTCGACGTCGGGCGTCGGGCGGGACGCTATCCTGGCTCGCGGCCGGCAGAGGCTTACGGCGATTGCACAGCGGAGCACCGGATCGATCTGGCCTGTCGTTGCCCTCGCCAGGCTCGATGCGGCCGAATCGGGCCCGGATGCCGGGCTCGCCCGGCTGGCCAAGGCGGCAAGCGGTGCCACGCATGCCGACGCCGAGGCGCTCTCCGCGAGCGCGGAGGACATCCTCAGGCGATCCGATCGTGCCAAGGAGGCGGATGTCAGGGCAGTAGCCCGTCTTGCGGCGTCCGAGCCGAACATCCCGAACACGATCGGGCTCGCGGCGGCCCTGCTCCGCACGGGTTCGGCCCAGCGAGCGACCGAGGTGCTCCGAGACCATCTCCCGCCGTCGGCACAGCTGACACCCGATCAGGCGAGCGCGATCACCAGCTCGATCGCGGCGATCCTGCAGAGCGATCCCGAGCAGGCCATTCCCGTTGTGCGGACGCTGGCGCTGGCCGCGTCTCCCGCCTCTGCTCCCGTGCTGTTCAGAGCCTGGCTTGAGGTCGTGGCGATCGGCGGGACACCGTCGGACGCCGTCGAGTTTGTGAGAGCCGCCGTAGAACGTGATCTGGCGCCGGCGCTCCTCGGGGGGGATCGCGCGGATGCAGCGGATTCACCGCCGACCGCAGCGGATCTTGCGTACCAGATGGGCGTGGCGATGGCCTCCCGACGGCGAACCGGGGGTGACGAGGTGGCCGTTCCGCTTTACGAACTGGCGCTCGAGTACAACCCCACGCACCCGCTGACCTGCAATAACCTGGGATACACACTGGTCGAGCAGGGGCGGGACATCGATCGCGCCGAGCGGCTGCTCGAGGTCGCGCACAACGGGCTCCCCGATGATCCCAACGTTACGGACTCGATCGGCTGGCTCCGCTACAAGCTCGGGGTTCTGGATGACGAGCGTGATGCCACGGGCGAGATCACGCGCGAGGGGGCGGTTTCGCTCTTACGCCGAGCCGTGCAACTCGGAGGAGCGCGGAACGACGGGACCCTTGCTGATCACCTCGCCGATGCGCTGTGGCTTCGCGATGGGCCCGGTGATCGCGAAGAGGCAATCAGGACCTGGCGGCTCGCGATGCAGGCCGCGAACGACTGGTACCGCGCCATGACCAACGCGGGGATCCAGGCCGCGGCGATCAAGGCACAGGATGTCTTACGCTCCGTGCAGGCGAAACTGGGTGCGGCCAGCCGGGGATCCCAACCCAAGATCGCGCCGCGATTCCCACTCGCCCAGCCTACAACAGGAGTTCAGGATTGAATCTCCCCACTTTCCCCTAGGAAGTGGTAGGGAGAAAAGTCGCAGGCAGAAGGAGTACTGCATTGGCCGGGCACAGCAAGTGGCACAACATCAAGCACCGCAAGGCAGCGGTGGATGCCAAGCGCGGCAAGCTGTGGACCAAGTGCGCCAAGGCCATCATGGTCGCCGCGAAGAACGGCGGTGCCGACCCGGAGACCAACCTCACGCTCCGGTACGCGATCGACGAGGCGCGGTACTGCAACATGCCTCGGGACACGATCGAGCGGAACATCAAGAAGGGTGCGGGGGAAATCGGGGGTGAGGACTGGGAGACGGTCCGCTACGAGGGCTACGGGCCCAATGGCGTCGCGATCGTGGTCGATGCCCTCACGAACAACAGAACAAGAACCGCCACCGAGGTTCGCAACGCCTTCGCCAAGTACGGCGGCAACCTCGGCGCAACGGGTTGCGTCGGGTTCATGTTCCAGACCCGCGGCAGCATCACGCTCTCGACTACCGGGCTCTCCGAAGATGATGTGATGGAGATTGTGCTCGCCGCGGGCGCCGAGGATGTGAAGGCATTGGGGTCCGACGACGAGGGCGCCGCGACCTGGCTCGTGTACGCGGCGCCCGTTGGTTTTCAGGCGGCCAGGGCGTCGATTGAAGAAGCCCTGAAGTCCCGCTATGGGTGCTCAATCGTGGACGCCCGTATCGACCAGATTCCGACGACCACCGCTCCTGTCTCAGGGGACAATGCCCGCCTCGTGCTCAAGCTCATCGAGACGCTCGACGACAACGACGATGTTCAGAATGTCTATTCAAACTACGACATCCCCGAATCCGAGATGGCGGAGCTGCAGGGGTAGGCGCCGGCTCTGACAGGACTCTTGCTCACATCGTCTCGGGGTCTTGATTCATCACGATCAGGTGGGCCCTCGACCGGTAGTCGGTCGCGAACCGGTCGAACGTCGGCTCGGCGACGGCTTCGAAGTGCTCGCGGGCGTGCTCTGAGGACCAGCCCCGCTCCCCGGCCAACTCCCGCGCAAGACACCGGCGCCAACGCTCGTCTCTTGACGCCTCGACGAAGACACGAACGTGATACAGCGGCGAGAGTTGTGTGTGCAGGGCATGGATCCCCTCGCAGACAGCCGTGCCGCGGTCCGCGGTGACAATGCGGTCTCCCTCCCGCCTGTGAGTCTTGAACGACCAGATCGGTGTTGCCGTTTCCCCCGTCGTCCTCAATCGCTGCAGATCCAGGCACAGCCGATCAAGATCGGACCGTTCGGGCAGGTCACGCTCGGTGAACTCGACGGTCTCGTAGTCGGGAAGGTAGTCATCGGTCGAGATGATGCACCCCGAGAGCCGCCTCGCAAGGGTGGACTTGCCCGAGCAGACGGCGCCTGAGATGCCTATGAGCACCGCGCCCGCCCTCGCGCTTATCGCCCCCCGGGCCGCGAGCAGGATCGCCTGGGGCGCATCCGAAAACTCGACTACACGCCCGTCCATGGGCCCCCAACCTCCAACGCACGCCGCGGCTGGAACTTTCCAGTAGCATCCTGATCCTGCCCGGGAGATCCCATGCCCAACACCACCGGACTGCTTGGAGTTCTCGTGCTCCTGTTCGTTGCGTATGCCCTATCGACCGATCGGCGCCGGATCAGCGGCAGGATCGTCGGCGTTGGGCTGGCGCTCCAGGTTACCCTCGCGTTCCTGTTCCTGAGATTCCCTCCGGTCGTCGAGGTCTTCAACCTGCTTGCACTCGGCGTCACCAGGGTCATCTCCTGCGCCGATGAGGGAACGAGGTTCATCTTTGGTTCGTTGGCCGACGCATCGCAGCCATGGGGCTTCGTATTCGCGGTGAAGGTGCTGCCCGTCATCATCTTCTTCGCCGCCATCATGAGCGCACTGTATCACCTCGGGGTCATGCAGCGGCTCGTGGCGGCTGTCGCGTGGGTCCTGCGCCGATCGCTGGGCGTTACCGGGGCCGAGGCGCTCTCCGCGGCGGCGAACATCTTCGTTGGGCAGACCGAGGCGCCGCTCTGTGTCCGGCCGTACATCCCCACGATGACCCGGTCCCAGTTGATGGCGGTCATGACCGGCGGATTCGCGACCATAGCCGGATCGGTGCTCGCCGCGTACGTCAACCTTCTCGGTGGAGAGTCGGAGGCGTCGCGGGTGCTCTTTGCCAAGCACCTCATGACGGCCTCGGTGATGTCGGCCCCCGCCGGTTTCGTGATGGCCAAGATCATGTTACCCGAGACCGAGACGCCCCGTGCGGAGTACGTTGCTCTGCTGACAAGCCGGACGACCGAGACCCGCAACCTCTTTGATGCCTTGGCCGTGGGTGCGTCGGACGGACTGCGGTTGGCGCTGAATGTCGCGGCGATGCTGATCGCGTTCGTAGCCGTGATTGCGCTGGTCAATGCCCCGTTGTCGCTGCTGGGAACTATAGATGGACAGGCGGTGTCGTTGCAGGTCCTCCTGGGCCGCGCCCTGGCGCCGCTCGCTTGGACCCTCGGTATCCCCTGGAAAGAGTGCGACGCGTTTGGTTCGCTGCTCGGAACACAGGTCGTCGCAACCGAGTTCGTAGCGTACATCCGGCTCGCCGAGGATCTCGGTGTCGGGCGTCTGAGCGAGCGATCGGCCCACATCGCGACCTACGCGCTGTGCGGGTTCGCCAACCTCCCGTCGATCGCTATCCAGATCGGGGGGCTATCGGCGATGGCGCCCGAGCGTCGTTCGGACCTGGCGTCCCTTGGATTGCGGGCCATGGTGGCCGGGGCACTCGCCTGCTGGATGACGGGCGCGGTCGCGAGCCTCTTCATCCCCGCATGATCGCGGCTTGGACCCGGAGTACACTGGTCGCGTGCCAACTCCTGCACAGAAGGCATGTCCGTGGGCCCGAAACGAGCTGTCGCTCCGTTATCACGATCAGGAGTGGGGGGTGCCGGTCCACGACGATCGCACACTCTTTGAGTTTCTTGTCCTCGAAGGGGCGCAGGCGGGTCTGTCGTGGGACACGATCCTCCGCAAGCGGGAGCGGTACCGCGAGGTCTTTGACCAGTTCGATATCGAGACCGTGGCCCGCTACGACGCGAGGAAGGTCAAAGCATTGCTCGCCGATCCCGGGATCGTCCGGAACCGGCTCAAAGTCGCCTCAGCGATCACCAATGCGAGAGCCGCGATCGCAGCATCGGAGGCGTACGGATCGTTGGATCGGTGCTTGTGGCGATACGTGGGCGGGTCGCCGATTGTGAACCGACGCCGGCGGATGTCGGATGTCCCCGCTTCCTCCCCGGTTTCCGACGCTATGTCGAGGGATCTTCGGAAACTCGGCTTCACGTTCGTTGGGACAACCATCTGCTACGCGTTCATGCAGGCGGTCGGGATGGTCAACGACCACATGGTGACCTGCCCACGATGGCGGGTTCTTGGCGGTGCGCGGTGACCCCGGAGTACCACACCATCATCATCGGACTCGGTGCGATGGGCTCATCCGCCGCGCTCCATCTTGCGAGGCGAGGGGTTCGGGTGCTCGGCCTGGAGCAGTTCGATATCCCCCACGGAAATGGCTCCTCCCACGGCTACTCACGGATGATCCGGATGGCGTACTTCGAGCACCCGGACTATGTGCCGCTGCTGCGTCGGGCCTACGAACTCTGGCGGGACCTGGAGGTGCAGGCGGGATCGACGTTGCTCCACGTGACCGGGGGCGTGTACATCGGTCCCGGATCGGGGAGTCTCGTCCCCGGCTCGCTCCGCTCGGCTCAGAACCATGGTCTCGCCCATGAGGTGTTGTCTCGTCGGCAACTGGCCCAGCGATATCCCCAGTTCGAAGTACCGTCATCGTACGAGGCGGTCTATGAGGAGGCGGCTGGCTTGCTTGTCCCTGAGGCGGTAGTCGCCGCGCAGGCCGGGCTCGCCCTTCAGTATGGCGCCGAGCTCAAGGCGCACGAACCGGTCATGGGTTGGGAAGCCGACTCAACCGGTGTCTGCGTCCGCACACACGGAGGGATGTACCGCGCCGAGAAACTGATCATTGCCGGCGGGGCATGGGCCTCACGCTGTGTCGACTGGCTGCCGATCCGAGTGCACCGCCAGGTTCTCGCGTGGGTGTGGCCCGCCGATTCCGACCGGTTCCGGCACCCACAGATGCCGGTGTGGGCGATCGAGCCCGAGGCCGCCGTTGCGAGCGGAGAGTACTACGGATTTCCGATCCGACCAGAAGCCCCTGGCTTCAAGGTGGCGCTCCATCGTCCCGGGCGCCCCATCGACCCCGATCGCCTCCACGCCGCCGCGAACCGGCCGGACAAGGAGGATGAGGCGGAAATCCGTGAGTGCCTTGCGAGGTACATCCCGGATGCGAACGGCAACCTGCTGGGCCTTCGGACGTGCATGTACTCGATGTCTCCGGACTCCCACTTCATCATCGACCGCCTTTCTGAGCATCCCAACGTCTCGGTCGCCTGCGGCTTCTCCGGACATGGCTTCAAGTTCGCGAGCGTCGTCGGGGAGATCCTCGCGGACATGGCGCAAAGCGGGGCCACCCGACATCCGATCGGATTCTTGTCTCTGGCTCGGCTCTCGCAGCCGAAACCCTGACCCATCCGCATTCCGCGCGGGCTATTCGAGCTTGAACTCCGCAATCGGCGCATCTGCTGGGGATTCGCTCGAGCTCGCAGTCACGCGTCCCTCGCCGATCGCGTTATCACGGATCAAGCCCGCGGCGACGGCCGCCGCGCGGTGGGCCGCGAGATCGGCGAGGCGCTCCAGGGGAACGCTGATGCGATCGAGCAGCGCGAGCTCCTTTTCTTCCAGCGAACGCGGCTGCGGGACCGGCGCGTTGCGCCGCAACGCGGGAAGCTGGAACTGATCCCTGAACAACTGGTCAATGCCGCGGTGGTACTCGGATTCGCTTAGGGTCGCCGTGTCCTCTCCGAACCCGATGGCCGCGGCGGCCTGTTCGCGGAGCAGCACCGGCCTGAGCGCTGCCGTGTCTTGCTCGGGAGCCATCCTGCCAACAACTGTGAGAGAAATGGCTGGACGTTCCTTGAGCGCCTTCGCGAGGACATCGATCTTGGATTTCGCTTCCCGGGTCAATTCGGCGGAGCCCGGCTCGAACACGACCATGGACAGGTCCTGGTCGCCGTTGCCGCCGAAAATCGAGCCGATGAGCTGGAACGGCGAGGTGGCCGCCTTGAGCAAGAGGTTGAAGAACGCCTTCCAGATCAGGCCGGTGATGCTGAACTGCGGGTCATTCACATTGCCGGAAACCGGGATGCTCGCCTCGATCCGGTCGTTCGAATCGCGTAGGAGGTCCAGCCCCAGTTTCACTGGTACATCGGGCGCATCGGGGCTCGCGACCTTGTCGCCGAGGTGCAACCGATCAAAGTTGACGGCAAGGGTGCCACCGACGGTGCCCGCATCGAGCGTCAGCGGCATATCCACGCTCATCCGCCCGGTGTCGATCCGGTACCCCACATAGCGGCTGGCGAATGCGTCGAACGGCGGGAGCGGCACCGCATCAAGCGTGAAGGTGATCGAGCCGTTCGGCGGCGATGCAAACAGATTAACCGTTCCCTTCGCACCCGCGGTGCCAGCCTGCTGGATGCGGGCGGACATCGTGACTTCCGTCGAAGCCTGTCCGTTGGTATCGAACGGGGCTGCTGTGGCGGCGATCTGGTCGGCCTCGAGGGCCGCCCGCCCGCCGTTCTCTGCGTCATGCACAACGAGCGAGCCGTTCCGGAGAGCAACCGACCCGATCCGTACCCGGAACGGCAATGACGGAGACGCCGTCACGAGCGCCTGGCTCGGCGCCGAGGGCTCGTTCGAAGCCGGCGGAGGGCTTGATTGGCCGGATGGACTGCCAGCGTTCTGACCCGGGGCCGCGGCGAGTTGAAGCGTCCTCTCGAAAGAGGGTCCCTCGATCACCAGGGATTCGGCGGAGACGCTCTTCTCCCGCGACGAAAAAGCAAACCCCGACATCTCGGCGCTCTCGACCCTGGCGGCGAGGCCACCTTGGTCCCTCGCCTCAAATCCGACGCCCTTCGCGGCAGCCGTACCCCGGCTGCTGGTGTCGATCGCTGAGCCGCTGAACGCGATGCTGAACTCGCCGTCAACATGGGCCTCGTCAACACTCGCCTCGACCGAACCGGCAATCGGCGCGACCATGCGGGCCCCGCGAGCCTCGGCTTTTCCCGTGGCCTCCACCGTTTTGAGGAAGTCCTCATCAACGCGGAGGCGTACGCCCGCATCGAGGACCGCATGCTCAACCCCGAAGGTCTCATCGCCGGATGCGCCGCTTCCGATGAACTTGTCGACCGCGACACGGCCGGTCCAGTCCGCTTCGGTGTGGAGTTCCGAGTTGACCTTTAGGTCAAGCGACCCATCCGCGCTGATTGTCGCCTCCCGGACGATCAGCGGTTCCAGTCCCGCGATCTTGATCGCATCCCGTGCGGGCTCCTTGCAGGTCAATTTTTGCAGCGACGCGGTGCCGTTCCACACGAGGTCTTCCAACGCGGAACCTGGACCCAAGTCAAGGCGAAGTATGCCGCGAGTCTTCAAGCCTTGGAGCGATGCGCTCGAGGCGCCGGACTCGGCATGGAACGCGGCGACCTCGGCCCCACCGTCCCACGAGGCCCGGAGCGCCCCGCCTTCTGCCCACTCGGCACGCAGTCGGCCGGCGGTGCTGACGGTCGCCGTCGTGATGAGCAAAGGGTGCAGCGCGCCGATACTGGCCGGCTCTCGCCCGGGGAGTTCGACATGCAGCCCCTCAAACGACACAGGCCCGAGCAGCGGGGCATTCGTGGTCAGCGATGTGATCTGCACATCTACCTCCCACGAGAGCGAGTGAAGTTCATCGCCGGTCGCCGCGGCGGACGCCGTGCCGTCCAGCCGGGCTCGGTCCAGGGTTACCCCCGACTCCGCCTCTGAGCCGGATGCGACAAGGGTGTCAACCTGAAGGACTCCGGACCAACCTGCGACCCTGACTCCGGATCGATCCCGGCTTGACGTGAATCGCCCGGACGCCCCAGCAGTACCGGACTTGAGGTGCATGGAGACCAGCGGCTCGGGCCACGTGGTTGGGAGATACTGTGCGATCGCAGCGAGATCAAGCCCTTTGCCCTCCACGGCAAGGTCAACCGACGTATCGCCGATGCCGAGGGTACCACTGGCAGATCCCGTGCCCGCAGGGGCGATGCCCGCGGTCGCCTGGAGGGGCACAACCCAGTTGTCCTTGCTGGCGATGGGGCCCGCCTCCAGGTTGGCGCCGTGCAGTTCAATGAGGACGACCGGGTTGACCGAGCGGTCCTCAAAGCGGAGCGAGCTCTCCTGGACCTGGAGCTTGGTGGCGTTGACAGCCCAGGATCCCGCCGCGCCCTGCAGCACTTGGTTGAACCCGGCCAGGATCTTCTCGATCGGATACTCGGCGGGTGGAGAAGGGGCCTGTGTCCCGGTCGGAGTCTGCACCGCCCCCGGAGCCTCGGTCCGGGCCCGCAGAATCTTGGCAACATCCATGACGCCAGATTCGCTCTTGCTGAGCCGGACGTCTGCTCCCGTGACGATAATGTCTTTTACCTCAAGCACTTGGCCGGCAAGGTCCGCCGAAATGGCGTCGAATACGACTTTCGGTGCTCGCAGCACCTGATGGCCGTCCAGCTCGACGTGCAGGTCGGTCACCATCACATCGGAGATGTTCACCGTGGCCCGAGGTGAGCGGAGGGCTGGGGCTAGGTCGTACTCGATCGTCGCCCGAGCAACACCGGACGAGATGCCGGCACGTGTTGGGCGCTCAAGGTACGGCGAGAGAGCCGCGACGTGGAAGTCGCTGATCGTGAGCCGACCGGAAGTCGTGAGCGGATCGAAGTAGGACACCCCGCCCCACTTGACCGTAGCGCCGTCGGGCGAGACAGCGCCCATGGTGTGAACGTTCTCGTGTTTGGGCTGAGAATCGAACCCATCGATCGCAAACGCCAGGTTCTGGAGCGCCAGATCGAGCGGGGGCGAGAGTGTCTCATCACGGAACAGAATCGAGGCGTTATCCAGGGCGATTTTTCCGATCACAATCCGGGGAATCGCCTTCGTAGGCTCGGTCGGAGTGGGGGAGGCCTTCATAACGTGTTGCCAGTTCAGTTCGCCGTCGGGCGTCAGGACGGCGTGGATGAACGGCTCGGTCAGCACGGCCTCGCGGAACACCCAGCCCCGATTCCAGATCGACCAGACCAGTTGGAAGTCGCCGTCGAATCGGGCGAACCCCGCGATGCGATCGCCAGACGAGTCTCGGACCTCGAGCTTGTCAAGCCGCATCGAGAGCAAGAACGGGTTGTACCTGGCCTTCTCGAGCGTGATCGTTCCATTGATGCTCCGCGAGAACCTCGGGATCAGGACGCTCCGCACAAGGTACGGAACACCGAAGAAACCAAACAGGGTGTACAGAAGCACCAGGGCCAGAATCACCTTGAGCCACCGGCGCCGCCACCACGCTCGTTTCGCGCGGGCTTCAGGGCCCGGCTCACCCGGGCTGTTGATGACAGTTGACGTGCTCAACGGGGCCACCCTCGCCTTCCGACCGTGTCGCGGTTCCTCCACACGAACTGCCGAAGCAGTTTATACGGCGCGGCCTCGAGATTCGCTGACTCGGTGGGTTCGGAGGTTCCACGAAAAAACCGACGTGGCGCTTCAAGAGAGCCACGTCGGCTTCGATCAAGCTCGCTGCGGCCCATCGTGGGCCGCCGGAGTACGGCTTACACCATCGCCTTGAGCGACTTGAGCGGCCGCACCTTGACAACGTTCCGGGCGGGCTTGGCCTTGAAGACCATCTTCTCACCCGTGAACGGGTTCGTGCCCTCTCGCTCCTTCGTCGCGGGCTTGCGAACAACCGTCACCTTCATCAGGTTCCCAACCTTGAACACACCGGGGCCCTTCGTGAGATCGGCCGCCATCACGGCTCCAAGGGTCTCAAAGACACCCTTGACCTCCTTGGCCTTGACTCCGACGTGCTCGCTGATCGTGCGACAGAGGTCGCCCAGCGTCCGGACCTTTGAGGCCGGCGCCACCCGGCCGGGCTTCTTGGCGGCCGATTTGCCGTTGCTGCTCGCCTTGGCCGCCTTCTTCATCATCTTCTTCGCCATCGTCGTCTCCATTCGTAGCGGAACTGCGGGGCGTATTCGGTCATCCGACAACGCGGGGGCGCTCCTCGCCGAGTACCCGCAGGTCCACCGCTGACGCGGTTTGTAGCGACTTTTGTCGGGTGAAGCAACTCGCCCCCCTCAAAAATGCCTCGAAAACGCGGTGATCGGCGCTGGTCGGCACTCCGCGGTCCGCCCGGCCCGAGCCCGTTCTCCCCGCGCTACATTCCGCCCATGATCATTCTTGGCCAGCTCGCCCTTCCCCTGCCCGACCGGTCCGAGTTGTCGCTGTCGCCCGGCTGGCTCCGCCTTGAGGGTGGCGCCATTGCGGAGCTCGGCCTGGGAGACTGCCCCGCATCCCCCGACCTCGGATCGCCAGAACACCTTATTTTCCCAGGGTTTATTGACGCACACGTCCACCTGCCGCAGTTCGATTCTGTCGGGGCCGATGGCCTGGAACTGCTCGAATGGCTCTCCAGAGTGATCTTTCCTGCCGAGGTCCGCTGGGCCGACCCGGACTACGCCGCCGCCATGACCGACCGGGTCTGCCGCCGCCTCGTTTCCCATGGCACGACCGGGGTCGCCGCGTACGCCACGGTCCATCACCAGGGGGCGCTCGCGGCGGCCGCGGTCATTCGGGATCACCGCCTGAGGGCCCTGGTTGGGCAGGTGCTGATGGACCAGCAGGCGCCCACCGAACTCCTCCGGCCGGCGGTCCAGTTGCTTGCGGAAGCCGAGGCCTTTGCCGATCGGATCGCCGGGGAGAGCGGCGGGGGACGTCTGGAGGCCGCCGTAACCCCCCGGTTCGCCGTCTCCTGCTCACCGGATCTCCTTGCTGGGAGCGGCGAAATCGCGCGGCGGCGCCGGCTCGCTGTCCAGACACACCTGTCCGAGACCCGGAGCGAGTGCGACCTTGTCCGCACTCTTCACGACTCCGTCCATTACACCGCCGTGTACGAGAAGGCCGGCCTGCTGAATCCCCGCACCATCCTCGGCCACGCCGTCTGGCTCAACAACGACGAGCGGGCAATCCTGGCCCGGTCCGGGAGCATTGTGGCCCATTGCCCGGGCGCCAACCTGTTCCTTGGGTCCGGCGCAATGAGTCTTGACGACCACCGCCGCGGGAGTGTCCGTTTGGCGCTTGGGAGCGATATCGCAGGCGGTCCCGACATTTCCATGGTTCGTGTCGCTCGCGGCATGATCGAAACGGCCAAGCGGAGCGGTTCCGAGGTCCCGGCCGGCGCGCAGATGTGGTGGCTCATCACCGCGGGGAACGCCGACGCCCTGGGCTGGAGCGACACCGGCAGGCTGGCTGTCGGCTCCGCGGCTGATATCGTGCTCGTCAGACCCCGTGGCCTGCCGCCGCGATGGCTGGACCGGGATGCAACGGGCGTCGACCCTCTTTCGATGCTCCTCTACGCCTGGGACGATCGCTGGATCGAGCACACGATCGTCGCAGGACGAGTTTCGTACAGCACCGAACTGGTTAGCCGGGCGAGGTGATGACGTCGCTCCCGGCCGGCAGGATGTGCTCGCCAGTCGGTGCTCTCAGAATGAGCGTGCCCGAATCGGACAAGCCGACGATGGTCCCCTCGAGCGACGAACCGTCAGGGAGAGTCACTCTGGCGGGCTTGCCGACGCCGTGCAGTTGGCGGCGGGCCCGCATCAGCGTGATATGGTCCAGCCCCCGCCCGGTCAGGGCCCGGTAGAGTCGCCGCAGCACCTCGTCCAGCACGCCCGCGGCGTTGGCATCGGTCGCCAGTTCATCGCGCAGTGTCGTAACGGGAGTGGGGAGGTCATCCGGGAGTTCCGATGCCGTGAAGTTGGCGTTGATCCCGACGCCGACAAGAGCGGCTCTCGCCCCGGGTGAACCGATAATCTCGGTGAGCAGGCCGCACACCTTCCGTCCGTTGATCAGGATGTCATTGGGCCACTTGATCGTGACCGCGCTCTCCGCCCAGCGGCGGACAACGGCCTGGGCAATCACTTCCCAGACCGCCACTCCGATGCGAAGCCCAAGCCCGTCCAATACCGCCGCGGCATCCGAAGGTTCAGGCGGCAGCGGCCAAATGAGCGTGAACCAGATCCCGCCCCTCGGGCTTACCCACGTCCGGCCCAGCCGACCGACCCCCGCGGTCTGGGTATTGGCCACGATGAGCCTTGGAACCCGCGGTTCCCCGCCGGCCGGCGCCGCCGCGAGTATCCGTCGTGCCTCGAGACTCGTGGAATCGATCGAATCGTGGGACTCGAGTGGTATCGCACGCACCTCGACCACCGACGGCAGCGGCCGTTGCGGCTGCGTTGTCTTTGACCAGTCGCGTGCGGAAGTCGAGAGCATGCGAGCCTCAGGGTAGGTCGGGCGTTCCGGCAGAAGATTCTGCCCGAACACGGCGGGTCACGGCGTGGGCTGGGACTTCGTCGGGTCACTCCCGGCCGTCGCCCCTCGCTCCGGTGTCAGCAGCAGGGCCGCCAGGGGTGGCAGGGTGAGGTTCAGCGAGAACGGCCGCCTCAGGCACGGCACCGGGGCCGCCTCTACCTGTCCCATGTTTCCCTGGCCGGAGCCGCCGAACTCCATTGCGTCGGTGTTCAACACCTCGCGCCAGATACCGGCCCGGTCCACACCGATGCGGTAGTTGCGTCGGACAACCGGCGTGCAGTTGATCACGGCAACGGCAAGCTCGTCCGTGCCGGCGCCCCGCCGCAGGAAACTGATCACGCTCTGGTCCGCATCGTTGGCGTCGATCCACTCAAACCCCTGCGGCTGCGAATCAAACTCGTGCAGAGCGGGCAGCTCGCGATGGAGCCGGTTGAGCTGGGTCACCAGCGCCCGCACCCGGTCATGAGGCGAGCCCGGCGATGCGAGGGCCCAATCCAGGCCCGAGTCGTGATTCCACTCTCCCCATTGGCCGAACTCGCCCCCCATGAACAGCAGCTTCTTGCCCGGCTCCAGCCACTGGAGCGCCAGCAGAAGCCGGAGGTTGGCGAACTTCTGCCACACATCGCCGGGCATGCGGCTGAGCAGGGAGCCCTTCAGGTGCACAACCTCGTCGTGGGACAGCGGCAGCACGTAGTTCTCCGCAAACTGGTACATGCTGCGGAACGTCAGCGAGTTGTGGGCGAACTTGCGGTAGACCGGGTCCTGCTGGAGATAGCCCAGGGTGTCGTGCATCCACCCCATGTCCCATTTCATGCCGAAGCCCAGCCCGCCTACATAGACCGGCTTGGACACCATGGGCCACGCGGTTGATTCCTCGGCGATCGTCTGCACATCCGGGAACGAGCGGTACACCTCGGAGTTGAGCTGGCGGAGGAACTCCACCGCGTCGATGTTCTCACGACCGCCGAACCTGTTGGGGATCCACTCGCCGGTGCGGCGCCCGTAGTCCAGGTAGAGCATGGAGGCGACGGCGTCGACGCGGAGCCCGTCGGCGTGGTACTTGTCGAGCCAGAAGACGGCGCTGCTGATCAGGAATGCCCGCGTCTCGTGCCGCGAATAGTTGAATATCAGCGACTTCCAGTCGGGATGGAAGCCCTGGCGGGGGTCCGAGTGCTCGAAGAGGTGCGTGCCGTCGAAGTACCCGAGGCCGTGCTCGTCGCTGGGAAAGTGCGACGGCACCCAATCGAGAATGACGCCGATCCCGTTCTGGTGCAGGTGGTCCACCAGGAACATGAAGTCCTGCGGTGTCCCGTACCGGCTTGTCGGAGCGAAGTACCCGGTCGTCTGGTACCCCCACGACCCGTAAAACGGGTGCTCCATCACCGGCATGAACTCAACATGCGTGAAGCCGAGCGACTTCACGTAGTCCGCCAGCCGGGGGGCCAGTTCGCGGTAGGAGAGGGGTCGTGTCCCGTCCCCCTCGTCGCTTCGCATCCACGACCCGATGTGCACCTCGTAGATCGACATCGGCGAGCGGAGCGTCTGGCGAGAGCCGCGGTCCCGCATCCAGGCCGCGTCCCCCCATGCATATTCGAGCCCGTGAACGATCGACGCGGTATTGGGCGGCGTTTCGTGCATGGCGCCGAAGGGATCGGCCTTGTCCGCGGTGTACGAGTTTTCCCGCGAGGCGACGTGGAACTTGTACCGCGCGCCCGCCGCGACACCGGGCACAAAGCCCTCCCACAGGCCCGCGCTCCCCCGCGGCTTGAGTGGATTCCTGCCCCGGTCCCACCCGTTGAAATCGCCCACGACCGCCACATACCGCGCGTTCGGCGCCCAGACCCCGAACTGGACCCCGCTCTCGCCCCCCGATCGCACAAGATGCGCCCCAAGCTTGTCGTACAACCGATAGTGCGTGCCCTCGTTGAACAGATGCAGATCATCGGCGCCAAGAAGACTGGGGCTGTCAGCTCCGGCCTGTCCGCGGGGGTCCACGACGGCGGGCTGCCGCGTTGAGGGTCCAGCGTGAGTCTGCCGTGCCATGGTGTTTCCTCCGATCGGATCGGTTCAGTGGCCTCCGGACAGCAGCGACAACGCGGCGGCCAGCGGAATCCCCACCCAGTCGGGGCGGCTGTTCAGCTCGTAGTTGATCTCCGAGAGCGACTTCTCGAAGAGCCAGATCCTCAGCAACGTACGGACCGCATCGTCACTCTCCGGGATCAGCGACGGGGCAGTCTTCCTCGCCATGGACACGTAGGCGCCCACGTACGCGCTGGTCGCCGCAACCTGCCAGAGGTCCGCGAGCCGGTGCATCGCCGGAGCACCGTTGCCGCCGCGGTCGTGGTGCCGCCGCAGGCCCGTCTCCGACGCGTACTGGAACGATCGCATCATGGACGCCACATCGCGCAGCGGCGATCGCTTCAGCCGACGCTCGCCGAGCGATCGGTTGGGCTCCCCTTCAAAGTCGATGATGACAAAGTCCTTGCCCGTCCAGAGAACCTGACCAAGGTGGTAGTCACCGTGGCACCGAATCCGCAGCGTACTGACGGGGATTGTGCTCGCCGATTGGAAGAACGCAACGGCATCCGCCTCCCGGCCGACAAGCTCGTCGACGCTCGACCGGGCATCGGCCGGGATCCTGTCCATCTTCTTCCGGAGCATCTGCAGCGTCCGGCGCACCGTGTTCCGCATGGACTGTGAGAGTGAACGCTGGTACAGCGCCGAGTAGGGCTCCGGTGTGAACTCGGGGTTGCCGTGATCGGTCGCCAGGGCCACGTGCAACTCAAGCGTCCGCCTCCCCAGCAGCGCCGCGGCGACCGCAAAGTCCCCGAGCAGGTCCGCGCACTCCTTGGTGAGGGCGTCCGTGAACGAGTCCAGCGGCGACTCGGGCAGCAGCGATCGGATCTGCGTGATCTGGGAATCGCCCAGGGCGAGCGCACGCTCGTAGAACAATCCGACCTGGTCGAGCGCGTACGACCATGCGTCCCCCTGGTTCTCGACAAACTCCTGCAGGATGGCCAGCGTCCGCGGATCGTCGGACCCGGTTCGGTACTCGATCGAACCCGTGAGCGACGGGGTATTGCCGAATCGCGCCCTCTCGGTGAGGTGCCGGAGCACCTCGAGATCGGGATTGACCCCCGCCTCGATCCTGCGGAAGAGCTTGAGCACGAAGCGATCACCGAACATCGCCGACGAGTTGCTCTGCTCGGCCCGGCTGATCTTGACCGGCAGCGACTTCACATCACCCGTCGGTCCGAATGCCCGGGTCTTGGTCGCAATGAGTTCGCCGCGGGTGCCCGGGTGGGACCGGCCGCGGGCGATGCAGTCCAGGAGCAACGCCGGCATGTCGGGCGTGCTCATCGCGTCCGCCAGCACCCACTGGGTTCCCGATGGGTCCGCGACCGTCGCGATGACGCCGGCCGGGCGATCGGCGAGCGGGCTCGCCGTATCGTCCTTCGGGTACATCACGATCGGTATCGCGTACGTCTCGGGCTCGTGGTCGGCGTAGTCGACCTGGCACAGGAGCATCCACGCCCCCGCGGAGCCCGCGGCGTGCTTGAACGGAACGCAGTCCGTGACGTGCAGGGCGCGGAACGTCTTGGCCTTCGACGCAAACCAGCGGCGATGAGGCACGTCGCCCGACAGCAGGCGTCCCAGTGTGGGCCACCCCTCCCGAGTCGGGAGCCACGCGGCCGGATCGCGCGGACAATCGACGACCGGGAGCAACCGTGCGTCCGTCCCGTCGCTCGTAACGGCGAACGCCTCGTTTGGCTTGAAGAGGAACCAGTAGAAACTGTGCGGGCCGAGCGTGAGGAAATACGGCTTGTCGTCGATTGCAGGAAACGGTGTCTGGCCGAAGATCTCGACCGGGGTTAGCCCCGCGAACTTGGACAGGTCGATGTGGGTCGGCTGGGCGAAGCGGGACAGGTTCGCCACGACCATCGCCGTCTCGTCGGACCCGGATCGAACGAACGCCAGCACCTTCGGGTTGGTCGGCGACATGAACTCGATGTCGCCGTTGCCGAACACCGGGTGACGTTTTCGCAGAGCGATCAGTCGCTTGGTCCACCACAGCAATGAGGAGGGGTTTGCGAGCTGCGACTCGACGTTCACCGTCTCGTAGTGGTACTCGGGGTCGATGATGATCGGCAGGAAGAGCCGCTGCGGGCCGCAGCGCGAGAACCCCGCATTCCGATCGGCGGACCACTGCATCGGCGTCCGGACCCCGTCCCGGTCGCCGAGGTACACATTGTCGCCCATCCCGATCTCGTCGCCGTAGTACAGCATCGGCGTGCCCGGCAGCGAGAAGAGCAGCGCGTTCATCAGCTCGATCTTGCGTCGGTTGTTGGCGAGCAGCGGGGCAAGGCGGCGCCGGATGCCAAGGTTGATCCGTGCGTCGCGGTCGGCCGCGTAGACGCGGTACATGTAGTCCCGCTCCTCGTCGGTCACCATCTCGAGCGTGAGTTCGTCGTGGTTCCTCAGGAACACCGCCCACTGGCACGACTTGGGGATCTCCGGGGTCTGCTCCAGGATGTCGATGATCGGGAAACGGTCCTCCATGCGCAGGGCCATGAACAGCCGGGGCATGAGCGGAAAGTGGAACGCCATGTGGCACTCATCGCCCTGGCCGAAGTACGCGATGGCATCCTCGGGCCACTGGTTCGCTTCGGCGAGCAGCATGCGGCCGGGCCAGGTCTTGTCTACGTGCGAGCGGATCTTCCGCAGCACCTCGTGCGTCTCGGGCAGGTTCTCGCAGTTCGTGCCGTCCCGCTCGAACAGGTACGGGATCGCGTCAAGCCGCATGCCGTCGACGCCGGCGCTCATCCAGTGATCCAGCACCTTCAGCACCTCGGCCAGCACGGCCGGGTTCTCGAAGTTCAGGTCGGGCTGGTGCGAATAGAACCGGTGCCAGTAGTACTGCTTCGCCACCGGGTCCCACGCCCAGTTGCTCGTCTCGAAGTCCTTGAAGATGATGCGGGTCCCGACGTATCGGTCCGGCGTGTCGCTCCAGACGTAGTAGTCGCGGTGGGCGCTCCCCTTCGGAGCCCGGCGTGCCCTCTGGAACCACGGGTGCGCATCCGACGTGTGGTTGACGACCAGTTCGGTGATCACCCGCAGCCCGCGCCGGTGGGCCTCCTTGATGAACCTCTCGACATCGCGGAACGTCCCGTAGGACGGGTTCACGTTCATGTAGTCCGCGATGTCGTAGCCGTCGTCCTTGAGCGGAGACGGGTAGAACGGCAGCAGCCAGACCGCCGTGACCCCGAGATCCTGGAGATAGTCCAGCTTCGAGATCAAGCCGTTGAAGTCCCCAATCCCGTCCCCCGTGGAATCGCAGAACGACCGGACATGCAGCTCATAGATGATCGCGTTCTTGTACCAGAGCGGGTCCTGCTCGCCCGTGGAGCCGGTGCCGTTTGGCGATCCCGCCGGAGCGGTACGAGCCGTGGAGCCTCGTCGTCGTGTTGCCGGCATCACGAATCTCCGCTCTAGAGGAAGTACTCAAAGTCCCGCTCGGACCGCCCGCGGGACCGGATGGCGAACACGTGCGCCGGGCACACGGCGGGATCGAGCCCTACCACGTTCCGTGGCCCCTTCCACAGGTACCGCGCATCCGTCAGCAAGTCATGCACTTGGAACGGCTCATCCGGCTTCAGACCCAGCGCTCCGAGATCCAGCCCGAGGCCGGACCACTGCACTCGGTGCGGATCGGTATTCACGATGCAGAGGACCCGATTCGGCCCGGCCGACTTGCTGTAACACACCACGGACGGGTTGTCCGCATCGTGGAACGTCAGGGTCCGATCCTGCTGGAGCGCCGCGTTCTCTCGCCGGATCCGGTTGATCCGCGTCAGGAACTCGCGAAGGGAGTCCGGCCGCGAGAAATCCCACACGCGGCGCTGGTACTTCTCCGAGTTCAGATACTCCTCGGAGCCCGGCGCGACCGGCGTGCAGTCCCCGGTTTCGAGCGGCGGTCCATACACACCGTAACTGGCGCAGAGCGTCGCGGCGAGCACGATCCGGGCCATCGCCGCCGGCCGGCCCCCGTGCTGCAGGTACTCGGTCAAAATGTCCGGCGTGTTCGGCCAGGCATTGGGGCGGAAGTACTCGGCAACTCCCGTCCGCGTCAGTTCCGTGAAGTACTCGCGGATCTCCCAGGGCAGGTTCCTCCACGCAAAGTACGTGTACGACTGCGTAAAGCCGAGCTTGGCCAGCCGCTGCATCACACGCGGCCTGGTAAACGCCTCCGCAAGGAAGAGCACGTCCTGGTGCTTCCGCTTGACGCTCTCGATCAGCCATTCCCAGAACGGAAACGCCTTAGTGTGCGGATTGTCAACCCTGAAGATCCGTACGCCGCGGTCGCACCAATGGAGCACAACACCCAGGAGTTCCGCCCAGAGCGACTCCCATGCCTCGCTCTCAAAGTCGAAGGGATAGATATCCTGGTACTTTTTCGGGGGGTTCTCCGCGTACTGGATCGTGCCGTCCGGCCGCCTGCGGAACCACTCCGGATGCTCCCGTACATATGGATGGTCGGGCGAGCACTGGAACGCAAGGTCCAGCGCGATCTCCATCCCATGCCGGCCCGCGGCCGCGACCAGGCCCTCAAAGTCGGCCATCGTCCCCAGGTCCGGATGGATCGACCTGTGCCCGCCTTCCTTGGCCCCGATCGCCCACGGGCTTCCCACATCATCGGGCCCCGCGGTGGCCGAGTTGTTCGGCCCCTTCCTGAAGGACCTGCCGATCGGATGGATCGGCGGCAGGTAGAGGACGTCGAATCCCATGCGGGCAATATCCGGCAGCAGCCCCTCGACATCCTTGAACGTGCCATGCCGCGAGGGATCCGGTGATGCGGATCTGGGGAACAGCTCATACCACGTGCTGTAGAGCGCGCGGAGCCGGTCGACGACGATGCTCATGGTCGGCGACGTCGTTGCATACGACCGCTCGGCATGCCGCAGCATCAACTGCAGGATCCGCTCGTCCAGCGCCGCCTCCGCGCGCTCATCAGACGCCGAATCCGAACGCAACTGCCGCGCCGCCTCCGCGAGCGCCCTGCTGTCATCGCCATCGATTGCAGCAGCCGTAGCGGCGACCAAGTCGGCCCCGATCAACAGGTCGACCGACACGTCCTGCGCGGCCTTCAGCCGCTTCTCCAGGTCCGCCCGCCACGTCACAAAGGGGTTGATCCAGGCCTGAACCACGTACTCGTGCCGGCCCGCGGCCGGGACGATGAACTCCCCGACCCATCGGTCATTCCCCACACCCGACATCGGCGACTCGAGCCAGTCCGAGGCCCCGGAATGCCGGTGACGCACGACCGCCGTAATTCGATCGTGCCCATCAGCAAAGATGTCGGCTGTCACACGGACCGACTCCCCCGTGGCCCGCTTCGCCGGGAAGCGCCCGTTGTCAACGCACGGCGAGACCAACTCAATGACGACACGGGACCGGCCCCCGTCACCGACCCCTACCCCGGTTGGCCGCGGGTCCGTCGCCCGGTTGACGGCAGCCTTGAGGACTCGGGTCATGGAGCGGGCTCCGAGGTTGGTGGTTCAAAGTGGCATGCAATCGCCGCACGGAACGCGACGCCGATTCCCATCAAAGGCCGATCACACGTTCAACTCGCCGAGCAATTCCGGCCGCAACCATGCCTGCGGCGAACAGAACTGCCCAATCCGCGGCGGGAACGGCTGATGCCGCTCGATTTCAGTCTATCCGGACGGCCTCCCCTGAACCACCCATCGGGGACATCCGCTGCGCTCTTCAGGAATTTGGAGTCATCGAGGCAATACAGATCGAGCCCTCTCGTTGAACCACCCCGGCCGACCCACCGCCGCGCGGGGCTCGCTAATGTGATCGCGGCACACGCCCTAAAGCGCAGGCACAACGGAAAACCGTTAGACTCGCCCCCCGACGCATGCACGTTCGATTCCGACTGGCCGTGTGGCTTGTGGTGTGGCTCTCGCTGGCTGTTGTCCTGTGGCAGTTCGCAGGCCCCGGACTTGTTCAGCGCGAGTTGTCCGGACGGCTTGAGATCGGTCCCGGCGCGTCCGATGTGTCGGTCCAGTGGACAACCAAGGGGAATCCGACGCCTCGTGGGGCGTGGATCGAGCCGGACACGACCACGAACGCCCCGACCCAAGCCGTCGATGCCGAGCCAGTGCCCGATGCGGCCCCGCCGTTCCGCGTGTTCCTCCCGTCCTACAGGCTCCGGAGTCTTGTCGTTCAGTGGAAGGCCGAGCCCGGTGCGTGGGTGCGCATCGAGAATCCCATCCTTGAGTTCCGGCTGCTCGGGTTCACCGTCCTGCAGCGGGCCGTCGGCATCGAGCCCATCTCGGGCGTCGAACGAGCCGATGACCGGTGGATTTCGACAGACGCAGGCCCGACCCTTCGCCTTGTCGGTCGGCTCTCGCTCGGCACAATGGGCGTCCTTTTCGTCACACTTGCGATAGGGAGTGCCGTCCTTGGTGCCGCGACTCTCGCGATCGCGCTCCCGATCCTCTCACACCGCCGGTGGTTCGCCCCTGCGTGCGTGTGGACCTCCGTGGCAGCCGTGACCTGTTGGGTGGCGCTGGTGGTTCCCTGCTGTGTGACGTCCGATGGGATGGACTACATCGATGCGGCGGACTGGCTGGTGGCGACCGGCTCGTTCGCCAAGTTCGTGCCCTACAAGGCGCCCGCGCTCGCCCTGGTCGTCGCCGGCGCGATGGCCATCACCCCCGACTTCCTCATCGCGCTGGCGTGGATCCATGCTGTGATGGGAATCGGCACCGCGGCGCTGGCCTACGCCGTCGTCCGGCGCCGCGCCGGCCGTTCATGGGCGCTCGCCGCCGCGCTCGTGGTCGGCCTGCACCCCGTGCTTCTGACCTACCACACCTACCTGTTGCGTGAGTCGCTCGCCGCGCTCTGCTTCACGGCCATCGCTGTAGCCGTCTGCTGGCTGGAGGCGATCGACCGGAGGTCGCCGCGGTCTCTGGCCGCCTGGTGCTGCATCGTGATCGGCCTGCTGATCGCATTCGGCTCGCACGTTCGGGAGAACTTCCAGCTCCTGATCCTCTTTCTCCCGGTCCTGGCGGTCGCCATCGGCGGAGCCGCCACCCCGTGGCTCGTGCGGATCGGGCGCGGGGCCGGGATCGCGGTGGTTGCGGTCGCGATGGTCCTCCCATGGTCCTACCGGAACTACGCAGGCTTTGGCGCCTTCGGTATCGTGTCGCCCAAGCTCCAGATCAACCGCGCGCTCAACGCCTGGTCCAACGGCGTTGCCGACGGCAACGACACGGCGATCTTCAGCCGAGAGCAACTCGATGCCCTCCGCGCGGCGCAAGCCTCCGGCAAGGTGTCAGACTACGACTTCGTCGGCCGCGTGTTCGCGGCGGAGCGAGACCGCCTCTACGCCGGGGCCGTGAAGAAGCGGGACGTCCTTGATGTACGGGACAGCGAAGCCGTGAGCCGCTCCTTGACGAACGAAGCACTGGCAAGGCATCCGCTGCGGAGCACCGCCGCCGTCGCCGCGGCCTTCATGAACCAGTTGGGGCTTTGGAACTTCTATGACATCGAGGGGGCGCCCTCGAACGAATGGTGGTCGCGCCCGATCCGCGGCCGGCCCTTCCCCTACAAGACCAACTTCTGCTTCAACTACGACTGGGACATCACGAGCACGCGCAAGCCCGACGATGCCAAGCGACTGAAGGCGGTCTTCGACCCGGTCCAGGCGCCGACGGCGTTCCTGCAGTACCAGCCATGGACCAGGCCCCTGAACGAGTGGTTCTGGGTGTCGCAGGCGATGCGCCCCGTCATCGCGATCGGCGTCCTCGCGTGCCCGGTGCTCGCGTGGAGGCGCGGTGACCGGGCCATCTTCGTCGCGGCCATGCTCGTCCTGTTGTCGATCGCCATAACGGCCATCACGGTCGCGGCGCCCTCGGACAGGTTCGCTGTTCCGTTCCTGCCCGTGATGGTCTGTGCCGCGGCGTACACCGCCGCGGCAATCGCGCAGCGCCGCACGCGCCTTCCGCTCGAATCCGGCGTGGCCGGCAACCCCCCTCGGCCTCTGGACGCACGCGGCTAGGAAACAGCCGGTCCGCGGAGCGCCCGCGGCGTCGCAAGCGGCGAGTCGTCGAATCGCTTCGTCGTGCTCAGCCGACCAAAGGCGGTCGCCCGGCGGGCGTACACAGAGCCCTTCGGCGTCGATTTTCCCAGCCGTTCCGCCTTTGAAGCGCACCGCTTGGCGAGTCGGTCAAGGACACTCCGGAGCGCCTCCTCAGCCCGGTCGTTTGCCTTCTCGCATCGTGCGAGAATCCGGGAACGGATCGGCGAGGAGTACATCGATGTCTCGCCGGAAGCACCAGAGCCCTGGATCCGCACCTGCTCGATCGCGTTCGCGAGAATGCCCCGGTACCGGTCGATCTCGAGCAGCAGCCGCACAAGATCCTTCGGCGACGCATCCGCGTCCGGATCGACCCGCGACAGGTCGTTGATCCGCTTGTCCCCGTGCGCCAGCCGCAGCGCCAGCACCGCCGGCCGCAGGCCGCGGGGTACAAAGTCGTAGCCCGCGAGCGCGGTGCCGTTGCAGAACGGGCAGCGCACGAGTCCGAACCCCGCACAGGCCCGGCAGACGCGGCCGTCGCTGAAAACGCCCTTGCCCTCGCATTCCTCGCACAAGCCCCGCCCGCCCTGGCAATACCGGCAGACCTCGAACGCCATCGCGTCGAGGATGCCCGACGTCTTCTTTTCCCCGACCGCCTTCCGGAGGCTCCGCAGCACACCAGGGTCCGCCCTCATCCGGCCTCCCGCATCGGCGTGCCGCAGGAGCAGGACGGCGTCCTTGTAGTTCCCGCTGGCAACCGAGGCGCGCAACTGCTGCAGGATTCCCGGCGTCTTGTCTTCGTCGAACGTCATGGAGTGGCATCTCTTTCAACGCGCTCTCGGAGGAGTAGGGGGCGCGAGGGCGTCATCCTACGATAATGGCCGCATGCATGCGGAAAGCGCAACCCCCGTCGATTCCATCCGTGACGCCCTCGAAGGCGGGGAGCCCGCGGTCGCCGCACGGATCTACGCCGAGGTCGACCTCGATCCGGCAGGCGTTCGCCGCCTCTTCGATCTGGTATCCCCGGCCATGTCCGCCGAACTCGTGTCCCTGCTCAGCGATGAGAAGGCGAGCGAACTCCTCTCCTGGCTCCCGGCCGAGCAGGCGACCGCGGTGCTCGAACAACTCCCCGTCCCGGTCGCCGCGAGGGTGCTCCGCGGGCTCCCCAGCGATGAACGAGCGGACCTGCTTGCATCCGTTCCGGACCAGGCCCGGTCCGAAATCCAGGAGAGCCTCCCGGAACTGATCCGCGACGACGCCGCGCGGCTGCTCAAGTACGCCCCCGACACCGCCGGCGGCCTGATGGAAACCGAGGTCCTCGCGTTCCCCGCCTCCACGAAGATCAGCGAGGTCATCCGCGATGTGCGGGCAAACCAGATGCGGTACTCCACAATCGGGGTTCAATACCTCTACGTCCTCGACGATGAGCGCCGACTCCTGGGAGTCGCCCCCATCCGGGACTTGCTGCTCGCTCCCGAAGAGTCGCGGCTCGACGCCCTGCTGCGCGGCGAGCCCGCCACCGTCCGCGACACCGCCACCATGCAGGAAGTCGACGACCTCTTTGCCGAATACGGCTACCAGGGGCTTCCCGTTGTCGATGAGCGAGGCGTCCTCCTCGGCGTGGTCAGCCGCGCCGACGTCACCGAGGCGGAGCATCACCAGAGCGAGGAGCGCTACCGCGTAAGCCAGGGCATCGTCGGCGGTGAGGAACTGCGGTCCATGCCGGTGCTGCTGCGCCTGCGGCGTCGAACGGCCTGGCTCGGCGTGAACCTCGTCCTGTGCCTGGGTGGCGCCGCGGTCATCGCCCTGAACCAGGGAACCATCGCCAAGGCCCTCGTCGTCGTCGCCGTGCTACCAATCATCTCGGCCACCAGCGGCAACGCCGCGATCCAGGCCGCCGCGGTGAGCATCCGCGAACTGACGCTCGGCATCATCGATCCTTCCGCGTGGCGGCGTGTGCTCGCCCGCGAGGTGCTGCTCGCGATCCTGATGTCCTTGCCGCTCGGACTGGCCGTGGCGATCCTCGCCCGGCTGGGGGGTGCGGACGGCGCGGTGGGCGCGGCGGTGGGAGTCGCCATGGCCGGGAACTCGCTCGTTGCGGTCGGCCTCGGCGCCCTCTGCCCGCTGGCGCTCCGGCGCCTTGGAGTCGATCCGGCCCTCGCCTCCGGGCCGATCATCACAACGCTCGCCGATGTGACCGGATTCACCATGACACTCGGCCTCGTCAGCTGGGTCGCCGCCTAGGCCACGCTACGGGGGCGAGGCGCCGACGACCTCGGCCCCACCGGACACCGGCCGGTCCGCTCCGGTCTTCGCGGGTGGGTCCTCCGGTTCGGCGTCCAGGTCGATGTCCTCTCCGGCAACGGCGAGCGCCGTGACCGGAAGGTCCGCCAGCACCGCCGACAGCGAGCCTCCCTTTGGCCCCACCAGACGCCGGCCGCGAATCCGCAGCGGAATGAACACGACCGAGGCGTTCCGCGAGTGCTCGAGAAGCGTTCGAGGACCCTCGAACTCCACCACGTCGACGCGAGCCTCGATCCGCACGTTCTCCAGCATCTCCTCGACCTTCTGCAGCGTGGTGTGCTGGTCGTGGGAGCCCTGAGCAATGGCGTGGATCCGGATCTGGGCGTCGCGCCAGCCCGCGCTGCGGGTCATCAGGTGCGCGAGCATGAGCGAGAGCGAACTCGTTGTGTCATCCTGCCACCAGACGTCGATGACTCGGTCGTCCTCGGGAACGGCCAGCATCCGCTCCCACGCCTCGGGCCGAGCCTCGAGCAGGATCACGTTGCGGCCCTGGTGCAGCGCCGCATCAAGCGCCTCCGCCGGCGGGGCCTCGCCGGCCCAGACCGGCTCCCCAAGGTGCTCATCAGCGCTCATCAAGATGGTGTTCGCCCTGAGCGGACCCAGCCCGTGCGCCTGCGTCACCATCGTGAACCCGTCCAGGATGCTCGGCGCCGAGACCACACGCGTGAACGTCTGCAACCCCGCGCCGCGGACCTCCGCGCGAAACGACTCCTCCGCGGCGGCCGTCCTCGCGGGCGTGCCCGCATCGGTCTGCACGACTATCTGAACGGCGGTCGTGAATCCGCTGTCGCCGTCGATCCACGAAGCGAACCGCAGCAGGCGAGCCCGGTCCGACGGCTCGTTGCACACCGCAAGCACATGGGGCCGCCAGTCACGCGGGTGCGAAGAGCCATCTCGGATCGCCACCAGGTGGTCCCTCACCTGCCTGACGTGGCTGGCGTACCGGCTGTCGGCCCACGCCGACTGCGGCGATGTGCGGGACAGGTACTGGTACAGCGCCACCATCAGCGCCCCGGCCACGGCCGCCGCGAACGGGCTGATCGCCACCCCGCAGGCAACGCACAGCAACGCGCCCGCCAGGCTCAGCCACGCGGAATAGATCTTGAACCGCGGCCGGAACGCCGGGCTGTTGGCCCTCGCCTCGAAGAACGTCGCGTAGTTGATGAGCCCGTACGACAGCAGGAAGCACATGCCCACCAGCGACGCGATCGCGTTGAGATTGCCCAGCGAAATCGTCGTGAGCGCGATGGCCCCGGCCAGGAGCACCGCGCGCCTCGGATTCTCCGACGGCCCCGATCCCTTGGCGAACGCGCGCAGCGGGGGGATGACCTCGTCCCGGGCCAGCGATTGCATGATCCTCGGCCCCCCGAGGAACGAGGCCATCGCCGAGGAGAGCGTCGCCGCGATCACGCCGACGTCAATGAGCCACGGGACCGCGGCGACCCGCCGAAACGCCCCGTAGTCCGACGCCAGTTCGCTCAGCGGCATCGACGCCGCAAGCAGCAGCGCAATACTGACGTACACCGCGGTCGAGACCCCGACCGCCCAGAACGTGCCCCGCGGCAGGCTCCTCGCCGAGTCGCGGAGATCGCCCGACATGCTGACCCCCTGCGTAAACCCCGTGACCGCCGGGAAGAAGATCGCGAACAGGATCCAGAACCCCGAGCCATCCTCCGGCGGCGTCAGCGAGGCGACGAGAGTCCGCTCGGAGGCCAGCCCGAACGCGCCCACGTAAAACGATCCCAGCGCGACAACGAGCGCCCCCATCACCACGAACTGAAAGCGGGTCGCCAGGTCGGCCCCCACGTACGCGATCGTGCCCACCAGCAGCGTCGCCACCGCCGCGATCCCCGCCACCACCGCGGGTTCGCCCGCTTGGCCAAACAGGGCCGCTACCGCCTCGCCGAAACCGATGCAGTAGAACGCGACCGACACCGATTGGGCAAGGAACAGCACCAGGCCGATCGCTCCGCCGAACTGCACCCCGAGCGTGCGGGAGATCAGGTAGTAATCACCGCCCCCCTTGATCCGGAGATTCGTCGCGATCGCGGCCAGCGACAGGCTCGTCAGGATCGAGACACACGTCGCGAGCGCGACAATCCCCAGCGCCCTGAGCAGCCCGCCCGCGCCGACGACAAACCCGAACCGCTGGAACAGGATGATCCCGAGGATCGTCAGGATGCTCGGCGTGAAAACGCCCGCGAACGTGCCCAGACGCGCTCCGGAACCGGCCTTGACTGGTGATTGGGCGTTGGCCATGGGCGGCGTCGACAGTCCGCAAAACCTTGACGGCGCCGCGTCGACGCCAGCCTCCACCATCGTAGCGAACCGACCGCAATCAGGCCGTGCACGCGGGTGCCGCCGCCCGGGATCACAACAAAAAACATGACCCGGGTGCTTTCAATTCCGCCCGAGGTGGGTAGGGTCAGGTATGAGCTGGGATCAGATCGACCAGCAGGTAAAAGCGTGGTGGGGCCTGCTCGAGCAGAACATGTCGTCGTGGATCTTCGCGATCGGAACCTTCCTCGCAATCGCGATTCTGGTGCCACTGATCCGGGCGGCGATCCGCCGCCGCTTCGATCCCGCCCGGCAGGAGCCCGGCTCCTGGCGGCACCTCATCGGTCGGATGAACGCCCGCTGGTTCCGGCTCGTCACGCTCGTCATCGCGGCGGCGGTGGCGGTCATGGTGTTCCAGCCGGCCCCCCCCGGCATGGCGATCGCCCGGATCGCGCTGATCGTGGCGCTCACGCTCCAGGCGATGCTCTTCGCCGGCGACCTCGTCGAGTGGGGAATCCACCGCATCGGGCGCGCCAAGTCGAAGGGCAACGGCGGAAGCGAGGAAGCCGAACTGGCGGCCCGCAGCACGCTCACCGGGCTCCGGTGGCTCGCTCTCTTCGTTCTCTACGCCTTCATCCTGCTCATCTCGCTCCAGAACCTGGGCGTCGATGTCACCGCTATGGTCGCCGGCCTGGGGATCGGCGGAATCGCCGTCGCGCTCGCCGTGCAGAACATCCTCGGCGACCTCTTCGCGTCCCTGACCATCGCCCTTGACAAGCCCTTTGTCGTCGGCGACTTCCTCGTCGTCGGCTCCGAAGTCGGCGCCGTCGAATACGTCGGCCTCAAGACCACGCGGGTGCGCAGCCTCTCCGGCGAGCAACTGGTGTTCGCCAACTCCGACCTGCTCTCCAGCCGCATCCGCAATTTCAAGCGGATGAAGGAGCGCCGCATCGTGTTCGGCTTCGGCGTGATTTACGGCACCGAGCCGGATGTCCTCGAACAGATCCCACGCCTGGTGCGCGAACGCATCGAATCGATCGACCGCACCCGGTTCGACCGCTGCCACTTCCACCGCTTCGGCGCCTCATCGCTCGATTTCGAGGTCGTTTACTTCGTCAACTCCCCGGAATACAACGTCCACATGGATGTCCAGCAGGAGATCCTCCTCGCGATCGCGCGGGCCTTCCGCGAGCGCGGCATCGAGTTCGCCTTCCCGACGCAGACCCTCTACCTGAACCGGCAGAGCAGCGACAACGGCCACGAGCACGCCACCGTGCCCGCCGGCGACGATTCACCCGGCCAGCGCCGCCGGATCCGCTAGCAAGCCGGCCCCGCCCGGCGTCAGCCCAGCAGCGGCCGGTTCAACTCCGTCCGCCACATCCCCGGGTCGCGGCTCGATTCGGGCCCGGCGATGTAGGACTCCCACAGCCCCGGCCCCGTCGCGTGGCCGTTCGCCTTGATCCATCCATCGAACTCTCGCCACGCATCGCCCAGCCCCTCATACGGCCCGCGGTACACGGCCCTCGCCACCCGCGCTGCGGGCAGCTCGCCAGACCGCACCCGCCCCGTCCCCTCCACCACCGACCGCACCGGCACCCCGACCTCAAAGTCAAACACCGTCGGGCACATCCGATGGTGATACGAGTACACCGGCCCCGCGGGCGAGACGCCGCACGCGGCAAGCGCCGCCATCAACTCCCCGATGGCAGGCCCCATCACCTGCTGGATCTGATCCCGCGGGATCGTGAGCCGGATGACGGCCGCGGCCTGGGCCGTGGACTGGGTGATCTCGGGACCTTCGAGCATCGGGCGGGACTCCTGAGCGGCCGCTACAACCGGCCCTCACGTCAAACGGTATTCGGTCCCCACGCCCAGCCCTCGCCCGCCGCGCCGGCGGCGCTTGACATGAGACGAGAGTCTAATGATAATACCACTGTCTCGATACGCCCGCGAACGCCCTCGCCACGCACCTAGGAACACGCCCCATGAAGAGCGCCCTCCAACTCGTCCCCGCAACGCCAGACCACGCCCCCGACCTGGCCCGCATCTGCTTCGAGGCCTTCGGCTCCCTCCACGACCGCCACAGCACCCCGCGCGACTTTGAGACGCTCGAAACCGCGACCCACCTCGTGGGCATGATCGTGCGGAACTCGACCTTCGCAGGGTTCGTCGCCACCCTCGACGGCAAAGCGGTCGGCTCCAACTTCATCGCCTTCACCGATCCCGTGGCGGGCGTCGGGCCCATCACCGTCGATCCATCGTGCCAGGGCCGCGGGGTCGGTCGCGCGCTGATGCAGGCCGTCCTCGATGAGGCCGCGAAGCGGCGAGTCCCGCGCGTGCGACTGCTCCAGGAGGCGATCAACACGACCTCCCTCTCCCTGTACACCGCGCTCGGCTTCGACTGGCAGGACTCGGTCGCCATCATGCAGGCCGCGCCGGGCGCGGCGGACAGCAACGGCATCCGCGCGATGACCGAGTCCGACCTGCCCGCCGTCCACGCACGCTCCGAGGCCCAGTACGGACATACGCGCCGAAACGAAGTCGCATCCGCGCTCGCCGCGGGATTCCCCGCGTTCGTCCGCGAGCGGAACGGCCGCACCGCCGGCTACCTGATCCCCGGATTCCTCGGACACGGCTTCGCCGATTCCGTGCCCGACATGGCCGATCTCATCGGGCACGCCAGCGCCAACGCCCCCGCGCCGTTCCAGCGGATTCTCGTGCCGCTGAGCCAGCGGGAACTCTTCCGCGAACTCCTGAGCCGCGGCTGCCGAACGCTCAAGGTCATGAGCTACATGACCGTCGGGCCCTTCGAGACGCCCCGCTCGGTCTGGTTGCCGTCAATCCTCAACTGATCCCCTCGCCCCCCGCGACACCCCGCCGCAACACAGAAAATGGAGGCCCGCGTGCCCCTGACCAGAGAACAGATGGACCGCACCATCGACGAGCACTTCGCATTCGAAGCCGCCGACAACGTCCAGGGTGTGCTCGAAACCCTCGCGCCCGATGCGGTCCACGACATCGTCGGCTGGCCGGCCGGCCCGACCCGCGGCCGCGAAGCCGCCCGCGCGTTCTACGAGCAGACCTTCGCCGACCTCGCCGAGAGCAAGGTCACTGTCATCAAACGCCTCTACGGCGACCGCTTCCTCGTCGACGAGTCCATGTGGGAAGGCCGCGCCCCAGGAACACCCTTCGGCCTGGAAGGGCGAAACCGCCCCCTCAAGTTCCGCCTCCTGCACGTGGTCGAGTTCTCCGACGACGGCCGCATCCAGCGCGAAAACGTCTGGCTCGACATGGCCTCAATCATGCAGCAACTGCCGCAGGACTAAGCGATGCCCAGGCCCCGCAGCAAGTCACCCCCGCCGGCCGGCCGCATCAACCAGCGCCGGCGCACGCGCAAGGACCTCCTCGCCGCGGCGGCCCGTCTCCTCAAGCGCGGCGGCGGCCGCGCCCCCGACATGGACGCCGTCGCCGACGAGGCGATGGTCTCCCGCGCCACCGCCTACCGCTACTTCCCCAGCATCGAATCGATGCTGGTCGAAGCCCCCCTCGACGGCGCCGCCCCCGACCCGGAGTCCGTCTTCGCCGACGACCACTCGACCGACCCCGTGGCCCGCATCGACAAGGCCGAGGCACGCCTCCACGACATGTGCGTCCGCAACGAAGCCCAACTCCGGATCATGCTCGCGGCCAGCCTGGAGCAAGTCGCCCGCGCAAGCCCCGGGGACACCGGCGTCCCGGTACGCCAGAACCGACGCACCCCGCTGATCGAAGCCGCCCTCGCCCCCGCGCGCCACCGCTTCACCCAACCCGCCTACCACCGCCTCCGCGCCTCCCTCGCCCTCCTCTTCGGGGTCGAATCGATGATCGTCTTCGGTGATGTGCTCGGGATGGACGCCAAGTCAGCCCGCAAGGTCAAGAGCTGGGCAGCGGCCGCCCTGGTCCGGGCAGCCCTGAGCGAATCGCAGAGCCGGACATGAGAGCGGAACCTGCGCCGAATCGTCGTTTCATACCCCTCCCTCACCCCCGCTCCCAATCCCGCACCGCCCCCTCCACCACCCGAAACAGCGGGTGCACCTCGGGCACGTCCACCCCCCTGATCCTCCGATACGCCTCCGGCGAGCGAGTTCGAAGCTTGCGCTTCAAGTGCTCCCACTCGAACATTACCTGCCCGCGTGTCTCGACGATCCGCCGCGGCCGCACGTGCTCAGCGATTCTGCGGCCGTCGAACTCATAGCCGCGGCGCACGGACTCGTGCAGCAGGCCCTCAAGAAATGCCCCGATCGCCCCGGCCGGATCGACGTGGTCTCGGAACCGGACCAGTTGCGGATGATGGCGATACCCCGTCGTCCCGCCCGCCAGCACCTTCTGTGCAAGCAGCGCCTCGCGCCACGCGGCGACAAGCCCCTTTGTGTCGAGGTGCCTGGGATGGAGCGTCCAGAGGCGCACGCGCAATGCTAACGCCCCGACCCCCGCGAACGCCGACCAGCGCCCGGCATCGCCCCGCCAGTCGGGGAAATGGGGGGCTCGGGCGTTGGACAGCTCAGGCTCTTCCCATACATCCCCGACCGATCGAAGCAGCACGCCCGCCGCTTCCCCTTGCCGAGCATGTCGCACGCCGCGGCGATCCGCTTCATACGAGTCTCGGCCCGCTTGCCGGACGTGATCCACTGAATCCAATCCCGCCGCGCCACCGGCGTGATGTCCGACCACACCTCCCGCGCCCTCGCCGAAGCCCCCGCCAGCGCCTTCCGCAAGTCCGCCGGCACCCCCGGCTCCGGCTCCTCCTCGAGCGGCACCGGCGCAATCTCCAGCGTCACGACGTCGCCGACATCCACCCCCGCCGTGTCGCGCAACGCCCGGGTCACCTTCAGCCAGTGCCCGCCCTCCCCATCCGGTTCAAGCGTGGCCCTGAACGGCACGCCGCCGAACGACCCAGCCACCGACACCATACCCCGCGACGGCAACCTCGCACTCGCCGCCGCCGGCAGCACCACAAAAGCCCACGAAACAGCCCTCGCCCCCGCCTCCCGCGCCGGCCGCAGCAGCGCCGCCGTGAACCCGATCGTCCCCGCCGCCTCGGTTCGCCGCGCCGCTCGTCGTGCCATTAGTCCTCACTCCAGTTCCGGCGCTGCGCCCGCAGAACTTCGCGGCGACTTCGGTGTCCTCCAAACTCCAGCCCCACGCTAGGACGTGCCGAACCTCTGCGTCCTTAGGTGGGGCAGGCGTCCCGCCTGCCATCTGCAGACTCCCCCCTGGTGGCCCGGATCTCCGAGCCGGGCCGTCGCCCAGGCCCCGCCCCTCCCCACATGAACGGCCAGATCAAGACCGTTCGGCATCGGGCGACACAGACGATCGCGCCGCCAGTGCCTCGTTCCGCCCCTTCCCGTGAAGACAGCGACGTCGTTCGGCGCCGCCTGTTTGCCGCGGCGATGGACCCTTCTTTGGTTGCATGCGGCCATGAGCGACGGACCAGGCACGACTCCTCTGAACCCGGGCCCCGCATAGGTGCATCAGTGTGCATCGTCTGTAACGGATAAGGCGAGACTGTCGATCCGGTGGTTGCGAGTTCGAGTCCCGTCCGCCTCGCTTGAAAACGCCTCTGGCACGACGATCCCGGCGCGTGCGGCAGGCGGACGCGCGTATCGGGCGCGTAGGTTACTTGCGAGTCGTGCCCAGGGCTTGCTCCAAGTCGTGCCACAGGTCTTCGACATCCTCACAGCCGACGCTCATCCGTAACAGGCTGGGCGGCAGGTGCTCTTGGCCCGGCACGGCGGCACGGCGTTCAATCGTGGACTCGACAGCGCCCAGACTGGTTGCGTGACGCACGATCTTGAGCGACGCGCAGACCACATCGGCCTGCGCCGCGTCACCATGAATCTCGAACGCCACTACCCCGCCGAAGCCGCGCATGAACGTCGAAGCGAGTTTGTGTTGGGGATGCGACGACAAGCCGGGGTAGCGGATCGAACGGACCTGCGGGTGCTCACCCAGCCGCGTAGCGATGATTTGTGCGTTTGCTTGGCTCGACGTGACGCGCAGCGCCATCGTCCGAAGCCCGCGAAGTGTCAGGAACATTTCCAGCGTGCCGGGCGTTCCGCCGGACAGCTCGCGGGCCTTGCGCAGCTCGTGCGCCAGCGCCGGGTCACGCGCGACTGCGACGCCCGCCAGCAAGTCGGAGTGTCCGCCCATGTATTTCGTCGCCGAGTGCATGACGGCATCCGCGCCCATAGTGAGCGGACACTGATTCAGGGGCGTAGCGAAGGTATTGTCCACCGCCAAGAGCGACCCGGACTTTCGGGGCGCTGCGCAAATGCGAGGAAGGTTCGCCACATCCAGCATCGGGTTCGTAGGCGATTCGAGCCAGATAAGGTCCGCGCTCCGCGCATGTTCGATCCATGCCTCTGTGTCCATCACGGGCAGACGAACGCACTTCCAGCCGCGACGGGATACCCCTTGCTCTGCGAGGCCCGCCACGGCGGTATAGCAATCGGTCGGGAGGACAATCGACGCTCCGACCTTCAACGTGCCGAACAGCGCGGCAGCAGCGGCCATTCCAGACGCGAACGCGACAGCGCTTCCACCCTCCAACCCACCAACCACTGTTTCAAACGCTTCCCATGCCGGGGTCGCATCATCGCGGGAATAGGCGCGTGGGCCGCCCAGGACGAAGTTCGATGCGGGCATAAGGGGAGGGTTCAAGGGATCGCCGATCCCCGAAGGCCGACCGGCGGAGATGAGCCACGTTGCCGGAGAGAGGGGTTGTCCTGTGCTGATAGGCTGGTTCATCGTGTGTTCCTTCGTTACTCTTTCGCTCGTTTGACAATCTCGGCCATCGGCGACGCAGGATCGACTCGTTGCAGTCCGGCGACGACACCAGCCCGGTTTGCAGCGGGCTGGTTCTGGCTCGCTTTCCACTTGCCAATGATGCTGTCAATCGGAATCTCGACGCCAGAGATTCCTTTCAACTGATTCGTGATGAAGGAGTGAGGTGCATCGTTGACCGACCAAGGTTCCTCAAATAATCCTTCCTGCTGCGCGGTCAGCACGCCTATCTGATCCAGCAACCAGTCCGCATTGTCAATGACCCGAGGTCTTCCACGAGCCTGAACAATCACATAGTTCCATGTAGGTACCACCTTCCCGTGCTCTTGTTTGGTCGAGTACCAGGATGGGCTGATGTACGCTTGTGGCCCCTGAAACACCACGAGCACTTCCGCGTCTAGGCGAAGGTCGGCGAGTTGAGGGTTCGCTTTGGACAGGTGCGCCTGAAGCGTGCCTTTGTCGCCCCGATCCGCAACCAAAGTGAACGGAATCAAGTTCGCGGTGAGGCCGGACGCCCCATGCGTGACCAGCAATGCCAATGGGTGCGACCGGACGGCGACATGCAGGACCTCGATGCGGTCCTCTCGAAAGGCCGGAGGTATGTACATCAAAGTGTTCTCCGTGAGAGATTCCTGGTCGATTCAAGCCGCAAGTTCATGTCACCACCGTGGGTGTCGTGATTTTGATTCCAACAATCGCGGCCACGAGCAAACACGGAAGAAGACTCGGCCAACCGTCACCGGCTCGCCGAGCAGGCAGGTGGCACCGACATCGTGCCACCGACTCAACCGGCTCTGCGGTTGAGTCGGTGCATCCTGCCCTCCGGCACCACCCCGCCACTCCCCGCCGGAGGGAGTAGCAGGGTTGCACCCGCAACCCTCCGCCCTTGGCCATCTGCGGCCTCCCCCTCCCCCTCCGCCCGCTTCAGCAGTCGCGACGGACCTGCCGTGTCCCGGCAGGGGGTGCCGGGGGGCAGCAGCCCCCTGGCATTGCATCTCCACCACATCACACAACCCAAGCCCCACCCACCACTTGCGGCATTCTTCGTATTCCTATCAAAACCCTATTGACACACCGTCAAAAACCCGTATGCTGCACGGGTCATGCTCACCCTCCCCTCCTCCTTCAACCCCTCCCCCGACCTCGCGGCGAAGATCCTCGATTCCGTCACCGACCCCACCCTCACCCTCCGCGACGTCGCCGACCTCCACAACACCACCGTCGAAGCCCTCGTCCTCTGGTTCGCCGAGCCCGAGATCGCGGAACGGCTGGACCAGATCGAGTCCACCATCGCCCGCCGCACCCGCATCGTCGCCAGCAACTTCCTCCCCGCGGCCACCATCGCCCTGGGCCGCTCCATCGACGAGCACAACGCCGACGAAGCCCACTTCCCCGTCCGCCCCGGCGACCAGCGAGGGTTAGAACTCCGCCGCCGCTCCCGGGAAACCGCCCGCCGCGCCGCCGCCCTCCTGCTTCGCCTCGCCAACTTCACCCCAGGCCCGCGCCGCATCTTCTACTCCACCCGCCCGGCCCCCACCCCACCTCTCACGCCCGCCCCCTCCTCCGCACCCTCTCCGTCGCGCGCCCTCGAACCCGCCCCTCTCCCTCAGCCCACCTCGCCGCTTCCCGCAGCCACAGCGCGAGCGCCAGCTCAAGCCGGCCCCTCATCCTCAACCCTTCACCACGCCGACTCCCCCCGCCAACCCCCGCTCCCCCACCGCTCCTCCCTCGCGACGCGCGCACCGACACCGCAAACCCCCTGCCCCACCGACTCCGGCTAGGTTCACCCCGCCCCGCGCCCCCCGCGGCTCACGCCGTCGACCGATCGACAATCTTGTATGTCTCCCGCTCGCCGCGCCCGCGGAGCGGGTAGTCCTTGCGCAGCGGGTGCGCCGGGTATTCCTCCCACGTCAGAATCCGCCGCAGGTCCGGGTGGTTGCGGAAGCGGATGCCGAACATGTCGAACACCTCCCGCTCCAGCCACTCCGCCCCCGGCCACAGGTCCGTAACCGAGTCGACATACAGCGCCGGGTCTTCGACGATGCCGTCCGTGGGGAGCGAGGGATCGAGAAACACCTTCACAAAGAACCGGTCGTCGCGGTCGAAGCAGACCAGGTTGTACACCACCGCAAACCGGCCGATCGTCTTCGCCGGGTAGTTCAGGTAATCGATGCCGACAACATCGCTCAGGAAGCAGTAGTTCGCCCGCGGGTCCTGCTTGAGGAACGCCATCACCTTGTGCAGGTCCCCCGGCTCCACGATCAGCGTCGACTGCCCGCGAAACTCCGTAGCGCGAAACGCGGCGTCGGGGAACGCCTCCTTCACGAGTTTGAACGCGGGGTGATCCAGAACGGGCGGGGCAGGTGGCATGCGCGTGGGCTCCCTCAGGCAGACCCGCAAGGTTATGCGCCAAGCCCCCCAGCGGCGAGACGGGCCAGCACCTCCGCCGGATCCCCTTGCTCGTCGGTCACCATCAGCGGCGCCCCCGCCGGCGCGTGCGCCCGCAGCAGATCAACCACCACCGGCCCCGGCAGCACCGCCATCCGCGGCACCACGATCGCCGCAACCACGTCCAGGTCCGCAACCCACTGCAGCAGCCGCGCAATGTGGTCCTCCGCCGCGCCCAGCATGGACTCGGTCAGGTTCGATTCCGGATCCACCACGATCCTGAACGGGCTCTCCGCGCCGAACTGCTCCCGGCACCACTCGCCGAACCGCCGGCACGACGGCGCATCCGAGAGCACGTGCATCGCATGGGTCCGCAGCGCCACCATCGCCCCCGCGCCGATCGCCGTCGGCGCCAGCGCTATGCACCCCGCCTTCAGCGCCCCCCACCCCGCCGCCCCCCACGTGCGCGGATCCGCCTCGAACAACCCGTCGGCGACCGTCCCCGACCACGCCACCGCCACTTCGTCCCGGCTCATTTCCTCCCCGCGCACGACCTCGCCGCCCGCCACGTTCCGTGCCCACCACCGCCCCCACACCGCGCCACCACCCCCGGCCGACCGGATCTCGCCATTCCTTGTAGAGAGCAGGAGTGCCACGATCGCAGAGCCTATGACCGCCGCACCCGGATTGAAACGCGCCGTTTCTGCGCAATTCAGCCCTGGCCCGTCGCTTGCTCGCACCGCCTGCAAGGACCGCTCGGGGTTACATGCTGGGTTCCCCGATGACGTCAGTCCGATGACCTGCCGCCTCGATCCCGAGGCTGGGCGGGTTGGGCGAGTCGTGGAGTCCATAGCAATGGTGACCGAGAACGATCGTGCAGGGCGTTGGGCTGGCGATGAGGGTCCGAGCTCAATCCGAGAAACGCTCGCTTCCCGCACGCTCACGCGGCCGCAGATCGTCGACCGCATCCTCTCCATGAACCCCTCCGCCACCGCCGGCTTCCTGGACCGGTTCACCGACCGCGCTCTCTCCGTCTACCTCGACCACCTGGTCAGCGCCCAGCGCCCCCGCGGCCGCGACGCCGTCTGGGAACGCCCGGGTGATACCCCAGCCATCCTCAGCGTCCCGGTGGCCGGCCGCGACGAATAGCGACTCAATCAGGGGGAGAGAGACGGGGGAGCGGAATTGTCAGAGGGGAAGGGGGAGGGGATGGGCAGGGGAGCGTCCGAAATTCCACCGGCTGCTTATGCGGGCCTTTGTTTGGTCCGATGCTGTGGTGCGCATTCGCGGTGGTCCTCAAGCGCCGGGCCAGGGCAGTCCGATAAACCCAGGCCAGGCGCGGCAGGACGCCGCGTGCGTAACGGAAGCACGGCCGGAGGCCGGGCCGGACGAACTCGTGTCGGAACCCGCCGCCGCGGAGTCTCGGCGGGGACCGCAGTCGCGGAGCACGGGCAATACCTCGCCCGCGTGTGCCGCGGGAAGAGGGTCGGACGTGGTGATGGTCCGACCGGGAGGCCTGGCCGAATGAAGACTTCAAGGAAGACCGTTGGCGTGGGCTCCGCCGCAGCCCTGGTTGCTGTTGCGGGCCTGATGGCGGGTTCGGGGTGCTCGAACAACTCTCGATCCGTCTTCTCGACGGTCCCCCCCGATAAGGCGCCGCTCGCAACGGGCGGCTCGATCGCAACGTCCCCGGCGACCAATCCGAGCGACACGATTGTCGGCAAACCGCTGAACCGGCAGAACGGCGCCATCGCGGCCGCGCCCGGCGCCTACCCCGATCCGCTCGAACTGGACCGCATGACCAAGAACGCGCTGAGCGAGTGGGAGGCCCAGGGCACGCAGGCCCCGGTCTTCGCCGCCGCGCCCGCCGCCCGGCGCCAAGCCGAGCCCGCCGTCAACATGTACGGCGAGACGCCCGGCAACCCCGCGATGACCAACGAGGCCCTGCTGCTCGACGGCATGGAGAGCCTCTCCCAGGTGACCTTCGCCGCCGAGGGCGGCGCGTTCGATCCCTGCGTCTCCCGCGACGGCAAGATGATTGTCTTCACCAGCACGCAGCACCGCCCCACCGCGGACATCTACATCAAGCCGGTCAACGGCCGCACGCTGACCCAGCTCACCGCCGATCCGGCCCACGACATCATGCCGGTGATCAGCCCCGACGGGCAGCGGATCGCCTTCGCCAGCAACCGGGCCGGATCGTGGGACATCTACGTGATGTCCGTCAACGGCGGCCAGGCGGTGCAGGTGACCAGCGACAAGACCCACGAGCTGCACCCGTCGTGGTCCCCGGACGGCACGCGCCTTGTCTTCTGCCGGCTGGGCGAGGTGAGCGGCCGCTGGGAGATGTGGGTCAGTGACGTGAACCAGACCGCCTCGAGCGAGTTCATCGGCTACGGCCTGTTCCCCTCGTGGTCCCCCGTCGCCGCGGGCGGCGAGGGCGGGCGCGACAAGATCCTGTTCCAGCGCAGCCGCGAGCGCGGCGACCGCGCCTTCAGCGTGTGGACGCTCGACTACAAGCCCGGCGACACCAGCAGCCCGACCGAGATCGCCAGCAGCCAGAGCGCCGCGCTGATCAATCCCGCGTGGAGCCCCGACGGGCAGCGCATCGTCTTCGGCGTGGTCCCCAACCCGGGCGCCGCGACCGGCGGCGCCACCCGCCCGCAGATGGCGGACCTCTGGATGGCTGACATCACCGGCGGCGGACGCGTGAACCTCACGGCCGGCCGGTTCGTGAACCTGATGCCGACATGGAGCCCGGACGGACGGATTTATTTCGTCTCCGACCGCGGCGGTGTCGACAACATCTGGTCGATCGGGACCGAGAAGGCTGTGTTTGCTGCGACGGGCACCGGTCGGGCCCGCCACACCGAAACGGCCACCGCGCCGGAGCACACTCCGGCCGCGGAACACTGATCGTCGAGCGGCCTCGCCTGACGGCGGGGCTGCTTCTTTCGCCCACCGCACCACCGGAGGCAGGAGCCGCCGGGCGGTGGGCGAGCAGGATCGTTGGCCGGGGCTGAGCCCCGGCGTCACGGCAGGACGCCATGACAAGTGTGCAGAACATGCTCAGGTGCCGTCGTGCGCCCGCGGCGTTCGCCGCGTGCGTGCTGGCGGCGGCGTGGGTTCTCGCGGCGACGGCGTGCAGCGAGCCCCAACTGGTCCCACCTCAAGTGGCCGTGTCGCCCTACGACACGACCAGGGGTGACGTGCTGTGGGCGGTGGCCCCGCTGATGAACGAGTCCGGGACATCATCCGTGGACTCGCTCGCGGTCAGCGACACCGTCGTGAACACCGTCACGGCGACGCAGGGGCTGGCAGCGGTTCCCATGAACCGGACACTGCTGGCGATGCGGGCGCTGGGGATGAACGGCGTGCGGTCCGGGTCCGACGCGAGGCGCCTGGCCCAGGCGCTCGGCGCCGACGGCGTGATCGTCGGCGTGATCACGGCCTGGGATCCGTACAACCCGCCGAAGGTCGGGATGGCCCTGGCGCTGTACGCAGCGCCGGGACGCTCGGTCCCCGCACGCGGGTTTGATCCGTCGTCGCTGCAGAAGGCGTACTCGGATCAGGATCCCTCTCTCAAGCAACGGAACGAGGACGAGCCGTCGGCGGTGGTCAGCGACTACCTGGACGGCTCGAACCACGGGGTGCAGTTTGATCTGAAGAACTACGCCGAGGGACGCCACAACCCGCAGAACAGCCCGATGGGGTGGCGGACATACCTGGCGAGCATGGACCTGTACACAGAGTTTGCGGCGTTCTGGACGGTGAACCGGCTGCTCGATGAAGAGCGACTCCGGCTCGCGCGGACAGCGTCGACAGCGATGGAATCCTCCCGCTGACCGCCGGCTTCGGCCCGCGGGACGCGGGAACGGAGCGACGGAATGAGCGGTTCACCAAAGCAGGCCAAGCACACCGGGTCGCACGGCGCCTACTCGGCGCCCGCGGCGACGGGCGGTCAGACGGTCACCCTGGTTAAGGGGGCGCACCGCTGGCTGTTCTCGTGCGGCCCGGGCGAGGAATCTTCGTTGCTGGCCTCTCTCTCGGAGTTGGCCGCGGCGGCGGGGGTGCCGTTTGACTATTTCGACGCGGCGCTGGTGAGCCACCAGATTGCGCAGCGGCTCAAGCCCGGCCTGAGAAGGGTCGATGGGGCAGGGGACTCGGTCAGATAACGCAGACAGGAACGCCTCCCGCCGAAGGGCGCCGAGGGACAACGGAGCGACTCGCATGTCAACACTTCCACTGACCAACGCCTTTACCACGTATCTGATCGATGAGCGGCACTTCAGCCCGTACACCGCGCGGTGTTACGGGGCCGACCTCCGACAGTTCGTGGAGTTCCTCGCCGACGAGAGCGGGCTTGACCTGGCCGATGCGCGGGAGCAGACCGCGTTCCAGCTGCGGTCAGGTGGATCGCCGCAGCCCCAGCCGCAGGCGCCATCCGGGACGCAGCCCCAGTCGGTGACGCGGATCATCTGCGAGGCGACGCCGGACACGATCCGGAACTTCCTGAACTTCCTCGGCACCAAGGACTATTCGGCGGCGACCATGGCGCGGAAGATCGCGACGCTGCGGTCGTTCTACAAGTGGGCGGCCAAGGGCGGGATCGCGAAGTCCAACCCGATGACGGCGATCCGCACGCCCAAGCAGAGCAAGCGGCTGCCCAAGGCAATCAGCATCGAACAGATCGAGAGGCTGCTGGCGACGCCCAGCGACCGGGACGTGCTGGGGATGCGCGACCGCGGGATGCTCGAGACGCTGTACTCGACGGGCATCCGGGTGAGCGAGCTGGTCGGCCTGAACGTCGAGGACCTCGACGAGGCGGGCGAGGCGATGCGGGTGCGGGGCAAGGGCAAGAAGGAGCGACTGGTGCCGCTGGGCACGCACGCACTCGCGGCGATCAAGCGGTATGTCGCGCTGCTGCGGGCGGACCCGCGGTACTCGAAGTTCTGGCCCGATCACGGGCAGTCGGGCCCGCTGTTCGTCAACAAGCACGGCAAGCGGCTGTCGACGCGGTCGGTTCGCCGCAAACTGGACAAGTACCTGAAGGCCTCCGGCCTGGACGCGGACATCAGCCCGCACACGCTGCGGCACTCGTTCGCCACGCACCTGCTGGAGAACGGGGCCGACCTGCGGAGCGTGCAGGAACTGCTGGGCCACCAGTCGCTGAGCACGACGCAGGTGTATACGCACCTGACCGCGCAGCGGCTCAAGGATGCGTACAACAGCGCCCACCCGCGAGCGGAAGCGGGTTGATCGACCGGTCTAATGAAATGCGTATCCGGAGCCTGCGCTCGCCGCGTGGGCTCCGGTTGTTTTTGGGATCACGGGTCGGGGTCGGGCGCGGCGAGGCTTCGGCGAACCTGGTCTCTCAACGCATCGGGCGTGATCTCTCGCGTCAGCGGGATCACGGCGCGAAGGCGCTGCTGGGGATCGATGACCACGGCGGCGGCGGTCGAGCCGGGAGCGAAGTAGGCGAGGGTTGTGGTCTCCGAGTGGCTCCACAGCACCCCCCCCATCCCCCCCTCCCCCTTCGCCGGGTCCGCGGCGTTTCCGCTCTCGGCGGTTCGATCGGCCGGGGGCTGGGTCCAGCGGCGGGCGGTCTCGCGGACGCGGTCGTACAAGCCGGCGGTCGCGAGATCGAAGACCGCTACGGGCCTGATGTCGAGCGGGGATGATGCCGGGGTGGTGTCGGTCCATGCGCGGCGCGCGGCCAGGGCGACCGCTTCGGGGTCGCCGGGATCGGGACCTGCCGCGGAGGCGCGGAACATGATGAGTACGACCGGAGCCGGGGGCGGTGTCCACGCCGTGTTGTCGGTCCTCATCAGCGAGAGGGGCGGTGTGCGGGCGCCGATTTTTGCCGGCTCGATCGAGGATCGGAGATCGGCGAGGGAGTCGAGGCGCTGCCGGTCGTCGACGTTGGGAAGGGTCAGCGATCCCGGCTGGGTGGCGAGCGGCTCGAGGGTGAGCCGGAGCAGGGTGCCGCGGCTGTTGATCCTGACTTCGCGAAGCATGCCTGACTTGGCGTCGGAGACGAGCGTGATCGGGCCCGCATCCGTGGCGCCGTTGATGGTCACTTCCGTGGGATCGTCGGCGTCGTCGACCGTGGCCTGGGTCCAGGCGATTCCTCGTGCGTACGGCGTGATGGTCGTGGGTGGGCGTGCAGAGTCGGAGAGGGCGAGGTCCAGTTGCGGCAGGGCCAACGGGGGGATCGCGCGGGCGAGGGACTCGGCGGAGAATGGTGGGGAAACGGGCAGGTCGGCGTAGCGTGCGGAGTCTGATGCGAGGAGGCCGATCACGCGGCGCTGGGTGGCCCAGAGTTGGAGCGGGCCGAAGTCGATGTGGAGCAGCGGCGCAGCGGGGGGCGGATCGGCCGGCGCGAGCGCCGACGGATTGAGTGTGACGATGTAGGTTTCGGAGCGGTCGATCGCGGGCAAGCTGGGGGCCGGGGGCCGCCGGAGCGAGAGGGTGATGCGCTCGGTGGTCGGTGCGGAGCGGTATGCCGCGCGGAGATCACGGAACGCGGACTCGACAGGGACGGGCATCGGTCCGGACGGGGCCGGCGCGGGCGCCGCAGCACCGAGGGCAATCGCGGCTGCGAGTACCGGGAGGGCGCGAAGCATCGGGACCCGGAGGAGGATCATGGGGCGCTTCCTTGCCGCGACGCACGGCCGACGATGGAGCGGGAGCGGAGGGCCTGAAGGAGGTCGGCGACGGACCGGCCGCCCCCCACGCCCGGGACGGGCATGGCGCCGGCGATTTCCGCGAGCGGCTCGAGGACGAAGAGGCGATCGGCGAGACGGGGGTGCGGGAGGTGGAGGCCGGGCTCGTCGATGACGGCGTCGGCGTAGAGGAGCAAGTCGAGATCAAGGGTGCGCGGGCCGAAGCGCGGGACGTTGACGCGGTCGCGGCCGCGGGCGGCTTCGATCGCGAGGAGATGGCGGAGCAGGTCGCGCGGGGGCAGAGAAGTATGGAGGAGCGCCGCCGCGTTCAGGTATGGGCCGCCGGCTTCGATCCCGAGTGGGGCGACCGGTGGGGTCTCGATCCGGCGGGAGACTGCGTAGAGGGCGGTGCCGGGGAGCCGGGCGAGCATGGCGAGGGCGGCGTCGAGGTGGGCGGCGCGGTCGCCGAGGTTGGAGCCGAGGCCAATGCAGGCGGGGGATGCGTGCGGCGTCGTCATCTGGCGGAAAGCGTAGAGGCCTGCGCCGTCCCGTGGAGGGGCGACGCAGGCCTGAGTGGAGACACTGGTTGTGCCGGGAGGCCGGCTATTCGGCGGGTTCGAGCTCGCGGACGCGGTGCTGCATCTGGGCCTTGAGGCGGGCGAGGATGCTGGAGTGCATCTGACTGACGCGGGACTCGGAGAGATCGAGGGTGGCGCCGATCTCCTTCATCGTGAGTTCCTCGTAGTAGTAGAGGATGACGATGAGGCGCTCGGCGCGGGAAAGGCCCTTGGTGATCAGGTCCTTGATGTCCTTGCGCTGGACGTCGGCGAAGGGGTTGCGCTGGGACTCGTCCTTGATGACGTCGATCTCGCGGACGTCGCGGGAGCCATCGGACTGGAAGCAGCGGCGGGTGAGGCTGAAGGTGGCGACGGCGGAGGAATCGCGGCGGAACTTGTCGAACTCCTCGCCCTCGAGCTGGAGGTTGCCGGAGAGTTCATCCTCGGTGGGCTCGCGGCCGCTCTCCATGATGAACTTCTGGCGGGCGGACTCGACGCGGGCGGTGCGGTGGCGGACGAGCCGGGGGACCCAGTCCATGGCGCGGAGTTCGTCGAGGATGGCGCCGCGGATGCGGGGGGCGCAGTAGGTCTCGAACTTGACGCCGCGGCCGAGATCGAAGGCGTCGATGGCGTCCATGAGGCCGAAGAGGCCGGCCTGCATGAGGTCGTTGGTGTCGACCTCGTCGGGGAGGCGGGTGGAGATGCGTTCGGCCGCGTAGCGGACGAGCGGGAGGAACTTCTCGATGAGGTAGTTGCGGATGTCCTGGGAGTGGGTCTTCTTGTACTCCTCCCAGACTTCCCTGATGGGCATCTCATCGAAAGCGGCCACCATGAGGCGGCGTGACTCGGCCTGTTCGGCCGTGGATTTCGTGCTTGCTCGTACCCCGCCCGCGCCCCTGCGACTGGTCCGTGTCGACATGGTCGGCTCCTTGACCACTGATCAATCTGCCTGCTGCTGAAGCAACGGGCTTGTCTTTGACCCGCCTCTCGATCCATGAGCGGCGAAGCGGTCACTATACCTGAGAGTCGCGCACGCAAGCAAGTGGTCCGTCACTTTCCTGCGCGAACGTGAACAACCTGTGGAAGAACTAGGCCGCGACGGCTTCAACGGTGGAGCCCTCCTGCGGCATGGACGGGGTGGCGGATTGGGAGTCCGACCCCGTCGCGGGTGGTGTGGTGAGCGATTCGATCATGGTCCGCTCGGCGACGGCGCCGACGGCAAGGCCGACGGCCCAGCAGACGAACATGCTCAGCAGGGCGCGTGCCAGGATGAAGTCGGCGGGGTTGTTGACGGCGAGGCCGGCGATCACGGCGACCGCGAACGCGGCGAGGCCCATCGACGCTGCGATGACTCTGGTCGGTACGCCGCGTGTCACGAACACTCCTCGGAAGGCACGCGGTCGAGCGACGCGGCCTGGGCATGCATCGGATATCGGATTCAGGCCGGGCCAAATCAAGGCGCGCGGCGGGACTTGAGCAAGAACGCGCACGAATGGCGCGATCAGGTGCGAAACAGCCGTGCGAACAGGCTCCTACGTCCGGAGAAAGCGGCGGCGGCGGGCCTGGGTGGGGGTTCGATCCCCAGATTCCGGGTGATGAACCCGCCGAGATCGGTGATGGCCCGGCCGGCCGGGGAGGCCTCGTGTTCGAGGAGCAGCGGCCGGCGCGAGCGGACGGCCTGGGAGACCCGCAGATCCTGCGCAATCCAGCCGGCGAGCGGGATGGTCAGGCCGAGGAATCGCTCGCTGACGCCGGAGATCCGGGCGTGGACTGAGGCCGCCTCGTCCTGGTCCCTGGCCTGATTCACGACCAGTCGAAGGGAGGGGAGTCGCCCCCCCCGGTCCCACGGCTCTCCCCGTCCCCCCCACTCACTCGCTGATCGTCCGCCACCATCGCTTTCCGGAACGGTGGCGAGGCACTTGATCAACGCGTAGGCGTCCGCGATCGCGGTGGGCTCGGGGGTGGTCACGATGAGCGACAAGTCGGCGGCGAGGAGGAAGGAGGTGACGCTTGAGCCGACGCCCGCGGCGGTGTCGATCAGGACCAGGTCGGCGCCGGCCTCGAGTTCATCGAGGGAATCGATCATGGCGGCGCGGTCGTGTGGCGAGAGATCGGCGAGACGGGCGATTCCTGCAGTGCCGGGGACGAGACGGAATCCGCCCGGTGCGTCGATGGCGATGTCGGCGAGCGACGGCCGGGACTCGGAGTCGTGGCGGAGGACGTGCTCGAGACGGTTGCGGGGCATGACGCCGCAGAGGACATCGGCGTTGGCGGTGCCCAGGTCGGCGTCGAGGAGGGTGACGCGGAGGCGCTGCCGAGCGACGGCGATCGCGAGGTTCACGGCGAGGCTGGACTTGCCGACACCGCCCTTGCCGGACCCGATCGCGACGAGGCGGGCAGCGCGGGGGTGCGGCGGCAGGATGCGGGGCGGGGCGGGCGTGGGCGCGTGCGCGGAGGGCTCGTCGGCAGCCGCGGGGGCTGGGGGAGCCGACATCGCCTCCATCAAGGCCCGCAGTCGGGAGGCCTGGTCGGCGCCCGTGGGCGCGAGTGTGGGCGGCCGGAGGGCGCCGGCGGTCATCGCGCGAGTTCCCCATCGAGCACGAGGCGAGCGAGGCGGTCGGCGTGCCCGGGCTCGATGTGGTCGGGCACTTCCTGGCCGGTGGTCACGAAGCTGAGGGCGGCGTTGGTGCGTCGGGCGACGCTGAGCAGGACGCCGAAGTTCACGGCCTCGTCGAGCTTGGTGAGGATGAGGTGGGTGGGGCAGGTGGCGGCGAACCGGTCGGCGGTCTTGAGCAACACGGCTTCGCTGGCGGTCGAGGAGAGGACGAGGTGGGTCTGGTGCGGGTCGGCGGACTCGATGAAGGCGCGGAGTTCGTCGAGGCGGGTCGCGTCGTTCTGGGAGCGGCCGGCGGTATCGATGAGGACGACGTCGCAATCGGCGAACGACTGGCAGGCGGCGGCCATGTCGGCGGGCGTGAGAGCGACCTTGAGGGGGACGGCGATGATGTCGGCGTAGGTGCGGAGCTGCTCGACGGCGGCGATGCGGTAGGTGTCGCTGGTGATGACGCCGACCTTTCGGCCGTGGCGGAGGCGGTAGGTGGCGGCGAGTTTGGCAAGGGTGGTGGTCTTGCCGACGCCGGTGGGGCCGACGAGGGCGATGGTGAACGGCCGGCCGTCGGGGCCGCGGGATGGGGTCGAGATGCCGGGGGAGACAGGGATCATCTCGGCGATGCGGCGGAGGACGGTCTGGCGGACGATGGACTCATCCGAGAGTTCGGCGGGGGTGAGTTCGTCGCGGACGGCGCCGACGAGCTGGTCGGCGAGGTCGCGGGCGACCTGGCATTCGAGAAGCCGGAGGTAGTGGCGGAAGAGGGCCTCGGGCATGATGCCGGCGTGCTGGGCCGGGGACGCGGACTGGAGGACCTGGCCGACCATGCGCTTGATGGCGCCGAGTTCGGCCTCGAGCGAGGAGGCAGCGGTGGCGTCCTGGGGAGCGAAGGGGGCGGGGATGGCAAGGCGAGAGGTCCGTTCCCTGGCAGCCGCGGGATCGGGCCGGGACCGTTGGCGGACGGGGAGCGTGGCGACCTCCGCGGGCGGGGGCGGCGCGGCGGGCGCCGGACGCTGTGTCCGGGCCGGAGTGGCAGCGGCGGTGTCGCCGTAGGCCTTTGCGACGGAGGCGGGGCTGACGGCGACGGCGGGAGGCTTGTTCATCGGAGCGGGCGCGGCGGCGGGAGGGGCCTGCCGGAGGCGCGGTGCGCGGACGTTGACGTCATCGGAGGCGATGACCTCGACGATGGGCTTGGCGCCGATCTTGAGCCAGCCGCCGAGCCAGCCGCCGGACTTGGTGGTCCGGGTGTGGAGAATGACAGCGTCACGGCCGAGGTCTTTCTTGACCGCGGCGAGAGCGTCGGCGATGGTGGGAGCACGAAAAGTCTTGAGTCTCATGAACGCCGTCCATGGCAGCGAGACAGATGGGCGTCCTGCCCGTCTCAATGATCGGAATGTGTGGCCATCCTACACAAACTTCGCTCCGCGTGCTGGAGGGACTCGGATCATGCCGCGGCAACCGCGGCTTCGGCATCCGGCGAGCCGACGAGGGCGAGCGATTCGACCTCGACGCCGGGGACGATCTCGTTGTAGGAGAGGACGGCCACGGTCGGGACCTGCGGGGCGATCAACTGGCGGACGACGCCGCGGACCTGCGGGGAGGAGAGGACGACGGGGTGGTGACCGGCGGCGGCGACCTGCTGCAGGGCCCTGAGGATCTGGCCGGCGATCTGGTTGGCGACGCTGGCGGGCATGGTGACGGCGGTGCCGGCGGTGGTGCGCTCGATGTAGCCGTTGATGCGGTCTTCCAGCGCGGGGTCAAGGGTGACGCAGACGAGCCTGAAGAGCATGGGGCCGGCGCCCTTTCCGGGTGCGGCGCCGGGGCGGTCGTCGACGGCGGAGGCGTATTGGAGGCAGATGGTGCGGCGGAGGGCGTTTCGGACGTATTCGGTGAGGACATCGAGATCCTTGGTCTTGGCGCCCCAGTCGGCGATGGTCTCCAGGATGGTCTCGAGGTCGCGGACGGGGACTCGCTCGCGGAGGAGGTTCTGGAGGATCTTCTGGAGGTCGGCGGGCTTGACGACCTCGGGGACGGTTTCCTTGACGAGCTTGGGGCAGCGTTCGGCGAGCTGGGTGGTGAGGTTGTTGACCTCCTCGCGGGTGAGCAGTTCGTCGGCGTGGAGCTTGACGAGTTCGGTGATGTGGGTGGCGAGGACGCTGCTGGGGTCGACGACGGTGTAGTTCATCGTCTCGGCGCGGTTCTTGAGGGAGGGATCGATCCACCAGGCATCGAGGCCGAAGGCGGGCTCCTTGGTCGGGATGCCGTCGATGGGGCCGGAGGCGATACCGGAATCCATGGCGAGGAGGCGGCCGGGGACGGTCTGGCCCTTGCCGACGGGGCTGCCGCGGATCTTGACGCGGTACTCGTTGGCGGGGAGGCGCATGTTGTCGCGGATGCGGACGGGGGGCAGGATGAAGCCCATCTCGGCGGCGAGTTGGCGGCGGATGGAGGAGATGCGGTCGAGGAGGTCGCCGCCCTGGTTGGAGTCAACGAGGGAGACGAGGCCGTAGCCGACCTCGAGTTCGAGGGTGTCGACCTTGAGGAGTTGCTCGGGCGGAGGTGGCTCGGGGCGGCCGGATGCGGGGTTGATGGCGTTGGCGGACTCCGCCGCGGCGGCGCGGCGGGAGCGAGTGGTGCCATAGGCGATGGCGGCGAGGAGGGCGGCGGTGGCGAGGAGGGGGATGGTCGGGAGCGGGGTGAGGGAGAGCAAGCCGAGGAAGCCGGCGGTCATGTAGAGGCCGGTGGGCTGGCTGAGGACTTGGCCGGTGAGTTCGGTGCCGAGGTCGGCCTTGGAGCCGGAGCGGGTGACGATGAGAGCTGCGGCGATGGAGACGACGAAGGCGGGGATCTGGGAGGTGAGGCCGTCGCCAATGGTGAGCTTGGTGAAGACTTCGGCGGCCTGTCCGGCGGGCCAGCCGCGCTGGAGGACGCCGACGGCGAAACCGCCGGCGACGTTGAGCGCGGTGATGAGCAGGCCGGCGACGGCGTCGCCGCGGACGAACTTGCTGGCACCGTCCATGGCGCCGAAGAAGTCGGCCTCCTGGGAGATGCGTTCGCGGCGGCGGCGGGCTTCGTCCTCCTTGATCAGGCCGGCGTTGAGATCGGCGTCGATGGCCATCTGTTTGCCGGGCATCGCATCGAGGGTGAAGCGGGCGGCAACCTCGGAGATGCGCGTGGCGCCCTTGGTGATGACGACGAACTGGACGATGATGAGAAGGACGAAGATGACGATGCCGACGGCGAGGGAATCGCCGGCGACGAAGTTGCCGAAGGCGCTGATGACATCGCCGGCGACGCCCATGGCCTCCTGCGGGGTGCTGGCGTCGGCGGAGAGGATGAGGCGCGTGGAGGCGACGTTAAGGACGAGGCGGAAGAGCGTCGTGCCGAGCAGGAGCGAGGGGAAGACGCTGAAGTCCAGCGGTTCCTGCATGTGGATGGTCGTGAGGAGGACGATGACGGCGAGGCTGATGTTGGCCGAGATGAGGATGTCCATCAGCCAGGGCGGGAGGGGGACGAGGATCACCACGAGCAGGCTCATGAACGCCAGCGGCACGAGCAGGCCGCGGTAGCGGTTCACGCCCAGAACCCACCTTGGGAGGGTGAAGCCGGACTGGGGAGCCATGATGACGGGTGACTTTGGCACGGCGGGCGGTGGTTCTCAGGGGGCGAACGGGTCAGGCGGCGCGGCCTTCGAGGCGGTAGACGTAGGCGAGGATCTCGGCGACGGCCTCGAAGAACTCGGGGGTGATGGAGCGGCCGACCTCGACGTTGGCGTACAGGGCACGGGCGAGGGGCGGCTTCTCGACGATGGGGATCTGGTGGAGGGATGCGATCTCTCGGATGCGGAAGGCGAGGAGGTCGGCGCCCTTGGCGACGACGCGGGGGGCGTCCATGGAGTCGGCGTCGTACTTGAGGGCGACGGCGAAGTGCGTGGGGTTGGTGACGATGACGTCGGCGGTGGGAACGGCCTGCTGGATGCGCTGGTAGATCATGGAGCGGGCCATGCGGAGGCGGCGGGCCCGGGTCTCCATGTCGCCCTCCATGGAGCGGCGCTCGTCCTTGACCTCCTGGCGGGTCATCTTGAGGTCCTGGGTGAGTTGCCAGCGCTGGAAGAGGAAGTCGATGATGCCGATGACCAGCATCAGGACGATGATCCAGATGGCGGCGTGGAGGACGATGGCGGCGCCGGCCTGCATGGCGGGGCCGAGGTCGAGGGCGGGGATCGCGGCGATGGCGGGGGCATCGCGGGCGACCGCGGCGGCGGCGACGCCGATGGCGACGACGAGCTTGACGCTGCTGACGGCGGTCTTGATCCAGTTGCGGCGGCCGACGAGCTTCTTGAGCCCCGAGAGCGGGTTGAGGTTGGAGAGCTTGGGCTGCAGCGGCTTGGTGGTGATGAACCAGCCGATCTGGGCGACGTGGGCGAGCATGACGACGGCGAACATGACTCCCGCGACGGGAGCGGCGAGCCAGAGGGAGCGGGTGAGGACGCCGCTGAGGAGTTCGCCGATGGAGTCCGGGGTGGTGACGGCGTCGAGGCCGCGGGAATCGAGCACGTCGCGGAGGAGGCGGGAGAAGCCGGCCATGAGCACGGGGCCGTAGAGGGCGATAAGGATCAGCGCGGCGCCGAGTTCGACCGCGGCGGCGAGGTCGGTGCTCTTGGCGACCTTGCCGTCCTCGCGGGCATCGGCCCGGCGTCGGCCGGTGGGCTGTTCGGTGCGTTCTCCGAGTTCCTCGGCCATGTGTTCCTTCAGTCAGCGGACGGGGCGGGGGCTGGGCCGAGCGACTGGACCCAGTTGAAGATCACCCGTGAAACGCCGGTCACGTCGTCGCCGACGACACGGTCGATGGTGGCGATGGCGAGCGTGAGACCGAGCAGGCCGAGGACGATCTTGATGGCGAACCCGATGGTCAGGATGTTGATCTGCGGGATGGTCTTCATGACGAAGGCGGAGGCGAGCGTCTCGAGCAGGATGATCACGAGGACCGGGGCGGAGACGCGGATCGCCAGTTCGAACCCGGCGGAGATCAGGGAGATGAGCAGGGTGGCCGGCGCCATCGCCGGGACGAAGCCCCCGACCGGCAGGGTCTGGAACGAGTGGCCGACGCAGAGGAAGAGCGATTCGAGGCCGCCCGAGAAGATGAAGACGCTGAAGGCGACATAGAGGAGCAGTTCGCCCATGACGTCGGACTCGGTGTCGAGGGCGGGGTTGTAGGCGGCGGCGAGCGAGATGCCCATCTGCTGGCTCATGATGAGGCCGGCGAGCTGCACGCTGAAGATGGGGATGGCGGCGAGCAGGCCGATGGTGACACCGACGAGCGACTCGCCGATCACCAGCGGGAGCAGGCCGAAGATGTCGGTCGCCGGGGGGACGACGATCGTGGCGATGGTGGGGTAGAGCGCGGCGGCGAGCATCACGGCGAAGAGCGACCGGACCTTGAGCGGGACGGCCGTGCTGGCGAGCATGGGCGCAAAGACAAAGAGCCCGGCCAATCGCGCCAGCACCAGCGTGTACGCAACGGCGTGCGTCGCCAACTCGGTCGGAATCCCGGTCACGGATCACCCCTCATGCTTCCTACATCAGCGTGAACATCTCGGAGGCGAACTCGACCAGCCGCTGCACGATCCACGGCGTGAGCAGGACCGCCACGAGGCCCATCACGATGATCTTGGGGACGAACGACAGGCTCTGGTCCTGGATCGAGGTCACGGACTGGAAGATGCTGATCACAAGGCCGACGACAACGCCCGCGGCCAGGATCGGCGCGGCGACTTTCAGCGTGAGGACCAGCGTCCAGCGGACCAGTTCGACTGTCGAGTCGTCGTAGTGCATGCGGTGTTGCTCCGGTGCGGCCCTATGGAGAGGACGCGGCGGCCGCGGCGACGGCTGGGCCGTGGGTCACGAAACTGTTCATGAGGCTTCCGGCGATGAGCTGCCAACCGTCGACCAGGACGAAGAGCAAGAGTTTGAAGGGGAGGCTGATGAGCACCGGCGGGAGCATCATCATGCTCATGGAAATCAGCAGGCTGGAGATGACCATGTCGATGACGAGGAAGGGGAGGTAGACGCGGAACCCCATCAGGAACGCGATCTTGAGTTCGCTGAGCATGAACGCGGGGATCAGCGAGACCATGTCGACGTCGGCGCGGGTGAGGCGGTCCGGCTCGGAGGTGTCGATGCCGCGGTAGTTGAGGACCATGTAGACACTCGACCAGTTGCCGGAGGCCTCGATCTGGTCGAACATGAAGTCGCGGACGGGCTGCTTGGCCTTGTCCCAGAGTTCTTCGTAGTCCTTGATCTGGCCGGCGCGGTAGGGAGCGATGGCCTCGGTGTTGATGCGGTCGATCGTCGGCGCCATCACCAGGAGCGTGAGGAACATGGCGAGGCCGACGATCACCTGTGGAGGGGGAAGCTGCTGGGTGCCCATGGCCTGCTTGAGCAGCCCGAGGACGACGATGATGCGCACGAAGCAGGTCGTCATCAGCATGATCGACGGCACCAGCGTGAGCACCGTGAGCAGGATGACGATGTTGATCGCCGTCGACAGGCCGGTTGAGCGGGAGGCGTCGGCGGGGGCGCCGGCGCCGGACTGACCCGGCAGGGCGCCGGCCGCGGCGCCGAGGATCGAGGCCGGGTTGAGCGAGAAGGGGGCATCGGGGTCGGCCCCGAGGTCTGCGAGCGCCGCTCCCCCACTCACGGCCGGGGTCTGCGGGGTGGGGGATGGGCCGTAGAGCCCCTGGGCAAGGGATGCGGGGGCGAGGGCCATCGTGACCGCGATCACGATAGCGGTGAGGAATCGAGGGGTGGTGGCCGACGCGGTCATGCGCCGACTCCCGCGCTCTTCATCGTTTCGAGGCGGCGGCGGAGGGAGCCGACCGCATCGTCGATCGGTGCCGGGGCAGAGGCCGGACGGCTGGCGGGCGTGCGCACGGGCTCGCGGCCGTCGCTCCAGACTTCGGCGCGATCGCCCTCGTCGGTCTCGGCGACGAGGTTGCGACCGGGCGCATCGTCGAATGGACTCTGGGGTTCGGCCGGACCACCGAAGCGGGAGAGCAGCGATGTGAACTTCGCCGCGATGGACTCGCCGTCGGCGTGCCGAGTCGAGGAGATGATCGAAGCGGCCTCTTCGGGGTCGGTGATCTCGGTGAGCGGCGTGATGGACCCGGCGCCGCCGCGGCCGAAACGAGGGCTGTTCTGGGCGAGCAGCAGGATCCGCCGTTCGCAGCGGAGGAGGATGAAACATTGACCTGGTGCGACGGGGTATCGGCCGAGCACTTCGAGGACGCCGGCGGGGCTCGGGCCGCCGGGTCCGAATGCGGCGGCAAGGCCGCCGCCGCGTCGGCTGAACCGCTTGAGCAGCATCGCGCAGGCGAAGATCAGCGACACGACGGTGGCGAGCGAGACGCCGGTCTTGAGGATGCCGACGCTCGACGCCTGGGCGTCCTGCCGGGCGGCGATGCCTGCCGAATCCGCCGCGCGGCGGGGGCCGATGGGACGGGTCTCGCTCGCGGGCGCCTGGCTGGACTGAGTGGATACGTCCGAGAGAACGGTCGCGGGGTCGGGACCGGTCTGAGCGGGGGCAGCGGCTCCGAGCGACGCGAGCGCGATGACCGCCGCGGCAATGCATCGTGGCCGCGAGAAGAAGGCGCGGGATTGTGATCTGGTCGCCATCGCCATCCTGGCTTGTCCAAGGCGGGCTCCGCCGCCGCGAAGGCTGGATCTACGAACACCGGCACGAACGTGTCACTGCTTGGTTGAACCAGACGTCTGAGGAATGATCTCGTTGATGCGCACGCAGAAGTTGTCGTTGAGGACAAGCACCTCGCCACGGGCAACATGACGCTCGTTGACATAGACGTCGACGGGGTCGCCGGCGAGCTTGTCGAGTTCAACAACTGAGCCTTCGCCGAGTCGCAGGACGTCCTCGACGAGCATCCGGGTGCGGCCGAGTTCGATCTTGACGTTGAGGTTGACGTCGGCGAGCAGGTCGATTGGTTCGGCGCGACCGGCGCCGAGGCTGGGCGAGAGGGCGGGGAAGTCGAGCGGTGAGGTCGGGGCGCCGGATCCCATTCCGAGCGGATCGGCGTCGCCGCCCTGCGGCACCTGCTGCTTGAGCGCGGCGACGGCGTCCTGCGCGGCGCGGAGGGCTTCGGCGGCCATGGACTCGGCCGTGTTCTCGGCGGGCGAGGTTTCGGTCTCGTGTACCTCGGGCTGGGGAGCCGGGTCGGGTGTTGGCTGCGTATCGGCCATCCGTGGCCCCTGGCGAGGGTGCCCGCCGCGAGCCGGCATCGACGCGGGCATCCTGCCTGCGACCGAGCCGGCGGACGACCCGCGACGGCGCATCACCCCGGGCGAGTCACATCGACAGCCCGGACGCACCGTCCGCAGATTTCGCCGACTTGGGACGAGGGCTGCCGAGAAACGCGCAGAATGTGCCGAGCCCATTCGTAGGCAGCGGCCTACTCGGCCGGGAAACCGCGACAGCGGGCGATGATCAGCCGCTCGATGACGGGGTGCTCATCGGACTTGGAGGAGAAGAGATCCTGGAGGTAGTTATTAAGCTGGCGGTTGAGGGTCTGGCGGTCGGGTTCTTTGAGCTGAGCGTGCTGGGCTCGGCTGAAGATCTGGCTGACCTGTTCCTTGATCTCGGCGTTGCGGCGCTCGAGTTCCTTTTCGACGCGCTCGACGTTCTTTTGCTTGACCTGGACGTAGATCGCGGCATCCCAGAGCCAGACCTTGCCGGTCTGGAGGTTCTGGAACTTGTCCTCGACGATAAGGACTTCGGCGGTTTTCTCGGACTCGTCGTCGTGCAGGCCGTGGGTGACCTGGGCATCGCTCGTGGCGGGGCTGGTCGCGCCGAGCAGGAAGTAGACGCCGGCCGCTTCGGCGATCATGAGCCCCGCGACGATGCCAATGGTCTTGATCGGCAGGCCCCGCTTGGGGGCCTCCTCAGTGGTGGATGCCTGGGGCTTGGATTCGCTTTTCTTGTCGGCCATGGTCGTGTCGTCCTTGGTTGCCGCGGGGAAGGGCGGCAGAGCAACATCGACCGGTGGGAGGCGGCGGGCAACAGCGTAGCGAGCGGGCACCCCCCCCTGGTTCGGTGTGTAGCGAGGGGGGAACTCCGCGGGAAGTTCTCGGACTGGCGCTACGCGGCGACGGCGTCTGCGGGACGGGGTGGCGTGGGAGTCAGCATCGCCCGGAGTCGCTGGTTGAGGGCGACCGAGTGCTCCCCGGAGGCAATTCCGGTCATGGCGGCGACGACGAGCGTGTGGGCGAGGGCCCGCTGTGCTTCGGTGTGGGCGAGCGAGTCGGCGTCCGGGACTCTCACCCCCAGAACGAGGAGGGAGAAGAAGACAATGACCAAGACCGAGGAGGCGTGGAGGGTGGTCACACCGCTGGGCGAGGAGGACCATGACACCAGGAGGGTGATGGCGAGCGCCACGCCGCAGACTCCAATCGCCGGAAGGACTCGTCCGGCGACGGCGAGCCAGCGGTTGATGCCCGCGTGCCTGGCGAGGCGGGTGTCGAGGTCGTGCTCGAGGATGGCACGCAGGTGGGCGGGGGTGGCACCGCGGGAAACCAGCGAGATCGCGTTGGCAAGGAACGGATCGGCGGGGCGCTCCAGGTGGCCTTGGAGTGCGGAAACGCCGTTCTTTTCTGCCGCGCGGGCGATGAGGGTGAGATGGTCGATGGTGGCGGAGAGGTCGATGCTCTCGCGGATGAGAACGCGACGCCAGCGGCGGTCGAGGCCGAGGAGTCGGACGGCCAGGAACGCGGCGGGGACCGCGGCGGCGGCGACCAGGAAGGGGACGATCGGCATGGACAGCCAGGAGGCCAGGCTCACGTTCGGGCTCCGCGGGGCGGTCGATCGCCCACGGGCGAGTCATCGGCCCGAAGCGGGGTCACCTTTATTCGGTCCTGCCTGGGCGGGCTCCGGATGGCTACCGGCCGAGAACCAGGAGTTGCTGCATCAACTGATCCGTGGTCGTGATAACCCTCGACGAGGCGCTGAAGCCGGTCGAGGCCTGGATCATGTTGATGAACTCCTGCGAGAGATCGACGTTGGAGAGTTCCAGCGAGCCGCCGACGATCCGGCCGGTGCCGAGGGTTGTCGGCGCGGCGATCACGGCGGTGCCAGAGTTTGGGCCGACAGAGTAGAGATTCTGTCCGACGTCGACGAGCCCCTCGGGGTTGTTGAACTTGGCGAGGACGACCTGACCGAGGGTTCGGGTGGTACCGTTGCTGAAAGCTCCGGTGATGATGCCGTCGATACCGACGGCATAGTCATTGAGGGTGCCGGGAGGGAAACCGTCCTGGTAGGTCGAGGCGAGGGCCGAAGGGGTATCCGCGAGGGCGGTCACGCGGCCGGCGGGGGAATCAAAGTTGAGGTTGAAGGTCAGGGGCGAAAGGGCGCCGGTGTTGTTCTGGTCGATCGTCGCGGAGACGGACTTGGGCCCGATGAGCTGCCCGGAGGTGTCGAATGAGAGCACCCCGCTGCCGACGAGAAGGTCGGCGTCGGTGTCATCTTCGGATTCGATCGAGTATTGCCACTGCGTGCCCTGGTTGGAGCGTCCGGCGAGGACCATCGAGACGTCGACGCTCACCGGTGTGCCGAGGGAGTTGTACACGATGAACGTGGTGCGGACGGATTCGCCGTCAGCCTGAACGGGGCGGGTGGTGGTGAAGGGTTGGCCGGCGCTGCTGCCATCGGCGTTCATGAGGCGAAGGTCCGACGTGGCGAGGTCGAGGTCATTGACGGTGCCGGTGTTGCCGACGACTGTGACGACGCCGGTGGCGGGGTTGAGCTGGGCGCCGGGGGTTTGGCCGTTGGGGTTGGCCCCACCGCTGGTGGTGATGCCCAGGGCGCCGGTGAGGAAGTCGAGGAAGTTCTGGACGGTGGTCGCCGCGGAGATATCGAGGCGGGCGTCGGGGAGAGTCTGGCCGCCCTTCTCGGCTCCGCTCATGAGGATGGACTGACCGGCGGAGAAGAGGAGTTGGGTCGGCGCGGTGCTGCTGACGACGTCGACGAGGAGACTGCCGGGGTCGAGGGCGTTGCCGCCGGGGCCGCCGATGGGGCCTGTGATCAGGGCGAGTGCGCCAAAGACGATGTTGGTGCCGGTGGTCCCGATGGTGCCGGCGGCGTTGAGGTTGCCGGCGAAGTCGGCGTTGCGGGTGGCCTGCGCGGGGCCGAGGGAGCCGAGGGGGATGGACAGGTCGGTGAGCTGGCCGGGGATGATGTTGAAGTCGCTATCGACGCCGAACCCCTGGAGGATGTCGCCGCCGATCGTGGTGAGCTGGTTGCTCGAGTTGCGGCCGAACGAGCCGGCGCGGGTGAAGTACGTTGATCCGCCGCGGTCGACGACGAACATGCCGTCGCCTTCGATCGCGAGGTCGGTCTTGACGCCGGTGGGCGAGAGGGATCCGCCGCCGAAGTTGCGCTGGGTGCCGGCGATGACGGTGCCGAGGCCGACCTGGGTCGGGTTGGAGCCGCCGGTGTCGGCGCTTGGCGGGGTGCCGATGCTCAGGGTGCGCGAGAACGCGCTGGCAAAGAGCATGCGGTTAGACTTGTACGCGGTGGTGTTGACGTTGGCAACGTTGTTGCCGATGACGTTGAGGTAGGCGCTGTTGGCGTTGAGGCCGGAGAGCCCGGTGTACAGGGTGGTGGTGGACGACATCGGGGAGTTCCTTGTGGGTCGATCAGGCCGCGATGGCCGGCTGGCTGGTCTGCTGCTCCATGCGCTCCAGCAGCGCGTTCACCGAGGTGTTGGCGGCGAGGCCGCCGGGGACTCGCATCACGCCCTGGCCGGTTTCGCCGAGGGCGGGTGCGGTGACCACGCCATCGACGTCGGCCGGCAGCGGCGCCTCGCGGTCGGCGGCTCGGAGGACTGTGCGTGACTTGACGTCGAGAACAACCGCCTTGCCATCGAGGTGCACGAGGGCGCGGCGGAGGCCGGCGGCCTCGGCCTTGTCGGCGGCGATGCTGAGTCGTTCCACCTGGTCGCCGGTGAGGTTGAGGCCGAGGCTGGCGTCGACATGAACCGGCAGGTTGGATGCGACGTCGGCGCTTCGTGCATCGTCGAGTTTGTCGGCAAACTGTGGCCCATCGGCAGCGGGAGCGTGTGGCTTGGTGGCGGCGCTGACAATGCCGCCGAGGATTCCGAGCAGGCCGAGCGGATTGAGGAACATGAGCGGTCTCCGTGGATCGGCGTGCTAGCGAGCGGACTGGGAGGCGGCGGCGAGGGAATCCACGCGATCGAACGAGACGCGCGAGCCGTTGGTGAGGCCGAGGACCGGGCCGTCCTTGGTGATGCTGACACTCTCGACTACGCCGGTGACGCGGAGGTTGCGTTCATCGAGACCGCTGACGCTCTTGCCGATGAGCGTGCCGGCGGCGGAGGTCTGGTTCTGGAGCACGAGCGATTCGAGCCGTTTGGAGAGGTCGAGGCTGGACTGGATCGAGCGGAGGCTCGACATCTGCTGCAGAAGATTGGAGGTGTCGTTTGGCTTGAGGGGATCCTGGCGGGTCAGCTCAGTGAACATGATCTTGACGAACTGCTCGCTGTTGAGCGCGCTGAACGCGTCGGGGGTGGCGGAGGCCTGGGCCTGGTTGGATCCGAGCGACGAGATCGCGTCCATCGAGAGGCTCCTCTTGCGGCGGCCTAGGCCAGCGTGTCGATCCCCAGGTACAGGCGGGCATCAGCGAATGAGCGGTCGGTAGGACCGGGGCGCGGCGGCGATTCGCCGTCGTCCGACCACGATTCGCTTGACGCGTGGCTCCGCTCCGCGTCGCCCTGATGCTGTTCCGATTGGCTCCCTGCGTGTCCGCCCGTGCCGGCATCGGACCAGAAGGGCGCCTGCTGCGCCGCGTTCCACGCGGGCTCAGGATCCACCGCACCGGGTGCCGGGTGCGGGGAGGTGGCCGCGGGGGCCTCCGGCCTGACCGCGACCTGTACATGAAGGCGGTCCACCTCCAGACCGCGGGCTTCGAGCGACGACTTTAGCATCGCCATTGACTTCCCGAGCAAGTCGCGTGCCTGTGGCGTGGATGCCTCGAACTGGGCGGTAACCGAGCCGCCCTTCATGCCGACTTGGATGCGCAGGTGGCCGAGGTGCTCGGGCTCGATCCGAAGGGTAACGGAGCCGTCTTTGCGCGCCATCGCGGCGGTGAGGCCGCGGGAGAGTTGCGCGGCGAAGGCGGATTCGACGTCGCTCTGGGGCGCCGCGGGGGCAGTGGGCTGGTTAGGAGGAGCCCCGCCGATCCAACGAAGGCGAGAAGCGGCTGACGGGGCGCCGATCGCCGGAAGGCTCTCGGCCCGCGACGAGGCAGTCACGGCCTTGGGGGTCGCGGCGGGGAGGACTGCCGCGGCGGCGGGCTGGGGCGGGAGCGAAGGGGAGCGCGTTGCGGATTCGAGCGGTGGCAGGCTCTTGCTCGGCGGCTCGGCATCCGAGGGGTCGCGCCGCTCTGTCGCGGTTCGCCCGGGCGCGGATTCGGCGGTCTGCGCCGCGGCGCTCTCGGCTTCGCGGGGGGTGTCACACTGGGCCGTGTCCTCCTTGGAAGCGGAAGACTCCGGCGCGGGCGGATGGCTGCGAGAGTCCGAGGCCTGAGCAGGTTCCCGCTCGCGTGTGGAGCGAGCATTTGGCGCCGGCGTCTGATCTGGCACGGTGGAGCCGAGTCGACTCGGCGCGGGGCCGGGGTGCAGGCCGCTCAGGAGAAGCCGATTCAGGCCCTGGATGGTGAGCGGCTGCTCAAGACGGGCCGAGGACTCCGGCTGGGGTTCTGTCTGGAGCTGCTCGGCGGCCGCATCGGGCTCGCTCTTGCTGGGCTGCTCAGTGGACGAGGAGGGCGTGTCCGCATCAATGGGGGTGGCCTCTGCCTGTTCCTGCGCTTCATCGAGCGGGGATTGCGCCGGGTCGTCGGTTTCTGCGGAGGGAGCAGCCTCTTCGACTTGGGGGCGAGTGAGCTTCTCGGAGGGCTCAGAGGCGGCGGCGAGCGTTTCATCAAACCGGGGCATGGGCGCTACCGCGGCCTGAGACGGCGCGGAACTGGCCCGGTGGGGCAGGGCGAATCGAGTTGTCACCTGGATGGGCGTTGCCGTCATCGACCAGCGATCTCAGTCCCGGGCGGCACAGCGACGCCACGGGTTCTGAGCCGCTCCAGCAAGTCGCCTGCCACGGCAGGATCGACTTTCACGAACTCTGCGACGATTCGGGACCTGGCGCGGTCGTCCATCGCGCTCAGGTAGGAGACCACCTGCTCGGCCTTGCTCTCGGCCAACAGCGACTGGAGAACGTCTTTGGCGTCCTTGGGCTTCTGGCCCTGGAGAGTGTCGAGGGCCTTCTTGAATTGCTCGGCGCCCTCCGTATCGGCGAGACGGGCGCGGTACTCCGCGAACTCCTGCTTCTCCCTCGCGAGTTGGAGACGCTCTTCCTCGTTGGCGGTGCGCATTCGCTCGAGCGAGGCGCGGAGCGTGCGCTGCTCCTGCTGGAGGAGCAGCATGTGCTGCATCCGGACCTGCTCCGCCTCGACGTTGCGGTCGATGACCGTGGCCGCGGATTCCGGCGGCGAGGCCAGCCGCGCCGCCTCGGCCTGCTTCGATTCCTCCTCGAGCCTCTGGGCGAGCTCGATGGATGCCCTCTGCTGCTCGGCTTCGAGGGTCTCGCGGAAGGCGAGGCGGACCTGCTCGATGCGCTCCGTGCTGAGGCGGCCCGAGGTCTTGAGCCAGACAAAGAAGCCGGCGAGCGCGAGCAGGTTCGCGACCGCGAGGACGGACACGATGGACCAGATCGTTCTCATGTGGTGCCCTCCGCTTCGCGGCGCCGGCGGTCGGTCAGGAGGCTGCCGATCTCGTCCATGGCCGCGGTCTCCTTGCGGGATTGTTCGAGCCTCCAGCGTTCGAATCGACGCGATCTCAGGGTTTCTACGGCCTTGCGCGCCGTGGCGGCGCGGACGAGTTCGGTCCGGGCGGCCTCGAGGCGGGCGTGCACGGCGGCGAGGTCGAGCACCGCCCGCTGCGCGAGCACCATCATGTGGGAGACTGCGACGGCCTCCATCCGCACGCTGCTCACCGCGACACCGCCCGCGGGGCTGGCGGATGAGAGCTGGGCCCGCATTGCTTGCTTGGCGAGGGCGATCTGCCGCTGGTATCCCGAGATCTTCTCCTCGATCACCACCCGTTCCCTCTGAATGGCGGCAACTGCCCGCTGGCGGTCCTTCTCCTGGCGCTGCCGCAGGGCAAGAACGGATTCAAGCTCGAAGACAAAGCGGCTCATCGATCATGCCTTTCGAGTCGGGGCGGCGAGCGCAGCGCCGGCCTCCAGCGCGATCTTGACCATCCGGGCGCGCCCCGCCTCGAACGCCTCCCGCTCGCCAGAACCCTGGCGGAGCAGGTCGCCGATCACCTGGTGGTAGCGGATTGCCACATCCGATTCGGTGCTGGAGCCCTTGGCGTACGCGCCGATCTGGACCAGGTCCTCGACTTCGCGGTAGGCGGCCATGAGCCGGATGATCTGGCGTCTGGCCGCGCGGTGGATGTCGTCGGTGACGTCGTCGGCGACGCGGCTGACCGAGTCGAGCACGTCGATCGCGGGAAAGTGAGCCCGCTGAGCGAGGGAGCGGGAGAGCATGAGGTGGCCGTCGAGGATGCCGCGGGCCGCGTCGGCGACCGGCTCGGTCATGTCGTCCCCCTCGACGAGGATGGTGTAGAGCCCGGTGATCGATCCGCCGACTGGGTGACCGGGTCGAGGGGCCAGTGCTCCGGCGCGTTCGAGCAGCCTCGCGAGCAACGAGAAAACGCTGGGCGTGTAGCCCCGGGTGGCGGGAGGCTCGCCGACAGACAGCCCGATCTGGCGCTGCGCGTGGGCCAGGCGTGTGACGGAATCCATCATCAACAGGACCTGGGCTCCCTGATCACGGAAGTGCTCGGCCGCGGCGCAGGCGACCATGGCGGCGCGGATCCGCATCAGGGGAGATTCATCGCTGGTGGAGACGACGACGACGGAGCGGGCGAGACCGGCGGGCCCGAGGCTGTGGGCGATGAAGTCCCCGACTTCCCGGCCGCGCTCGCCGATGAGCGCCACGACATTGACGTCGGAGGCCGCGTTGCGTGCGATGGAGCCGAGCAGCGTTGATTTCCCGACACCGGGCCCAGCAAAGATGCCCAGGCGCTGGCCGCGGCCGATGGTGGTGAACAGGTCGATGGCGCGGACACCGGTGTGCATCGGCTCGGTGATGCGGCGGCGGGACATGGCGCCCAGCGGCTCGGGGTCGATCAGGCGGGGGGTGGTGCCGGTGACCGGTCCGGCGCCGTCGATCGGACGCCCGAGTCCGTCGATGCACCGGCCAAGCAGGCGGTGCCCGATCGCGACGGTCGGCGCGGACTGCAGGCCGAGCACGCGATCGCCGGCGCGGATGCCCGATGTTCCCGCGAGCATCATGATGACCGAGTGCTTGCCGTCGAATCCGACGACTTCGCCGAGAGCACCCGCGACGTTGACCAGCGATCCAACCGGGAGCGGGAGATCGCCGACGAGGACGACCAAGCCGCGAAGCGCGATCACCCGGCCGGTCACCCGCATCGGCTGGAGGCGGGCCACTGTTTCGATCTGGGGCGAGAGGACGCTCATGGCGTCGCGCTCTCTGCTGTGGGCGGGGCGTCGGGGTCGCCGCCCTTCGCGGAATCGGGAAGCAGGGCCCGGACGATTCGGTCCAGTTGCAACTCGATAGTGGCATCAACCTCGCCGCCGGGCGGGCTCGCCGCCCCGGCCTGCTCGCCGCGCATCCGCACGATGCACGAGCCGGGGGAGAGCTGGGGATCGTCGACAAGTTCGGCGTGGATGATGCTGGAGAACCGGGCGATGACTCCGGGCAGCGCGGTCTCCACCGCGCCTCGATCCCGGGGGCTGATCGCGACAACGACCGCGGTGGGTCGCACGATCAGGGCGAGCACCTCGGCGATCTGGGCCGCAGCGACGCCGGGATCAAGCTCGATCGTGCGCTTAGTGACCTTCTCGGCGATCTGCACCGCGAGGCGGACGACATCGGTGCGGGCCTCGTGGAGCATGCTGTCCCGCTGCCGGAGGAACGAGTCCGCGGCGGCGGACCACGCCTCGGTCGCGGCGCGGATCTGGGATTCCCACTGGGCGAGCGACTCGGTGCGGCCCTGTTCGCGGCCCTGCGTCAGGCCCTCCGCGCGGCCCGCCGCGAGGCCCTCGGCGTGGCCGCGTTCGCGGGCGCCGGCCACGAGGCGGTCCCGCTCGGACTCGGCCTGGCGGATGATCTCCTGGGCCTTGAGACGGGCGGCACGAACGAGCTGATCGCCCTGGCGCGCGAGGTCCCCCAGGTCGAGGACGATGGCCTCTCGCGTGATCTCTTTCGCCCTGGAGTGCTTGATGAGAGCCATGGGTTCGCCGGCGAGTGCCGATCAGACGATGAGCTCCGATTCGCCGCCGCGGCCCGCGATGATGATCTCGCCCGCGTCCTCGAGCCGGCGCACGATGTCGACGATCCGCTGCTGCGCTGATTCGACGTCGCTGACGCGGACCGGGCCCATGTACTGCATGTCCTCCTTGATGAGCGCGGCGGCCCGCTCGGACATGTTGCCGAAGATCTTCTGCTGGAGCTCGGGGGATGCGGTCTTGAGCGCCAGCGAGAGCTCGTCGTTGTCGATCTCCTTAAGGATGGTCTGGATGCCCTTGTCGTCGACGAGCTTGATGTCCTCGAAGACGAACATCAGGCGACGGATCTCTTCGACGAGTTCCGGGTCCTCGGCCTCGAGGCCCTCCATGATCGATTTCTCTGTGGCGCGGTCGGCGAGGTTGAGGATCTCGGAGACCGTCGGGATGCCGCCCGCCTTCTCCATCGACTGGAGCAGCATGTTGGAGAGACGGCTCTCCAGTCCCTTCTCCACCTCGCGGATGACCTCCGGATTGGTCTGCTCCATGTTGGCGATGCGCTTGATGACCTCGATCTGCTTCTGGAGCGGGAGGCCGCTGAGGATCTCCGCGGCCTTGTGGTGCGCCAGGTGGCAGGTGATCAGGGCGATGGTCTGCGGGTGCTCCTCCTGGATGAACGTGAGGAGGTTCTCGCTCTCGGCCTTCTGAAGGAAGGAGAACGGGGTCTTCTGCACCTGCGTCTGGATCTGCTGGACGACCCGGTCGGCAACGGTGGAATCCAGTGACTGCTTGAGCAGCACCTTGGCGTAGTCGAGGCCGCCCTCGTTCACGTACTCGCTTGCGATCGAGACGCTGTAGAACTCCTCGACCACGGCGCGGCGGAGGTGGTCCGGCACCCGGCCCAGGCCGGCGAGCTCCCGGGTGACCTCCTCGATGGCTTCGGGCGGCAGCTTCTTGAGGAGTTCGCCCGCCACCGCCGCTTCGAGCGTCATCAGCAGGATCGCCGCCTTGGTGAGCCCGTCGAGCTCGCTCGGAGAATCGGGCAGTTTGTCGTTTGGCTTGCGGGGCATCGGGTCTCCCGGTCGTCAGAGTTCCGGGGTCATCCACCGGCTGAACAGCGACGCCGCGGCTGCCGGATCCTTCTTCACGAACGAGGAGACCTGCTCGAGCATCTTCTTGGTCTTGAGAGCGGTGTCGTCGATCTCGATGCCCGCCATGGCCGTGTCTCCCTCGCCGGCCTCGCCGATCAGGTCGCTGTCGCCGGTGATCTGGGGCGGGATTCCTGCGAGTTCCTCGGCGGAGGGCAGCGGCTCGGCGCGGCCGGCCTTGCGGACCATGAGGACCATCATGCCGATCGCGATCGCCGCGAGGGCCCCGAGGGCCGTGGTCTTGGCGGCGCCGCTGCCGACGAGGTTCGTGACAGAGCCGAACGTGCCGGCGACACCGGCGCTCTGTGCGGCGCCGCCGGTGGACGAAGCAGGCGTGAGCACGGGTATCAGGGTGGCGATGACGGTTCCGGCCGACTGCCCGCCGCGACCGGCCTCGGTATCGACCAGCGGCTGCACGGCCTGCTCCAGCCGCTTCTTCTCGTCGCCCCACGCGGCCTGGACCTCGGCATCGGAGACATCGGAAGTGGTCGCGGCGGCTCCACCGGCGGGGGCGGCGGCGGCCTTTCGCTGCCGGGCGATAGAGGCGGCCCAACTCATCGGCACGCCGATGGTGACATTGATCCGGATGGGGCGGCCGCTGGGGTCGATCTCCCGCGTCTCGCGTGCTCCGAACGCGTTCTCCATCCTTGTCTCGGTCTGTTCCTGCGTGGAGCCGCCATTCGACGTGGCAGATGAGATGCCGATCGACGCCTGGGTGTTGGGCCGAACACCGGTCTCACCGCCGCCAGATGGCTGTGTTTGCGTGCTGGTAGATGTGGTTTCCGAAGAGACCAGCGCCTCGGTTCCCTTGCCCTTGGGGAGCACCTGCCGCTCGCTCATCTCCTTGCGGGTGAGATCGACCTGGGCGTTGACGGTCACAATGACGTCGTCGATGTACCGAAGGCTCTCGAGCAGCTTGTCCTGAACGTGCTGCTCGACCTTCATCGCCTGCTCGAGATAGCCAGTCGCGGCAATGTCGTCGGCGCTGCGGGGGCGGTAGCGGCGGCCCTTGGCGCTGTCCATGACGCGGACCTCGCCGACGGCCAGCCCGGGTGTCGAGCCCGCGACCAGGTCGGCGAGCGAGTCGACCATGTCCTGCGTCAGGGTGCGGTCCGCCCGGGTATGGACTCGCACGGTGGCGGTCGGCTTGCGAAAGGAGGTCCCCAGCCCCGACGGGGGCGGGCTGCTGATGAACACATCCGCGGCTTCAATGCCAGGAAAACTCGCCGCGACCTTGGCGAGTTCGTTCTGCAGCGCGACGTTGGCCTGCTGCTCCAGTTGCAGGCGAGACATCATCCAGTTCTGGGACTGGGCGAGATTCTCGAACAGGAGCTTCTTGTCGCCCGGGAGCTTCTGGCCCTGCTGAAGCTGGGCCAGGGCGATGTAGCGGCTGTCGGGGTGGACCATCAGCGTCCCGGAGACCACCTTGGCGGTAATCCCCTGGCCCTGGAGGAACGCGGCGGCCTGGTCCTGCTCGGCGGGCGAGAAGCCCGGGAGCGCCACGAGTTGCGACCGGCCGGAGATGAGGCTGACGACCACCAACGCCATCGCGGCAACGACGCACAGGCTGAGGATCAGCAGCCGCTGGCTCGCGTTCAGGCGCGCCAGCTGCTGCTGGATCGTCGTCAGCGCCCGACGCAGTTGCTCCATGGACCGTGGCCTCCGTGCCTGGGTACGGCCGGCGCACGGGCGCCGGTGCGATCAGTCCCCGGCTCCGCGGGGCGGTTCGCGACAGGTGTTTTCGGACGGCACGGACGCAAGCCTTGAGATACGCTGGAACTGCGCGTGCCGAGCGCAATCTCTGCGCGACCGGGCACCAGCACGAGCGGTCCTAGACGCGGAGTTGCTTGATCTCGTCGTACGCCGCGGCGACCTTGTTCTTGACCGCGAGCATCATGCGGAACGCCGTGTCGGCCTTCTGCGTGGCGAGCAGGACGCCCTCAAGGTCGTTCCGCTTTCCGGTCGAGAGGTCCTCGATGGCGGTGGTCGCTTCCTGCTGCAGCTCGTTGACCTGCCGCAGGTTCTCCATCAGCACGTCCTTGAAGCTGGCGCCGTCGGGCGTGGTCGCGGGCGTCGAGGTCTGCGGGCGGAACGGCGACGGCCCGCCGACGCCGGCGGCCCCCCCCACTCCCGCACCGCGAATCAGCCCAAGTGGATCGGTCATGGCGTTCCTCGGTCCCCTCTGCTCATCGGTCGTGCCGACCGGTCACCCGCAACGAACGTGGGTCTATGCGATCAGGCGCAGGGCCTGGGCGGTCATCGCCTTGGTCGCCTCGGCGGCGGCGACGTTGGCCTCGTAGGCCCGTGATGCCTCGATCATGTTGATCTGCTCGATCACCGGGTCGATGTTCGGGGTCATCACATACCCCTCGGCGTCGGCCCACTTGCTTGTCGGGTCGTACCGGCGGCGGAGATCGTCGGAGAGTGCGATCTCGGAAACGTGCACGCCGAGGGCACGGCCGGAGGGGCTGGAAGCGGAGGGGTCTCCGGGGGCAAAGACCGCGATGCGGCGCTGGTATGGGGCGTAGTTGCCGTTGGCGTCCTCCAGGACGTCCTTGCTGGCGATGTTCGCGGCGAGCGTCTCAAGGCGAGTCCGCTGTGCGATCATGCCGCTGGTCGAGATGTCGAGGGCGCCGAACATCCGCTACGTGCTCCTAGGCCCGCTCTTGAATCGCCGACTGGAGGATGGCGAACCGTGACCTCAGGAGGTCGGTGCCGATCCTGAAGGCGCTGACATTCTCGACCATCGCCTGCATCTGCCTTTCCATGTCGCGGTTGTTCCGGTCGTGGAAGAGGAGGCCGCTGGAGGGCGTCCCGGGCTGGAGGCTCAGGCCGCCGTCGGAGTCGCGCCGAAGTTCCCTCGATTCCCGCCACGGGAGTTCGCCGGCCTCGCCGCCGGTCGTTGCTCGGCGCTGCTCGACGGCATCGCGAAGGGTTCGCTGGAATCCGGCGGCCGAAACCTCCCGCGGCTGGAAGTTGGGTGTATCGAGATTGGCAATGTTGTGCGCGATCAGCCGCTGCCGCTGCCCGGCAAAGCGGACGACCATCTCCAGGGCGGGCAGGGCGCCAGACGTGGTGAGGTCGTTGATCACGGTACGCCGCTCCGCAAGGGCGATGCCATCCCCGAGACCGGTTGCATCGGTGCCGCCGCGCAAGGCGTGCGCGGCCAGCGGGGTCTGCCGTGCTGTGGTTAGAGCGTCTGCTCGACGAGGTTGAGAGACTTCCACTTCTTGAGTTTCAGGCCGAGGGTGCGGACCCCGATTCCGAGCGCCTTGGCGGCCTTCTGGCGGTGGCCGTTGAAGCGGCCGAGGGTTCGGACGATCGCGTCACGCTCGATGTCCTCGAGGGGCCGATCGTGCACGGCGACGAAGTCCGTTGCCTGCCCGCTCAATCGGTGGCTGGCGACAAGACCTCCGAGCGACTTGGCCTCGATCATCGCGCCGGCGCCGGGCGTCGCGGCCGGGGGGGGCGCCCCGAGTGCGGCGGGCGTCGTGAGCCACGATTCGATGAGCGAACGGCCTATGACCGGATCCCGGGAGAGCACCGCGGCTCGTTCGCAGATGTTCTGCAGTTCCCGCACGTTTCCGGGCCAGGAGTAGGACATGAGCACGGAAAGAGCTTCATCATCGAACCTCTTCGCCGGGCGGCCCTCACGCTCGGAAACGTTTCCGAGAAAGTACTGAGAAAGCAGCGGGACATCGTCCAGCCGGTCCGCGAGCGGCGGGAGGTGGATGGGGAGAACGTTCAGGCGGAAGAAAAGGTCCTGCCGGAACTCGCCCCGGCCGACGGCCCGGGGCAGGTCGCGGTTGCTGGTGGCAACGACGCGCACATCGACCCCGATAGAGAGACTTGATCCGACCCGTTCCAGGGTCCGCTCCTGAAGCACCCGGAGAAGCTTGGCCTGAACGCGCGGGCTCACCTCGCTGATCTCGTCAAGAACGAGAGTGCCACGGTCGGCGAGCTCGAACCGCCCCTTGCGGAGCTTCTCGGCCCCGGTGAAAGCGCCCTTTTCGTGCCCGAACAGTTCGCTCTCCAGCAGCGATTCGCTCAGCGCGGCGCAGTTCACCGCCAGGTAGGCCTCCGAATGGCGCGGGCTCAGGTCGTGCACCGCCCTCGCCACGATCTCCTTGCCGGAGCCGGACTCGCCGTAGATCAGGACCGTGCCGTGCGACTCGGCAACGGCGAGGACCTGCTCCTTCACCCGGCGGATGGCCGGGGAGTCACCGATGATGCGGTCGATGCCGCGGCGCCCGGCGGGGCCCGGCGGGAGTCCCATTCCCTCTGCGCTGCCGCCGTTCTCGCCGGAACGCTTGAGCACGGCGTTCTGGCGGACGAGGCGGGCGTGCTCGATGGCTCGCTTGACAGCGACAACGAGTTCGTCTCCTTCGAACGGCTTGGTGAGGTAATCGAACGCGCCGAGCTTCACCGCCTGCACCGCGGTTTCAACGGCGCCGAAGGCGGTCATCATGACGACCGGGAGATCCTCGTCGATGAGCCGGACCTGCTCGAGCAGATCGATCCCGGTCATCCCGGGCATGCGAAGGTCGGTCACGATGGCGTCCGGCCGCCGCTTCGCCGCCAGTTCAACGGCCGCTTCGCCGCTTGAGGCGGTGATGACCGTCATCCCGGCGCGGGTGAGCGTTGCCGCCACACTGTCGCGCATCAACTCCTTGTCGTCCACCACCAATACCGTGCTCATTCCTTGGCCTCCGTGCGCGACACAACTCCATCCGTGCGTTCTTCAACCGGCTGCAGGGAGGCGGGCCCCCGCGTCACCGGAAACAGCAGTTCGACAACAGCCCCGCCGGGCAGACCGCCCTTGCCCGCTCCCCGGTTCTTGACGCTGACCCGGCCGCCGTGGGCATCGACGATTCGGTGAACGATCGCCAGGCCGAGCCCCGTCCCTGTTGCGCGGGTCGTAAAGAACGGATTGAACATCCGGCTCGCGACTTCGGGCGGTATCCCGGGCCCGGTATCGGAGACGATCAACGCGGTCATTTCGCTCAGCGATCCCTTGGGTCCACGCACGCGGCGTACCGCGGCATCGAGGGCCAAAGCGTGCTTCCGGTCCGGAAGCTGGCGCATCGCCTCGATGGCGTTGCGGATAACGTTGACCAGGGCGCGGTGCACCAGCGTGGCGTCGCAGTCGACGAGGAGCCCCGGGGCAGCGTCCCGCTTCACGGTGATGGAATCCCGGGGCTCTCCATCGAGGAGAGCCGCGCAATCGGCCAGCGCGTGCTCGAAGAGCTCGCTTGCTGACGCCGGTTCGGGTCGGAGCCGCATCTCGCGGGAGAATGCAAGCACATCGGTTACTACAGCATCCAGCCCAACCACCGACGTCTGGATCTTTCGAGCGATGTCCCGCTCGGACGGCCTGGAGGCGAGCTCTTCTTCGAGGATCCTGGCATACAGCCGGATGGAGCCGAGCGGGTTGCGCACCTCGTGGGCAATGCCGGCCGCCATCTCGCCCAGCGCCGCAAGGCGGGCCGACCGCTCGATCTGCAGGTTCGCCTCTCGGAGTTCTTCCTTGAGGCGCACGACTTCGGCACGCAACGACTCGTGCACCGACTGGAGTCGTCCCGCCGCGTCCTGGAACGCGCCGACAATCTCCGCCAGATCGGCCTCGGTGACCAAGCCGGCTCCGGCTATGCTGACGGTGGGGGTATCCACGGCGGCCATGCGATCAGGCCTCCCCATCGTGGAATGAACCGCCGAATCGATTCTCGGCCGGCAGGTAGGCGCTGACCGCGCCGCGCCCGACCGACACCCCACCCAGCTCCGCGGCGATGCGGCCCCGCCGCTCCTCGAGGCAGAGCCGGTCCGACTCATCACGGCGGGAGATGCGATCGATCAAGCCGGCGAGTTGATCGGCCAGGCCCGTCACGGTCGCCCGTTGCGACGGCGACAAGCGGGGCTCGAAGACCTCCCACTTTCGTCGTAGCGGAGCGAGCTCGCCGCCGAGGGCGCCGAGGCGGTCAACGAGCTTCTGCCGCTTCGCGAGCAAGGAGATGAGGTCCTCGGTCCGGTCCTCCTGAACCATGCGGGACTGGTCGTCTCCCATCGCTTCGATCTCGCGGCAAAGTTCACACTGTGCGCTGACCAGTCCGGAGACCGCGTCCAGCCAACGGCGCGGATCGTCCGCCGGGGACCACTCCCGTGTTGCTGCGTCTGGCGTTGCCTGCCGTGCGGTCATCCGTGACCCTTCTTTGCGGGATCCCCCGCGTGCTCGTTTAGTGCTCCGCGCTGGCCTGTCGCTGCAGGAGCATGCTGGAATCAAGCCATCGCTGCCAGTGCTCACGCTCCATCGGCATGTCGGGCGAGTTCCAGGCGGACTGCGGGAACCGCTCCATGTGCCGCTTCGCGGCCTCGTTCGCCGTGCGGGCCTTGTCGTACTCGCCCTGGGCGACATAGCAGTTCACGATCTGCACCATCGCGACAAGGGATGCGGGTTCGTTCGGGTACATCTGCCGGGCCGCGTCGTACGCGGCGATGGCGCCGGGATAGTCGCCGAGTTCGAACGCGCAGTCGCCCAGGTAGAACATGGCGTTGCGTTTCTGGGCCTGATCAAGCGGCCCCACGCGGGCCGACTTCGCGTCGATCTCACGCCGGTACTGCTCCATGAGGGCCATCGACTTGCGGAGCCGTTCTCGACGGACACTCTCGAGCTGGGCTCGTTCCGCAGCGGGCATGGCCTGTTCAAGTTGCTTGGTGATCTGTGCTGCGGAGAGGCGGTAGCTGTCCGCGAGCCGGAATCGCACCGAGTCCGCCGCGCGGTCGCCTGGGTATCGCTCGAGCGCCTCGGTCAGCCTCTCGATCGCTTCCGGATACCGGCGCGTCTCGTACAGGAGGCGACCCAGTTCGATAACACCATCCCGGAACTCGCGGGCCTCGGGGGAGAGGACATGACCATCCACGGCCGAGACGAGCAGGCTCTCGGCCTCTGCATCGTTGGCGGGATCGTCGTCGCGGAGCAGGCATTGCGCCAGCGGCACGATGCTCCGCGATGCCCAGGCGCCACCCTGGACGGCCTGCGCTGGGACGCGGCCACCGAGCAGTTCGCGGTATCGCTCGGCCGCCGAGGCATACTGGCGCGTGGATTGCAAAACCTGAGCAAGACGCCACTTGGCCTCGGGCCTGCGGGGGTCGTTGTCGGTCGCGTGATCGATGTACTCGGTGAAGGCGGCAATGGCCTCTCTAGGCTCTCCCGCGATGTCGTAGGCGTCAGCGGACTCCCAGAGCGACTCGGCGAAGGCCCCGGGGTCCTGCTCGCGCTGGGCGTGCTCGTGGAACGCGCGGCCGGCACCCAGCAGGAGCCGCTTGACCTCCTCTCGGGCGACGGCGCTCAGTTCGTCGAACGGCGTCGCGCCCAGCCGAGCCGCGGCGAGCTTTTTCTGGGATTCGCCGAGCGCCCGCATGACATCTCCGGGCGCCTTGCCGGTCGAATACAGCAACTCGGCAAGTTCCGCGTACCGCTTCCCTTGCTCGTACTCGCCATCGGTCGCCAGATCGGTGTAGGCCCCCATGAGGGCTGTCTTCACCTGGTCGGCGGTCGCCCCCGGCTCGCCGCGGACCACCGCCATGACGACCTCGCGGAAGGTGGTGATCGCCTCCTCGTTCTGTCCCTGGACCCGGAGGAGGCGAGCGATGCCCAGCTTGGCGGGCAGAGCCGCCCTCGACTTGCCGAAGTCCGACACCACCGAGCGGTACCGATCGATCGCTTCCTGGCGGTCACCCCCCGTCACCTCAATAATCCGGCCGATCATCACACCGATGTCCCCCCGCATGGGATCCGCCGGATCGAGCATGCCGTCAGCGAGTTCCAGTTGCCGGAGCGCCGCGGCGTTGTCGTCGGTGGTCATGTACGCGCGGCCGAGCAGCGCAAGCAGTTCCGCCCGCTGCCTCGCCGGCGCGTGCTCGATCCGCTGCAGTTCCCGCAGCAACTTGCCGATTGCCTCGTCCGCGCGCCCCTCGGCAAGCATGAGTTGAGCCTGCTTGGCCACGCCCCACGCCCGCTCGTTCTCCTCGATCGCCGGCTCGGCCAGCAGATCGGTGAGCAGGTCCAGGGTCAGGGCCGACCCGCCGCCGCCCCTCGCCAGGTCGGAATCCACGAGACGGCGCACGATCCGGTGGCGCAGGGGACGCTCGGAGTCGGGCAGCGACTTCGCCCGGCGAGCCGCCGCCGTGAACTCGCCGAGACTCGTCTGTGCCCAGCCCGTCTGGAAGACCTCCTGGGGCGAGAGCGTGCCTCCGAGTTTCTCAACCCGTTCGTAGTCCGCCACGATCTGGCGGTTGTTCTCGTCGACATCGATCCCGCCCGCCTCTTGCCAGCGGAACGATGCGTCGGCCCGCATCCGGAGCATCTCGGCCTGGAGTTCGGGCCCGACGGTGCCGCTGTTGACCACGGGCACCATTCGCTCGTTAAGGACAGCCACGGCTTCCTTGAACTGCGACTTCTCGATCAGGGCCCGGGCCTCCTTAAGAGGCGCCGTGGGATCCGCCTTCGGCTTGTTCAGGAACGCCGCCACCACGCCCGCGGCCAGGAGCCCCCCGGCGACCGTCATCAGGGCGAACGGGCGGAGCGCGCGCAGGTTCGGCGTGCGTGGTCCTGCCGATTGGGGCTCGCCGGATTCCACCGGCTTGTTGGCGCTGTCGCTCACCGTCGTCGCCTCCCGTGGGAACGGCCGGATCCTCCGGCCGCAGCGGGCATGGGTCTGCTTATCGGGCGGGCTGGTGATCCCCCTTCACGGATCCGCGCACCATCTGCGCCATTGCGCATCGATCTAGGCAGATCCGGCGGGGCGCAGCCACGCGAGCCATTCAGTGTTGCCACCCTTCCCCCCCTGCACAGGGGACCGGGCCAGCGCTTGGACGCACGCGCCCAAAGAAGGCATCTCGGTCACCACCCGGTCGACGACATCCCTTGCGGCGGATTCATCGAGCACCCCGCCGCGGCCTCCCGGGGCGCTGCGGTTGCTCTTTGTTATTTCATAGTGGGGCTTGAGAAGGGAGATGATGCTTCCACTCGCGCCGATCCACCTCAGCGCGGCGGGGATGCACAGTCGCTGGGGCGTCCAGCCCATGTCGATGACGACGAGGTCCAATCCTGGCCCGGGAGGGGGCGCGGCGTGGAGGGCGTTTGCCCGCTCCATGACCCGGACCCGGGGATCGTTCCGCAGCCGCCAGGCCAGGGTGCCGTAGCCGGTATCAACCGCCACGACGCTCGCGGCGCCGGCTTGCAGGAGGCAATCCGTAAACCCCCCCACGTTGCAGCCAAAGTCGGCACAGGTCCATCCGGAGACGTCCACGCCGAAACGGTCGAGCGCAAATCGCAACTTCAACCCGCCTCGGCCAACGTAGGTGTGGGCTGGATCGGCCGTCATGTTGGAACTCGTCCTGCCTGGAGGCAGCCACCGCGTCAGGCCTGGGCGGGAGGGACGCCGATGACGGAAATACCGAGGCGATCGGCAAGGTCGAGCATGTCGGGCTTGTCGATCATGATGACATCGCCGGCGGCAAGGGCCAGGCACCGGCCGCCGTAGCGGTACAGGTTTTCGATCGTCTGCACCCCGACGGTGGGAACATCGCTGCGGCGGTCGTGGCCGGCGCGGGCGCCCTTGCAGAGCGTCCAGCCGCCCAGACGGCAGAGCTGGCCGGTCCGTTCCATCATGCGATCCGTACCCTCGGCGGCCTCAACGGCGATCACGTCGCGGTCCCGAACGGCGATGGACTGCCCGATATCAAGCCGGAGGGTCTGGATGAGCAGCGGCCAGGCGAACGCGACATCGGCCCGTTGCTGGGCCGTCGGCTGGCAGCGGGTCAGGACGCCGGCCTCGGCGAGCGAGTCTGGAATGGGAGCGGTCGAGTCGATCAAGTGGACCCCCGATCTGCCGAGCTCATCCGCAATCGCCTGGAGGACGGCATGCGAGCGCCGATCGTGCCGCAGATGGCGGTACCACGCCATGATGGTGCGCCAGTCCGGGATGTTCCGCAGAATGGTGCCCGGGCTGTACATGAACCGGGCCTTGTCGACCCGCCCGACCATGATCGCGTGGCCCACTCCGCGGCGACGCAGGAGGCGGCCCCAGCTGCCGACCCGCAGGACGCCGACTTCGCGGAACGTCTCGCACAGGCGGGGGAGGGCCTCATCGAACTGGTTCGCCAGTCCAAGAGCGTGGATGGGATGACCGGCGCGGCGGAGTCCCTCGGCGATGATGATCGGGAGCCGGCCGCCGCCGGCGATCAGGCCGATCGGCGTAGGAGGAGGGGGCGGGTCCGGCAGGATGGTGAGGGTGTTGGGCATCGAATCGGCCGTCGAGCAGAATCACATCGGCGCTCCCAGTGCGCAGGCACGAGCAATCCGGACATGATAAACACCTGGACCGGCCCCCAGCAATCGGGGTGAGACCGGCCTGGCACGCCGCCAGGGGCACTTTTCGGAGTTTGAACCGGCTCGAAGGCCCAGCGGGCCGTCAGCCGATATGGACGACGTGCCGCAACCGGAAGACCGCGTTGAACTGACGTCATCCCCGACTCCGCGCGAACCAGCGGAGGCCTCGGCAGACCGTTCGAGGCCGTGGCTGTCATTATGGTTCCGCTGTTCGAACCACTACGCGAGGGCCTACAGGAACGCCGCCGGCACCGCCTACACGGGGCGTTGCCCGAAGTGCGCCAGGCAGGTGCGGTTCGGGGTGGGTGCCGGTGGCACGTCGCAGCGCCGTTTCGAGGTGTCATGCTGAGCATGCCCGGGTTGCCCGCCGCTACACTGTGCGCATGACACGGATGGTCAGGGGCAACTTCCAAATCGGCTCGAATACGGGTGTGTGCGCGGCCACCGGGTCGGCGCTGGGTCCCGGGGACCGCTTTGTCGCGGTGCTGCTGGAGCACGACGAGACCGAGGAACTGGTCCGTGTGGACTACTCGGCTGACGCGTGGGATTCCGGGGCGCGCCCTCCGCGGCCGGATCTGGTGTTCGCGACGTGGCGGGCGGTCGTTGCGGCGCCGGATGCGAAACGGCGGGTGCTCGTCGACGATGCCGCCCTGGTCGATCTATTCGAGCAACTTGCCGACACAACCGAGCCGAGACGCCTTGCGTTTCGATACGTCCTGGCCTTGATTCTGATCCGCAAGCGTCTGCTCGTCTGCGAGGCCACCCGTGGGTCGACGATGCTGGTCAGGCCCAAGGGGCCCCGCGATGAAGGCACGCCAGCAGCGACCGAGGTCATCGATCCGGGTCTGGACGATGCCACGATTCTCGATGTCACGGAGCAGTTGACGGCGGTGATGGCAGGCAGTGGCGAGACCGGCACCCCGGGGCCTGAATCGCCGGGGAATGCGGCGCCATGATGAACCGGCGCGGGTGGATGAGGCTTGGCCTGGCCTGCCTCGCGGCCGCGGCATCCGGCTGCAACGGGGATGGGCCGAAGGCGCCGTCGTCGGTGGCACGAGAATCGCCGCCGCCGGCCTACGCGACGGTGGCCGAGGCGTACAACAACCGCGTCTCGCTGTTGAGTCAGGTGTACGCGCCCGCGACGGTGCGGCTGACGTTCTCCGAGGACGGGACACAACGCACGGAACAGGGTGAGGGCACCCTCCAAGTTATCCGCCCCGACCACCTGGCGCTCAGCCTGAACAAGGCAGGAAAGCGGCTTTTCTGGTTTGGGTGCGATGCGGATCGCTACTGGTGGTTCGATGTCGTCGACACGCCGGTTGCCCACGTCGGCCGTCACGCAACGTTCGATGCCGCAAGGCTTGATCCCCGTACGCCAGGGCTGACCATTCGGCCGCTGGATGTGATTCGGGTCCTGGGGATTGTGCCGCTCCCCGTCGGCGCCAATGGGCCGGGTGGCGGACAGGTACTGGGCGCCACGCAGTGGTCGGCCGACGGCCGCCTGGTTGGCGTGACGACCCGCACCGACTCTGGGGGTCTGCAGAGGCTCTGGCTCGATCCGGAATCGTTCGAACCTCGGAAGGTCGAACTGTTCTCGCCGGACCGCACGGTCGAGATCATCGCCGACCTGAACGAGTATGCCTACGTGCGGATCACCGGCGCCAGTTCGGGACCGCGGATGGCGTCGGAGCTCGCGGTGCTCCATGTCCCGAGCGGCTCGCTCATCCGGCTCAACCTCTACGACCTGCAGGACGGCCGGCGGGTCATGAAGCCCGATGCGTTCAACTTCGACGAACTGGTCAGGGTGTTCCAGGTGGAATCGGTGACCGATCTTGACTCTCCGCGTTAAGCAGTGCCTGGGATGCCTGCCCCAAAGCGGTGACTGGTCCGGCTGGGGTGCCGGTGCGAGGCAATGATGCAGCGTGAGACTGCATCTGGCCGCGTTCATCCTGATTCTGACTTCTGCGCTCGCGGCGGCCGTGGCCTTTGGCGCGGGTGACGGAACAGGACCCGTTGCCGGCCACGGATGGGTGGTGCTCGACACGGGCCCCGCGCCGGAGAAGAAGGGTACCGGGCTTGGGCTGGCGCTCTCGGCGCCGGAGCCGCGGTATGTCCTGATCCACCTGGCGCCGCGGGAGGGAGAGCACCGAGTACCACGCGGGTCGGTTCGCATCGCCGGATGGCTCGACGAGCCGCCGATTGCAACCGCAAGCTGGGGTCGCCGCGTTTATGTGATCACCGAACCCCCGGTCGACGCCCGCATTCCGCCGGTACTCGCCGTTTCGACGATCGAGGCGGCCCGGGGCACGGGCAGCACGTGGTACAACACCCCGGAGGGTCGCTACGAGTCGCTCCCACCGCTCACCGGTGAGATCACGGTCAAGGGGCTTGTCGGCACCCTGGCCGGGCCGGCGGCTCTGGTCATCGGTTCTGGTGAGGATCCTGGGCTGCGGCTTCTGATCGATGGCGGCGACCGGTGGGAAGAGGTCCCACTGCCGTGGCACGAGAGTGCGGCCTTCCCCGAACTGCCCCCGGAGCCGCCCGGACCACGTGATGCGGCAGTGCTCCTGCCGAGCCTGCAGGGCGTCGGACTTCTCGTTGTGCCCGCTGACCGCAGCGAACCCCGTGATCTGTGGACAGCGCAGCTTCGACCGTCGACCCCCTCGGGGGACAGCCCGGCGGGCCCACTCGTCGCGTGGACGAAACAGCAAATCAATCTTCCGCTTGAGCCGTCCCAGTTGCACGACTGCCGGTTTCTAGTTGTTGACGACACACCGGTCATGGCCCGCTGGACGGACGCGGGTGACGTGAGTCTCTCGCTATTGCGTCCGGCGGGGCCGGTGCAGCGTGCTGTGGTGAAGGGGGTGCCGCGGTCAGCATCGATCGTCGCCCTCCCGAGCACGGACTCGGTCGCGATTCTCTGGTGCCAGGAGCGGCCCGAGGGAGATCCACACCGCGGCGCACGGTTTGAGATCCGCGAGGTCTCGCTCGCCTCGGGCCGTCTGCTCTTTGAGGGACCGGCGGTGCAGGCCACGGTCCTGTCAAAGCGTGAGCTTGGGCTGCTGGCTGTGATGATGGTGGGCGTAACCGCGGCGGTGATCGTTTCGCTGCTGCGACCCAGGGGTGTCCTGTCGCCGTCGCTGCCCGCACGGTGCGCGGTGGCCCCGCCCATGCGGCGCCTCGTTGCCACAGCCATCGACGTGAGCCTCGCGGCGATCATCGCGGGCCGGATCCACGATGTGAACGTCTTGGAGATCATCGGTCCCTCCGCCATCCTGTCGCCGATCGACGACATCTGGCCGCTGCTCACCACACTCGGCATCGCCGGCGCGCTGGGGACGATCGGAGAGTGGGCTGTGGGCGGATCGATCGGGAAACTGGCAACAGGCTGCCGCGTGGCCAACCTCCGCCCCCCCACCACTCCGGCCACCCACGCGCTCCCCGCCTCCGGCAGGCCGCCGTCGGGCCTGTTCCGGCCCACGATCTGGCAGGCGGCGGTGCGGAACTTCGTCAAGTGGTCGGCCCCACCGCTGTGCGTGTTTGCGCTCTCTGACCCGATGGGCCGCCACATCGCCGACCTGGCCGCGGGAACGTCCGTGGTCGTCAACGGCTCCGTCGATCGCGAAGCCAGGAGCGAGTAGTGACGACAGTGGGCGCGATCCGGGGGCAGAATATGAGAGAACCCGATCTGCAAGCCAGGCTGAAGGAACTGTACCTGCCGCGACCGAACGAGTTCGTGCAGGTGGACGTGCCCGACATGCGGTTCATCATGATCGACGGGCACGGGGCCGCGGACCGCTCGCCGCTCGAGCACGCGGCGAAGTGGCTCTTTGCTGCGATCCATCCGCTGAAGCGTGTCGCCCGGGAGCGGATGGGGAAGAGCTTCGTCCAGCCGCCGCTCGAGTGCCTCTGGTGGGCGGACGACCCGACGGACTTCGTCAGCGGCAACCGGGAAAAGATGAACTGGCGGATGATGATCGTCTACGAGCCAGATTGGCTGACCGTGCCGATGTTTGAGGACGCTGTTTCCGCGGCTCAGGCACGCCTGGGCGAGTCGCCCGCGGGCCTTCGGCTGGAGGTCTATCGCGAGGGCCTCAGCGTACAGACCATGCATGTCGGCCCGCCAGAGGCCGAGGTCCCGACGATCAACCGGCTGCACAGGGAGTACCTCCCCGCGCACGATCTGGTTCCCGACGGACACCACCACGAAATCTACCTGACCGATCCGAGTCGCGTGGCGCCCGAGAACCAGCGGACGGTGCTGCGCCAGCCGGTGAAGCGTTGCACTACGGCTGGTTGATGGCGGAGGGCTTCCACCCGTCGGTCTGCTGAGAGCTCTTGGGGTGAACCATCGCCCACAGCCGCTGGAGCAGCGGCTTGAGCCCCGCCCGCTGCGCCGAAGAAATGACGAGAACGTCTCGCTCGGGGACGAGCCCGATCTCGGCGCAGATCGTCTTCACCTTGCGGCTTGCCTCGTCGCTGTCGACCAGGTCCGCCTTGGAGAGCACGACCAGTTCGGGCTTTTCCGCGAGTTGGGGTGAGTAGCGGGTCAGCTCCGCGCGAACGACGGAGTAGTTCTGCGCGGGATTCGACCCGTCGAGCGGCGACAGGTCGAGCAGGTGCAGGAGCACCCGGGTTCGCTCGATGTGGCGGAGGAAGTCGTGCCCGAGTCCCGCGCCGTCTGAAGCACCGGCGATCAGCCCGGGGATGTCGGCCAGCACCAGGCGACGGCTCTCATCGACGCTCGCGATACCCAGTTGCGGGGCGAGCGTGGTGAACGGATAGTCCGCGATCTTCGGCGTGGCATCCGTGAGCACCGAGAGCAGCGTCGACTTGCCGGCGTTGGGCATCCCGATGATGCCGACATCCGCGATGAGCTTGAGCTCCAGCCGGACCGCTCGCTGCTCGCCGGGCTGGCCCGGACTGGCCGACTTGGGCGCCTGGTTGGTCGACGTTTTGAAGTGCTCGTTTCCGAAGCCCCCTTTGCCGCCGCGTGCGATGACCTCTCGCTGCGAAGGTCCCAGGTCCACGATCACCTCGCCGGTGTCGTCGTCGTAGATGATGGTGCCCGGGGGAACACGGATGATGCAGTCTGTCCCATCGGCGCCGTGCTGCTGCTTGCCCCGACCCGGCTCGCCCGGCTGGGCGACCCATTCCGGCCGTCCGCGGAAATCCAGCAGCGTATTGATGTTCTCGTCGGCGACGAAGACGACATCGCCGCCGCGGCCGCCGTCGCCTCCGGTGGGACCACCCTTGGGGACATACTTCTCGCGGCGCCACGAGACCACGCCGTTCCCGCCGTCGCCCGCCTTCACCCGGATTCGTGCCTGATCGACAAACATCGGTGTGAGGATAGCCCGCGGACGCATAGCATCGTCCCGTGAAGCAGGCGGAGGCGAGCAGGCCGGAGCAGAATCCGGGATCGGAGGGGGCGCAGGCCAATTCCCCGCGGCCGGCGGCCCTTCCGTCGGCTGCCCCGAACCCCACTCCAGCCGCCAAACCCGTGCACAGGGGCTCGTTTTCCTGGACCGTGCTGCGGCACCGTACATTCCGGGTGGTCTGGATCGGCGCCATGGGATCCAGCATCGGATCATGGATGGAGAGCACTGGTGTCCGCTGGATCGTCGGACTCTCGGGCTCGGCCCTCACCCTGAGCTTGCTCGCCGCGGCGCAGATGGTCCCGATGCTCCTGCTTGGGCTGGCGGGCGGGGTGGTGGCCGATCGCGTCAACCGCAAGACACTTCTGATCGTGACCCAAGCGATCATGATGGTCATCGCCGCGGGGATGGCCCTTGCCAGCTACCTGTTCGCAGGGCTACCCACCCGTCAGAAAGACCTGACTAACGTGCTCCTGATCCTGAGCCTCGCACAAGGCACGACGATGGCGTTCAATGTTCCCGCGTGGCAGGTGCTTACGCCGCGGCTGGTTCCGAGGGAGGAACTCTCCAGCGCCATCGCACTGAACGGGCTGCAGTTCAACCTCGCCCGAGTCATCGGACCGGCTCTGGGCGGGTGGTTTCTGGCCGGACTGAATATATCTGGAACGATCCTCTGGTCTTCCTCGCACGGTGCGACGGTGCTGTTCCTCATCAACACGGCCTCATTCATCGGCGTGCTCTGGGCCGTGTGGCTTACGCCGGACGCTCCCGCCCCACAGCGGGATGGAGTGAGCGCGGCCGGACAAACCGCGGAGGCGGTTTCGTGGATGTTCCGCAATCGCGGGCCCCGCGCCGTATTCCTCGCCATCGTCATATTCGCGGCGCTCGGCGGGCCAATGCTCACCATGCTGCCGCTGTTCATCACCGGCGTCTACCACAAACTCTCGGACACCTACGGCACGCTGCTGGCCATGATGGGCGCGGGAGCAGTCGCGGGCGTCTTCGTGCTGCGGATTGTCCCGGGGTGGTACCCGCGGCACCACTCGATACCGGCCTCAGTTCTCGGGGCGGGCGCAGCGATCACGCTCTTTGCGGGGACCGAGTCGTTTGTCATGGGCGGGCTGTGGTTGTTCTTCATCGGGTTGTTCTGGCTGCTGGTCTTCAATCAGGCCTTCTCGGCGATCCAGTTGCTCGTCGATGACCGCATGCGTGGTCGGGCCATGGCCGTGTGCAACACCGCGGCGTTCGGGGCTACTCCACTGGGCGCGCTGATCGCCGGGGGGATTTCGGAACTGGCCAGCGGATCGCCCGACGATGGACCGGGTGTGCAGGTCGCCATCGGAGCGATGGGGATCACGCTCGGGCTTGCCGGGCTGGCGATGCTGATCTGGAGGACCCCGGAGATCGATGGCCTGCGTCCCGGCGAACCGGGTCACGCTCCACGCCGAAGCCTGCTGCATGGCTTCACCGCGTCGGCCCACAGGCCACGCGCGGAGAACGCCCCGCCGCCCGTCAATCCGCCGGCTGCGTAAGCATGCGGGCTCGCCGGATGAGATCGGGCTCATCGGACCGGATGAAGACGCTCGACACCCCGACCCGCGCCGCAATGGTGTAATGCCGCCGCGAGAGGTACGCGGAGGGGCTTGCCGCATTCCGGGGCTCCATGTCCTCAACCACGAGCACTCGGACGCGGCGGGCTTCGAGATCGAAGCCCTCGAACACCTCGATCTCGGCCCCCTCAACGTCGACGACGGCAAAGTCGATCGGCCGACCAGCGATCGACGGCCGTCCCGGCGGGGCCGCACGCTCGGCGGCGGCAAGGACCTCGTCCATCGTGGACAGCGGGACCGTGACCTCCCGGCGGGGTGCCTTCGAGCGCTTCAGGAGCCGGGCGTGGGCGGGGCTCTTTGAGAGGAACGAGAGCATCTCCGAACCGGGATCGCCCGCATCGCCGACGACGGTGAACGTGGTGTTCCCGGTGGACCCTCGTCGACCGAGGGCGGCGTGGGCGACCTGACTGCCCGGGCGCCGTTCGAGGCACGCCTTGTACCGCTCTGGAATGGCCTCGATCAGAACGCCCGACCACCCCATCGCCTCAAACGCGTAGGTCACGCTGCAGGTGTATCCGTCATAGGCGCCGACTTCGATGTAGAGGCCGTCCGTCTTTCCCTCAAAGAGATCGTAGAGAAACAGATCCTCACCGTACTGCGATGCAAACCGAAACGGGAGCGCCGGAGCGCGGCCCGCGGCCGCGAGGGACTGTGCTACGCGGAGAGCGCCGATGCTCCGGCGCGTCCTGAGCAGATCGCCCTCTGCCCGCTTGACGCGAGCATCGAACCGGCGAAGGCGGGCACCGAGCCTGCTCATCCGCAGCAGGAGCACCACGAGAATCAGGAGCAGCACCGAGCCGATGACCAGCAGGAGCGGCATCACGAACGCGGAATCGGGGGGCACGGGCTGTTGCGGTGTCGTCACGAGGAATCCTGTGGGCCGCCGGGCGGTCGCCCTAGAAAAGCGTCCGCCGAGCCCAGACGACGAGCCTGAGGTCCGTCAGCGCGCGCCACCGAGCCTCGGCGAGAGCCGGAAGTCTTGCCTCCCAGAGACCGGGAGTCGAGAGGACCTGCCGCACGGTCTCCACTCCACGGACCCCAAGGTCGGGGAGGCGGATGAAGGACTCCGGCGGGATAATGGAATCGGCGGCGCGAGAGCCGTAGTACAGCGGAACGGTCCAGCACAGAAGTGGGTCCCAGAGTTTCTCCGAAACGTACAGGTCACCCTGGGCGTAGTTCTCGATGGCGAGCGCAAACTGGGCGGGGCGGAAGCACATGGACTTGGCGTGCACCGGCCCGCGCGGGCTGAGCCCAGCAGGAAGGCCCTTGCCGAAGAGTTCCAGCGGGATGCCTGCCTCCCGGAGCAGTCCGAAAAACCGGGTGCGCTCGGCGTGGCCAGGGATAAGGGCCTTGCCCGAGGACACCGCCGCGAGCGGGATCGGCTTCGACTCCAGGGTGGGCGCCTCCAGCTCCCTGAGGCTCGCAAGCGGCTCATGAATCCACCAGGTGGCCGGGAGGACGATCGGATGGGTCGCCCGCGGGTCCGGGGCGAACACACGCGATGCGTGCCTCCGGGCCACTTCAAAGACCTCGTCGGAGATGATCCCCGGAGGCTCGTAGAACATGACCGTGACTTTGTCACGGGGCAGGCCGAGCCTCTTCCAGGCGTGCTGGGCCTTGGCCGCGGCGACCGAGGCCCCGCGGAGCCTTGCTAATCGCTTCCGCCACCTCGAGAGGCGTGATCCCCCGTTGGGCAGCACGGGACCGGTCATGACCAGAACATGGTCGGCGTGGGGATCCGAGAATCGGATCTGCAGGTCTCCGTCCCGGCCCATCGGGCCGTCGCACTGGTTCCACAACTCATCGGCAAAGTGATCCCGTTCGAGAAACAGCCCCAGTGTCCGGAGCCGGGTTGAGGCGGGCGGTCTGTTGGCGACGGGCATTCGGGTCACGACCGATAGTACCTCGGGTGAATGGTCGGTTGGATGGCCCGGGTCTACGCTCCCCCGATGCCGACCAACCGCCGGGAATCCCCGGGCGAACTACCGCCTGAAGCCAGCATCGTCTACACCCCGAACGAGGAGGCCGAGGCCGCCGCGAAGGCCCTGGCGATTGACGCCGCTCGGATGCTGCACGACGACAAGTGCGAGGACGTTGTCGTGCTGGATGTCCGGAGGCTGAGCCAAGTGTCCGATTTTCTGGTCATCGGATCCGGATCCAGCGACCGCCAGATGCGGAGCGCCGCGGACGACGTCGCGAAGGCCGCGGCCCAGACCGGGAGCAGCGTCTTTGGACGCTCGATTGATGATCGGACAACGTGGATTGTGCTCGACATGGTCGATGTCGTCGTGCACATCTTTGAGCCCAACGTCCGTGCGCACTACGATCTGGAGATGCTGTGGGGAGAGGCCGAGCGGGTTGCATGGGAGCGTGCCGGTGACGGCTCGAAGGTCGCGGGAAACCGTGATCGAGCCGGCTTGGGCAAGCCTGAGAGACGCCGGGGGGATGATGGCCGGGAGGCCGAGGAATAATGCTCCGCAAGGTGCTTCACAGCAAGCTGCACCGGGCCGTGGTGACGGCGGCACTTCCCGACTACGTCGGCTCGATCACCATCGACCCCGAACTGCTGGCCCAGAGCGGAATGAGGCCGAGCGACGCGGTCGAGATCGCCAACTGCCGCAACGGCGAGCGTTTCGAGACCTACATCCTCAGGGGCAAGCCTGGTTCGCGATCCATTGAGATCAACGGCGCGGCGGCCCATCTGGTCGAGGTCGGCGACCCCCTGATCGTGATGCACTATGTGCTGCTCGACGATGCCCAATACGCCAAGCACAGCCCGACGGTGCTGGTCATGAACCCCGACAACTCCGTCGACAGGGTGATGCGGTACGAGTGAGCGAACGCATGCATGACCGGGCTGCCCAGGCTCGTCCGGACCGGACCATTGTCCGCGTGGAACTCGGCGAACGAGCGTACGACGTCGTTGTCGGTTCCGAGCTTGTTCAGGAAGTGGGTGAGCGGGCCCGGTTCCTGTCGGCCGCGGGCCGGTCCGCGCTGGTGCATGACGAGCGGGTGCCCGCGGAACACTCTGCCGCCGTGATCGATTCCCTGCGACGCGCCGGACTCAAGCCCACGGCGCTCGGAGAGAACCTCAACGAACATTCCAAATCGTTTCCAACCGTCGAGCGGATCGTCGCCGGGCTGGTCGCAGCCGGGCTGGAGCGGTCTGACCTCCTGGTTGCCCTGGGCGGGGGAATCCTGGGGGATGTCGCGGGCTTTGCCGCGGCGATCTACCGACGAGGGATCGCGTGGATCAACGTACCGACGACGCTGCTCGCGATGGTCGACGCCAGCGTCGGCGGCAAGACCGGCGTAAACGTCCGGGCTCGGCATGGCGGCGACTCGGAGGAGCTGCGAAAGAACATGGCAGGGGTGATCCATCAACCTCTGCTCATTGTGTGCGATGTCGCCATTCTCGCCTCGCTCCCCGATCGCGCATTTCGAAGCGGGCTCGCTGAGTGCGTCAAGCACGGCCTGCTCGCTCCCGCACGGGGGGACCCCGGTCTGCTCGCATGGACGGAATCGTCCCTCGCGGGGATTCATCGCCGGGACAGCCGGATCCTGACGGAGCTCGTCGCACGAAACGTCAAGGTCAAGGCCAACGTGGTGGTGGAGGACGAGCGGGAGTCGGCCGCGGCAGGGCCGGGGCGAATGAGCCTGAATCTTGGCCATACCTTCGCCCACGCCCTGGAGTCGCAGGTCGACCTTGGGCTCTCCCATGGGGAGGCGGTTGGGCTCGGCTTGCTCGCCGCGGCGTCGCTCGGTGAGCGGCTTGGAAGGGTAAGGCCCGGCCTTCGGACCCGGCTTGAGGCATTGCTGGGGGAATCCGGGGTTGGATTGCCAACCCGGATCATGGGCCTGGCGCCTACGCCGCGCGTGATCGAGCGGATGCTGGACGACAAGAAGGTGGCGGGGGGCAAGCTCCGACTCGTGATCGCGGACGGTGCCGGGGAGGTGCATGTCGTCACCGATCCGCCGGCGGAGGCGGTCTCGTTCGCGATCGACTCGATTCGCGGATGAGCCGTCCACAGCCTCGGGTGTCCGATGGACAGCCCCGCCTGTTTCAAGGGTCGGACCGCAAGATCCCGATAACTTCGGGGCGAGGCGCGGAAGGTGCGCGTTGGTGACTGTGGTCGCCGGCTCGGGCCAGACGGGAGGACCTCCAAGAACGCAGGGGCGGCGCGTGAGAACGATCGCGATCATCAACCAGAAGGGCGGGTGTGGCAAGACCACAACGGCGATCAATCTTGCCGGTGCGTTCGCGGCCGAGGGTCGCAAGACACTGCTCGTCGACATGGATCCCCAGGGGCACTGCGCCGCCGGGCTGGCGATCCCGGAGCAACGCATCGACCTGACCATTGGCGATGCGATGCTGGCTGCCTCCGGTGAGCCCGGTGCCAAGCGGACGGCGATCGATCCTTCGCGGCTCCTGTGGCGGGTGGGCCGGAATCTCGACCTGGCGCCGAGCACGATGAAGCTTGCCGGGCTTGAGGCTCCTCGCGGTTCGCTCGCTGGCATGGAAGGGGCCGAAGGCCGACTGAAGGCCGCCTTGGAGCTCCTTGCCGCCCACGGCGGCTACCAACACTGCTTTGTTGACTGTTCTCCGGCGATCGGCCTGCTGGCATACAACGCGCTGGTCTCGGCCGACGAGGTGCTCATTCCGGTCGAAACAGGGTTCTTTGCGCTGCAGGGCGCTGGGAAGCAGATCAGCACAATCAAGTCGATTGCCAAGAGACTGGGTGTATCCCCTAGGTATCGTCTCCTGGCAACCATGCATGACGAGGATGGGGTTCTCGCCCGCGACGTGCTTGAGGAGTTGCATCGGCGGTTTCCGGGAAAGGTTGCCCCGTGCGTCATCAGGCTTGACCCCGGCCTGAAAGAGGCGGCCTCATTCGGGCAGCCGATCTGCGAGTACGCCCCCGGGTCAGTCGGCGCTGCGGACTACGCCGCGCTCGCAGCATGGCTCATCGGTGATGGGACGCTGGCGGCGCCGCTCATCTCGCCGCCGATCGAGGATCCGATCCCGGTGCACATCGTTCCGGGCGTGGCGGAGCAGGCGCTGGCATTCGAAGTCGCGGCCCCTGAGAGCGTACCGGGCCCAGCCGAAGTCGAGGCTTCCAGCCGCTCGGCCGACGTGTTGGACAAGGCACGGAAGCTCCAGAAGCGAGTGGATCGCCAGCGATCGCTCGCCCCGAAGGGCGGACCGATTCCAACCATCCAGATTGGCGAAACGCCATCGGTCATTATCGAAGCCAAGTGCGACAGCCCTGTCACGGAGTCGATCCCGGTATCGCACGCATCGCCCCAGCCTGCGGCGGCCCCGGACCGCGCGGCCCAACAAGCACACATCGAGACCCCCACAGGGCTTGCCCGCAAGCTGGGCGTGAGCATGGATAGCGAGGGGGTATGGTTTGTGCAACCAGCAACGCTCGGCCGAGTCATCAGCATTGCGGGTGACTTCAACGGGTGGTCCGCCGAGGCGTCGGTGATGCGCCTCAATCGCGAACTCGGGGTGTTCGAGCTGTGCCTGCCGCTGCGGACTGGGACCGTTCAGTACCGCCTCGTGGTCGACGGGCGCTGGGTGGCGGATCCGTTCAACCCGATTTCCGTCACGAACCCGTACGGCGACGTGAACAGCGTGGTCGTCATCCGCAGGGACTGATGAGGACGACCCGAGGGGGTGGGCCGGAGGCTCGCATGAGCACGACGATGCCGAAGAACGAGGGAGATCTGGACATTCTCGGCCGAGTCGGACCCGGGGGGGCGGTGTCGCCGAAGCGCGACTGGGGTATCGGGGACATGCCCGAGGAGGCTTACGACGCGCTGACCGACCTGTTTCTCGGCGAAGTGGGCGGACGATCCAACCGAGGAGTGCAGCGAACCGACGGACCGTCACCTGCAATCGACGGGTCGGAGGCGGCCGCGGGGATCGAGCTTCTGGTCATGGGCCACCTTCCGGTGCTTGGCTCTGCCTGGGCGTCGCAGTATGCCCGCACGGCCGCCGAGGCCGAGGAATCGACGATCTGCTTTGTGCAGGTTCGCAGCGGTCACGTTGTCGTCGAGTTGGTCGGTTGTGCGACCAGCATTCAGGGCACGGGCATTGAGGACGCTCTTGCCAAAGCCGCGGCGATCTCTGACCGGTGGATCATCCGGGCGGACGAGACCGACGAGCCGGGGCTGTCCCAGCGGCCCGAGGTCCGCTGGGTCACGCTTCTGACCAGCGCGGACGAGGTCGCGGTCGTCGGTGCCTACCGGGCGATTGCCCGCCTGGCTGGAGGCGAAGGCGCCGAACTGGAGGCGGAACGCCCGTTGGGGGCGATGGTGCGGGTCGCGGTGATGGGTTCGTCCGACGACGCCGCGGACCAGGCCTACTCGAAGATCTCGAGCGCCGTTCGAACCTTTGTGCGACGTCCGCTTCGGAGAGCGCCGGGGGCTTCCAGGATCAAACCCGGCCGATCGTCGACGATGCTGTTCAGCGGAAAGGTCGAGGGTGGGGCCGACCGCGTCATGGATCTCATCGGTCTTGCCGTGGCCGGCTCAACGCCGAACACGCATGAGGACGCTCGCATCGAGCCCCCGGTGCCCCATACAGCCGCGGCACCCACAGACCGCTCGACGGCCGAAATACCGGCGTCTCTTGCACGGCACATTCCAGGGCTGACGCCCCTCCCGATCCGCTGCCCGGGTGCACCGAGCATCGACTTCGCCGTAGGGGAATCCGGCAGCCTCCACGCGCTTGGTCACAGAACTGCGGGCGCGGGGGACGTGACCGGGTCGCTGCTGAGTGCTTCGGCATGGGCAACAGCAAATGCCTCGCTGATCGCCATGGCGGTCAAAGGAGTCACGGCCGAGTCCGGCGTCGTGCAGCACCTGCTCACCGATGAGCCGCGGGACGTTCGCGGCCTGCTGGAATCGGATGTCAGGGTCCACGTGCTCGCCAGCGTCGAGGTGGACGGCAAGACCGGGTGGGTCTGCCGCCCGCTCAACTAGGGACACGACCTCGACTCAGGCTGATTCCTTCCGCTTCACCCGCAGGTCACCGAGCCGTCGGGTTGACGCCGACTCAACATCGTCGCCGTCGATGATGTACTCCGCTCCGGCGTGATCCCGGTCGGGGAGTTCATACATCAGCGGGAGCATGACCTCCTCAAGCACGGCGCGGAGGGCGCGAGCCCCGGTCTCACGCTTCATCGCTCTGGCGGCGATTGCGCGGAGCGCGCCGTTGGTGAACGTCAGCTTGGCGTTCTCCAGCTTGAAGATGTGCTGGTATTGACGGATCAGGGCGTTCTTCGGCTCGGTCAGGATGTTGATCATCGCCTCGAGCGTCAGCGGCATGAGCGGGGCGATGATCGGGAGACGCCCAACAAACTCGGGAATCATGCCGAACTCGATGAGGTCATCCGGGATGACCTGTCCCAGCACCTCGGCCCGCGTCCTGGCCTCGTCCGTCACGCCGTCTCCCACGGTGAACCCGATGCGGTTCTTGCCGATGCGGCGGCGGATGATGTCCTCGAGACCCACGAAGGTGCCACCACAGATGAACAGGATGTGCGTCGTGTCCATCTGGATGTACTGCTGCTCGGGGTGCTTGCGCCCGCCCTGCGGCGGGACGTTGGAGATCGTGCCCTCGAGCAGTTTCAGCAGCGATTGCTGGACACCCTCGCCCGAAACGTCGCGGGTGATCGAGACGTTGTTCGAGGTCTTGCCGATCTTGTCTATTTCGTCGATGTAGATAATGCCGCGCTGCGCTGCGTCCACGTCGAAGTCGGCCGCCTGCAGGAGCTTGAGCAGCAGGTTCTCGACGTCCTCGCCGACGTAGCCCGCTTCCGTAAGCGTGGTCGCGTCGCCGATGGCGAAGGGAACATTGAGGATCCGCGCCAAGGTCCGAGCCAGGAGGGTCTTGCCCGAGCCGGTGGGGCCGATCAGCAGGATATTGGACTTGTCGAGTTCGACGTCGGTCTCGTCCTTCTCAGCGTGCAGCAACCGCTTGTAGTGCGAGTGCACGGCCACGGACAGGGCCCGTTTGGCCATGTCCTGACCGACGACGTACTGGTCCAGGAACTCCTTGATCCGTCGCGGCGCGGGGACCTCGGAGAACATCGCCCCGGGGGAGGACACTCTCCGTCGTTCCTGCTTGAAGATGTTCTGGCAGAGGTCGGTGCAGTTCGAGCAGATGTAGACGTTGGGACCCTCGACCATGGGGCCCACCTCGCGGCTCGTCTTGCCGCAGAAGGAACAGGTGGTCACCTTCCGTCCCTTGAATCCGCCGCCGCCACCACCGCCTGCGCCTCCCCCCCCACCACCACCTCCTCCGCCGCCGCCAGAGGGCGCATCGCCGCGAGAGCCGGGGGAGCTGGAATCGAAATCATCCTGGCGGTTCTTTGCCATAGCGTTCTCGCAACAAAGTCCGGTAACGGTCTCGGTCCGGAGACGAACGTCTGAGTGTATCGGCGGTCGTCGAAGGTCCCTGCACTGCAGTCCGGGGTTCGTCCGCGTGAGAGCAAGGTAGGCGCGGCGTTCGCCGCCGAAAAGCCGCCGCGGCGCGTCCGAGTTTTGTTATCCGTTATTCGGTACCAGGCCCCTCCGGAGGCGTTGGCGGGAGGGGCGCCCCCGTGAGGTCAAAGCCCGGGGGTGCAACGCGGGATCGCGGCTCGTCGGCAGGCGTGCTGGCCGGTTGCCACGGCTTCCTGGTCACCGGGCGCTTGGTGACTCCCTCGCCGAAGCTCGTCCGGGCGATCAAAGCGCTCCTCGCGGCGTCGAACTCATCAGGGGAAATCTCGCCCCGATCCCTCGCCCGGCGAAGGCTGTCGAGCATCGAACCCGACTCCGCGCGCGAATCCGACTTGGCCAGCAGCCGGTTCCGGACGACCATGACGACCACCCCGCCGATGATCGCGAGCACGATCATGCCGCCGACCAGTACAAGCAGCACGCCCGTCGGCATCCCTCGATCCACGCCCGCCTGGGCTGGCGTCAGGATCGAGTGAAGAGTTGTAAGGCAGGCTCCCATGCGATGGGCCTCGAACCGGAGCGGGAGGTTATGCGCTGCCAGAGGCGATCGTGTTCCGAATTGGCACGATCAGGTGCGGCACCACGCGGTTGTCGAGCAGGTCCTGAGCGTGGTGGGTCAATGACGCGAGCGCGGTGGCAAGATCATGGATATCGGAAACCGGCCCCTGCCGGCGGACCGTGAGATAGACGCTGATCGGCTCTTCTCGGAAGTCTCCCGAACGCACCTGACGGGCGGACGTGCGAGTCTTGACTTCGAACTGGGCATGGACATCGCACTCGGGCGTAAGGGAGACCCCGAAGACCGGCTGGAAATCGGTGGGCATCGTGTTCGGCGAGTCAACGAGCTGGGCGATGGGCGACCCGGCAAACAGGGCCTCGTAGACGATGGCGTCATGGTTGCCCGAGGCGAGAAGATCGAACCCGTACAGAACTTCGAGGTACTCGATGTCCAGCGGGCTGATGTCCAGGAAATACGGGGCCGTCTCCAGAACGAGGCGGTGGAGCCGGTAGGAGTCCTCGGGCGACTCCGGGTTGACCGAACCTGACCGGATGCTCGTGCGCCGGACGCCAAGCCACTGCTGGGCGGGCTCGCGGGAACCGGACTCAAGTGAGAGCTCGTTCTGGTACCTCCGGAACTTATCGAGCGAGGGAATCTCGCGGCGGATCCGGTCAAAGAGCGACAGCACCGTGTCCCGCCGCATCGGAAGGTCCATCTTGAGGTTGAGTCGCTGGTTGATATAGAAGTCGGCGCACAGAGCGCGGTAGCTGTTCGACATGGCCACAGGGCTCCATCGTTCGGCGGCGTGGACGCAGTGTAGCAGCGGGCGCCGCATGGGCCCCGCCTACGCGGGCTCTAGCTCGCCCGGCGCGACTCGGGCGATACCGACAGCAGCCACTCAAGGATCCGCTGCGTCGATGAAAGATCCTCGACCACAAGGTCGGCGCCTACAGATCGGAGCTCGGCGGTGCCGAACCGACCCGTGGCAACCGCCAGCGACCGGCACCCGTTGACCCTCGCGCACCGAACATCGTGCGGGGTGTCGCCGATGACGGTGACCTGCGAGGGATCGACCCGCCTGGCGTGGATCGCGTGGTACCGCTCAAGGGCGACCGCAGGCAGATGCTCCCGGGATGGTGGATCGTGGGGTGATTCGTCGCCCCAGACCCTGATCCGGAACCCCTCGGGATCGATCCCGCAATGCTTGAGCTTCAGCGTGCCGGTCTCAGGGAAGTTGCCCGTGAGCAGGCCGAGCGTGACCTCCGATGAGGCTTGGAGCGCACGAAGCAGCTCCGGAACACCGGGGAGCGGTCGGGCGATGACCCCCGGCTCGACCAGCCTCGTTGCCAGGTTCCGGCCGTACGCGGCTCTGAACTCCGCGACGGCGACGGCTGATCGAGACTGTTTCGCCACGTTGAAGAAGTCCCCAATGATCAGGGGATCGAGGCGCCCGGCGTAGTCGATGCCATCCGCGGCGAAGTCGGGATGGAAGACGGACCGAGCCGCGTCTTCCATGGCCCGAATGCCGGCGCCACTGGTGGAGATGAGGGTGGCGTCGATGTCAAAGAGGATCAACATGGGTGGAGCACGCCTCAGGCCCGGATCACAAACTCATTCTCTCCCGAAACCTCGGCGATCGAGGCCTCGTGCTCGCCCTTGATATTCCGGTGCATCGCGGTCCGCAACTCGTGGCGGAACAGCTCGATCGTCGCGTGGTCCCCCTGCACCTCCAGCATCACAGAGCCGTCGGCCTCGTTGCGAACAAATCCCGAGACCGGATGCCGCAGGGCCACGCCGCGGGCGGTGACCCGGAAACCGACACCCTGCACACGACCGGAATAGACAACCCTCTGCCGCACGCTCAGAAGGTATGCCGGCCAAGAGGAGCGGCTAGCGCTGCCATTGGGTAGCGGGTGAAGCTGGGCGAACTGTGCTCAGAATGTTGGTCCGGGTTTGACCGGTGCCGCAGGCGTGCTACGTTTGGGGCAGCGTCGCTCAACCCGGTATCCCTGGGTCCCGGCCGCAAGGCCCTATAACCCACGCGGATAAACACGAATCTTGAGCGAGCCGAGCGGTAGCGTCTGTAGGCACAGATCATGTGCCACAACTGGGGCAGGCAATGCGGCCGATCCGGCCGCGGAGATTCGGGCGCTACACGTTTCGCACACGCGGCCTTCAAGGATCCAGCAGCCTTCGGGTTTGAGGTCGTGCCCGCGCGGTGCGGACAGAACGCGGGCTGAGGAAGAATCGCGTGGACGGCGCTCAGGCGTCTATGTCGGAGACGGCGAGCGGCCCGGAATGTCAGGAAGACTGATCCCCGTGACGACAGGACCGGGATACGTAGACGATCGGCAGCGCGTGCTGGAGGCAACAGACCTCGTCCAGCTCGTGGGCGAGCACGTTGCACTCCGGCCGAAGGGGCGGGAGTTCGTCGGCCTCTGCCCGTTTCACGACGATCACTCTCCGTCGATGCACGTTGTGCCGCACAAGGGCATCTTCCACTGCTTCGCGTGCGGCGCCGGCGGCGACGCGTTGACCTTCGTCCGCAACTTCCACAAGATGAGTTTCCGCGAGGCACTGGAGCATCTGGCGCAGCGTGCCCGCATTACACTCACGCCCCGGCGGCACTCGTCGCCAGGGGCCGATGAGGCCGCGAGATCCGCGCGCGAGAGCCTGCTGGCCGCGAACCTCACCGCGTGCGACTTCTTTAGGACGATCCTGCGGCACGAGGAGCACGGGAAGGGGGCGAGGGATCTCATTGCTCGGCGCGGGATCCCGCCGGAAATGGTCCGCGAGTTCGACCTTGGCGCCGCTCCGGCGATGTGGGACGGGCTCGTCAAGACGATCGATGCGAAGCGGATGAAGCATGACGCATTCGTCGCCGCGGGCCTGCTCAAGCGACGGGAAAACGGCGGCTCGTACGACGCGTTCCGGGACCGCCTGATCTTCCCGATCCATGACCAGATCGGCCGCGTCATCGCGTTCGGCGGTCGCCGGCTGAGCGATGCGAAACGGCCGGACGGCACCGAGGATGCGAAGTACCTCAACTCCGCGGAGTCACCGGTCTTCGACAAGGGCGCGACGCTCTACGGTCTGCACCAGGCCGCTCGCGCCATCCAATCGTCCCGCACGGCGATCGTGGTCGAAGGGTATATCGACGTCATTGCGTGCCACGCCGCCGGAGTGCGGAACGTGGTCGCAACTCTGGGCACGGCGATGACCGCGGGCAACGCCCGCCTGCTCCGCCGCCAGTGCGAGGCGATCGTGCTGCTGTTCGACGGCGACGAGGCGGGTCAGCGCGCAGCACAGCGGGCTGTTGAGGTCTTCTTCTCGGAGCGCGTGGACCTCCGGATTGCAAGGCTCTCAGATGTCACCGACGCCAAGGACCCGGATGAACTCCTCAAACGGGAGGGTGGCGCCGCGACATTCAGGGAGGCGATCGCCCGCGCCGTTGACCCGTTCCGGATGCTGCTCTCACGGGTCGAATCGGAGATGTCAAACCGGGGGGTGGCGGCCCAGAGCCGGATCGTCGAGGAGTTTATTGCCCGCCTTGCCGACCTCGGCCTGGATCGCATCGAGCCCGCATTCCGGCAAATGATCGTCAGGCGGCTCTCGCAACTCACCGGAGTGGAATCGGACGTGCTGTTCGGCAGCATTGGGAGCCGTACCGACCGAGCCGGGGGCCAGCGGCGCTCCGCGGGCTCGGTGTCGGACAGCACCCACGAGCCTCCCGAGCGTCGCCGCCGGATGAACGGAAGAGAGCGGTTGATCGGGTGTCTGCTCTGCGATCCACAACTGGTCCACGCGTTGTCTGATCGTGATCGTGGGCTGATCTGGCCACCGGATTCGCGAGCGACGAAGGACGACATGGCGGTGTCCGGGGCTGTCGAGCAGCTGGTGCACGAGGGTGAGCCCCCGTCGCTTGCAGCCGTCCTGTCGCGACTCGAGGACGTCGAATCCCAGCACATCGCGACGTGGCTGGCCTCCGAGGTGGATCGCCTGGCGGAACGGAACCTGGAGGCCGTCCGACGGCTGTGGAAGGAATGGCTGGACGAGGCACGGCGCGGGCACGATGGCGTGTCGGCGCCTCCTTCTTCTGGATGGGACGATGCGGCCGCGCGTCTGGAGTCGCTCCGGCGTCGCGCGGCGGACGTTGGCACGGACCGGAGAGCCATGCCCAGGGCGTCGTAGGGGGCAAAGAAAAATGCACGGTGGGCCGACGCGTGAGCGGTCCACCGCGAAGGATACAGGGACGAGGTTGGTCTGCAGCGGAACGGTCAGGAGACGCATGTGATCTGTGATCTTCATCCAGCGATGGCGCAGCTGGTCGACGTGAGCCGTGAGCGCAAGTGGCTCAGTTATGAGGAGTTGAACAACACCCTCCCCGACGAGATGGTCGACCCCGAGCGTCTGCACGAACTGCTCGTGCACTTGGACCAGCTTGGCATTGAGCTGATCGACGAGATGGAATACAGGGCGCGCCGGTGGAGGGAGAGCAAGAAGCGCGGCGGCGCGAGCGTCGCATCGCCCGAGGCGCGGCAGACCCCGGCGGCGCTGGCGAGGAGCGCCCGCGCGATGAGCGTCCCGGGCGGCGAGCGGATGGAGGAACCGGGCTGGCTCCGGATGACACTCCCGAACGGCCAGGAGATCGTCGCCGAGCGGCCTGTTCCGGCGAAGGCGGCGGTAGACCCTGAAGAGGAAGCGATCCGAAACGAACTCGCTGCGGCGCTCGCGGAGGGGGGGCATGCCAAGCGAATCGACGATCCGGTGAGGATGTACCTCTCGCAGATGGGATCGATCCCGCTGCTCACCCGTGACGAGGAAGTACGGCTCGCCAAGAAGATCGAGACGACGCGGATGATTTTCCGGCGGCGCGTGCTCGAGAACGATTATGCGGTCGTTCAAGCTGTGGACATGCTGCGGCAAGTCGCAGACGGCTCCCTGCCGTTTGACCGGACGATGCGCATCTCAACGGCCGAGGAGAACGCGAAGGGCAAGATCACGCTCCGTATCCCGTACAACCTCAGGACACTGGACAAACTGCTCTCGCTGAACCGGACGGACTGGGAGTCTCTCGAACAGGCGCGCCAAGCCGGCGACCAGAATCGGGCGACCGAGCTGCGCGAGCGGATCTCGACAAGACGCCGCAAGATGGCGGCGCTCACCGAGGAGTTGAGCCTCCGGACCGGCCGCATCATCCCGCTGATGAAGCGGCTGCGGAGCATGAACACCAAGATGCGGGACCTCCAGTCGGAACTTCGCCGCGCCGAGCGGATGCCCAAGCGGTACGAGGCCGACGATGTGCAGGTGATCCGGGACGAGCTGAACGGCCTGAGGTCGCTGTTGATGGAGGAGCCCGACGACCTGGCCCGCCGGATCAAGGACATCGAGACCGTCTTCTGGGAGTACGAGCAGGCTAAACGGGACCTCGCCGGGGGCAACCTCCGTCTGGTCGTGTCGATCGCCAAGAAGTACCGCAATCGCGGCCTGCCCTTCCTCGACGTGATCCAGGAGGGCAACACGGGCCTGCTCCGCGCGGTCGACAAGTACGAGTACAAGCGGGGCTACAAGTTCAGCACCTACGCGACGTGGTGGATCCGCCAGGCCATCACGCGGGCGATTGCCGATCACGCGCGGACGATCCGCGTTCCCGTCCACATGATCGAGACGATGACGCGGCTGAGGAACATCCAGAAACTGCTGCTCCAGGAGACTGGCCGGGAGCCGACGATCGAGGAACTCGCCGAAAAGGCCGGGATGAACGTGTGGGAAGTCCGGCGCGTAATGAAGATCAGCCGCCACCCCGTGTCGCTCGACCGTCCCGTCGGCGAGAGCGAGGACTCCTATTTCGGTGACTTCATCGAGGACGAGCGTCAGGGCTCCCCATCCGATACGGCGGCGCAGGAGATGCTCCGCAACCGGATCGAGCACGTGTTGCGCGGCCTGACCTATCGCGAGCGGGAGATCATCAAGCTTCGATACGGGATCGGCGACGGGTACACGTACACGCTCGAGGAGGTCGGGCGGATCTTCAAGGTCACACGCGAGCGCGTCAGGCAGGTCGAGGCGAAGGCGATCCGCAAGCTCCAGCACCCCGTGCGTGCGCGCAAGCTTGAGGGCTTTGTTGACGGCAGCGAAGTCGAGAGCGGTGAAATCGTCGACTGAGTTTCCGCCGGCATGACTGGCAGCGCCAAATGGAGAGTCTGGGGTGCCGGCCTCGAGGAGGGCGCCGTTTCACAGATGGAGGCCGCCTGCCGGCTTCCGGTAGCGGTGGTTGGCGCGCTGATGCCGGACGCCCACCAGGGGTACGGCCTGCCCATCGGGGGAGTTCTCGCGACCGAGAACGCTGTCATTCCCTACGCGGTCGGGGTTGATATCGCCTGCCGGATGAGGTTAACCGTTCTCGACATTCCGTCGACAAGCCTGGCAAAGCCCGCCGAACGGCAGCAGTTGATCCATGCGCTGGAGTCCAAGACGTGTTTCGGCGTCGGCGGCACACTCCAGCGACGGGCCGAGCACGAGGTTCTTGACCTTGATTGGACCGTCAGCCGCGTCACCCGCGAGGGCAAGGACAAGGCCTGGTCGCAGCTGGGGACCAGCGGATCCGGCAACCACTTCGTCGAGTATGGCACGCTCACCCTGGAGAAGCCCGACCTTGGGCTGGTGGCGGGCGAGTACCTCGCCCTGCTCTCCCACAGCGGCAGCCGCGGCACTGGCGCGGCGGTCTGCAACCACTACTCTCGCCTGGCGATGAGCCTGCACGACGACCTGCCCAAGGACCTTCGCTATCTTGCCTGGCTCGACCTGGACTCGCAGGAAGGCCGCGAGTACTGGGACGCGATGAACCTCATGGGCGCGTACGCCGCGGCGAACCACGAGGTCATCCACCGGCGAATCCTTAGAGAGCTTGGCGCGGACCCGCTGGCGTCCATCGAGAATCACCACAACTTCGCGTGGAAGGAGCGCCACGACCCTGGAGACGGCCGTGGGGAGCGAGATCTGATTGTGCACCGAAAGGGCGCAACACCGGCCGGAGTTGGCGTGCTGGGAGTCATCCCTGGAACGATGGCTTCGCCGGGGTTTGTGGTGCGGGGGCGGGGCTCCCGTGAATCGCTGCTGTCGGCGAGCCACGGCGCGGGGCGGGCGATGTCTCGCACAAGGGCCCGCGAGCAGTACCGAATCAAGACAGTCGCCAAGGATCTGGAGACTCACGGGGTCGAAGTCCTTTCAGCAGGCTCGGACGAGGTGCCGGGGGCATACAAGGACATCCACGAGGTGATGTCGCACCAGTCAGATCTGGTCGAGGTCATCGCCCGCTTCGACCCGAGGATCGTCAAGATGGCGCCCGAGGGTGAACGGCCGGAAGACTGATGCCGGCTAGCCGGCGACTAATCGGGCGACACGATCTCGACAGCCCGATCAAGCAGTTCGTCCCTTCCCTCGATGATCCCTGTGCGTGTGCGATTGACCGGGTCCGTCGGCTGGACGGGCTTGCCGTGGTACTGGGAGCCGTCGTGACGCAGTACCTTCATACCGGTGAACGAGGCGGAGTAGCCGCCGGGCAAGAGGAGCGAGTTGACGTTGCCGTTCGTCCCTGCCGTGGGCTGGCCGACGATGCGTGCAAGGGCGTAGTTTTCGACCATGGCCATGTACGTCTCGGCATAGGAAATCGCCCGACCGTCGATGATGAATGCGGTCGGGCACTTCAGCCGCGGCCGCGCTGGCCGAACCGTCCAGTTCGAGAACTCAAAATCCCGGTGGAGCCCATCTGGCCACGTGATGATCGGGACATTCCAACGCGAGCAGGTGATCGGCGTGTCGATCAAGTGGGCCAGGACAATTGTCGAGAGCTTGCCCGGGTATCCACGCAGATCGAAGACGATCCCGGCGGCTTTCTCCAGGTCCGGCAGGGCCCCTCGGAACGCTGCATCGTCGATCCGATCGATGTCCACGTACCAGATCCCCGGACTCAGCTCGGCGATCGGCTTCGGCCGAGGCTCAACGACCGGCGTCTCCCGGACAGCCCGCGGCAGGGCCACCCCACGCTGCGCTCCACCCGGGGATTCAAGAACAAGCAGGACCGGCCGCGAAGAATCGCCCCTGAGCATCTCTTGGAGCGCCTGGTGGTTGATCCAGCCCGCCGTCGCCCCAGAGGTGAGCGCCCGGGCTTCGTCAAACACGGTCCTTGCTGGCACCCCGTCGATTGAGACAACAACATCGCCCCTCTCCGGCCCATCCGCGGCCTCGGCTACTTGGGTGACGACCAGCTGGTCCTCAACCCAATCCCACGCGATCGGGAGGGTGTAGGCGGAGGCCCGGGAGGCGTGCCCCACATGCACATGCCCATCGTGAAGGGCGGCCAGCATGCGCCGCAGCGTGTCCACGAATGCCCCCTCGTCCGCGTCCATCCCGGCCCGCCGGAGGGCGGCAGGAAGTTCAGCGGCCCAGTCGGAGTCGACCGCATCGAAGTACGGATAGAAGTGCTGGAGCGCATTCCAGCACAGGATCACATCCGCCAGGCGAACCGCGCGATCGTCACCCAAGGGGCGCCAGCGGACGGGCCATGCGTCACGCGGGCTCGCCGGCTCATCGACGACCGGCAGGGTGGAGCGGGAGTCGGCACACAGAGTAATCGGCACCGAGCACCACACCCCGCCGCCAAGGTCGGCGGCGATGGCCGCGCCGAGCGGCGGAATCGGAGAAGACCCGGGATCCTCCCCGATTGGACGGCGCACACGGGAACTTCGGTAGATCGTCTTGGCGTCCTTCCCCAGCCCCGCGAGCTGCGGGCCGAGGCCGTGGTGCCGCCACGCGATGACGAATCCCGGTTCCTGGACGCCACTCTCCCCTTCACGCGGCTCGCGGTCGCCGTTTGCGAGCTGCTTCAGAGCGTCGGCGTCGGGTGCTTCGACAGGTTCCGTCTCGATCCGGACGGTCGGCGCGTAAGGCAAGATCAACGCCCTGAGACTCGCGGCGAGGTCGTTGGCATCACGGGCGGCCTCGACCCTGCGTACCCCCTCGATCGCGATCGCGTCCCAATCGGCCTTTGCGGCCTGATCGGAGGGATGGAAGTACCTCACGTAGCCGAGCAGCCTGGCCAACGCGATCAGATTCTCCATGCCGCGGTCGGAGACCGGAGCGGGCGGATCGACAATCCGGGGTGTGTCATCCACGCCGAACGAGAGCCCATCGACCCAGACGGTGACCCCCTCGTTGGCCCCGATGACAAGGCATCCGATTGCGATCGCCGTGGCGTCATCGGCAACGGGACCGGCGATCACGCATTGCGACCATAGATCGGAGGTGACCGGACGGTCGTTCATGTTGTCGAAGAATCCCGGCCGCGGATTCCCCCCGGCTTCCGGCGCCCGATCCACCCGCAGCCAGAGCTGGGCTCTCGCATCCGAGCCCTCGGGCCGCTCGATCCTGACTTGGCCGGAGAGAGCGACCCGCTTGCCGCGGAACGCGGCCGCGTCGAACATCTGCATGACGTTGCCGAACGGAGCCTCCCGGCCCTTCCGGCTGCCGACGATCTGGAGACACTGTGCGCCCTCAACGGCGCCGTGATCCGAGATGGAGGCCTTGATGCCGGGAGTAGGAACGAACCACCCTGGCGGCGCGCTGCCGGGAGCCCCCGACTCAAAGTCGAGATTCCCCGGCGCCTTGACGGGCTGGGCCCACAATGGGGTGCAGCACAACTGTACGGCGATGCAAAAAAGCCACGCTCGCTGCATGGGTGTCCCCTGTGGGTCTTCCCCATGGAGGATACCGCGGGGAATCGGGGCGGTTGAGTGATCAGGCAATCAGGCCTGCTGCATCATCAGGTTCCCGGCCGCATCAGCTTCTTGAGGAATGGGGTCAGCACGAGCATGAGCGCCGCCGCAACCGAGCACGCCACGACAAACAGGAAGAAGAAGTCCCCCTGCCCGCCGAAGTTCCACGGCAGCTTGTAGTCGCCCTGCTCAACAGCCTTCACCTGGGCGGCGACCAATCCGCCGCCGAGATTGGCAATGAACGACGACACGAACCAGATGCCCATCAGGAGCGAGACGAACTTCACGGGCGCGGCCTTGGTGACGTACGACAGGCCGGTCGGCGAGAGGCACAACTCGCCGACGGTGTGCCAGAAGTAGAGCAGGAAGATGTACATCATGCCGGCCTTGGCCGCGCCGCCTGCGGCGATGGCCCCGGCACGCACCATGAACAGGTAGCCGACGCCGAGGAAGAAGATGCCAAGGAAGATCTTGATGGGCTGGCTCGGGTTGAGTTTCCTGCGGCCCAGAGCGGTCCAGAGCCAGGCGAAGAAGGGCGCCATGATGAAGATCAGTCCGGCATTCACGGACTGGAACCACGAGGCCGGGATCTCGAATCCGAACAGATCGCGATCGGTGTTCTGCTTCGTGAAGAGGTTGATGCTCGATCCCGCCTGCTCGAATCCCATCCAGAACACGGCGTTGAAGAGCATGAACACGAAGATCGTGATCACCGGGCCACGATCCTCGGGCCGGTTGTTCGCGAGGAACCAGCCGACCCACCCGAGGATGATCGCCAACAGCGCCGCGACGACTGCCCAGCCGAGTGGCGGCCTGGATTGCAGGTACTCGACGCCGCTGTTCAGTGTGCGGGTCATCCCCGAGTGGTAGAGGTAGCCGAAGAGCGCCGAGGCCACGAGCGAAAGGAGGAGGAAGATCATCGCATTCCGCCACGCCCCCGCCCGGGGGGCCTCGCCGATACCGATGAGATACCGCGGCTTCCCCCACAGGTAGAGGCACATCCCCAGGAGCATCCCGACCGCGGCAGACCCGAAGCCCCAGTGCCAGCCGACCTTCTCACCAAGCGTGCCGCACACGTAGGCGCAGAGGAACGCACCGAGATTGATGCCCATGTAGAAAATGGTGAAAGCACCGTCCCGGCGTGGATCGTCCTGACCGTACAACTGCCCGACCATCACCGACACCGTCGGCTTGAAGAAGCCGGTGCCGAGCACAATCACCGCGAGTCCGCCGATGAAGGTTGACATCCCCACCGCGTTGAGCGCCAGTTCGCCGAATCCGGATACGCCCAGGATGATGTGCCCCATGGCGATCAGGATGCTCCCGATGACCATCGACCGGTGCGTACCGATGAGCTTGTCCGCGAGCAGGCCGCCGAGGATGGGCAGCAGGTACGCCAGGCCCGTGTACCAGCCGTAGAGCGTGTTTGCGGAGCCCTCGCTCCAGTTTCGCCCGCTGTCGTGGGAGTTCAAGGCCAGCACCGCGACGAACGGACGATCAGTGCCCAGGCTCTTGTCGGGCTTGATCTCCGCCGTCACCAGTTCGGCATTGTCGTTGATCGTAAAGAATGTCTGCTTGGTGCCGTCCACTCCACGTTCGAGCTTGATCACGCAGGACACCGGCACATCGGTCGGATTCGTCACGACATACCCGAACTCGCCGCCGACAAACGGCCCGCCCTCCGGGCCGCTCACGGTGTGATACCCCGAGTCCGCATCGTCCGCCGCGACCCAGACTTGCTTGCTCGCATCCGAGGGATCCGCCACCTGCTTGGCCGGTCGGATCACCAGAACCGGGTTCCCGGTCGGCTTTGGAGCCGGTGGAACGGCCGGCTTGGCGTCGCCGATGTCCAGCAGGATCGTCCGCTCCTGCGCGGCGATGGCCTGCGTGGGCTGGAGAGGCTTTTCTTCGAAGACCAGGGTGTTCTCGTATGTCCCCGGCCCCACCTGTTTCGCTGAGATCACCGCGACGAGGTACAGCGTGAGCAGCGCCCGCATGCCGTAATAGCTGAACCGCTCCCACATTTCGACCAGGAACAGCAGGAACAAGCCCGGCGGGTGCCCCATGATGGTGCTCCCGCTCTGCTGCACGCCGACGCCCAAACCGGGGTTCTTCGTATCCGCCATGGAATCCTCTTCTCCCGGCAGGACGCCGGATCCCTCCACGATACCAACCGTCTTCGCTCCCCGCACGGCCGGGGTGGCCCAATCCGGGCCCGCATTCCCGCCCTTGTCGGCTGCCTGCCGCCGCTGTGTCCAATCCCCGCATCGGCAGCGAGTCCGGGGCAGGCTGGCACCCGGGCTTGGTGTGGCTGTGACCAGCTACACTCTCCGCCGACGCTCGGACGCCACGCCGGATGCAAAACAAGCTCCGCCTCGACATCCTCCCGCAACCGGACGAGACCGCCTGCGGCCCAACCTGCCTGCACGCTGTCTATCGGTATTTCCGCCGCGACTTGCCCCTGGACCAGTTGCTCCGCGAAGTCCGTCGACTTGAAAATGGCGGCACCCTTGCGGTCATCCTCGCCTGCCATGCCCTCCGGAGGGGCTTCAAGGCGACGATCTACACCTACAACGTCCGCATGTTCGACCCAACCTGGTTTGAATCAGGTCAGGACGGACTCGCGGCGAAGCTCGCCGCGCAGGCCCGCTATAAGCAAAAAAAGCGGCTCCAGGCCGCAACCGAGGGGTACCTTGAGTTCCTGACACGTGGAGGCCGGCTGGAGTTCGAGGACCTGACGACGGACCTGCTGGTCCGGCACCTCTCTCGGGGTGTTCCCATCCTCACCGGCTTGAGCGCGACCTACCTCTACCGAGCACCACGGGAGTACGGGCCAAAGTCGGACTACGACGACGTCCGGGGCGACCCCGCGGGCCACTTCGTCGTGCTCTGCGGCTACGACGAAGCCAGCCGGAAGGTGCTGGTGGCCGACCCGCTGCACCCGAACCCGTGGTTCGAGAGCCACCTCTACGAGATCGATGTGGAACGGGTCATCTGCTCGATCCTCCTCGGGATCGTCACCTACGACCCGGATCTGGTAATCCTCGAGCCACTAGGCAGAGGCTCGCCCGACGCTAGCAAGGGCAGCGCGACCGACCGGGGCACGGCCCCCAAAGCAGGCAAGGCAGCCAGGCAGGACACCAAACCGGTCCCACGCTCGGCGGAAGCCCAATCTTCCCGCGGCGGGACACGAGCACGAGGCGCGGGGGACTCCGATGGACATCCTGATCGTCGTTAACAACCCGAACGACTGGCCGCTGGACACCCCGGGCGTGGAACTGGTTTCGGCACGCGCCTACCTGTCCGACCCTCAGTACAGCGACCTGCGCGGCGCCAAGGTCTTCAACCTCTGCCGATCGTATCGCTACCAGAGTTTCGGCTACTACGTATCGCTCCTCGCCGCGGCTCGCGGCCACAAACCACTGCCGAGCATCACCACCATCCAGGACCTCAAACTCCAGACGATGATCCGCCTGGCCGGCGATGATCTCGATTCGCTGATCCAGAAATCCTTCTCGCACATCCAGTCCCCCACTTTCGATCTCAGTATCTACTTTGGCCGGAACATCGCGGAGCGGTACGACCGCCTGGCGCTCGCCCTGTTCAACCTTTTTCCAGCCCCACTCCTGCGCGCGAAGTTCACACACGACGAGGGCCGCTGGGAACTGCGGAGCATCAACCCCATCCCCGCGAGCGAGATCCCGACCGAGCACTGGCTGTTCATGCTCTACGCGGCGAACCAGTACTTCCTCACGCGCCGGGCTCCCAAGAAAGTACCCGAGAGCCCGCGACTGGATCTCGCCATCCTCTACAACCCCGACGAGGAAAGCGCCCCGTCGAGCAAGGGTGCCATCGATCGCTTTGTCAAGGCGGCAAAGGCCGTCGGGTTTGATCCAGAGATCATCGGAAAGGATGACTTCGGGCGGCTCGCCGAGTTCGAGGCCCTCTTTATCCGCGAGACGACCGCAGTCAACCACCACACCTACCGCTTCGCCCGGCGCGCGGCGGCCGAGGGGCTCGCCGTCATCGACGACCCACTGTCGATCGTCCGCTGCACCAACAAGGTCTACCTCGCCGAGCTGCTCGACCGCCACGGGGTACCGAGCCCTCGCACCATGATCGTCCACCGCGACAATATCGATCAGGTCCCGCTGTGGGTTGGCTATCCATGTGTCCTCAAGACTCCCGACGGGGCGTTCTCCCGCGGAGTCGTCAAGGTGAGCACGGCCGACGAGCTGGACCGTGCTCTTCAGGCCATGCTGGCGAAGTCCGACCTGGTCATCGCCCAGGCGTACCTCCCTTCCGAGTTTGATTGGCGCGTCGGCGTGCTCAACCGGAAACCCCTGTTCGTGAGCAAGTACCACATGGCGCGCGGCCACTGGCAGATCGTCCAGACCGACAGCGCCGGGAAGAAGGACTTTGGCAAGGTGGAGACCATGGCGGTGTCGGAGGCCCCGAAACGGGTCGTCAATCTGGCCGTCAAGGCCGCTAACCTCATCGGGGACGGGCTCTACGGTGTCGATCTCAAGCAGGTGAAGGGGAAGTGCTACGTCATGGAAGTCAACGACAATCCCAATATTGATTCGGGCTACGAGGACCGGTACCTCAAGGGTGACCTCTACCTCGCGGTCATGCAGGTGCTCTTCGACCGGGCGATGGCCGGCCGTCGTGGGCCCGGTAGTCCCCAGCCTGCCGCTCGCTAGATCGGTTCGCACTCTTCTGAAAGCGAGGTCGAATCGTGTCGCTAGGACTGTTCGAAGGCTTCGGGGTCGAACTGGAGTACATGATCACCGATTCCCGCACCGGAATCGTGATGCCGATCGCGGACCTCCTGCTTCGCAAGCACATTGATTCGCCCGAGTTCGTCTCCGACGTCGAGCTGCCCGAGACCGGGCTCGGCTGGTCCAATGAGCTGGCGCTCCACGTCGTCGAGTTCAAGACGCTCGGCCCCGAAGCGTCGCTCGCTCCCCTGCCGGCTCGCTTCGGCGACAGCGTGGGCCGCGTCAACTCGCTCCTTGAGGCCTTCGGCGCCCGCCTGATGCCCTCGGCGATGCACCCGCTGATGAATCCGCTCAAGGAGATGCGCCTCTGGCCCCACGACAACGGACCGATCTACTCGGCCTTCGACCGCATCTTCGGCACGTCCGGCCACGGCTGGGCCAACCTCCAGAGCGTCCACCTCAACCTGCCGTTTGCCGACCCGCACGAAGCCGGCGACGACCAGTTTGGTCGCCTGCACGCCGCGATCAGGCTCCTGCTCCCGATCATGCCGGCGCTCGCGGCCAGTTCTCCCATCATGGACGGGAAGTTGACGGGAGTCGCTGACAACCGCCTCGCGGTCTACCGGACCAACGCACGCCGGGTGCCTTCAGTCAGCGGCCGGGTCATCCCCGAGCCGATCTATACCAAGGACCGCTACGAGGGCGAGCTGCTCGAGGGGATCTACCGCGACCTGGAGCCTCTTGACCCAGAGGGAATCGTCCGATTCGAGTGGGTCAACGCCCGCGGCGCTATTGCGCGGTTCATGCGGAACGCCATCGAGATCCGGGTTCTCGATGTGCAGGAGTGCCCGCTTGCCGACCTTTCCATCTGTGCCGCGATCGTCGCGGTGCTCCGCGACATCGTGGGAGAGCGTTGGCAGCCTGCAGAGAACCAGAAGCAGTGGCCGGTGGAGCGGCTCGAACCGATCCTGACGACGATGATCCATCAGGCGGGCACTGGAGTCGTTACCGACCGGGACTATCTCGCCGCGCTCGGATACAAGCAAGACCGAGCGACCGGCAGCGAGCTCTGGGCACACCTCATCGAGTCCTGCCTGGCGCCCGCGCCGGACGCTCCACTCTGGATACCGTCGCTGGGTGTCATCACGCGCGAGGGCACGCTGGCGACACGACTGAGTCGCGCCCTGGGCCAGCACCCAGCCGCCGAGGAGATTCGGGCCGTCTATTCAGAGCTCTGCGATTGCCTGGCACGGGGAGAGATGTTCCGTGCCGGACGATAATTGCGACTCGGCGTGGGCCCTGGTTGTCACCTGCGAGCACGGCGGCAACAGGATCCCCGCCCGCTGTGCCCCGTTGTTCGCGAACCGACGCGGCCTGCTCCGCACCCACCGTGCTTGGGATCCCGGAGCCCTTGTCCTTGCCCGTCGGCTCAGCTCGGCAACCGGTTCCCGGCTGTTCTACTCGGCCACATCTCGCCTCGTGGTTGACCTCAACCGGTCCATCGGCAATGACGGCCTGTTCTCGACGGCCACCTCTTCACTCCCGGCGAAGGCGACCAAGGCGATCCTCGCCACCTACTACGCGCCCTACCGCCGGCAGGTTGAACTCCACATCGCTCGACTCCTGCAGCGCTCAGCCGGCGCCGTCCATCTCTCGGTCCACTCGTTCACGCCCGTAATCCGGGGCCAGCGCCGGTCTGTCGACGTCGGAATCCTCTTCGACCCCAGTCGCGACTCCGAGCGGGTCTTGTGTCGCCGCTGGCTCGCGGCTCTGCGAGCGGAGTTTCCGCGTCTCCGCATCCGCCCCAACGCCCCCTATCGCGGGACGGACGACGGATTCACGACCCATCTGCGGACGAGATTCCCAGCCGATCGCTACGCCGGGATCGAGCTCGAGATCAATCAGAGATTCGTTCGGCGCGCCGGACGCCCTTGGAACGACCTCCAACGCGGCGTCATTGCCTCGCTTCGGCTCGTACTCGCCGAGCCACCGTTTGGCACCGCGGCCCGCGACCGCTGAACGAATCTACTGCCCGCCCGCGCCCGCCGCGGCTCGCGCCATCGCCAGGTCGTGCGCCCAGTCGTAGGCCTGACCAAGCATGCCCCAATCGAATGCCCAGGATCGCTGCTGAACCTCGTTTCTCAGCAGGACCCGCTCGCGGCGGTCGAGCCGGCAGTAGGCAAGGAGCATCCGGGCGAGGTCCGCCGCGGCGTCCGAATAGGAGCGGCCGCGGCGATTAAGCACGCGGAGCCCCCATCGATCGTGATCCCCGTAGTACTCCTCGACGTACCTTCCGAAGCCCGCCAGATCGCTCGTGATCGCCGGCACGCCGCCAATCACGCACTCCACCGGCGTGTAGCCCCACGGCTCGTACGCGCTCGGGAACACGCCCAGGTGGCACCCTCGAACAAACTGCTCGTACTCCAGGCCCCACAGGGGATTCGCCGGGTTGATGAACGCCGGGTGGTACACGATCTTCACCGGATCATCCGCGCTGTTGGCAAACCAGAGCGAGCGGATGTGATTCAGCACCGGATCGTTGGCTTCGTCCTCCAGCACGTGCGTGCACAGCAGCGGCGGCCGATCTGAACGCATCGCCGCCAGCGTCCGCCGCAACCTCAACGCCCAGTACTCGTCCGCCAGGTCGTCCAGGCGCGTGTAAGAGCCCGATGCGGCCGCCCGGAACAGCTTCTCTCCGATATCACCGGCAATCCGATCCGATGCAGCGCGGAGTTCACGCAGGATCCCCCGGTTCTCGAGCGCCCGCGGCTGGAGCGACACGACCGGACGCTGTGTCACGACGAAGAAGACCACGGTCACCCCGAGATTCGACGCCTTGAGTTCGGCGTTGAGCCGGGCCATCGCTTCCAGGCAGAGATCGAATCCTTTGTTCCGAGGCTCGAATCGGCCGCTCGTAAAGAAATAGAGGGTTCGGTCCAGATCGAACGAGTAGCTCGGGAAGAAGTGCCCCATAACGAACCGGTGGATCCGGTCCTTGAACTGCCCGTGCGCGTTCTGAAACTCGTGGCTCACCGTAGACTGTTCGACACTGATCCCGTTCGGCAGGATCAGGTCCGGCCCGCGCCCGAGCAGATGCGTGCACTCCTCCCCCGTAATCGGCGAGACGGTGGTGAACACGTCCGACCCATGCGCCGCCGCCCGCTCGATTGCGTGCTGGCATCGGACGTTGAACCGCCCAGCCTCCTCGGCCTGGTTCACCCAAGGCAGGTGGTCGTAGAACGCTTCATCGTTCCACGCCATCGACCTGCCGAGAATCGTCGCGTGCGTGGTGAAGACCGTCGCCACGGGCAGCCCATCGCGGCGGATCATCGGAATCGCCAGACCCGCCAGCCACTCGTGGAAATGCGCCACGACCCGACGGCCGGGCCGCAACGGCCCGCTCGTCGATGGGTGCCCCTCATCGGCGCCGGCATCGGCCTCACTCGCCGCCGCCCAACGGCGCGATACAGCGTGCAAGAGCCGCCGGCTCGCCTCGGCGAGGGCGACGACGCCATCGATCATCCACACATCACCCGGAGTCTCGATGCCATGGTGTTCCCATACGAAGTACTTCAGTTCCTGAAGCTCCGCCGGCCCGGGCCTGAACTCCAGCAGCAGCACTCGCGGCCGTCCGGGGATGAGCCACCGTCCGTGGTGAGCGATGACTCCCTGTGCGCCGAGGTCATCGACCACCTTGGCGATCCATCCCGTCGGCTTCTTCGGCTCAAACTCCAACGCCGCCCGCGCCTCGACGTAGGGACCAACCAGGAAGTACCGATTGCGCCACCGCTCGGCCATCCGCTTGGCTTTCGACCGGAGAACCTGGTAGATACCGCCGAGTTGGTTGCAGACCTCCCATGAGAACTCGAAGAGCACCGCGCCCATAGGGGCACGCTCGCTGTCGACCACATCGCTTCCACCCTCCGGACGACTGGGAAGGCGGTTCAAAGCGGATTCGTACCATGGGCGATCGGGCATGCGGTCACAGTGTACCGACCGGCACTGATGCGGGATCGCCGCGTGCCGATCCGGTCTAGAGTTTGCCCATGCACAAGACCAAGAATGACCTTCCGCTCAAGGTTCGAACAGCCGTTGTGGAGTTGCTCAACGCCCGGTTGGCCGATTGCGTTGACCTACAGACACAGGTAAAGCAGGCCCACTGGAACGTGAAGGGCCCGTCCTTCATCGCGCTCCACGAGTTGTTCGACCGGATCTCGGGTGAGGTCAGCGAGTTCGCCGACCTGATCGCCGAGAGGACGGCGCAACTCGGTGGCACTCCGCTCGGCACCGCCCGCGTTGCGGCGGCGAAGAGCTCGCTGGGGGAGTATCCCCTGAACATCTCCGGCGGGCGTCAGCATGTTGCGGCGCTCTCTGCCGCCTTGGCCTCGTTCGGCGCCCTAGCACGAAAGGCCATCGACCAGGCTGACCGCCTCGGCGACAAGAACACCGCGGACATCTTCACCGAGGTCTCCCGAGGAACGGACAAGGCCCTTTGGTTTGTCGAGGCTCATGGACAGGCGAACGCGTAGCTTCCCCATTTAGCTACAACCCAGACGGTAACCCAGTGGTCGCCGCGACCGGCGCATCCTGCGACACACCGAGTGGATCGGGCAGCGGTGCAAGCCCGTGCTTGGCGCGCAGGGCGTTCTGAAGGTTCAGTTGCTCTGGCCAGGAATCGCTGGAGAACCCTTCTGTCTGTCCGTCAACCCTCCCGACCATAACCATCCGCCGGATAATTCTGAGGGTAGCCGGGCCAGCCCCACTCTCTGGTACGAGCACACAGATCCACAGCCGCGGGTCAGTTGCTTCATCGACCATGTCAATCCCGTGGTAGGCGAACACGACGTCACCGACCCGATGGGCAATGACCCCATCCGGCAACATCCCCGCCGCCCGCTCTACCGCTGCCGTCTTGTCGGACTGGCTCATCGTGACCAGGTCGATCAGATCGACGCCCGCCACCATTCGGTCCGGTGCCGCCGGCATCCCACTGGAGTACAAGTCCGAAATCGAGAGATGCCGATCCGCAACGAGCGCCACACCGTGGGGCGGCAGCGACCCTTCGTTGTCCTCCACAAACTCCATAATCCCGTCGGTTACAGCCTCGATCGCCATGGTCGCCGCGACGGATCCAGACTGTGTGGCCGCCATAGCAGCAACCTGCTGTGTGGTGGTCCAGATGGCGAAGCCGACGAGCCCTACACCTGTCAAAACCAGGAGCAGCGGCGGGATGACGGCCGCCAGGATGCCGCGGAGAGCTGAGACACGCTGGGCCACGATCAGCATGATGCTGAGAGCAATCGCGCTCCATATCCACGCCAGAGGGATCATGTAGAACGAGAGACAGGGGATGGCCAAAAGCACATTTGCCCCGCTTGCGTAGCAGGCGCACGCAAGGGTGCCTGAGACACCCCGCGGGGTCCCTCCTGTCAGCGCGAGGATCAGATGGGTGCAAAGAGCCCACAGCACCATCGCAACGATGAGAAGAAGCGGACCGATCAGCAGCAACACGAGCGCCCCGAACTGGCCCGCCGCAACCGTCAACGCGGCCATGGCGAGCGCCGGAACCGCAAGGCCGATGGCCAGGTAGACAAATGACGTGACGACAAGGAACCCGAGGGCTGCTCCCGTCCCTCGCCCCACGGGGATTGCACCTGCCAACCGCCGCGGCATGCCAAGGGCCAGCCCTACGGTCGTAATCCACCCGACGAGCCGGCCGCGCCGCTTGCGGTCAAGCCACGGCACAACGTCGACCTGCGTCTGCTCCTCGACCAGGCCTTCCGTGGGTAGCAGCACCATGTCATCCATGTGAAGATGCCGGCCACACCGCACACAGGCAAACTCCCCTGGAACCAAATGACCGCGCGAGCCCGTGCCGTAGTAATCCTGGCGACAGCCCGGGCAGCAGAATCGCACGCTGTTGGGCACAAAGTCGAAGTCGCTTGGCCGAAAGGGCGTCCCGCACTCCGGACAGGTCCGTGAGGGAAGATTCCAGAGCGAGTAGTTGCACATCTTGCACCGCATCGCGAATCGCTCCGTCATCTGCCGCTGATCACCTCAGCGCCAGGTGGCCGTTTGCTCCCTGATCGTCCGAAGGCTCAGCCATACCAGCACGAACACCGGGAGCGCGAGCCCCCACGCCATGGACATGATGAGAGTCAGCACCATCACCACATCGGGCATCCCGGCTGGCATTCCGGCCGGCACTGGCGTCGACGAGACCATCCCGACCATCTGCGCCCGCTGCATCAGCGCCGCGCCGATGCTGGCGGCAACCGTCTGCAGGATCTTCACCCATCCCCAGCCCCACACGAGCCGCGCCCCCCACCGCCGCCGCTGCAACAACCCGACCCCGGAAACGCCCAGCGTCACAGCAAGCACGACGCCGGCGAGATAGCAGGGCAGGAGGAGCGGTGCGTAGGTCTCAAATGCCTGCATCGTCGCGTTGTTGACCGACGACATGCCGGGAGAGACCGCCGGCACCAGCATCATGAGGACGCCCCACGCGTTCATCAGCACCCCTAAGGCACCGATGACCAACGCGACGATACCGACCACCGACGGCCAGACGGTGCGTCTCGCAGGCAATGCCCCCGCCCGGGTCGGCGGGGCGGACGGCAAGATACCTGATGCCGCTGGCACGATGTTCTCGCTCCAGACCTGGGAAGGCGAGTCCATAACATCAGGGTACCACAGCAGCCGTCGGCCCAGATCACCGAGCCAGCGGAGGACTCACATCAGGGTCCGGACCAAGCCCTCCATTGTCCCTTAGCACCCGTTGGAAACTGCACTAAACCACGCGGACACGAAGACCGCAATGTCCGTAGGGGTTACCGCCCCGTCTGAGTCGAAATCGCCGGCAAGAGTGCCCGTAGCAAGGCTGGTGGACCACGCATTGACAAACGCGGCGATGTCGAGAGGCGTGATCTGACCGTCACAGTCGAAGTCCGCCGGGCACACTGTAAGGGTTGCAGCGTCGCTCGTGACGCTGTCGCCGCAGGCATTGGTGACGACACAGCGGAACTCACGCGGCGCGAAGTTGGTGTACCCGGCGAGCGGGCGCGCCTCGAGCGTGGCGGTCGCCTCGTTGGTCACATTCACGACGAGCACGCCTCCGGTATCGGCGTTGTCCCCGACCGCGAGGTCGACCCAGGCGGTGGCCGTCCCGGCGGGCTGCCATTGCCATTGGTAGGTGAAGGGGCTCAGACCGTTGGCGCTCACGTGGAACTCGACGGAGTGGTCGGGACAGGCAATGGAGTCTTGCGGGTGCTGCAGAATGTGCGGACCGGTGAAGCCGGTCGCGTACCGGGCAACCCGATTCGCTGTCGCTCCACCCGCGAGCGAGAAGTTGCCGGCAGCCACAAGCGTACTGTCGTTGAGCGTCGTAAGCGCACGCACGACGTTGTTGGTGCCGCTACCGAGCGCCGACCAGGCGGTGCCGTTCCAGCGAGCGACATTGTTCGCGACGTTTCCCCCGGCGCTGCTGAAGTCGCCGGCCGCAACCAAGTCGCCCTGCGGCAGCGTCCACACCGACCACACCAACGGGAACCCGGCGCCATCCATCCCGGTGCCGATGGCCGACCACGCCGTGCCGTTCCATCGCGCGATGCGCCGCACCACCAGCCCGAGGTTGCCCGTATTGGTGAACTGTCCTCCGACGATCAGATCGCCGTTGGACATGGTTGTCAGCGCATTGACAACCCCGCTGATCCCGACGCCGAGCGGCGCCCATGCCGAGCCGTCCCACCGCGCGATCGAACTCGCCGGGACGCCACCCGCCGTCGAGAAGTAGCCGCCCGCGATCAGATCGCCGTTGGCGAGCGTCTTGAGCGAAACAACGTAGTACGGGGGCGTCCCGCCGACCCCACCACCGACGGCGGACCACGCCGTCCCGTCCCACCTCGCGATGCGGCTTGCCGCCGCGCCGCCCGCCGTGGTAAACCTCCCGCCGGCCACAAGGTCGCCATTGGATAGCGTCGTCACAGCGTTGACAAGGTCGTCCATTCCCGTGCCCAGCGCGGACCAAGCGGCCCCGTTCCATCGTGCGATGCGGTTGACTGTGATGCCTCCCGCCGTGGTGAACGACCCCGCGGCGACGAGGTCACCCCCGGGCAGGACCGTCAGGGCGCTAACAGTGCCATTCATTCCTGTTCCAAACCCCGACCACGTGGTGCCGTTCCATCGCGCAATGCGGTTTACGGTTGAGCCACTGGCGGTGATAAACGAGCCGCCAACAACCAGTTCCGCCGGCATTGGGCCGGACCCATCCGGATCCCAACTGACCGCAGCGGCAGCGTCGCCGCCAAGCCCTGGGGCGCCAACGCCGCTCAGCCAGCATTGGGCACTCAGATCAGGCGCGGCAACGTGCACTGCCAGTAGCACCATGGCAAACTGGACGACGCGAGCGGTGTTGGCGGCTGTGTTCGGTCGCGTGGCTCGTGCGTCTTCCATTGTTTACCTCCAAACTCATCACTTTGGACAGAATCCAGCCAGCCACGATGGCTGGGAACACCGATCGTGTTTTTTCAGGTCTTGGTCCGCGAGGATACAGCAAACCCGCCGGACGCAAGGCACTATCCTCGCCTTTTCATGAAATCAGCGGGCTACAAGTCAGCCGTTGCTCTCGCTAGGACCGAGAACCACTGCTCCGGGGCGCCGAAGCAAGAAGAAGGCGGTCGTGCCGGAAAGCGGCCGAGTGTGGCGCCAAAAGCGGCGAAGTACCCGATCGCACCCGATTGCACAGGCTCGCCGGATGAGGCCGAATCACCGAGTCTTGCAGGGGTTTTGCGGGCCGGTGCGACCGATGCGAGCCGCCTGCAACCGTGGAAAGTGGGCGATACTGGACTCGAACCAGTGACCTCATGCGTGTCATGCATGCGCGCTAGCCAGCTGCGCCAATCGCCCATAAAACGCCGAAAGTGTAGCCCGCGTACCGTCGCGGGCTACACCCTCGGTCAATGGATCTTCGGGTTTGCCGCGGCGATCAGATCCCGCCGTCCATGACGACGATCTCGACCCGCCTCGAGTCCTTCTTCGTGGGCTTGGGGTTCGACGACCCCATGGCCCGGATCGAGAGCCGGGACGTCGGGACACCCTTGGAGATCAGGTAGTTCTCGACCGACTCGGCCCGGGCGGCGGACAGGGCCTCGTTGCTCGCGAACTTGCTCTTGCGGATCGGGTCCGTGTCCGTGTACCCATCGATGCGGACGGGGTTCCCGCTGTACTTGGACTTGAGCGCCGCCGCGACCTTGTCCAAGGTCTTCTTGGAAGTCGGCTTGAGCGTCGCCTGGCCCGAGTCAAAGAGCACGTCGCCCGCAACCGTCACCACGATGTCGTTGCCCTGGCGGGAGATCTGCGTGCCCGCACCGAAGTCGTCGGGAGAGCTGCTCCGACGAGCGGAGGGGCGGCCCGTGCTATAAGTCGCTGTCGGCATGCCGTCGGCAACCGACCTCGCCGTGTCCGCCGTCTGCAGCTGGCTCTCGAGCTGCGAGTTGCGGTCGCGCAGTTCCTGATTCTCCTGCGTCAGTGCCGCGTTCTGATCCTTGAGATCGTTGTTACAGCCCCCCAGTCCAGCGGCCAACGCCGCCATCATCACCCCGCCGGCCACCAGCTTCGCAACCTGACCGATCAAGCCGTTCGACACGTTCATTCGCGCATCCTCCGTGCATCCAAGCCAGTCCGCCGGCTCCGCCCGACGGGTCAAGAAGTGGCAACGCTATCCGAAACGCCGCCGGTGTCAAACCCGTCCGACTCACCGCCCCAGTTTCCGCCTCCCGGCGGTTCGCCGCGATCCATCGCGGACAGAGGGGTCTACGGCAGGTAGATCGGCGGATCGCCCGCGGGAACCCGAAAAAGCAGGGTCAATCCCAGTTGCAGAACCGGCTTGAGGATAACCAGCAGGAGGGTCGCAACCGCCAGGTACGGGCCATATGGCAGTTGCCGTTGAACCCTGCCCCCCGCGACCAGCCCGATGACAAGCCAGAAGATCCCGACGAACGCCGCCAGGAAAAAGGCCAGTACGGCGGAAATCCAGCCCAGGCATGCCCCGACTCCGGCCATCAGGTACACATCACCGAGTCCCATGGCCTCCTTCCCGAAGGCAATCGTGCCCAGGATCCGGATCCCCCACGCCACGCCGCCGCCAACGAGAAACCCCAGGAGCACCCCGGCAAGAACCTGAAGCCACAGGTCCGGAACGACGCCGACCCTCCCCGCTAAGGTGTCGCTGGCAAGCCACCGGTGGCACACGACCCCCCCGATCCACGCCAGGGCTATCGGGGGCGACAGGAACACCAGTTCCTTGAACATCTCCCGCCTTGCGTGCGGGTACATGAGCCACATCTCCGGTGCGGTCGCCTGGGGCGCGATATCCCCCTCGGCCTCCGCCGCGGCACGTGCCTGAGCCTCCCACTGGTCGTAGTCCGCAAAGCTGCGTCGGATGAGCCCGAGACGCAAGAGCAGCCCGGACACGGCGAGCCCAACGGCGCCGCCAAAGGCTGCCCCCATCCACCTCCAACTCGTCGGCGTGGCAATGCACCACACCCACCCCATGTGGTCCTTCATGTGCGGCGCCGGCCATGGCAGCCGGCCATTCGGGGCGTACGCCTGAACCCAACCCGCGTGAGCCGTATGGACAACCAGCCCAAGGATGGCGATAAACCAGGTCAGTTCCAGCGGGATCGTGTACGTCTCGGCGTCGATCAGGGTCATCGCCGTCAACGCCCCGAGCATAAGCACAATCATGATGAAGGTGGGCCAGGTGTCCCACGGGTCGTTGAGAAACCAGTAGGGACGAAGCGAGGACCACTTCTCACCGTCCCACGACAACTCGACCGCGTACGCGGGGACGATGTACCACAGCACAAAGAGCCCCGCGAAAAGCAGCCCGACGAACGCCTCGACAATCGGGTACCGCGCCGAGATCTTTGACTTGCAGAACCGGCATTTGCCGCCGAGCACCAGCCACCCGAGCACCGGGATGTTCTCTCGCCAAGTCAGCGTCGTGCCGCACGCCGGACAGGCCGAGGGCGGCGTCACCACGTTGAGCCCACGCGGCAGCCGGTACACCAGCACGTTGATGAGCGACCCGACACACGCCCCAAACGCAAAGACAAAGAACACCCACATCAACTTGAGAATCAGCAGGTACACCTCGTAGTCCGGCATGGCCCCCTCTATCGGCCCCGCCCGAGGCGAATCCCCCGTTTTGGCTGAACCGGTTGCCTACCTGCGGTCCCGGTACGTCGCATGACAATCCTTGCACGAGGCGGCGACGATTTTCCACTTGGCATCGAGGGACTCCGGCGGCTCGCCCGCCACGATCCCCTCCTCAAGCGCCGACGCTTCCTCAACGGCCGCGGCGAGCCGCTTCACGAAGTCGTCCCCCAGGTCCCGGCATTTCGGATCCTCGCCGCCGATCCGGAGGTTGTCCGTAAGCCGCCCCGCCTCGGCTGCGGGAACCAGGTCCGGGTGGGTTTTAGGCACTTGCCATTCGGCAGCCCGGATCTCCCCCAGAAGTTCGTACGCCTGATCCACCTCAACCATCGCGGCGACCAGTCCGTGGGCCCGCCGCACTTGCGGAAAGTCCGCTGGCGCGGAGTCGATTTCTGCGGCGCTGGCGACGACGGCTGTTGACACGCAGGCATACAGCCCCTGGTAGTTCGACGCGGTGCCCGCCGCCTTCATGAACGCGATCCCCTCGTCGGGCGTCATGATCCCCAGTGCCACAGCAGCCGCCGCGGCCGCCGCGGGCCCGCGGTGCTTGCCGTGGTGGCAGTGGACATACACCGGCCCGGGGAGATCCCGGATCGCCCTGGCGATCTCCAGCCGCTGCGCATTGGTCACGTTTGCGTAGGTAACCGGAATATGGACGTACCGCATCCCGCGGGCCTGTGCGGCCTCGATGTCGGGGGTGGCGCCATCGACCGAAATGACCGTCCGGATGCCCATGTCCCGGAGATCATCGAATCCCGGTCCGCCCTCGGGGACCGACCCGGAGACAATGCGATCGTTGACCCGGTGAACATTGTGGAGCGCGTGGCGCGGGCTGGCGGTTTCGGCAGTTCCCGCCGATGGGGGCGCCTTCGAGGCCGAGGAGCACGAGAACAAGGAGCCCCAGACGACGAGCCCGCCAATCACGATGACAAGTCGAAAGCACTTCATCGGTTCGCTACCACCATCCCCGACTGTCTACCGACGCCAGTCGGAGATGTTGCGGATCTACTCGCCGCCACGATCCTGCTTCATCTTTGCGGTCAACTCCTCGACCTTCTGTTCGGCCCTCTCGAGGAGCACGCGGCAGCGACGGATCATCTCGACCCCTTTTTCGTACTGAGCCAACGACTCCTCGAGGCCGACTTCACCTCCCTCGATTCGTTCGATGATCGCTTCGACCCGTGCGAGCGCTTCCTCGAACGCCGGCTCGGCGGCGTCGCCCGTTGCTCCCTTTTCGCCCGATCCCTGTCGTGTTGGGCTCATCGATCCCACCTCGCTTGCCGGCAGCTGCCGTGGTCCAACGTAGCATCAACCCCCGAACAGGTCCATCTGCCCCTTGGAGACCGCGCCCGCCCGGCCCGCCTTGCGCCGTGCCCGCGCGGTCTCCGCCTGAGCAACGCGTTCCACGGGGATTGCTCCATGGCCGCTCGCATCGCCCTGAACCGTTGACCGGACCGTTCCATCAACAAGTCGCGTATCCAACACCTCGCCGCTTCGCACGTCGCCGATTGAGCGAACAACGCTCCCATCGCCGCGCAACGTCACGGAAAACCCCCGGCGGAGAACGCTGATCGGTCCGACGAGCTCCAGGGCACGCTCCGCGGCCGCCACCCTGCTTCCCTCTCGTGGCAGCACGACACGGACCGCCCCGACCAGCCGTCGCGCGGCCGCCTCCGCCTCGGCCCGTGCTCGGACGAGTCTGCCGGCCATCGCGGCCCGAAGCGCGGCGCCGAACCTCGCGACTTCCGCCGCTCGGCGTGCGTACACCGCTGCCGGGCGGTGCCGCTCCAGCGCCCCAGACGCCCGTTCAAGCCGCACACCCGCGTCGGATACCCTCCGCCGAACGACCGACGCCAGCCGCACCGCGGCGTCGGCGGCGTCGTCCCGTCGATCCGCAACGATGACGCCGGGATCGCTGAAAAATGGGTGGCGGGCGGCCGACCGAAGACGCTCACGCTCATGCTTACAGGCACGCGACATGATCGAGGCCAGCCGTCCCCCCATTGTCCCAATCTGCTCACGGAGCGCGTCCCGATCGGGCGTGACCCGCATCGCGGCCTGCGTCGGCGTCGCGCACCGCTCGTCCGCAACCAGCTCTGCGATGGTTGTGTCTGTCTCATGACCGATCGCCGCTACCACCGGAATGGCCGATTGCACGACCGCCTCGGCGACGATTCGCTCGTTAAACGCCCAGAGGTCCTCTTTCGAACCTCCGCCACGCGTAAGGAGGACCGCGTCGATCCCCTCGGCGGCGTGCACCCTCGATACCCACCGGATTGCGGCGGCAATCTCCGCCGCCGCTCCATCCCCCTGCACGCGAACATCGATCACTCCGAGGCCCACAGCCGGACAGCGACGCCGCATGGTGTCGAGCACGTCCTGCAAGGCTGCGCCGGTCCGGCTGGTGATAACGGCGACCCGCCGCGGAAACGTCGGCACCGGTCGTTTCCGATCCGGAGAGAACCAGCCCAGTCCCTTCAGTTCCTCGCAGAGCTGCCGGAACTTGAGATCGAGGGCCCCTGCCCCGACCGGCTCAATCCGCTCGACGTAGAACTGCGTCCGCCCGCCCTTGCCCCAGAACTCGACTCTGCCGGTGAGAACAACCTCCTGCCCGTCGGTCGGCTCAAACACCGAGCGTCGCGCGGCAGACTCCCACATCACGCAGCCGATGACCGCGGCGGCGTCCTTGAGGGAGAAGTACCAGTGTCCCTTGGCCTGAAACCCGCTGACCTCGCCAACGACCCGCACTTTCGCGGGCAACGCGTCTCGCAACACCCCTTCGATCAATGAGGCGAGTTGGCTCACGGTGAGCCGCGATTCCCCCCCCCCACTCAGCGGCCCGTGCTGCGGTGCCGCGGCCATCCGCTGCGGATCAAACGGGAGTCGTCCCATGTGCACAGCCTACCTGCCTGGGCACCCGCCGTCGCCCTTCCGCCTAGTCCTTCTCGGCGCGTGCCCCCGGACCGACGAGTTGCTCGTAGCCCTTCAGCACCGCCGCCACATGCCCGGCGCCCGATCGGTGGTCCCGCACCCATGCCAGCGCTGTTTCCCGCTGGCGCAAGGCACGGTCGGGCTCCGCAATCAGCGACATGATCGCCTCCGCCCACGACGCGGTATCCGCCCGCCGGTCCTCGGTGATGACCGTGGCCGTCGTGCCCCCGATCAGGCAATCGACAAGCGGGTCCGCGGCTGCGACCACCAATGCCCCGGCCGCCATGGCGTCGAGTGTAAGCGAGCGATGCTCGGCCCCGGCTCCGGGCTGCAGCAGCAGATCCACGTGCAACACCGGCTCGCGATGGGACTCCATGTCTCCCACCATCGAGATCCGGGGCAGCAGCCCAAGCTCTGATGAGCGGCGCCAGACCTGCGCGTGGCGCTGGCACCCTGCATCAAAGAACACGAGCAGTTCCGGGCATCTCCTGGCAACTTCCGATAGGGCCGTGATCACCGGCGTCAGCGCGTGATCGCCTCGTTCGTCGCTGAGCAGCACCGCAATGGAGATCGGTGCGGCAGGGTCCAGCGGCACTCGTCGGTGCGCGGGAAGCGTGCCGGGCGCGTGCACGCCCCAGGGGGAAAGCGCGATTCGCCCTCCGGCAGTCTTGCCACCGGACGAGACCGACACCCGCCCAACTGCCTCCTCAAGGGCCCGTGCCATCGCCAGATCGGGCGCAAAGAGCACGACGGCCGGCGGCTCGCTCCCCCACCCGTGATGCGCCGCCAGTTCCGCCGCACGCGCGACCGCACGGGCCGATGTGACTTCGAGCACAACACCAGCCCCGGTCTGCAGCCCCAGCTCAATCCCGAGCGGCCACGCGGCGTCGCCGAAACAATGCACAACGTCGACGAGCGCGGCCTCCCCGACCAGACTTTCCTGCAGCGCCTTGCTCCCTTGCGCCCCGGCCGAGGACTCGAGTGCGCCCTGCACCCGGTCAACGAGGGCTCGGGCGCGGCTCGAACGCCTGAGTCCCATCAACCCAACGTCGTACCCCACCACAGGCGAATACACAGCGCCCGGCGCCGAATCCAGCGCCGTGGCGGGCACCGCCCGCACGACGCGCACCCCCTCGGCGACCAACCCGACCTCCAGGCGCGTGAGCATGCCCTGCTCACGCCCCGAGAAACTCTCATCCGCAAGGATCAGGGCTCGCACGCGTGCAGCTCCAGGTAAGTAGTCGCAAACTCCTGCCGTGTCCGCCGTGAGTTGAATGTGGAAAAGTCTTTGCTGCCGTCCCGGGCACGCTCCACGTACGCCAATCGTGGGTTTGTTGGGCAATCGTTATTTCTGTACAAGTCTAGATACTGCAAGAATTTACATACTTCGAATTGTCCCATCTCCAGGATCGTCGGACCCGCAGGCGATAAGTCAATGCCGTTCCAATCCCGCCTGTTGAAAACGTGGCGTCCCATCTCTCTAAGTCGGTCCGACAGCTCGAGCGCTGTCGGAGTCGAAACGGGCACCCCGGGCTGCACGGTTCGACCAGATTCGAAGCCAATGGCTAGGACCAATCTCTGCGAGATCGGAACTGGGACCGGCATCCGGCGGCGCCACACGTCCCGGCCACCAGGGTACATGGCCGTCGGCCAATGGAGCATACCGGCTTGGATCGTCAACAAACTCACGAATCGTCTGGAATCTCCCACGAGCGCCGCCAACCGTCGGTACACACGCCAAGAGTCCCTGGGTGTATGGGTGCATCGGTCTCGACAGAAGGAGGCGAACCGGAGCGTACTCGATGATCCGACCGGCGTGCATCACGCACACCGTATCGGCGTGCTCAGCGACCAGGCTCAGGGCGTGTGTAATCAGCACCATCGAGAGATCTCGCGAGTGCTTGAGTGAGCGAAGCAGGTCCAGCACCTGGGCCTGAACGGTGACGTCAAGTGCGGTGGTCGGTTCGTCGGCCAACAGCAGCCGCGGTCGACAGGCCAGCGCCATGGCGATCATCACCCGCTGCCTCATCCCTCCCGAGAACTGGTGCGGGTAGTGACCCAGCCGGGAACGGGCGCCGGAGATACCAACTTCTTCAAGCGCCGCAGAGGCGATGTCGCGTGCCTCGGCCCGGCTCACCGACTGATGCCACTGCACTGCCTCAACAATCTGCTCTCCAATCGTGAACACCGGGTTCAGGCTCGTCATAGGCTCCTGAAAAATCATCGCGACGTCGCCGCCTCGGAGCCGCCTGGACTGACGCTCGGGGCAACGCAGCAGGTCAACCGGGCCTTCTCGCGATTCCAGGACGGCAGACCCGGTGTCGATCCGCGCCGAGTCCTCGGGCAAGAGCCGCATGAGGCTTAGCGCGGTGACGGTTTTGCCGCTCCCGGATTCGCCGACAATCGCCAGGGTCTGGCGGGGATGCACGATGAACGATGCCCCATCGACCACGCGCCGCCACGAGCCGGCGCGCGATCGGAACGACACGCTCAGGTCGTTCACGCGGAGCAGGGTCACGGCGCGGCCCTCCTTGGATCGAGGGCCTCGCGGAGCCCCTCGCCGACGAAGTTGAGGGCGAGCAATGTGGTGGCCAGCATCAGGCAGGGGAACGCGAGTAACCACCAGTTCGATTGATACGGGTTCAGTTCGCTCAGCCCGTCCGCCGCGAGACTCCCCCAGCTCGGGAGCGGCGGTCGGACACCAATTCCGAGAAACGAGAGAAAACTCTCCTGCAGAATGGCCTGCGGCACGGTGAGAGTGGCGTAGACCACGATCGGCCCAACAAGGTTCGGCAAGAGGTGCCGCAGGAATATCCGCGTCGGCGTTGCGCCGACCGCTCGCGCCGCCTCAACGAACGGCCGTGCCTTGAAGCTGAGAACCTGGCCACGGATCACCCTCGCCATGGTGAGCCACGATACCCCACCGATCGCGACCAGCAGCGTGACAACCTGTAGCATCTCGACACGCGACGAGGGAAGCTCGGGCAGCCCACTCCTCGCCCGTTCGATCTGGAGCCGCTGGACGACCGCATCTGATGCCACCGCGAGCAGCACCACGAGCAGGATGTATGGCAGTCCATAGAGAATATCGACGAGGCGCATCATCAGTGAGTCAACTCGCCCGCCGGCGTAGCCCGCCACAGCGCCGTAGAGCGTCCCGAGGAACACGGAGATCAGCGCCGCCGCCAGCCCGACACCAAGAGATACGCCACCGCCAGCGATGATCCGCACAAATAAGTCACGCCCGAGCACATCGGTGCCCATCAGCATCGTCGGCGCCGAATCGCGAAGCTGGTCGCCGCTTGGGACAAAGCCGCTCGCCGCCATCTCCCCGGAAGTCGTGCCCCGCCGCCGGGCCTCCGCATTGATCGCCTCTCTGGCCGCCACATCATGGAGGCGCTTGGCACGTGAATCCGGGAGTCGGTCAACCCCTGGCCCTTGCGGGATCTCGTTGCCGGGCGCCCAGGACGGAGGCAGGCTCCTTGCAAGTCGGTCCTGCACGTCGTACCGCGGACCACTGGGTCCTGATCCAAGAGTCCAAGGCAGCGTCCCAACGCAACACAGCACCACCAGCGCCAGCCACACCGCACCAACCGCCGCGGCGGGGCGGTGTCTCGCCGCCCGCCACAGGCTGTTCAGCCATCCGCTCGGCCTCGATGGTGCATCCATGCGGCGGCTCACCCGTGATCAATACACGGCGTCGGGGAAGTAGTACTGCGCCGCGTTCTCCGGAGTGATGAGCTCGACATCGATCATCAGGTGCCGGGGCATGAACTGCATCACCTTCTCACGATTGCCATCTCGCAGCACCGAAACCGCCGTGTGGATCCCCGCCGCGATCATCGACGGCGAGTAGGTGATATTGGCCGGGACCATAGGGTCTTTGTCCATGACCATTTTGACCACTTCCTTCATGCCGGCTCCCGGGAACACCCACATCTGCTTCTGGCGTCCCGATTCCTTGATCGCCTGGATGGCCCCAAGCGCCATGTCGTCGTCCGCGGCCCAAACAGCGTCGATCTTCGGGAACTGCGTCAGGAAGTTCTCCATCACAGCCAGCGCTTTCTCGCGGCTCCACATCGCCGGCTGGCTGCCGAGGACCTTGATCCCCGGGTACCGCGAGAAAACCTCCATCGCGGCCGTGACACGGTCTGTATCCACCGTGCACGGGATGCCCGAGAGGATCACGATGTTCCCCTTGCCACCAAGCTTCTGCGCCATGAACTCGGCGGCCTTACGACCGAATGCCTTGTTGTCCCCCTCAAGAAACACGTCAGCCACCGGCTCCGTGAACCCGCGATCAACGTTGACGATGAAGATCCCGCGGTCATGAGCCCGCTTGGCCACGGGCGTGAGCGGGGTCGATTCCGTCGCCAGGATCACGAGCCCGTCGACCCCCTTGACCATCATGTCCTCGATGTCGGCGGTCTGCTTCTCGGGGTTGTTTGCGGTGGCGTACACCCAATCGATTTCGGGGTGCAGCTCCATGGCCTTCTGCGCCCACCAGCCGATTCCAGCCGTCCAGCCGTGATCGGCGGCCGGTACGGACACACCGATGCGCAGCTTCTTTGAGGTCGCCGCCTCCTTCGGCTGCGCCGAGACCTCGCCCCCCGCGCCAACAAGCACCGCTGCACCCGCAACTACCACCATGCACGCCGCCGCCAGACTCGCCCATCCACGCATCGCCTCGCTCCTTCGCCTGAGTTGTCGACCGCTCAGGCCTGCCGACCCGGCCGCTGCACCAGCACCGCGGCCACAATGATCGCCCCCTTGACCAGCCCTTGCAGGTGGATCATGTTCACGCTTCCAAGTCCGAGCCACCTGAGCGTCTCGCTGCTCGAGACCATGTTGAGCATGTTATTGACAACCCCCAGAAGGAGGACGCCCACCACGGTCCCCCATACCCGACCCGCTCCCCCCTGCATCCGAGTCCCGCCGACCACCACGGCGGCGATCGCGTCGAGTTCATAGAGTGTCCCGGTCTGCGAACTGCTCACCGAGTTGAGCCGCGATGCGATCAGCAGGGCCCCGATTCCGCACGCCAATCCGCTGATCCCGTACGTCACAATCCGCACCCGATCGACCGGGATGGCCGCATAGCGAGCCGCGCGATCGTTGTCGCCGATGGCGTGGATATACGTGCCCAGCGTCGTGCGCCTGAGCACCACGTGGGCTACAGCGGCGACGATCAGGAAGGCCAGGACGGGGTAATGCACCCGCATGGCCACGCCCTCGCTGATCTGAACAAAGGGAATCTCGATTCCCCCCGACCCAATGACCCCGAAAGCCGAGACCGCCGACCGGAACTCCCCCCCGTCGGCCGCCGCGAGCGAGATCGAGCGGAACGCCGCCATGCCCCCAAGCGTGGCGATAAAGGGTGCGATCCGTCCCTTTGCAATCAGGACCCCGCTCCCCATCCCCACCAGCGGCCCCCCAAGCACCATCACCGACGCTCCAACAACGATGGCGAGCCAATCCGGCGCTCCGGCGGCGCTCGCCGTGTTCATCGCGAGGATTCCCAGCCCGCCAAGCATCGCCACGAGCGAGCCGACCGAGAGGTCGATGCCGCCCAGAATGATGACGAACGTCATCCCAACAGCAATGATGCCGACCACCGAGTTCTGACGCAGGATGTTGTTGAAGTTCGCGATCGAGATGAACGACTCGCTGAGCCGTGACCCGACGAGCAGGAGCATCGCGAGGGCAACAACCGACCCGTACGTCGCCATCGCCGATCCGAGTCGAACGCGCCAGTCGGCCTTGGATCGCTTCGCGGTCATTCCGCAACGATCCTACCAGACCACCACAGACCCTGTGCTGCATTGTCAGCGGGTTGCGGGCGGCGCTCCGGGAGGCGGCGATTCGACGCCGATCTCGAACGCACGAATCAGTCGATCGACTGCCGCCGCAACGAGGCCCGTCAGAATCAGAAACACAACGACTCCCAGCACGAACCGCACAACCTCGGACATCCCCGCGAACTGGGCGCGGAGCAACCAAACCCCAACGAGCAAGCCCGACGCCACCACACCCGCAGCACCCGCTCGAGCCAGCATCGGAACCGTGCGCGTGGGCGCCCGGCCCAGGATGGCCCACGCCGCGATCAGCGCCAGCACGCCCGCCGCGGCGATCCGAGCGATCACGATCAACCGTAAGTCCAGCGACCCAAGGGTCCAATGGGCGCTGAGCCCCGACAGGAACGACCCGGCCATGACCACTCCGGCAACACAGGCGTAGGCCATCGCGGTGCACCGCCCCGTCCGCCGCAACCCCGCTGCCAACCCGACCGCAGTTGCCCCCAAAATGGCCACCTCAAACGACAGGGCAAACCACGCCGGCTTGGGCGTGTTGACAACTGTCAGTATGATGCCCCCGACCGCGGAAAGGAGGAGGAGCGCCGAGATGGCGGTCGCCGTTCGCCGGAGAATCGTGGGGCACCAGTCCTGCATCACAACTAAACTCCGTCGATTGCCGGTTCCTGAACTTTCCCGGGATACGCGGCGAATACCCGGCAAACTGCCGCGCCTCATTATCGGCGCGTAGCCCTGCGTCGTTCGCTGATTGCGTAACAACGCTCACCGGGGGGCTCGGGTGCGTGAACGCTGGCGGTTTCGAGCATGAAATGGACTGCACGGGCAAGACGCCCGGTGCTGAAGCCGATGAGTACACCGGTCGTTCCGGGACCGCGACTTTTGTACCTGTTTTGTTTGGATCCCGAATTACAGCAGACTACAGAGCAGGGCCGATCTACACGCGTCGGCCGCGTTCGGCGGGAAGGAGCCCTGGCCGTGAAGCAGGATTCGACCGGTCGCAGAATGACTGAGGCGAAGGCCAAAGCCATGTTCCAGCGCACCCTCAACGGCTGGGTCATGGACAGCCTTCGGCTCGGCCGAAAGGGCCTGGAACGACCGAGCGCCCGCGGCGGCGTGCCGCAGTTCCACGTGCGGTCCGGGCTGCACCGGGGTTCTCGCTCGCAGACCCGGGCCGCGTCGTAAGGCCGACCCGTTCGTCCCACCGCCCACGCTCCACCTTGATCTGTTTCGACCTTCGCACGCCATGGAGGGCGCATGAGCGGAATCACCAGCACCACGGGCCTGTTTAGCGGCATCAACAGCGGCCAGCTCATCGAGCAGTTGCTCCAGATCGAGGCCAGGCCCAAGACCCTGGCTCAGCAGCGGCTTATCCAGATTCAGGCCCAGCAAGCCGCGTTCCTCGATCTGAACACCCGCGTCGGCGCGCTCAAGACCCTCGCCACGTCGTTCTCAACCAAGAAGATCTTCCAGTCCGCCGTTGCGACCAGCAGCAATCCCTCCGTGCTCAGCGCCGCCGCAACCACCGGCGCTCTGCCGGGCAACTACACGTTCATCGTGGACCGCGTGGTCTCGAGCCAGCAGGTGCTCTCCCGCGGGTTCGCCGATCGCAATATCTCCGGCCTCGGCGCTTCGCAGTTCATCTTCGAGTCCGATCGCGGCCGCCTGGACCGCGACATCAGCCTCTCCGACCTCAACGGCGGGGCCGGCGTTGCCCGTGGCAAGATCACGGTGACGGACTCCGCGGGAACCGCGGTCACTGTCGACCTCTCGCGAACCGCCACGGTCGGCGAGGTGCTCGAAGCGATCAACGCCGCCGGGAACGGCAGGTTCACGGCCTCGGCGCAGGGCGACCATCTGGTGCTCAGCGACACGGCCGGGGGAGCCGGCCAGCTTGTCGTTGCGAACGCCCCCGGGTACGACACGGCCACCAGCCTCGGCATCGCGGGCACATCCGCAACCACTCCCGCCGGCAAGGTCCTGACCGGCTCCCGCATCCACTATGTCGGCGGCGGCACGTCGCTCTCGGCCGTCCGCGATGGAAACGGCGTCCGTTTCAACGCCGCCGCGGGCACCAGCACGCCCGACCTGGCGATCACCACCCGCGACGGCGCCTCCGTGCTCATCGACCTCGGTGACATGTACGACGGCCAGAGCGTCAAGATCGCCTCCGCATCGTCGTCGATCCAGGACGTCATCACCAGGATCAATACCCAGTCCAACGGTACGGTCACCGCGGCGATCTCCGCAGACGGCACGGGCCTGACCCTGACCGACAATACCGGCGGCACGGGAAACTTTGTCGTCGCCAATGCCGGTACCGGGAACGCCGCGAGCACCGCCGCCACGGACCTGGGCCTTGAAGCCAACGTCGCGTCCAGCACGATCACCGGCGCCCGTGTGGTCGCGGGCATCAACTCGACCCTCGCTTCCAATCTCAACGGCGGCCTCGGCCTTGCCGCCGGTGATATTACGATCACCGATCGGACCGGCGCCTCGTACAGCTTCACCGTCCCCACCGGCGGCTCGGTCTCGGACATCATCGACGCGATCAATACCGCCACCACCGCCGGCGGGAGTGTCAAGGTACGGGCCTCCCTCGACGCGACCGGCACCGGCCTGAAGCTCACCGATTCCACCGGCGGCAGCGGCAACCTGATTGTTTCTGGTGGCGGAGCGACCGCCCTGGGGCTCGCCACAGATCCCGCCGGAGTTGCCTCGGCCACCTTCAGCGGCCAGCGCCTGCAGCACCGCTACATCGCCCTGGGCACATCGCTGTCGACGCTCAATGGCGGGTCCGGCATCGGCACGGGATCGTTCGAGATCACCGGCAGCGACGGCCGGCGTGCGACCATCACCATCAGCGAGTCCACCCGGACGATCGGCGATGTCCTGGCGCAGATCAACGGCGCCACGCTGAACGTCGAGGCGGTGATCAACGCCAACGGCGACGGCATCCTGATCCGCGAGCGAGCCGGCGAAACCGGCGGATCCAAGATCCGGATCACAGACGCTTCCGGCACGGTCGCCAAGAGCCTGAACATCGCCGGCGAGGCCGCCGGCACCGGCGACGACAACACGATCGACGGTTCCTACGAGCGGAAGGTCGCTTTCACGGCTGCCGATACCCTCGACACCATCGCCCAGAAGATCAACTCCGCGAACATCAACGTCTCCGCGGCTGTCATCAGCGATGGCAACGGCGCGACGCCCTTCAGGCTCAGCCTCTCCAGCAAACTGACCGGCAAGGCCGGCCGGTTCACGCTCGATACCGGCGGCGTCGACCTGTCCTTCGTCACGCTCAGCCGCGGCTCCGACGCCCGCATGTTCTACGGCGTCGACGACCCGGCCCGCGGCGTGCTGCTCGAAAGCACCACCAACACGTTCGATGGGATTGTCCCGGGTGTCCGCCTCGATGCCGTATCCACCAGCACCACGCCCGTGTCCCTCACGGTGTCGCGGGATACGGACGCGATTGTCACCGCGGTCCAGGAGTTCGTCGACAAGTTCAACGAGATCACCGCCCGCATCGCGACCTACACCAAGTACGACGAGGCGACCAAGAAGAAAGGAACCCTCCTCGGCGATTCGACTGCTGTGCAACTGCGGAGTTCGCTGTTCAGCTCCATCCAGGCCAAGGCCATCGGCGTCTCCGGGACATTCCAGTTCCTGTCGCAGGTGGGCATCAAGATCGGTTCTGGCGCCTCGGTCACCCTTGACACTGATGCGCTCCGCGCGGCGCTTAACCAGGATGCACAGGCTGTCGCCGACCTGTTCTCCGCAAAGGTCGCGGCAACACCGCCGACCAATCCGACAACGCCCACGCCGGACCAGCCCGTGGTTGTCGACAGCAACCCGACAACCCCGACGTACACGACCCTTGGCGTCATGGAACAGATCGGACGGCTGGCGGAGTCCTACGTGGATATCGCCGCGGGCCTTTTTAAGTCCCGTGCCGACGGCTTCGAGGCCCAGATCAAGCTCCAGAACGACCGCATCGCCGACATCGACAAGAAGCTGGAGAACAAGCGCATCGTTCTCTCCCGCCAGTTCCTGCAGATGGAGCAGGCCATCGCCTCGCTGCAGTCCCAGCAGTCCTCGCTCGGCGGCCTCGCCGCCCTGGCGGCCCGATAACCCGCAACGACGATTCCAGGCCGCCCGTTGCTCAAGCCGCCCCTCCCATGGCCCGATAGTTCCGTCGCCCATGAGCAGTGAAACCGCAAACGTCAATCCGTACCTCCGCACCAAGATCCTCACCGCCAGTCCCGAGGAGCTGCGGCTGATGCTCCTGGATGGCGCCGTGCGATTCGCGCGACAGGGGCGTGATGCGCTCGGCACCAAGAACTACGAGGCTGTGTACAACGGCTTCCAGCGCTGCCGCGACATCCTCGTCGAGCTCATCACCTCAACGCGCCCCGAGGTCGATCCCGATCTCTGCGCCAAGGTGTCATCGTTGTACACCTACATGTACACCGAGCTCACGTCGGCCAGTCTGGAAAAAGACCAGACAAAGGCCGACCATGTGATCCAGTTGCTCGAGTACGAACGCGAGACATGGCGCATGCTGATGGACAAGCTCGCCGGTGAACGAGGGCAAGCCAACGTCCCCGATCGATCCCGTCCGGCGCCGCCCCCCCCCGCCGCGGCCGAGCACCGGCCGCTGAGCGTGCAGGGCTGAGCCGCCCAGGTCTGCTCCCGCCGCGAGTTTACCAGTCCCGCACCACGAGCTGCGCCGCAAGATTCTCCATGACATGCGACGGGTTGGTGTTCGTCGCGATCTGCCGCTCAGCCGCCTGCAGCAGATCGATCGCCCGCAGCGCGGCGCCGGTCCCATCTCCTTTGACCACTGCTCGACGAATCGATCCTCGCTGGTGCTCAGCAAGCAGCGAGAACATCCGGCGGGCCCAGTGCGCGTTGGCGGACTCCTTGCTCGCCTCCGGATTCGCCTTCACCCAGGCCGCCGCACGCTCCTCCACCAGCCGCGACATCGTCGCGCCCAGTTCCGGCGGCAGCCTCCCCGCATCGACCTGAGCCAGCAGCGGCGCCAGAGCCTCGTGCCAGCCGAACAGCCCGTTCTCGATCGCTGAGGCCGCCCACCCCGGCGAGCCGCCCGAGTACGCAGCGAGCCACTCGGCTTCCTTCGCCGAGATCTCCCTGGCCGTCTCACTCCCGGTCGACGCCATCCGATCCGCATAGGCCTTGAGCCATCGGTCCATCTCCCGCTGACCCAGCGTTCCGAAGGCCACCCGCTGGCATCGGCTCCGCACCGTTGGGCGGAGTTGCTCCTCGCTCGCGGTTACCAGGATGATGACCGCGCCCTCGGGAGGTTCTTCCAGCGTCTTGAGCAGCGTGTCCTGCGCATCATCACGCATCAACTCCGCCTCATCAACGATGAACACCTTGCCCGCAAGGGTCTTCCCCCGAACTCTCCGCGTCCGCACAGCCGGCTCGACCAGGAACTCACGCACCACGTCCACCGGGATCACCCGCTGCTTGCCGCTCCGCACGCTCGGCTCGCGGCTGATCCCTGCCAACTCCTTGTTCACGATGTGAAAGTCCGGGTGCGTGCCCGACTCGATCAGCCGCCGAGTCTCGCTGCCCTCTTCGGCCGCGAGGGCCCCGCTCAGATCGGGCGCCAGGGTCGGGTCCAGCAGCAACGCCCCGAAGGCGACTGCCGCCGTGAACTTGCCGACTCCCGCGGGGCCGCTGAAGATCCACGCGTGGTGGATCCGCCCGGAGTCCATCGCCTGCCGGAGCGTCGCCACGGCACGATCCTGGCCAAGCAGCCCCTCGAGCGTGGGCACGACGACGGCAGCGCCCGCGGCCGCCGGCGCCGCATCCGCGACACCCCGATCGGGCTTCGGCTTGTTCTTTCGGGCCGCCACGCCCCCAGCATAGCCCGGAATAAACCTCAGATGCTCTTGAGCTTGTTGAGCCCGTTGAGGGCCGCGATCTTGTAGCACTCGGCCAGCGTGGGGTAGTTGAACACGGTGTTCACGATGTGCTCGACGGTGCCGTTGAACGCCATGACGGCCTGCCCGATGTGAACCAACTCCGTAGCCTGCGTCCCGATGATGTGCACCCCAAGGATCGCGTGGCTCTCCTGGTGGATCAGCAGCTTGAGCATGCCGATGTCGTCGCCAAGCAGGTGGCCCCGGGCCGTCTCCTGGTATTGCGCCACCCCAGCCTCGTACGGAATCCCTTCCTTCGTCAACTGGTCCTCGGTCCAGCCGACCATCGAGATCTCCGGGATCGAGTAGATTCCATAGGGCAGCAACCGCTGCACCGCATCAGCACGCTCTCCGAACATGGCGCACGCCGCGAGCCGGCCTTGCTCCATCGACGTGCTCGCCAGCGCCGGGAACCCGATCACGTCGCCGACGGCGTAAATGTGGGGCTGCTGGGTCTGGAATCGCTCGTTGACCTTGATCCGCCCGCGATCGTCGGCCTCGAGCCCGGCCGCACCCAGGTTCAGCAGATCCGTACACCCCTGGCGGCCAACGCAGTACATCAGCGCATCGGCCCGGAGGGTCTTCCCGCTCTCCAGCGTCGCCTCCACCATCGCGTCGTTCCCCACCCGCGCCCCTGCCGGCGGATCGATCCGCTTGATGCTCACGACCTTCTCGCCCATCCGCAGCGTCAACCCCGCCTTTCGCAGGTGATACTGCAGGGCCTCGCAGATCTCGCTGTCCACAAAGTCGAGCAGCCGGTTCCGCCCCTCGATGAGTGTCACCCGCATCCCCAGCGATGTCAGCATCGACGCGTACTCGGTCCCGATCACCCCGCCGCCGACCACCATCATGGTCCGCGGCACGTAGGGCAGCCGCAGCAACTCGTCCGAAGTGATGACGTCCGTCGTGTCGAACGGGATGGACTTCGGCCGCGCCGGCGTTGTCCCGGTCGCGATCAAAAAGTTGGCTGCCTCGATCACCTCGGTCCCCTGCGCCCCCTCAACCTCGATGGTCGTCGGCCCGCGGAACTTACCCGTCCCCGAGTACAGGTCGATCCCGTTGGAGATCAGGTGCCCGCGAACGATCTCCACCTCGGCGCGAATCACACGGCTGCACGAGTCGGCGACCCGCTTCAGGCGCGTCGCCTGATCCATCACGATGTTCGACACCTCCGCCGCGTGCTCCTGTAGCGAGGTCACCGCCAGCACGGCCTCTCGCAGGGCCTTGCTGGGGATCGTGCCGGTGTTGATCGCCACGCCCCCGACAAACTCCATCTTCTCGACAACACAGGCTCGCTTCCCCAGCTTCGCGGCCTGGATCGCGCCCTTCTGCCCGCCCGGCCCGCTCCCGATCACACACAGGTCATACTTGCGCATCCGTGGCCCTCAAACCCGGCCCGCCGGGCCGGAACCGGAACCCCACTCCACCCCGAACCGGCACATCACAGGGGGCAACTGTACCATGTGCGGCGGTCGACAACCCCCGCCTGCCCCGGTGCCCGAATAGCATTGCGTTCGGTCCGTGACGCCGTTCGCCACGATATTCTCCCTCCGCACGCTCGTGGGAGACACCGATGCCACCCTCACTCGGCTCCGCCCCCGATTCACCAACCCGCGGCCCCCGGCCGATCCCCCACCACATGACCGCCGACGAAATCCGACGTCAGTTCATCGACTTCTTCCGGTCCCGGCCAGGGCCCGGCGCCGCTGGCCACACCTTCGTGCCCTCGTCGCCGGTCGTCCCGCACGACGATCCGACGCTGTTGTTCACCAACGCGGGCATGAACCAGTTCAAGCCGATCTTCCTGGGACAGGTCCAGCCCGGGAGCCCACTCGCGGGTCTCAGCCGCGCCACCAACTCCCAGAAGTGCATCCGCGCGGGCGGCAAGCACAACGACCTCGAGGATGTCGGCAAGGACACCTACCACCACACGTTTTTCGAGATGCTCGGCAACTGGTCCTTCGGCGACTACTTCAAGGCCGAGTCCATCGCCTGGGGTTTCGAGCTGCTCACCAAGGTCTACCGCATCCCCCCCGGCCGCCTCTACGCCACCTACTTCAAGGGCGACCCCGCCTCCGGTCTCGAGCCGGACCTCGAAGCCCGCGACCTCTGGTCCTCGCTGCTTCCCAGGGGACACGTCCTCCCGGGCAACATGAAGGACAACTTCTGGGAGATGGGAGAAACCGGCCCCTGCGGCCCCTGCTCGGAGATCCACTACGACCGCATCGGCGACCGCGATGCCAGCCGCCTGGTTAACGCCGGCGACCCCAATGTCCTTGAGATCTGGAACCACGTCTTCATCCAGTTCAACCGCGAGGATGCGGGCTCGCTCCGCCCCCTGCCCGCCCGCCACGTTGATACCGGCATGGGCCTGGAGCGACTCGTCAGTGTCCTGCAGAACAAGCTCTCCAACTACGACACCGATCTGTTCATGCCCATCTTCGCCGCGATCGAGCGCGCCACAGGCGCCCGCCCGTACATGGGCCGCCTCGGCGAAGCCGACAACGACGGCGTCGACACCGCCTACCGCGTGATCGCCGACCATATCCGCGCGCTGACGTTCGCCATCACCGACGGCGCCGTCCCGTCCAACGAGGGTCGCGGCTACGTCCTCCGCCGCATCCTCCGCCGCGCGGTCCGGTACGGGCGACAGATGCTCGGCGCCAAGGGCGGCTTCTTCTCCAACCTCGTTCCGGTCGTGGTCGATCGCATGGGCGAGTTCTTCCCCGAACTCACCATCAACCCATCCCGCGTCCGCGACATCCTCAAGGAAGAGGAAGACTCGTTCGGCAAGACCCTCGACCGCGGCATCTCCCTTACCGAGAAGGCCATGGTCGAGGCGCTCTCCGCCCGCATCGTCGCCGAGGACCCCTCCGCCGAACTCAAGACCGATCAGAAATCCCGCGACGGCCACCACCTCGACCTGGTCTTCAAGTCCGGCAAGTCCGGCAAGACCACCGGAGTCGATCTCCGGACGCTCACTCCCTCTTCCGTGGCAATGCTCCTCAAGCAGCCGCCCATCATCCCGGGCGACATCGTCTTCCTCCTCTACGACACCTACGGCTTCCCCACCGACCTGACCCGGCTCATGGCCGAGGAACGAGGCTTCCAGGTCGATCTCGCCGGCTTCGACACCCTCATGACCAAGGCCAAGGACAAGGCCCGCGCCGGCGGCAAGTTCTCCGCCCAGGGCGGCGGGCGGCTCACCCTGACGACCGAGACCGTCGCCCAGCTCTCCCGCCTCGGCGTCGAACCCACCGACGATTCCGAAAAGTTCGCCGCGAAAGACCTGCGCGCCAGTGTCCGCGCCGTCTTCAACGGCCAGAACTTCGACGAGTATGCCCGAGCCTCCCTGGGATCTCTCGTCCCCGTCGCCATCATCCTTGACCGGACCAGCTTCTACGCCGAGATGGGAGGCCAGGAGCACGACTCGGGCCGATTCGTCGTCACCCGCGAAGCCGGCGGAGACGGATCACACCAGGGCGGTGAGTTCAGGGTTGACTCGGTCCATGCCGTTGCCGGCTACGTGCTGCACATCGGGCACGTCGCTCGCGGCGAGATCCGCGTCGGCGACGACGTCGTGCTGAGCGTCGATCACAACCGCCGTTCCGCCATCGCCGCCAACCACACCGCGACCCACCTGCTCAACCTCGCGCTCCGTCAGACTCTTGGCGACGGCGTGGACCAGAAGGGCTCGCTCGTTGCCCCGGATCGCCTTCGCTTCGACTTCTCCCACTCCAAGCCCGTCTCGCCAGAAGAGCTCGCCAGGATCGAGTCGATCGTCCGCGACCGCATCACAGCGCGGCAAACCGTCTTTGCCGAGGCCGGTCCCCAGACGCTCGCCCGATCCATCACCGGCCTCCGCGCCGTCTTCGGCGAGGCCTACCCGGATCCCGTCCGGATCGTCTCCATCGGTGTTCCGGTGCAGGTCCTGCTCGATGACGCGGGCAATCCCAAGTGGCGTGATTACTCAATCGAGTTCTGCGGCGGCACGCACGTCTCCAATACCGGGGACATCGCCCAGTTCGTTCTGGCCTCCGAGGAAGGCGTCGCGAAAGGGGTCCGCCGCTTGGTCGCGCTTACCGGGGTCCCGGCACGCGCCGCCATCCAGTCCGCCGACAACCTTGCCCGCCGGATCGCCGACAACGCGTCACTCCAGGGTGACGCCCTCGCCGCTGAGGCCGCGGAAATCGCCGCAGAGATCGACCAACTCACACTTCCCACCGTGCGCAAGCACGAGCTGCGAGCCACACTTGCATCGCTGCAGGACCGCGTGAAGGCCTCTCAGAAGCAGGCCCTCGCCGCTCGGACGCAGGAAGTCGTTGCCATGGCCCGCCGCATCGGCGAGTCCTCCGCAGCATCCCTCGCAAACGTCGTGGTCCACTCCATCGAGGCCGGCTCCGACCGCGGCGCCCTCCAGGCCGCGATCGATGCAATCCAGTCCGCCTGCCCCAAGGCGGCGGTCATGCTCTTCAGCCCCGATTCGGAGCAGGGCAAGGTCTCGGTGCTCGCTTCGGTGCCCGATCTCCTCGTCAAGCGCGGCCTGAGCGCCTCCGACTGGATCCGCGCTGCGACCGAGGTCCTCGGCGGCAAGGGCGGCGGCAAGCCCAACTCCGCCCAGGGCGGCGGCACCGACCTCTCCAAGCTCCGCCCCGCGATCGATGCGGCGGAGGTCTTTGCCCACCGCAAACTCACCTGACTGCCCGCTGGGTTCCTGATGAAACCAAGTCACCCTCAATCCGCCCCCGGCGACCCGGACGACCGGAACCCGGATTTAGGGGAGCCCCCCCCCTTCGAGACCCTCGCCCCTCCCGCTACCCCCCAGGAGCGGAGGGCGAGGGAGCAGGACCTCGATGCGATGCGGTCCAACCTGGCCCGCCTCTCAGGCATTGGGATGGACTTCATCGCGGCGATCCTCGCCCTGGGGTTTCTCGGGTGGCTGATCGACCGCTGGCAGGGGGTCTCCCCGGTCTTCCTTTTGGTCGGCATCGGCATCGGCCTTGTCTACGGCACGATCCGCTTCATCCGCGACGCTCTAAAGGCCAACCGCCAGGCGATTGAGGACTCCCGCCGCCGCCACTCCAGGCACTGACCGAGTTTCCAAAATCCGGTGCCCAAGAACCACAACTTCCTTCAGCGCCCCCACTCGCCGAAGCGCCTGCATTCCGCTATCCTTCCACCCCCATTGGGGACTCCGTACGTCTCCCGATCAGGACCGCCTCGTGCACGCACCCGCCCACACGACTCCACAGCCTTCGTTCTCGACGCAGCCCATGCTGCGCATGCCGATGGTTCGCCTGGGTCTGACCATGCCCGCAGTCGCTGTGATCATCGCCGTTGTGGGCGCCGTGGTAACGGGTGTCGTGGTCAACCGGCCCGGCCTTGCCGCTGGCCTCCTCGCCGCCTCCGCCGTCCTCGGGGCATCGATCGCGAGCGTCGGGTTCATGTCCATGTTCAAGCCGCGGCCGGCGATCGGATGGGCCTTCGTCATCATCGCCGCGTCCAGCATCCGGCTGGTCCTTGCGACCGCCATCGCCACGGGTCTCTTTGTTTCCCGATCGCCATCCCCCGGCCCGTTCTGGACCGCCCTGCTGCTCGCCTGCTTCAGCACGCTCGCTGTTGAGCACATCCTGCTCCGCCCCGTGCTGCTCTCTTCGACCAGTCCCGCCGCACCGTCGGCCGCCCCGGAGTCGTCCCGCCCATGATGATCCCCACGCTCACCCTCGCCGCCGGCGGTTCCGTGAACCCCCTCGACCACGTGGTGGACCACCCGTTCATCACCTCGGCGTCCGGCTATTGGATCTGGTCGTCCAACGTCGGCACGCTCGTCCTGAGCGGCCTGATCATGATCTTCCTCTTCCCGCTCTTCGCCCGGCGGATCTCCACCGGCCCGCAGTCCGAGGGCGTCGACCGCTACGTCACCCGCGGCTCGTTCTCCCACACCTTCGAGGTCATCTGCACCTACCTCCGCGACGCCACCGTCCGGCCCCTCCTCGGCTCTCGCACCGATGCCTTCATGCCCTTCCTCTGGACGCTCTTCTTCTTCATCCTCATCAACAACCTCCTCGGGCTCATCCCGATCATCGACATCCTCCACCTGCTGTTCCCCTACCTGCGCGAGCACCACATCGCCCCGGTCGGCGGCACCGCCACCCAGAACATCTGGGTCACAGGCAGCCTCGCCCTCATCGCGGCGGTGGTGATCAACCTCTCCGGCGTGCGCGAACTCGGAATCGGCGGCTACCTCAAGCACCTCACCGCCGGAACCCCCGCCTACCTCTGGCCTCTGATGATCCCCATCGAGATCCTCGGCACCATCATCAAGCCCGTCGCGCTCGCCATCCGTCTCTTCGCCAACATGACCGCCGGGCACACCCTCATCGCGGTCCTCTTCCTGATCTTCGTCGGCCAGTCCCTCGCGAGCAGCTACCTGGTCGGCATCCCCGTCACCGCCCTCTCCGCCCTGGTCGCGGTGGCGATCAACTTCCTCGAGCTCTTCGTCGCCTTCCTCCAGGCGTTCGTGTTCATGTTCCTCACCACCGTATTCATCGCTCAACTCAGCCACCATCATGACCACGGGCATGATGAGGCACACGATCACGAGCACGCCCACGCGTGAACAACGGATCGATCCCGGCCGCGCGGCTCGCCCGCCCGGCCGCCGCACCCCTCGTGGCACCGTTTCAGAAAGGTTGATTCAGCATGAAGATCAAGTCCCTCCTTCTCGCCGCGGCCGCCATGGGCGCCGCTCCCTCCTTCGCCATGGCGCAGGCCACCGCGGGCGCGACGACCGGTCACGGCCTCGCCGCCGTGGGCGCCGGCCTCGCCGTCATCGGCGGCGGTCTCGGCATCGGCCTCATCGGCAAGGGTGCCGTGGAGTCCATCGCCCGCCAGCCCGAGGCCGGCGGTCCGATCGGCACCAACATGATCCTCACCGCGGCCCTCGTCGAAGGCGCGACCCTGTTCGCCGTCGTCGTCGGCCTGCTGGCGATCGTCCTCAAGTAATCGATTCTTCCGCCGGGCCGCCGACAGGCGTCCCCGCGGCTTGCACCGTCCCTATCCGTCCCCACCCGCCTCCCGATGAGGTTCCACCCAATGCTCCAGATCCCCGCCTTCCTCCGCACCGCGCTCATCGCCCTGAGCATCGGCCTCGCACTCGGCCTCTCGGCCGCGGCCCTGGCCCAGGACACCCACGCCCCGTCCGCAGCCCACGAGGCCGCGGCGTCCCACGGCTCCCACGACAAGGGTGAGCTGCCCCCGACCGTCTCGCAGGGCCTGGCGCCCGCCATCACCTCGATCATCGTCTTCATCATCGTCTTCGCGATCCTCGGCACGCAGGTGTGGCCCAAGGTCGTCAAGGGCCTCGCCGACCGCACCGACAAGATCCGCTCCGAGATCGAGGCCGCCGAGATGGCCCAACTCCAGGCCAAGGCCGCCCTCACCCAGTACGAGAAGAACCTCGCCGACGCCCGCGCCGAGGCCCAGCGCATGCTCGAGCAGACCAAGGCCGAGCAGACCGCCCTCGCCGCCCAGCTCAGGGCCCAGGCCGACGCCGACCTCTCCGCCATGCGCGAGAAGGCCCGTCGCGACATCGAGGCCGCGAAGCGCTCCGCCGTGATCGAACTCCACGACGCGGCCAGCAACCTCGCCACCAGCATCGCGGCCAAGATCCTCCGCCGCGAGATCTCCTCCGGCGACCAGCACCAGCTCGTCCAGGAGGCCATCGGCGAGCTGAGCAACGTCAGCCGCGCCTGATACCCCCCTCCCGCGACCACCCCTCGTTCCCCCGCCCGACTCATCGGAACCGTCCAATGCCCATGACCGAGAACGCCCCGGATGCCGTGTCGCGCGTCTACGCCACGAGCCTCTTCGAACTCGCCCAGCAGCAGGGCGGGCAGGCCCGCGTCGAGGAACTCCTCGCCGAGCTCGAGGACATCATCGAGCTCACCCGCCAGGATCCCCGATTCGGAGAGTTCATCGCCTCACGCATCGTTCCCGCCGAGGGCCGCGCCGAGGGTCTCCGCCGCATCTTCGCCGGGCGAATCAGCGATGTCACGCTCAACTTCCTCCTCGTCCTCAACCACAAGGACAGGCTTGGCCACCTCGCCCAGATCGTCTCCGCCTACGACCAGATCACGCAGCACGCCTTCGGCCGCATCGAGGTCGACGTCTTTACGCCCTCGCCCATCGGCCCGGATGAACTCGCCGCGATCCGCGATCGCCTCCGCGCCGTCCTCTCCCGCGAGCCTGTCGTGCACCCCTACACCGATCCCAAGATGATCGGCGGCCTCCGCCTCCAGATCGGCGACCAGCTCATCGACGCCTCGATCTCCACTCGTCTCCGCAAGCTGCACGAGCAGCTGACCGAGCGAGGATCGGCCACCCTCCGCGGCCGGTTTGATCGGATCTTCGACGAGCACAACAACGGCAACTGATCGGCTTCCGCCCGTCTCACGTCGGTCTGCTGGACGGTTGCATGCGGCGCCCGCGCGAGCACGCTCGCGGCTACCATCCCGCCCAAGCACCACCACCCTGCCCGAGGTTTCAGATGCCCAAGAAGACCATCGACGCCGTTGACGTCTCCGGAAAGAGGGTCCTCATTCGGGCTGACTTCAACGTCCCACTCGACGGCACCAGGATCACCGACGATCGTCGCATCACCGAGGCCCTCCCCACCATCAAGTCCGTCCTCTCCCGCGGCGGATCCTGCATCCTCATGTCCCACCTGGGGCGCCCGGAGGGAGCCGGATTCGAGGACGAGTTCTCCCTCGCCCCGGTTGCGACTCGCCTCGCAGAACTGCTCGGCATCCCGGTCCCGCTCCCCTCGAACGACTGCGTCGACGCCGCCTCCGCGGCCGCGGTCGCCGCGCTCCAGCCCGGCAATGTCCTCCTCCTGGAAAACCTCCGCTTCCACAAGGCCGAGAAGAAGAACGACCCCTCGTTCGCCGCGAAACTCGCCGCTTACGGAGACGTATACGTCAACGACGCCTTCGGGACCTGCCACCGCGAGGAGGCGTCCATGGTCGCCGTCCCGGTCGCCATGCAGGGCAAGCCCCGGGTCGCCGGCCTCCTGGTGCAGAAGGAACTGCGGTTCCTCGGCGAGGCCCTCGCGAAGCCGGCCCGCCCGTTCGTCGTCGTCCTCGGCGGCGCCAAGGTCGCCGACAAGATCCCCGTCATCCACAACCTGCTCCCCAAGACTGATGCCGTGCTCATCGGCGGCGCCATGGCCTACACCTTCCTGAGCGCCCTTGGCCAAAACGTCGGCGATTCCCGCGTCGAGACCGATCGCATCAAGGACGCCCAGGCGATCATCGACCAGGCCGCCCGCCTCAAGTGCGAGCTGCACCTGCCCAAGGATCACATCTGTTCAAGCTCGTTCGCGGCCGAGGGCGGACAGGTCCGCACCTTCGAGGGCCCCATCCAGAATGGCTTCATGGGCCTCGATATCGGCCCGGGCACCCAGGTTGAGTTCGGCACACGGATACGGCGTGCCAAGACCATTGTCTGGAACGGCCCCATGGGCGTCTTCGAATGGCGGGCATTCAGCGTCGGCACCCGCTCCATCGCCGATGCCATCGTCGCCGCCACCAAGTCCGGCGCGACCTCCATCGTCGGCGGCGGAGACTCGGCAGCCGCAGCGGACGCCTTCGGCCTCGCCGACCAGTTCTCCCATGTCTCAACCGGCGGCGGCGCCAGCCTGGAGATGCTCGGCGGCGACAAGTTCGCCAGCATCGAGCTGCTCGACGAGGCCTGAACCGCCGCTACACGCGCCCGAACCGCTTCTCCAGCTCGCGGATGGTGACGCGGATCGACGTCGGCCTGCCATGCGGGCAGTTGCTCGACCGCTCCACTTCCTCGCGCATCTTCAGCAAGTCTCGCAGCTCCGACTCGGTCAGCCGGTCGCCCGCCTTGACGGCGGCCTTGCACGCCATCATGTCCAGCACCTCGTGCAGGGCCTCCTCGCTCCCGGGCACGAACTCCGAGGCCTCCGCCTTCTCCAGCAGTTCCTTCACGAAGGGACCAGCATCGACCTCACGGTCGAACAGGAACGTCGGGAACCCCTGCACCGCCACCGCTGCGGGGCCGATCGGCTCCACCTCGATCCCCAGCCGCTCGAACAACGGCGCCAGATCGCCGAGCCGGTCCAGTTGCCGACGCGTCACCTCCACCACCGGCGGCACCAGCATGCGCTGGCTCTCCAGACGCGCCGGCTGACCATCTGTCCCGCCCCGACCCGAGATCCTCGCGATGAGGTCCTCGAACATCACCCGTTCGTGCAGAGCGTGCTGGTCGACGATCACGATCCCCTGCTCGTCCTGCGTGACCACAAACGAGTTGTGCACCTGCAGCACCCGCTCCGCCGGCCGAGGCTGGTCGATCGGTCCCGGTTCCGCGGCCCGGGGCGATGCCGCGGGATCGGTCGATCCGCCCTGCACCGCCTCGCGGATCGCCTCGAAGCTCAACCGCTCTCCCGATGGGGCCGCGGGCTGGCGCTGGAAATAGTCCACGAAGCCGCCTGGCGCCGGCGAGCCACCCACGCCCACCACCGCCCGATCCTCTCCGGCCGATCCATGCCCACTTTGCCCTCGCCACCCGATCCCCGCTACCGACGGCGTGAGGTCCGCCCCCGCAAGGGCCTCGCGGATCGCCCTGAGCACGACCGAGTGCACCACACTCTGATCGCGGAACCGCACCTCGGTCTTGCGCGGATGCACGTTGACATCCACCGCCCCCGGGTCCATCTCGATCATCAGCACCGCAGTGGGGAACCGCCCCGGCTCGATGAGCCCCCGGAACGCCTCCTTGATCGCGTGCTGGATGCTCTTGTCGCGGATCGGCCTGCCGTTCAGGAAGACCCACTGCGCCTTCGCCGTCGCCCGCGCAATCGACGGCAGCCCGACAACCCCCCACATCGCCAGTCCGCGCGAGTCATCAAACCGGTCCGCATGCACCTCAACCAGTTGCGACTCGATCTCCGCCCCCAGCACCGCCACCACCCGCTCCCGCGGCGACTGCCCAGGCGCCAGGTCGATGCCGCGCTTCCCATCCGTGCTCGCCGCGAACCCGATCGCCGGGTGCGACATGGCCAGCGTCTCGACAATGTCCAGGCAATGCCCCTGCTCAGTCGCCGGAGTCCGAAGGAACTTCCGCCTCGCCGGCGTGTTGAAGAACAGGTTCCGCACCGTGACGCTTGTCCCGACCGGCCCCCCTGCGGGCGTCACCTGGCCGATCCGTTCTCCCTCCGCCTCCACCTGGCTCGCGGCCGTGTCGGCTGCCCGGCGCGACCGCATCGACAGCCTCGAGACGGACGCGATCGACGCCAGCGCCTCCCCCCGGAAGCCCATCGTCCCGATGCGGTCCAGATCAGCGGCCTCGGTGATCTTGCTCGTCGCGTGGTCCGCAAGGGCCAGCGACAGGTCCTCGGGCGCGATCCCGCACCCATCGTCGGTCACGCGGACCAGTTCGATCCCGCCCCCTTCCAGGTCAACCGTGATCCTGGTCGCGCCCGCATCCAGCGCGTTGTCCACCAGTTCCTTCACCACCGATGCGGGACGTTCCACCACCTCGCCCGCCGCGATCTGGTTCACCAGCAGCGCGGGGAGTTTTCGGATCCGCCTCTCTCGACCGTCAGGTGGCGTCATCGGGCGATCCTACGCCGCCTCGTTTCGATCGCCCGCCCGCCTCAACCCTCAGCATCCAGGGCCAGGTCGAGCGAAACCGCGTGGTGAGTGAGCCCCCCCACGCTGATCCGCTCCACCCCGGTCGCCGAGATCTCCCCGATGGTTTCCAGCGTCACCCCGCCGGAGGCCTCCAGTTCAACGGCGACCGCGGATTCCCCCCTCATCCCGACCGCCCGGCGTAACTCCTTCGGCCCCATGTTGTCCAGCAGTACCACGTCAACGCGGCATCCCCCGCCCGCCAGCAGCGCCGCCAGTTGGTCCAGGGAGTCGACCTCGCACTCCACGAACCGCACTCCCCCGGGGACAGCCTTCGCACGCTCCACCGCCGCGCCGACGAACCCTGCGAGCCGATCCGGCGGCACCCCCGCAAGGTGATTGTCCTTGATCAGCACGGCGTCGTACAGCCCGATCCGGTGACACCGCCCACCCCCGCACCGCACCGCGTACTTCTCAAGCACCCGCATCCCCGGCGTCGTCTTCCGCGTGTCGTACACCCCCGCACGGCCGCCGAGCGCCCCCGCCGCCTGCACATACTCCCGCGTCCTTGTCGCCACCCCGGAGAGCCGCCCCACGACATTCAGCAGCGTCCGCTCCGCTGCGAGAATCTCCCGCAGCGGCCCATCAAGACGAGCGACCTCCTGGCCCGGGCTCACGGTGAGCCCGTCGGAGACAAGCACGCTTAGCCGTGTGCCCGGTGCCAAGACGCTGACAACTGTCGAAGCCACCGCGAGGCCCGCGAGCACGCCGGCCTCACGGGCAACCACAACCGCCCGGCCCACCCGGCCGGCGTCGATGCATACCCCGCTGGTCACGTCCCCCCGAGCGCCGAGGTCCTCATCCCGCGCCAACTCCACCAGCCGCCGCACGAGCCCATCCCGTGCCAGTTCGGCGTAGAGCTCACCCAGACTCAACTTGTTCAGATCGACCACGGTCAGCTCCCCCCGAATCAGTCCCGCGCGATCGACTCGGCCATCTTCCGGGCCAGCTCCGCGCCGGTGCTCTTCTCCAGCGACCCCGCCTTCCACCCCATGCCCAGGCCCCGGCCATCATCCGTCTTCGGGATCACGTGGAAGTGCACGTGGAACACCGCCTGGTGGGCCGCAGCGCCGTTGTTCTGCAGCACGTTGTACGCCTCGCACCCGGTGACCTCGATCACCGCCCGGCACACCCGCGGCAACACCCGACCGACCGCCGCGGCCGCTTCATCGGAGAGCCTGTCAAGCGTGGCGGCCTCCTCCTTCGGGACAACCAGGGTGTGCCCGGGAGAGAGCGGGCCGATGTCCAGGAACGCCAGCACGTGCTCGTCCTCGTACACCCTGTGGCAGGGGATCTCGCCGCGGATGATCTTCGAGAAAATGGTCTCGGCCATGACCACACAGTAGCCGCCGCCCCACGCCGCCCGGGCGGCGACCCGCGTCGTGTTCCGCCGGGCCGTGCGTATCCTTCCGCCTGTTCCCGGTTTCCAGCTCCCAGGAGGTCTTCATGGGTCTTCTCGATGGCAAGGTCGGCCTCATCGTCGGTGTCGCGAACGACCGCTCGTACGCCTGGTACATCGCCAAGTCGATCATCGACAACGGCGGCAAGTGCGCCTTCACCCACCTCCCTGGCGAGAAGAACGAGCGACGCACCCGCAAGGCGGTCGAGCAGTTGGGCGTCTCCGACCCCTGGCTCTTCCCGATGGAAGCCTCCAGCGACGAGCAGATCGACGCCGCCTTCACCCGCTACGCCGAGTCCTTTGACAAGATGGACTTCCTCGTCCACTCCATCGCCTTTGCCGACCGCGAGTTCCTCCAGGCCGGAAAGTTTGTCGAGACCCCCCGGCAGGCCTATCTCGCTGCGATTGATATCTCCGCCTACACCCTGCTGGCCATGGCGCGCCGCGCCAAGGATCTGCTTGCCAAGGCCGGTGGCGGCAGCGTGATGGCCATGTCGTACTACGGGGGCGAGAAGGTCGTCCCCGGCTACAACGTCATGGGCGTCGCCAAGGCCGCCCTCGAGTGCACCGCCCGCTACCTCGCCTTCGACTTGGGCGCCCAGAAGACCCGCGTCAACATCATCTCGGGCGGCTACCTGCGGACGCTCGCGTCCTCCGCCGTCGGCGGCGCGGAGGAACTCTCGAACCAGGCACTCATCAAAGCGCCCCTCCGCCGCCCCACCGAGGGTTCCGACGTCGGCAAGACCGCCGTCTACCTCGCCAGCGACCTCTCCGACGGTGTCACCGGTGAGACCATCTACGTCGATTGCGGCATCAACATCGTCGGGGTCTGACCGCCCGATCCGGTGTCGCCCGTGTATGCTGCCTCCCGATCAACGGGAGCCCCCATGCTTAAGCCACACGTTCTGATCTGGGTTGCCGCGAGCATCATCGGCGTTGCCGTCGGCGTCTGGGCCTACTTCTCCGGCCATTACCCCGCGGGCAAGTCCGCGTTCGTCGGGCTTGGCGCGGCGGGCTTTGGCTATGCCGCTACGGCGCTGCTGGTCGGCATCGTCCAGGGGATGCGTTCCCCCGGCCCCGGCAAGCACCGCCAGTAACGTCCAATGCCCCCACCGCGTCCGATACGGACCGCTCCAGGAGCCCGCCAGACCGGCCCCGTCAAGGACCATCGCCGGCCGTGCCGATACCCCAGTATGAGCGTGCTCGGCCCGGGCAACTCGATCGTCACGCAGTCTGTCGCCGGCGCCCCGGGGGCCGAGCGGATCGCGTCCCGCGACGCCGCCCGACGGCGGCAGGGCCCCGCCGAATCCCGTCGGCCGCAGGACGAGATCGACCTCGAGGTCTCACAGACCCAGACCGATTCGGCCGTCCGCAACCTGGCCTCGAATGACCGCGAAGAGGCCCGCGAGGACCGGCGCGAGCACCCCGCTTACGGCCCGCCGCAGCAGGGCGAGCCTCCCCCCAACATCGACGTGCAGGCCTGACCCCGTTACCGGTGGAAGTACCGCTTGAAGCCGTGGATGGTCACGGCCCGGCCGATCGCCGCGATCGACTCGGTCAGCGGGATGTTCTTCGGGCACACTTCGACGCAGTTCTGCGCGTTGCCGCAGTCCGACACCCCGCCCTGAGCCATCATCACGTCGAGCCGGTCCGACGCGAGCCGCTCGCCGGTCGGGTGCATGTTGAAGTACCGCACCTGCGAGATCACCTGCGCCCCGACAAACGACGAGTCCCACTTCGATGGATCGCTCTCGAGGGTGTACTGCGGGCAAGCCTCGAGGCAGCACCCGCAGGTCATGCACTCCGAGAGCTTGTAACGGACCTCCTGCCTGTCGGAGGTCTCCTTCGGCCCCTGGCCCAGGGAGTACGTGCCGTCGATGGGCACCCATCCCTTGATCCGCTCCAGGTTGTGGAACATCCGCGAGCGATCCACCCAGAGGTCTCGAACCACCGGGAACTTGCTCATCGGCTCCAGCGTGATCTCGTCCCCGTCCCCCGGCGCGTGCTCATCGATCAGGCACGAGCACGATTGCCGCACCCTCCCGTTGATAACCATGCTGCACGCACCGCACACCTCCTCGAGGCACCCCGAGTCCCACACCACCGGCGTCGTCCTCTTCCCCTCGGCCGTCACCGGGTTCGCTGCGATCTTCTGCAGGCAGGAGATGATGTTCGCCCCGCGATCGACCGCCACGGGGAACGTCTCCCAGTACGACGGCTTGCCCGGTCCGTCGCACCGTTTGATGCGGAGGCGCACCGTCCGCCCCGGTCGCGCGGATGCTCGACGGGCATGGCCATTGGTAGTGCCGGCGTTGCTCATGCGTTGCCCTTCCTCACTCACACGGCCCCGGCCGCCGCCGGTGTGCTGCCCGTCTTCGCCCCGCTCTTGTCTTCCACTTTTCCGTACGTGCGCGCGGTCGCCTTGGTCAGCGACGCGTCGATGGGCACGAACTCGATGCTCGTCGTCCTTGTTCGGGGATCGAACTTCGCCAGTGTCGTCTTCATGAAGTTCGCGTCGTCGCGTTGCTGGTAATCCGTGCGGTAGTGGGCCCCGCGGCTCTCCTTCCGCTCGATGCTCGCCATCGCGATCGCCTCCGCCACGACCAGCATGTCCCCCACTGCCCGCGTGTACGTCAGCGACTGGTTCGTCCACATCGCCGCGTCGGGCAGGCACACCCTTGCGTACCGCTCCTTCAGTTCCGAGATCTTCCCCAGGCACTGCTCCAGGCGAGGCCCGCTCTTGACCACCGTGCACGCGGCGGTCATCTCGTCCCCGAGTTCCTTGTGGATCAGGTACGGATTCGTCGCCGCTTCGCCCCCGCCCTTGCCCGCCGTCTCCAGGATCGCGCGGTACTTCGCGGTCTCCTGCCGCTCGACCGTCTCGAACACCGTCGCACGCGCTGACTCGGCCGGCCGCTTCGACGGCTCGCCGTCCCGCAGGTAGTTCACCACGCTCACGCCGCAGAACAGCCCGTCGAAGATGCACGACAACAGCGCGTTCGCCCCCAGCCTGTTGGCCCCGTGGTACGCGAAGTTCACCTCCCCGAACGCGTACAGCCCGGGCACGTTGGTCTGCATGTTCGTCATCTCGCCGGGCGCCATGCCCAGCCCGATGTCGGCCCCGATCGGCGTCGCAGCCCCCGAGCGGTGTTTCTCCAGCGGCTGGGGCGGCGTGTACCGCCCCTTCACGTACGTGGTCCACAGCCCGCCCATCGAGTAGTGCACCGCCGGGAAGATCTTCATAGGTTCGCGACGCGGGTCGACACCCACAAACTTCTCGTAGATCTCCAGGATCCCGCCCAGCTTCCTCGTCAGCTCGTCCGGGTCCTTGTGAGTCAGATCGAGGTACACGGCGTTCTCGCCGCCCACGCCGAGCCCCTGGTTGACGCACACGTCGAAGATCTCACGCGTCGCGATGTCCCGGGGCACAATGTTCCCGTACTTTGGGTACTTCTCCTCGAGGAAGTACAGCCGCTCCGCCTCCGGGATGTCCCTGGCCGGGCGAGAGTCGCCCTGCAACCGGGGCACCCAGATCCGTCCCCCCTCGCCGCGCGCCGATTCGGACATCAGCCGCAGTTTGTCCGCCCCGGGAACCGCGGTCGGGTGCACCTGGATCATCTCCGGGTTCCCGTACCACACCCCCGCCTGGTAGCACCGTCCGGCCGCGGCGCCGGTGCACATGATCGAGTTGGTCGACTTGCCGTACACCAGCCCGCACCCACCGGTCGCCATCACCACCGCGTCGGCGCGGAACGCGCGGATCTGCATCGTTCGCAGATCCTGTGCCGCGATGCCGATGCACCGCCCCTCGTCGATCACCGGCCACAGAAACTCCCAGAACTCGTACTTGGTGACCTTCGCCTCGGCCTCGTACCTCCGCACCTGCTCGTCCAGGGCGTACATCAACTGCTGCCCCGTCGTCGCCCCGGCAAAGTGGGTTCGCTTGAACAATGAGCCGCCGAACAGCCTCAGGTCGCGGAATCCCTCCGCCGTGCGGTTGAACGGGACCCCCATGCGGTCCAGCAGGTCGATCACCCGGGGCGCCCAGTTGGCCATCTCCAGCACCGGGTGCTGGTCCGCGAGGTAGTCCCCGCCGTAGACCGTCTCGTCGAAGTGCTCGTACTCCGAGTACCCCTGCTGCCGGGCCACGTCGTTGCACGCATTGATCCCGCCCTGCGCACACACCGAGTGCGACCGCTTCACCGGCACCAGCGAGAACAGGTCCACCGGAACCCCCGCCTCGCCCAGGCGCACCGCCGCCGCGAGCCCCGCCAACCCACCACCGACGACAATCACACGCTGCTTCACCATGCTCCGACTCTTTCCCGCGGCCGCGGACGGCCGCGATTCGCATCAGCCTCACTCGCCGGATTGGCCGACCGTCGCAGTCTCACCCGCGTGCATGCCCTCCGCGTGCCCCCCGTGCACGCTCCGCTCGGCCGACTCCGCGCGCCGAATGTCCAGCGTCGCAAACCCGATGACGGCCCCCCACGCCATCAGCATCAGCCCCGCCCCGATCGCCGTGCACACCTGCCCCCAACGCCGCATCGCCATCCGCGATTGGGTCACCCCCCAGGTGATCGCGGCCGTCCACAGGCCGTTCGCAAAGTGGAACACCAGCGCCGTCACGCCCACCATGTATCCGACGGTGACGATCGCTCCGCCCAGCGTCATTCCCTGCGTGCCGCCCTGCAGCACCGCCCCGAGCGTCGACGCCGCGAACGTCGCTGACCACTCCGTCCCGCCCGGCACCAGGAACGTCCAGTGCCATCGCAGCGTCGCGATGTGGTAGAAGATGAACAGGATCCCGATGTAGCCGGTCATCCGCTGCAGCCAGTACCGATAGTTCGCCTGGTACGCGTACCGGGATGTATTCGACTTCCCGCTTATCGCGTACACCACGCCCAAGCCGGCGTGGAACGCGATCGGCAGCCACAGCACGAAGATCTCGATCAGGATCAGCGCCGGCAGCGAGTGGATCCAGTTCACCTCTTCCTGGAACGCCGCCGCGGCGGAATGCCCGTGCACCCGCTTGCGCGAATCCAGGTGGCCCCACAGGATGGTGGAGTTCGTCGTGAGGTGCGCGATCAGGAACGCGCCGATAGGAACGATGCCCGAGAGCGAATGGAGCCGGCGGAGCAGGTAGTAGTGCTTGTCAAGGAACGACTCGGACTGTCCCACCAACGGTTCCCTCCAGAGCCCAATCACCCCCCCACTCGAACGGGGAGCGGGTCACCCTCACACCCTCCCACCCCATCCTCAGGTCAGTTTCAATCCGCCGGGCGACCCGCCGATCTTCCCGCCCGCCTCCTGTTTCGCGATCGCCGCGGCGACCGCTTTGGAGATCTCCACAAATCGCATCCGCAGTTCGCTCAGCGTCTGGGTGAGGTCGTGGTCTTCCTGCTCGGTCAGGTTGCCCTTGGTCTTAGTCGCCAAAACCTCCAGCAAGTCGATGTGGAACTTGGAGTGCTCCAACGACACCACCGCCCGGCCCGTTTCCGGATCCGGGAACGCCCCCATGTACATCAGGGCCTGGGTCACCATGGTCCCGAGCAGCGTCTGGAAGTCCGCCGGGGGCATGCGACCGGAGTCCGGCCCGCCGGGCACGCCGCGGGCATCCGGTCCGGTTCCCGCCTTGCTCGCCTTTTCCTGTTCCGCGGCTGCCAACCGGGCCTTTTCGGCCTGGGCCTGGGCCTTCCAGTCGCTGTCCACGATGATCTTGGGGGCTTGCGGGGTCGGCTGGTCGGCCATTGGTGGGGCCCTTTCCGGGGATTGACCGAGTATATGCAGGGGTTGGCGGAGTGTCGGGTTTGCACCTAACCTGTGAGCCGAGGAGTACGCGATGCGAGCACTCACAAACCGGCCGATTCAGGCGTCGGGGGCGCGTCTGACTTTGCTGGCCGTGGCCCTCCTCGGCTCGGCGGCCTTGGCCGCCTGCTCCACCAGCGGCGGGAACCAGTCGGTGGTCAGCGCCTCAGACTTCCAGCAGTCCGTGCCGGTCCGTTCGCTGGGTGCTCCGACCGTGGAGGCCCCCTCATCCGCCTCCCCTCCAAGTCCAGCCAGCCTCTCCGCCTCTCGCGTTCCCACGATGAGCGCATCGTCCGCCTCGGAGGGCGCCATCGACATCTCGTCCTACGCGGGTCCGCCTCGCGATGTCGACCCCGCGCCCAAAGCGGCCGGACAGTCAATCCTTGTCGATTCCCTCGTCGGGCAGATCAACGGCCACCCGATCGTGGCCTCGGCGTTCTTCGAGAAGAGCAACCTCGAGGGCCGCCTCCGCCAGTTGAGCAACCAGTACCCGGCGCCGGCCGCGTGGATCGCCGAGGCCACGAGGATCATCCGGGACGAACTCTTCCAGAAGGTGAAGGACGAACTGCTGCTCGCCGAGGCGATGTCCAAGCTCACGCCCGAGATGAAGGAAATCGGCCTTCGTCAGTTCCTGGGGCAACTCCGCAGCGACTACATACGACAGTCCGGGGGCGCGGAACTCGTCGCCGAGCAGCAACTCATCGAGACCGAGCAGACCACGCTGGATCAGATGGCCAAGAAGAAGCTCGAAGAGCGTCTCATTGCCATGGAGCTCTCGCAGCGTGTCGCCAGCCGCGTCAACGTCAGCCCTCGCGACGTCTGGATCTACTACCAGGCGAACAAGGATCGCCTCAGCCCGCCTGGCACCGCTCAGTTCCGCATGATCCGCATCAAGAAGTCTGATTCCATCAGCGCCGACAAGGTCTCGGTCGCGCTGGCCAGCGGCACGCCCTTCGACACGCTGGCCGAAGACGATACGATCAACCTTGCAGCTGGCGGCGGAATGCACACCGCGAACCTGACCGGCACGTACCAGGCCTCCGAACTGTTCGGCCCCAAGCCGCTCAACGACGCCGCCCATTCGATCGGCGTCGGCGAAGTCGCTGGCCCCGTGACGCTCGGCAACGATCTCTACTGGATCAAACTGGAGAAGATTGATCAGCCGGAGCCGGTATCGTTCTACGATGCTCAGCTCTCCATCGCGGACCGATTGCAGAATAGCCGGATGAACGCGGAGATGAACCGCTACTTCAACTCGCTCCTCGAGCGAGGCTCCTACAGCGATCTCAACGTCATGAGTGAGCGGCTGGTCATCATCGCGTACCAGCGGTTCTACGGTTCCCCGTCCTGAGCAGGGCCCACGTTGTTGTCGCCGCTCTTTGCCAGGACCTGGGCCGCACTCCTTCGCCGCCCCCCGGAGACCCCCGCCGCCGCCGAGCGTCGCCTCGGTCGCGCCGGCGAGCGAGCCGCCGCCCGCCTCCTGCGTCGTTCGGGCTACCGCATCCTCGCCCGCAATGTCAGGGTCCCTATGGGCGAGGCGGACATCGTCTGCGTCGCGCCGGACCGACGGACGATCGTCGTCGTCGAGGTTAAGACCCGGCGCACCATCCCCGGCCGGATCCAACCCCCTCCCGAGGCCAACATCCACGCGCACAAGCGACGAAAACTCCTCAGCGTCGCCAGGCACCTCGCCGCCGCCAACCGTTGGAACGATCGCCCCGTTCGAATCGATGTTGTCGCCGTGGAGTGGCCGGCCCGCGGCAAGCCGATCCTCCGCCACCACATCGCCGCGGTGTGATGCGGATCGGCAGCGCTCCTGCCTGACAGATCTACAATCCGGCTCCTCCTCACTGTCACGGAGCCCGCTATGAAGCGATCGTCACCTCGCTCAGCCTGCCGAATGATCGCTGCCGGAATGGTGCCCTTGCTGCTCGCCGCTCCGATGCTCGCCCAACCGCCGTCTTCTCCTCCACCAGCACGCCCCGCACCCGAGAAGCTCGCATCACTCGTCTGGATTCCCGGCGGCGAGTTCGACATGGGGAGCACCGATCCGCTCGCGCGCCGGGACGAAGCGCCGATCCACCGCGTCCGCGTCGATGGCTTCTGGATCAGCCCCACCGAGGTCACCAACTCGCAGTTCGCCAACTTTGTCGAGGCGACCGGCTACACGACCACCGCCGAGCGGGCGGTTGATTGGGAACAACTCCGCCAGCAGGTCGCCCCGGGCACCCCGAAGCCGCCCGACGACATGCTCCGCCCGGGCTCGCTCGTCTTCGTCCCGCCGCCGGGACAGCCCGGCGAATCGTGCGCCGACCTCAGTTGGTGGCAATGGACCATCGGCGCCGATTGGCGCCACCCCGAGGGCCCCGCTTCCGACATCACCGACCGGATGGACCACCCCGTCGTGCAGGTCTCCTACGAGGACGCGCTGGCCTACTGCGCCTGGGCCGGCGGCCGCCTCCCGACCGAAGCCGAGTGGGAGTTCGCCGCCCGCGGCGGGCTGAAGGACGCCGTGAACCCGTGGGGCAACGAGCCCATCGGCCCGACCCGCGCCAACACCTGGCAAGGCAGCTTCCCCCGCGTGAACTCCCACGAGGACGGATTCGTGCGGACCGCCCCCGTAGCGTCGTACCCGCCCAATGGATACGGGCTCTACGACATGGCCGGGAACGTCTGGGAATGGACCAGCGACTTGTTCCGGGATGACACCTACGCGCTCATGGCCCGGTCGCTCGGCCCCGATGGCGTCGCCGCGAACCCCAAAGGGCCACCGGCCTCCCATGATCCCCGCAACCCGCATGCCCCGGATGTCCGCGTCCAGCGCGGCGGATCCTTCCTCTGCAACGATTCGTACTGCGCCAGCTATCGCGTCAGCGCTCGGATGGGCTGCACGCCCGATACCGGGATGAGTCACGTGGGCATCCGCCTGGTGCGCGACGCCGAGGCCCCCAAGCCAACCGCGCCCGCCCAGCCGATCGCTCCGCCCGCCGCCGTGACACCGCCTGCATCGGACCACTGACCACGCCCCGATCACGCTGTCTCCGTTGCAACCTTCTGTGATGCCAAGGCGCCGCGGAACTGCATCTCCAATCGCATCTCCGCGGCCCGCGTCGGATCCGGGTGCAGCGGCAGGATCAGGCTGAACATCGAGCCCCGGCCGAGTTCCGATTGCACGTGGATCTCGCCCTGCAGCAGCGAGGTCAACTCCTTCGAGATCGCCAGCCCAAGCCCGGTCCCCGCGTGCCGGCGAGTGATGCCCGACTCGAGTTGCCGGAACTTCTCGAAGATCTTCGGCAGGTCCTCCTCCGCGATCCCCGGCCCGGTGTCCAGCACGCTGATCCTCACCCGGTCCACGCTCTCCGCCCCCTCGCTCGCTCGCCCCACCAGTTTCTCGGCCCGAAGGACCACCCGCCCCCCCTTCGGCGCCCCGGGCGCGAGCTCCGCCGCGGCCTCGTCGGCCCGCGCCGGGTCGCCCGTGAACTTGATCGCGTTTGACAGCAGATTGAACACGATCTGCTGCAGTTTCTTCGGATCCGTTTCCACCAGCGGAAGGTCCGGCGAGATCTCCACGGCCAGGTCCACGCCACTCTTGTCCGCCAGCGGGCGCAGCATCGCCGCCAGCGCGTTGCAGGTATCAGCGACGTTGATCGTCTCCAGGTGCAGCGCCGTCCGCCCCGCCTCCACCTTCGCCATCTCCAGTAGGCTGTTGATCATCTCCAGCAGCGTCTTGCCCGCCGTAATGATGTGCTCGAGGTACCGCCGCCGCTTGGTCAGCCGCGTCGAGTCGTCCCCGGCCGCAGCCTCCTTCTCCGCGATCTCCAGCAGCAACTCCGCAAACCCGATGATCGAGTTCAGAGGCGTCCGCAACTCGTGGCTGACATTCGCCAGGAACTCGCCCTTCACCCGGTTCGCCTCGTGCAGCGCCAGGTTGCGTTCGGCCAACTCCCCCACCCTCACGTCCAGCGCGGTGTTGATCGCCCTGAGCTGGTCCGACCCCGCCTGCAGCCCCTCGAGCATCTGGTTGAACGTATCCGAAAGTTCCTCGAACTCGTCCCCGGTGTCGATCGACGACCGCGTCGAGAGGTTCCCCAGCCGCACCGACTCGGCCGTCTCCTTCAGCGACCGCACCGGGCTCAGGATCAGCCGGTTCGTAATCAGGTAGAACACCAGCACCGCGAGCCCCAACGCAATCAGGCCCGCGGCCAGCAGGTAGATGGTGTTCTGCACCAGCTGCCACGCCGCGCCGCTGTTGGTCTGCGTCAGCAGGATCATCCCCTGCAGCGAGTCGTCGTCGGCCCGCACCGCCTTCGCGTACCACTCCAGCCGGCCCGAGCGCCGCCACTGGCTGGAGAACGACTCTACCGCGTTGTCGTCCGCCGCGAAACGGTTCCACGCCCGCTTCACGAACCGCGAGGTGTCATCCGGATCCGGTCGATCGATCTGCTCCTGCGCCATCGCCGCCGACAGCATCACGATGTCAGCCCCACCCAGCCGCTCAACCACCCCCGGCGGCGTCCCCTTCCCCGCCGCGGCGTCCCGCTGCACGATCCGCTCCCACGCCAACACCAGCCGCGACGCGGAGTCCCGCCGTCCCTCCTCGACCATCGAGTTGAGACGGAACCACGGCACCGCCAGCGCGGAGACGATGATGAGCACCACCGCCGCACCGAACAGCAGCAGACACTTGTTCGCCAGTGAGATCCCGCGCCACATGCCCCGAAGTGTACCGGTCGGCCCGGGTGCCCAGCGCACGAGGCCGGACCCGCCGCGGCGACGGTCCCCCGCGATTCGCTCATCCGCCGACCTAAACTCCCGCTCCCGATGCCTACCCGCACCGTCTACATCGAGACCTTCGGCTGCCAGATGAACGAGCTCGATTCCGAGCTGGTCACCGGCCAGCTCCGCTCCCTGGGCTACCGCTTCACTCCCGACCGCGCCCAGGCCGACGTCGTGCTCTACAACACCTGCTCCGTCCGCGAACACGCCGAGCAGAAGGTCTGGAGCCGCCTGGGCGAACTCCGGGAGCGCAAGGAGGCCGATCCGTCGCTGGTCGTCGGCGTCCTGGGCTGCCTCGCCGAGCGCGACGGCGAGACCCTCATCCGCCGGATGCCCGTCGTCGATCTCCTCTGCGGCCCGGGCGAACTGGACAAGCTCCCCACCCTGCTCGACAACGCCGTCCGCACCCGCGCCGCCCTCGCCGGCGACGAGCCCTCGCTCGATCCCTCCGGCCGCGTCCGCCTCCGCTCCGCCGGCGAACTCGCCCTCCAGGGCAACACCTCGCGCCGCAGCGGCACCCTCGCGGCCGCCCAGGACTCCCTCGAACTGCTGGATCTTTCCCGCGCCGTCGCTCCCGATGGCGCCGCACCCCACACCCGCACCGCCTACGTCCGCATCACCCGCGGCTGCAACAAGTTCTGCACCTACTGCGTCGTCCCCTTCACGCGGGGCGCCGAGGTCCACCGCCCGCCCGACCACATCATCGAGGAGTGCAAGCGCCTCGCCGATTCCGGCGTCATCGAGATCACGCTCCTGGGCCAGACCGTCAACCACTACCGCTTCGAGCACGGCGCCGCCGTCAGCGTCAACGGCATCACCCAGCCGCAGAAGGGCCGCTCCTACCTCGGCGGACACCGGCGCGACCCGTTCGCGGGCGATCGCACGACCACCTTCGCCGACCTGCTCCGCCGCATCCACGACGAGGTCCACGCGATCCAGCGCCTCCGCTTCGTCACCAGCTACCCGCGCGACTTCGGCGACGACGTCCTCGAGGTCATCCGCGACCACCCGCGAATCTGCCGCTACCTCCACGTCCCGGGCCAATCGGGCTCCGACCGCATTCTCAAGCTCATGAACCGCGGCTACTCGGTCGCCGAGTACCTCGACTTCCTCGCCCGCGTCCACTCCTTCCTGCACCAGCCCGAACTCGGCAGGCCCGTCACCATCGCCGGGGACATCATCGTCGGCTTCCCCACCGAGACCGACGACGACTTCGCCGCCACCGAGTCTCTCCTCCGCGCCGCCCGCTACAAGAACTGCTTCATCTTCAAGTACTCACCCCGCCCCGGCACCTCCGCCTACGACCGCCTCGCCGACGACGTCCCCGAGGCAACCAAGCGCCTCCGCAACAACGCCCTGCTCGCCTTGCAGAACTCCATCAGCGCCGCGGTCTCGGCCGAGTACGTCGGAACCACGGTTCCCGCGTTCGTCACAGGCCTCTCGCCGCGCGAGCAGAAGAAGCAGAAGTCGGCCGCCCCCGCGCCGGGCACGCTCCAACTCACGATCGGCGGCCGCGAGGCTCGACAGCCCGCGCCCGCGGCCGACCCGTCCTCCGAACCGCCACAGATGTCCGCCCGGACGGACGGCGATCTGATCGTCCTCTTCGATGCGCCTCGCGGCTCGAGCCCCGATGACCTCATCGGCCGCATCATTCCCCTGCGCATCGTCGAGGCCTCCACGCTGGCGCTCAAGGGCGTTGTCGAAACGCGATGATGGTCGATCGAACGTCGAGCGTGTGAATCCACAGCATGCAATCGGCCGTGCTGATGTCGAAAGCGCCGTGATCCCGGGGAAAGCACCAGCCCCCGAGTTTGCGTAGACTGCCCACCCACCGATTCTTTCTCAGGAGAAATAAATGGACCGGCCCACCTCGTCCTTGCTCTCTGGCGCCCTCGTCGCCGCGATCACCTTCGCGTGCCACGCGGAATCACGGCAACCACCCACCAAGCCCGCGCCCATCCAGACCACCGGCACACCCGGCTCGCCGAGCGCCACCACTACCATCGACGGCAAACAACTCCCCGCGCCCGACCCGGCTTTCGGCGGCGTGATCAAGGACGATGCGCTCCAGTCCAAGTTCTGGTGGGCGCCCCGCATCGTGCCGCCGAAGGAAGCCCCCAACATCCTGCTCATCATCACCGACGACGCCGGATTCGGCGTCCCCAGCACCTTCGGCGGCGTCATCCCCACGCCCGCCATGGACCGCATCGCCAACAACGGCCTGCGCTACAACAACATCCACTCCACCGCGCTCTGCTCGCCGACGCGGGCCGCCCTCATCACCGGCCGCAACCACCACTCGGCCGGCTTTGGCGTGATCTCCGAGCAGGCCACCGGCTTCCCCGGGTACAACAGCATCATCGCCGAGGACAAGGCGACGATCGGTCGGATTCTCAAGGACAACGGCTTCTCGACCGCGTGGTTCGGAAAGGACCACAACACCCCCGCGTTCGCCGCGAGCCAGGTCGGTCCCTTCGACCAGTGGCCGCTTGGCATGGGGTTCGAATACTTCTACGGCTTCGTGGGCGGCGATGCCAACCAGTGGCAGCCGAACCTCTTCCGCAACACGACCCAGATCTACCCGTTCGAGGGCAAGCCGGGATGGAACCTCATCACCGGCATGGCCGATGACGCCATCGCTCGCCTCAACGAACTCAACCAGATCGACCCGACCAAGAAGTTCTTCGTCAAGTATGCGCCCGGCGCCTCGCACGCGCCCCACCATCCGACCAAGGAGTGGGTCGACAAGATCCACGCCATGCACCTCTTCGACGAGGGCTGGAATAAGGTCCAGGAGCGGATCTACGAGAACCAGAAGCGCCTGGGCGTGATCCCCCCGAACACCAACCTCTCCCCCTGGCCGACCGAGGTCATCAAGAACTGGGACGACTGCACCCCCGAAGAGAAGAAGCTCTACATCCGGCAGGTGGAGGTCTTCGCTGCCTACGTCGCCTACAGCGACCACGAGATCGGCCGCGTCATCCAGGCCATCGAGGACATGGGCAAGCTCGACGACACGCTCATCATCTACATCAACGGCGACAACGGCACCAGCGCCGAGGGCGGACCCCTGGGCACTCCGAACGAGGTCGCTTTCTTCAACGGCGTCAGCGTGCCCGTTGACGTTCAGATGAAGTGGTACGACGTCTGGGGCACTGAGCAGACGTACAACCACATGTCGGCGGGCTGGTCGTGGGCCTTCGATGCCCCCTTCACGTGGTTCAAGCAGAACGCCTCGAAACTCGGCGGCATCCGCCAGGGCATGTGCATCTCCTGGCCGGCGCGGATCAAGGACAAGGGCGCCCTGCGCGAGCAGTTCTGCCACATCATCGATATCGTCCCGACCATCCTCGAGGCCTGTGGCATCCCCGCCCCCGAGGTGGTCGACGGCATCAAGCAGGCTCCGATCGAGGGCACCAGCCTCCTCTACACCTTCGATCCCGCGAACGCCAAGGCGCCCTCCCGCCACACGACCCAGTACTTCGAGATGATGGGCCAGTACGCCCTCTACCACGAGGGCTGGCTCCTGAGCACGAAGGTAAACCGTGCGCCCTGGGAGGCATTCGGCACCGCCAACCCCGACCCGCTCAACAACCAGGTCTTCGAGCTCTACGACCTGAACACCGACTTCAGCCAGTCCAACAACATCGCCGACAAGCACCCCGACAAGGTCAAGCAGCTCAGGCAGTTGTTCATCGAGGAGGCCCGCAAGTACCAGGTCTTCCCGATGGACGCCTCCGTCGCGGGCCGCATCGTCGCGCCGCGCCCCAACATCACCGCCGGCCGAACCGAGTTCGTGTACAAGCACCCGATGGTCGGCCTGCCCCAGGGCGATTCCCCCTTCCTCCTCAACAGTTCGTACACCATCACGGCGGACATCGAGGTGCCCGCGGGCGGCGCGGAAGGAATGATCCTCACCTCCGGCGGCCGCTTCGGCGGATACGGCTTCTACCTGCTCAAGGGCAAGCCCGTCTTCCTCTGGAACCTGCTCGACCTGAGGCGCATGAAATGGGAGGGCCCCGAGGCCCTCTCGCCCGGCCGCCACACCATCGAGTTTGACTTCGAGTACGACGGCCTCGGCGTGGGAACGCTGGCCTTCAACAACATGAGCGGCCTGGGACGCCCGGGCACCGGCACCCTCAAGGTCGACGGCAAGGCCGTGGCGACGCACGAGATGCCCCACACCCTCCCCATGATCCTTCAATGGGACGAGTCCTTCGACATCGGTTCCGACACGCTGACCGGCGTGAACGACGAGGACTACACGCCGCCGTTCCCGCTCACCGCCAGGCTGAACACGCTGACGCTCAAGATCGATCGCCCGCAACTCAGCCCCGAGGACATCAGGAAGCTCGAGGCGGCCCAGCGCAACAACAAGGCCAGCGAGTAACAACCCGCACGAACCAACCCACCGCGGGCCGCGCACCATGCGCGGCCCGCGGCTTTGTTTTTGGCGTCACCCCACCCGATCCCCCGTCCACACCTGCGTGATGTACCGCAGCCTCACCATCCCATCCGCCCCGCGGTGCGCCCGGTGCAGCACCCGCAGCGCCTCCATCAGCCGGTCATGATCCGGCCCCGCCTTGGGCACATACGAGGCGCTCGCCGCCCGCCCGAGCAGCCCCTCCTCGTCCAGCGCCTGCTCGCTTGGAACTTCGAACAGCCGCAACGGCGTGAACAGCCCCGTCTCGCTCACCCCGTCGGGCCGGAACGGACGCCGCTCCGCCGGGTGCTCCCCGCCGTGGGTGCGAATCGCCTCGACATACCCCCGAGTCAGATCGTCCCGGTTGTCCCGTGAGTTCCACACCAGCGCCAGGCGCCCGCCGCGTTTGAGCACCCGCCAGAACTCCCGCACCGCGCCGACCGGCTCGAACCAGTGGAACGCCTGAGCGCACACCACCAGGTCCACCTCCCCATCCCGCAGACCCGTCGCCTCCGCGGTCCCATCCCGCCACTCCACCAGCCCGTGCGCCTCGGCCGCCTCCCGCATCGCCGCGTTCGGCTCGACCGCGATCACCCGCACGCCCTTCTCCGCCAGCAGCCGCGACGAGATCCCCGTTCCCGCCCCGACATCCGCCGCCACCACCCTCCCCGCTTCGCCCAGCCCGTCCAGCACCGCATCGATCGCCGCACCCGGATACGACGGCCGGAACTTCTTGTAATCCTCCGCCCGCGCCCCGAACCGCGAGGTCGGGTTCATCGTGTGCAGCGGCGCGGTGTGGTCGACCCGTTCCCGTTCCATTCCTACTCCCCGGCGCCTCCAGCGCCGCCTTCCTTCCTCTCCTCGAACTGCCGCTTCGCACGCAGTTTGGCCGCCATCAGTCCCGAAGTTCGATCTTCCGCTTGCCCAGCCTCCCCCGGGTCCCGCGGCGCTTGCGCTGCCGACGCTGCCCCAGCTCCTGCCGCGGTGCCGCCCCGCGCCGCGGCGGCCCGCTCCTCTTTCCGCCGCCTCGCCTGCTCCGCGACAATCCGCCGTGCATCGTCGGTGGACAAAGCTCCCCCGGCCGGCGCCGCCGCGGGTGCTCCGCGCAGCGACGACAACGCCGCCGCCGCCCGCGCCCCGCGGTCCCGCACCGCATCCGCCGCGGCCGCCTTGACGTCCGCGCCGTACCGGCTGCTGAAAAACCGGTCCCACGCGATCCGCCGCGTCGCCACATCCATCAGCAGCACGATGATCGTCCACAGCAGCAGCGGCCTCCACAGCGGCTGCCGCGCCTCGCTCGGCCTCACACCCGTGCGGTCAAACAGGTTCGCCGAGGACGGATCACGCAGGTCGTACACCCGCCCTCCCGTCACGCCCGCCACGTCCCGCAGCAGCCCGATGTTCGACGACAGTGCTCGGAATTCTACCCCCGACGCCCGCGAGGCGCCGCCCAGCACCGGCGGCAGCCGACGCGTCCCCTGCCGGGGCGTCAGCACCGCCACGTAGTTCCCGCTCCCCGTCGCCTGCACCGATCCCTCGTACACCCCCGGCGCCGTCTGCGCCAACTGGGTCGCGATCACCTTCCCATCGGGCCCGTACACCTTCGCCGGCACCGACAGCAGATCCAGCGGTCTCCCGTCCTTGTCCGCCGCGTCCAGCCGGAGCCGCAACGAATCCCCCACCACCTCGGTCGTCAGTTCCGCCGTGCGATCGGTCGCCGGCCTCGCGATCTCCCGCTCCAGTTGCGTCCACATCCGCCGATACCCGGGCCAGCCGATCCACCCTTGGGCCCACTTCGAATGCGCATCGGATGTAAACGCCGCCACGCGCCCCAACCCCGCGTTCCAGTACGCCAGCAGCGGCTCGCCGGTCGGCGTCGTCATCGCCAGTGTCACTGTCCGTTCCGGCCGCGGCTGCGTCAGCACAAGACCCCGCAGCGGCGGCATCCCCGCCCCGACCCCCTCGGTCACCGGTGAACCCGTGGCCAGCACCACCGGCGTGAACGGCGCCTCCCGAATCAGCGGCGTCCGCACCACCCGCACCGCCTTCAGGAAGATCCGCGGCAACAGGCTCGGGTCCGTCACCCGGTAGAACGCGCCCCCGCCCCGGTCCGCCATCACCTGCAGCGTCTGCGCATCCGCTCCATCGCCCACCGCGATCGTCGACAGCGAGATCCCCTCCTCCTTCATCCGCACCGCAAGGTCCGGCAGGCTCTGCCGATCCCCCGAGACCCCGTCGGTCAGCAGGATCACGTGCCGGACCGTCGCCTCCGCATCCTTGAGCTGGTTGAACGCCTCCTCCAGCGCCGGTCCGATCTCCGTTCCCCCGTCCGGCCGGATCGAGCGGATGATCGAGCACGTCCGGTCCGGCTCCGTGTTCCGGTCCAGCGGAACCAGCACCACGTAGTCCGAGTTGAAGGCGATCACCCCGACCATGTCCGTCCGGTCCAGCGACTGCACCGCCAGCGCGGCCCCTTCGTTCGCCACCTCCTGCTGCGTCCTCGACGAGCCCATCACGCTCCGCGACATCGACCCCGAATCGTCGAGCACCAGCACGATCGCCGCCGCGGGAACCACCAGCTTCTCCGGCAGGTCCAGCCGCACCGGCAGCACCGCCTCCAGGTCCGACCCCTTCCAGCCCCCAGCGCCGAACGAGTCCGGCCCCCCCACCATGATCAACCCGCCCCCCTGGTCCGACACGTAACTCGCCAGCAAGGCGTGCGAGTTCCGCGGCAGCGCATCGGCCGCCACGTTCTGCAGGATCACGAGGTCGTACGCCTGCAGCGACAGCGGATCACCCGGCAGCCCCGCCGGCGCCACCGTCTCCACATCGATGCCCGCGCCCGACAGCGTTCGCGCCAGCGTCGCCCCCGCGCCCTGCGCATCGCCGCCGCTCACCCCGTCCACAACCAGCACGCTCCCGCGGCCCGCCGTGATCGTGAACGATTCCGCGCGGTTGTTCGTCAGGACGGTGTCCCCCGCGTACGCCGCCGCGCCGCCGGACCTGGTGGGCCCCGCATCCGGCTCGAAGATCGCCTCGAACCGGTGCACCCGCGACGCATCGAGTTTCACCGCGATCGACTCCACGCTCCGCCCCGGCGCCAGCGTCACCCGCCGCGCCGATCCCGCCTCCGCGCCGTTGATGTCGATCTCCTCCCCCTCGTTCAGCAGCCTGAGCACGCCCGATGCCGGCGACGTCGCGCTCAGCACCACCCGCACGTTGATCGTCCCCTCCGGCGGCGCCGTCGGCGGCGCCTCCACCGCCTCCACCACCACCTCGTTCGAGAAGTGGTACGCGATCGGCACCACGTCCACCACGACGCCCCCGGACTCCCGCCCCGCGCTAGCCACGCCCCCAAGCCCCGCCGACGCCGACAGCTCCTTCGCCGCCTCCATCGCGCGCCCCGCCGTCTCGTTCCCATCCGAAAACAGGACGATCCGCCTCGTCGCATCCGGAGGGAACAGTGCCGCCGCGAACCGCAGCGCCTCGCCGATGTTCGACCCCTCACCCGTGCTGACGTCCAACGACCGCTGCAGCACATCCGCCCGCGTCGGCGTCGCGACCGCCACCGCCGAGGAGTCGAAGACGACGATCCCCAGCAGATCGTCCGGCTTCCGATCCGCCGCGGCCGCCTCCAGAAAGTGTCTCACCGCTTCGAGCGCCCGCCGTCCGTCCCCGCTCCCAACCTCTCCAGTCCCCGCCTGATCCGCCAGCCGCCTCACCGACCCCGAGACATCCACCACGGCGACTACGGCCAGCCGCTCGGTCGTCCGCACCGCCGTCGCCCCGGCCAGCATGGCCGACACCAGTGCCACCAGCACGACTCGCGCGACAATCGCCGTGGCGCGACGAACCGGGCTCATCCCCGTGAGCCACCGTACACCAATGACAGCCACCGGCACGCTCAGCGCGAGCAGCAGGAGCCACACAGGCTGATCGAATCGGATGCTCACGATCGCAGCATAGTCTCCGCGGGTAGCCCCACCTTCACGCGAAACCCGCCCATCCGAACTCGCGCCCGCACGCGCGGCGGCTACGGAGACGACGGGGCCGGCGGTTCCCCGGCTGGCACGATGTTGTCCGGCAATCGGCGGAAGTACCGGCGGATCAGTTTGTCGTACCTCGAGTGCACCGTCCGGTCATCGCCGATCGCCCGTTCCGCGCTCTGCGCCGCCTCGGAGATCCTCGCCTCGACCTCCTGGCGCGACACGCGCTCCCCGGACTTGCCGTCGCCCAACCACTCCGCGACAACCCGCTCGCGCGATGGGTCGACATCGCCCTGCGGTGGCGTCGAGCGGCCGTCGACCACCGTGGTCCTCGCCGGCAGCGGCGGCGACGGCTCGGCCCCACGCGGCCGGTCGCTCGGTGTGCCCGTGAATCCGCCGCCCCCGGCCTGGTCCACCGGCGCGTTGTCCCCCGGCGCAAACCCCTTCTTGTTCCCCTGCTCCCGCGACATCTGCTGCGCCCAGTCCTTCATCCGCTCCCGCGTCTCCGGGTCGGCCCTATCCCACATCTCACGGGCCTTGTCGGCCAACTCCTGCGCCGACTTCCCATCCCGCTCCGCGCCGCGCGACGAGTTCTCTAGATCCTTCAACTGCTTGGTCAGTCGCGACACGCCTTCGCCGGGCGACCCATCCGTCGCCCCCTCTGGCGACCCTCCGCCCGGCTTCGCCGCACCCGGTACTGGCTTCTCGCCGCCCGCACCATCCCTCGACGTGTCCGTTGCCTCCGCCTCGCCCCCCGACGTCTCCCCCGGCTTGCCAGCCGTCGGCCGGCCCGTCTTTCCGTCGCTGGCCTTCTCGCCGCCGGATCGGAGGCCCTTCGGCGCTTCGATACCCGTTGGAGTCGTGCCGGCGCCCGGTTCTGGCTTGTCACCAATGCGCTTCGCGTCGTCAGCGCCCGGCGTCTCTCCGCCCTTTGGTGTTTCGCCACCTGTTCTCGCGTTCCTCTCGTCCTTTGTTCCCGGGCCCTTCTCGGTCCCATCCTTCTTCTCCCCAGCCCGTGCATTCCGCCCCTGCTCCTTCTCACCTCCACCTGCGTCACCCGTCTCCTTCTTCTCATCCCTCCCTTGGTCCTTCTCGCTCGGTCGCCCCTGCTCTCCAGGCTGCGTTCCACGCTGCTCATCCGCCCCTTGCCGCGGCGAATCGGGCGCTCCGTTGCCCGCCTCGTTCTTCTGCCGGCCGTCGCCCCCCGTCGGCTGCTCGCCCTTCGCCGCCTCCTCCTTCTTGTCGCCCTCGCCGGCACCGGTCTTCTTCTGATCCGTCTTCGGCCGGGCGTCGCCGCCTTGCGCGCGAGAACCGTCCTTCTCGCCACGCCCCTTTGATCCCTCCTCCCGCCGCTCCTGGCCCCCCTTCTCACCCTCCGCCCCGGCGCTCCCTTCCGCGCCCTTCGATCCGGGTTGGTCCCCCTTGTTCCCGCTCGCCCGCTCCTCCTCGCCCGCCCCTTTCCCTCCCTCCCGGTCCTTCTGGGATGATCCTTCCTCCCGCCTTGAGTCGCCCGGCTTTTTCTCCGGCCTTTTCTCCGCGTCTTTCTCGGAGCCCCGCCCCGCCCCGTTCCTCTCCTCTCTTTGCTGCGAGGCACCGCCCTCCTTCGTCGCCTCGGCCTCGTTCGTCTGCTCCCGCTCGCGCAGCGACTGCGCAGCGCTCTTCAGCGACCGAGCCAGGCTCTCCCGCTCCTTCGCCGCCTGCTCCTCCGCCCGCCGCTCCCGGTTCTGCTCCGCGATCTTCTCCGCGGCTCGCCGCGCCGTCTCGGGATCGATCCTGTTCTTCTCCAACTCCTCCCTGATCTTCTCCCCGTCCGTCTCCTTCGACAGCCGCGACGCCTGCTCCTTCGACAGCCCCTGATCCTGGAGCGCCTCGACGGCCTTCTGCTCCCGCGGATCCTCCCCCGGCCGCGCCTGCTCCTGGCCAGTCTCCCCGGCGGCCTTCTCCTCCGGCCGGCTCAACGCCTCAAGATCCTCCGCCAGGTGCTCGAGCGATTCCGCGGCCTTCGCCCGCTCCTCCGGCGTCATCTCCGCCAACTCTCGCGACATCGCCTCAGCCGCCTTCGCCGCCCCCGACACATCTCCGCGCCGCAGCGCATCACTCAGCACCGACCCAGATCCACCGCCCGACGGATTCCCGCCCCCGGCCCCCGCCTGCGCCAACTGCTCCCGAAGCGCATCGGCCCGGCGCTGCGCCTCCTCCGCCGCCTCGCCCTTCTCCTTCGCCACCTCATCCATCGCCGCGGCCGCGACCCGCCGCGCTTCCTCGGGCGAAACCCGACCATCCGCCAACTCCTGCTCGATCTGCTCCAGCACCGCCAACTGCTCACGCCCCGCCACATCCACTGTCGGCGCATCGTGCGTTGCCCGGATCGACTCCACCGCCGCGACAACGTCCTTCGCCGCCTCAACCCGCGCCCGCTCCCGTTCGGCGAGCACCAGCGGGCTCACCGCTGCCGGCCGCAACAGGTTCCACTCCGGCAGCAGCCACCCCGCCCCCACCGCCCCCACCAGCAGCACCGGCCACGCCCACCACGACGATCCAAACCGCACCGGAATCGCCCGCCGAAGCGCCACACCCCCCGCCGCGCGCTCCCCATCCTCAACAGCGATCGACGCAAACGGCCCCGCGGTCGCCCCCGAGAACGCCAGCCCGGTTGACAATCGGTCCCTCAGCCCAAGCGCCGCATCCACCTCGCCCCCCGCCTCGAGCAGCGACCGCCGCCGGAACGCCGCGATCGCCGCCGCGCCCGCCGCCGAACCCGCGACCGGCACCGCGACCACCACCCACCACGCCAGCCCGCTCGCGCCGAGCACCCGCTCTGCCACCACCGCCCCTAGCCCGAGTGCGCTCCCCACCACCAGCGCCGGGCCCAGCCTGTTCACCAGATCCCGCACCCCCAGCCTGCGGCGTGCGGCTCGTGCCACCTCGTGCGTTCGGCTCATACCAGATTGTACGTTTCACGGGGCCGATGGGTTGAAACGGCCGCCGCACACGCCCGCCCTAACGCCCCGCCGTTCTCGCGGGCTTGGCCTGGATCGCGTCCGCCGCGGCCGACAGCACGCCCTTCTCGATTACCGACGGCCCCACGATCCACCACGACGCCTCCGCCGGATCATCCCCGCGGGCCACCCACAGCAGCAGGTCAACATCCGGGCTCGCATCCAGCCAGCCGCGGATCACCGACCTTGCCTCCGCCGACTGGAACGGCAGCAGCCGAACCGCGTTGCGGACATCCGCGATCATCGCGTCCTGCGCTTCCCGCTCCTCGCTCTCGATCTCCTCGTTGCCCGGCACGTTCCCGATGAGTTCGAACCCCGCACTCGCCAGGTCCTTGAACTGCCGCTTCGTCGCTTCGGCCATCTCGGGGCTCAGCGTCGAGGCATCCCGCAGCACGAGCATCCGACCCTTGGGCTTCGCGCTCCACGCCGGCGCGGCGCCCCTCACGGTTGTCGCGACCCGCGCAGCGCCGGTCGCCGGCTCTCCCACGCGGACCACCGACGCGGTCGAGGTCCGCACCGAGATCGTTCCATCGCCGACCGAGACCACCGGCGTCTGCACCGCGGTCGCCATCGCCCTCGTCGCCTTGGAAGAGTTGATGAGGTACACCGCAAGCCCCACGCACGCCATCAGCGCCATGAACGCCGCCAGCGCCACGCCGACCCCGGTGTTGATCCCGGCCACATCGTCCGGCACCCCGCGCCGCGACCGCATCCGGCTCTGGGCGCGCTTGCGCGCCTCCGCCGCGCGCCGCCGCGCCGACCGCACCTGCTCCGCCGCCGATGCCGACGGCGTCCGCCGCCGCTCGTGCGGAACCGCGGCTGCCGCCGCGCCCATCGCACCAAAGGCCGCACCGATCGGCCCCGGCGCCTTGACGCCCGCGTCCCCGGGCTCAACCTGGTACCGGCCCGACCACCACGACGTCACCTTCACCTTCGGCGTGCGCCCGGCCCGCGCCGGCGCCGGCTCCGCCGGCGGCCTGGGTGAACGCGCCCCGCGGGCGAAGACCCAGTCCGGCTCGGCGCCGTCCGCTCCACGACCGCCGGCGGCCGCTCCCGCCGCAGCGGCCGACTCCTCGCCGCCCGTCTCGCCCACGCTCGGCAGGTCCGCCGGCCGCAGCGCGTACGGATCCCGCGCCGCCGCCACCACTTCCAGGTCCGCCAGCATCGCCCCGGCGTTCGCGTACCGCTTGTCGTAGTCCGTCATCGCCCGCCGAACGATCCACCGCACCGTCTCCGGGCACCGGCGCGTGATCTGCGACAGCCCCCCGTGCGCCGGGAACGAGTTCTCGATCATCGAGAAGATCACCGCCCCCGCCGCGTACACGTCGAACTTCGCCCCGTCGACCTGGTGCACCTTCACCCCGCGCAGCGCCATCCGCACCATCTCCGGATCGCGGAAATACTCCGTCCCGTGCGTCGTAAGCGTCATCGCGCTCCGCAACGGCGTCACCAGCCCGAAGTCCACCAGGTGCGCCTGCCCGTCGGACACGATGATGTTGTCCGGCTTCACGTCCTTGTGCCACAGCCCGCCGGAGTGGTAATGACACAGCGTCCTCAGCAGGTCGCACGAGTACTCCAGCGCCCTCGCCAGCGTTGCGCCGTCCAGCCCGCCGTCCCCCGACGCCGCGTGCATCCGCTGCGTCACCAGCGACAGCGAGTCCCCCGGCACGTACTTCATCACGTAGTGGAACCGCTCCTGCGTCAGCTCGTGCTCGATGATCAGCCCCAGCCGCTTCGCCGCGTCCAGCGCCCGGTTCTCCCGCACGATCTGCGGCAGCGTCGACCCATCGCGCAGCGAGAACGACTTGATCACCACCCGCTCCACCCCGTTCATCCCCTGACGCGACAGCGCCGCCGCCTTCTCCGTGCTCGGCTCCGCCACGTACAGCCGCCCGCCCGATCCCCCGCCCGCCAGCGACCCGACGATCGTGTACCCGGGGAACTGCCCCTCCCGGCCCCGCGGCCGGTCCGCCCCCGGCGCCGCCGCCACGGCCTCGGGGATCCGCCGCTCGATCCCGTCCACCAGCGGCGTCAGGCACAGCAGCCGCGCCGGGTGCCCGATCAGCATCCGGTACACCGCCATCGCGCCCGTGTGGCACTCCGAACGGATCGCCCGCCCGAAGTGCGCCGACGCCGACCACCGCCCGATGACGATGTTCCCGATCACCAGCGGCACAAGCACGATCCCCGTCACGATCGCGCCGATCAGCCGCAGCACATCGGAGATCTCACCGATGACAAACCGCAGCACCTGCCGCACCAACCACGCGACGCCCTTGAACACCGGGATGATCAGGTAGATCAGCGCCACGATTCCCAGCGGGATCGCCACCAACGCCAGCAGGACCAGGATGGGTGCTCCAAGGCTGATCATGGCGGTCGTCCCTCCGTACGCGGCGCCCGGGGCAGCAGCCGGGAATCCGTCACCCCGTGCTCGTCACCCGGTCCGCCCGCTTGAGTTCCATGTGGCGGTGGTAAATCTCCGCCACCGCCTCGTCAAACAGCGAGTCGTCCGTGTTGGTGGGATTCAGTTCAAGACCGTTTCGGGACGCTTCCGCGTGCTCGTCCTCCGTGAATGAATACGTCGAGATCACCTCCGCCAGCCGCGACCGCAGGAGGTCCCGCACCCGCGACAGCCGCCGGCTCACCGTCGGCTCGCTCATCCCCAGCGCGCCCGCCACCTCCTTGCCGCTCTTGCCGTCCAGCACGCGCAGCCGGTAGATCGAGAAGTCCGTGAAGTCGCTCGCCTTCTCCACCAGCCGGATCGCCGCCTCCACCTTCGCCCGGAAGATCGCCGCCTCGTACTCCGCATCCGCCCCGAGCCCCGGCGCCGCCCGCATCCACGTCTCGTCCAGCACCGCCGCCCGCTTGTTTCCCCCTCGCTTGAGCGCCGACCTCCGGTCCAGTTCGTCCCCCAGCACGTGCTTCGCGATCGCCAGCAGCCACGTCGAGAACCTCGCCCCACGCCCCGGGTCGTACCGGTCGATCGAGTCCGACAACGCGGCCAGCGTCTCCTGCGAGAGGTCCCGCACCGTTTCAGGCCCGATCCGTCCCTTCCCCCACTTCGTCAGTTGCGCGCGCAGCACCGGCCCGAACGTCTCCCACAGCTCGAACCACGCCCCCTGGTCGTTGGCCCGAAGCCTCGCGATGAAACTCGTGGTCAGAGAGTTGAGCATCGTCTTCCCGCCGACTCGCCCGCATCCGTTCGCTAATCGTTCGGCTGCCGCGACGCCCGCGCTCCTCAATATGCCAACCCCCACCGCCACGTTCTTCCGACAGACCGCCGCCCGGTTCCAACCTCTTGTATTGAGGATATCCCGGCCTCCTCTCGCGGCCCGCCACGGCCGCACGCGCGCCCCGTTCCGGTAACTCCCGATCCGCTCCGTCAAGCCCGCGCGAAAACCGCCGACCCATCCTCCCAATCACTCGGCATGGCGCCGTGCCCGTCACTGTGAGCGGCCCGGTCGCCGCGAAGCCCGCACGAAGTGCCAAGGAGGATTCACCATGGCCTGCATCACCAAGCATGTTGTCCGAATCGGGGTCATCGGGGCGCTGGCCACGGGCGCGGCGGTCGTCATCGCCGGCCCCGACCGCGTCGGGGCGCTCTTCACACAGACCCGCTCCGCCATCAACGACAAGATCGACAAGGCGATCACCGACCCGGTCGCCCTCCGCGCCCAGCTCCGTGACCTCGAGTCGCAGTACCCCAAGCGCATCAGCGAAGTCCGCGGCGACCTCGCCGAACTCCGCGAGCAGAAGGCCCAGATCCAGCGCGACATCGCCATCTCCGGCAAGGTCGTGGCCCTCGCCGACGGCGACCGCGATTCCCTGCTCGCCGCGATCGACCAGGCCCAGGCCGAGCAGATCCGCACCGTCGCGCTCCAGGAGCCCACCGACGTCGTCATCGCCTACAAGAACGGGCGGATCGACATCTCCACCGCCCAGTCCAAGGCCGACCAGGCCGCGGCGACCAGCAACGCCTACTCCACCAAGTGCGTCGAACTCGAGCGCAACCTCGACCTGCTCGCCAAGCAGGAATCGCGGCTCGTCGCCATCCTCGAGAAACTCGAGTCCGAGCGCACCAACTTCCAGGCCCAGCTGTGGACCATCGACCAGGAGGTCGACGCCATCGCCCGCAACGAGCGCATGATCGCGATCGTCGGCAAGTGGCAGCAGTCCATCGATGAGCAGAGCCGCTACAAGGCCGGCAGCCTCGACCAGGTCCGGGCCCGCCTCGCCGACGTCCGGGCCCGCCAGGAGGCCAAGCTCGACTGCTTCGCCCAGAGCACCTCGCAGGACAACTACGAGCAGCAGGCCCGCCTGCAACTCGACCGCGAGGCCGCCGGGCCGGCCGCCGCGCCCGCTCGGCCCTCGCTCAAGCCCGCCCGGCGAGTCATCGAGATCCACCCTGAAAAGGCGATCCGCACCGACCGCGGCGCCGAGGCGTCGTCCCCCTCCAGAGCCGCCGAGCCCGTCGCCTCCACGGTCAAGGTCAACTGATCGCTCGCCACGAGCCTCACCATCGGGGCTTTGACGCCCCCGGCGACCGGCTCCCCAAGGCCGGTCGCCGCCTTCGCGGCCGCCGCGCCTCCACCCGTGGAGACGCGGCGGCTGTGTCTCCCAATCGCCTGTCGGTTGTTCCGCGACTGGCAAACGACCCCCAGCGCCGATAACCTGTGCTTCTAATAGGAGCCAGGAGGGCCAAGCGATCGCTTGCCGGCCGGTCGGAGACCGGAGTCGCCCACCGGGGTCTCGTGAGACGGACTGAACGTGCTGCTTGATCGCGTGCTTGGCCTTGTCAGGTTGGACATGGGGATCGACCTCGGGACGTGCAACACGCTTGTTGCCGTCCGCGGCCAGGGAATCGTTCTGAACGAGCCCAGCGTCGTCGCCGTCGTCAAGAACACCAACAAGGTGCTCAAGGACGGCGAGGCCGTCGGCTGGGTCGCCAAGGAAATGCTCGGCAAGACCCCGGGCAACATCACCGCCATCCGCCCGCTCAAGGACGGCGTGATCTCCGACTTCGAGATCACCGAGGCGATGCTCTCCTACTTCATCCGCAAGGTCAACGGCCGCAACTGGGTCGGCCCGCGCGTGGTCATCTCCATCCCCTCCGGCATCACCGCCGTCGAGAAGATGGCCGTCTGGGACTCCGCCAAGCGCGCCGGCGCCTGGAAGACCTACCTCATCGAGGAGCCCGTCGCGGCCGCCATCGGCGCCGGCCTCCCCTTCGCCGAGCCCACCGCCTCCGCCATCGTCGATATCGGCGGCGGAACGACCGAGGTCGCCATCCTCTCCCTCGGCGGCGTCGCCGTCTGCGAGTCCGTCCGCGTCGCCGGTGATGACCTCGACGAGGCCATCATCAACCACATGAAGCGCACCTACAACCTCATGATCGGCGAGCAGACCGCCGAGCGGGTCAAGATCGAGATCGGCTCCGCCGCACGCGTCGGCGACGAGACGTCCATGGAGGTCCGCGGCCGCGACATGATCTCCGGCCTCCCGCGCAAGACCATCATCACCAGCGAGGAGATCCGCGAGGCCCTCATGGAGCCCGTCTCCGCCATCGTCGAGGCCGTCACCCGCACCCTCGAGAAGGCCGAGCCCGAACTCGCCGCGGACCTCGTCGAGAACGGCATCACCCTCGCCGGCGGCGGCGCCCTGCTCCGCGGCATGGGCGTCGTCCTCCAGAACGCCACCGGCCTCGAGGCCCGAATCGCCGACGATCCCCTCACCTGCGTCGCCCGGGGAACCGCCATCTACCTCGAGCACATCGAGGAATGGAAGGACACCCTCGAGTCCGACAACGACGTCTGATCTCCGCCCCCCCACCGCCGGTCCACCCCAGCCGCTCACCACCCAGTCGCGCCGGCCGACGCACCACACTGACGCATGGCCCGCGAGAGAATCCCCTGGCTCGGTTCGAGGCGAACGCTGGCGGCAGCGGCCGCGTTCATGTTCCTTCACTCGCTCCTCCCCGCCTCGTGGACGCCGTGGGCCGCCTGGGGCCGCGAGGCCCTTGAGCTGATCGTCAGCCCCATCCAGCGCCCCATCGCCTACCTCGCCCGCTCCACCCGCGGCCCCGTCACCCCGCCCTCTTCGGAGGACGAACGGGTCCTGCACCTCGAGGAGCAGATCGCACAGTACAAGGTCGCCTACCAGCAGCGCACGAGCGAGATCGAACGCCTCCAGAAGCAGATCCAACTCCTCCAGCGCGGCCTTGCTCTTCATCCCGAACTCCCCGTGTACCAGTTCGCTGCGCCGGTCATCGGCACCGGCTCGGACCGCGGCAGCACCGTCCTCAAGGTCCGCACCGGCCGCAACAAGGGCATCACGCCGCTCAACGCCGTGGCGGTCGTCCAGGGCGTCATGCTCGTCGGCCGCGCGCTCCCCACGGGCGCACCGCTCAGCGACGTCGTCCCCATCACCGACCGACGCGCCGGCCAGGTCCAGGGCGTCGTCATGCTCTCGGACCTCGTCCGCGGCCCTACCTGCAACCTCATGCCCGTCGGCGACGGCACCCTGATCGGCGATCTCGAGTTTCCCCAGGGCATGACCGAGCCGCCGACCGTCGAGCCCGGCATGACCGTCCGCCTTAGCGACGACGAGTGGCCCGCCCACGCGCTCGGCCTGGTCATCGGCGTCGTCGAGCGCGTCGGCCCCAAGCCCACTTCCGCGCAGCGGCAACAGGTCGTCGTCCGCCCGCAGGCCCGGCTCGACCGCGCCACCGAGGTCATCATCCGCGTCACCGCCGACTCGCCCGACTTCGAGCCCGACACCCCCGGCGCCGGGGGCGCGCCATGAGCTGGCCCGCCGCGCTCATCGCCGCGTACCTGCTGCTCGGCCTCGAGCTGGGGCTCTCCCCCGCGCTGGGGATCCGCTTCGGCACCATGCCGCTCATGGTGCCGGGCTTCGTGATGCCGCTGGTCGTCTTCGTCGCGATGCACGCCGCGCTGCACCACGCCCTCTGGTTCGCCCTCATCATCGGCGCCACGCTCGACCTGCTCGGGCCTATCGGCAGCGGCGCGGACGCCCTCTCGACCGTCGTCCATCTCGGCCCCAACGCCCTGGGGTACATGGCCGGCGCCTTCGCCGTGTACCAGGTGCGCAACACCGTGATCCGCCGCAATCCGCGCAGCGTCGTGGCCCTCACGATCATCGCGGGAGTCGTTGCCGCGATCATCTCCGTCTCTCTCACCGCCTTCCGCTCGCTCTACGAAGGAGGCGGCGGCGGGATGTTCGCGGAGCTCGTCTCGCGGTGCGGCACCGCCGTCTACACCGGTCTCCCGGCGCTGCTCCTGGCATTCCCGATGATCCGCTGGGTCCGCATCTTCGGCTTCCCCGACGCCAACCAGCGCCGATTCTCCAGGCGAATGCAGTAGCCCGCTACACTGCCCGCCATGGACCCGGTGATTGTCTTCGACGACGGCAAGGGACTGCTCAGCCCGCTCACCGACCTGCGCCCGGCGTTCCATGTCCGCACCGGCGCGCTGTCGCTGCTCGAGCGGCTCATGGTCCACTCCATCGCGTCCCCCGGCGCGACCCACTTGCGGGTAACCTCGCCCCTGCTCGCAGCGCTCGCGGCGGAGAACGGTGAACCCGTCAACGCGCCGATCGACACGACCGAGCCCGTGCTCGTCATCAATGGCCGCTGGATCGGCACGGACATCGAGGCCGTAGCCGGGTTGTCGCCCGGCGCGGCGTTGCTCGACCACTCCGGCGACCTGATCGCCGCCCGCATCCCCCCGACGCAGGTCGACCGCGTCCTGGCCGGCGACTTCACGGGCCTTGGCGCCACGCGAGCAAACGGCCTCCAACTCCTCACCCGCCCCTGGCACATCCGCTCGGCGCGGGATGCACTGCTCCGGCACGACCTGGCCCTGCTCCTGGGCCGCCCCGCGGCCGCGATCGATGCGCCATCGCCCACCCGGCCGAACGCGACCGCCTTCGGCCAGCACCCGGTCAACGTCTCCTCGACGGCGAAGATCTACCCCGGCGTGATCCTCGACGCCGAGGCGGGCCCCGTCTACATCGACGACCACGCCGTCATTCGGCCCGGCGTCACGCTCTGCGGCCCGGTGTACGTCGGGCCGCACTCGACAATCCTCGACCGCGCCCTTATCAAGGCCAACACCGCGATCGGTCCTCACTGCAAAGTCGCCGGCGAAGTCGGCGGCACGATCTTCCATGGCTGGGCGAACAAGGCCCACGACGGCCACCTCGGCGATTCCTGGGTCGGCCAGTGGGCCAACCTCGGCGCCGGCACCACCAACTCCAACCTGCTCAACACCTACGACCAGGTCATCTGTCGCGCTCTCCATCGCGACGGCACGCCCGGCCAAAACGAGCGCACCGGCGAGCAGTTCCTCGGCGCCATCATCGGCGACCACGCCAAGTTCGCCATCTGCACCCGCATCATGACCGGCGCCATCGTCGGCACCGGCACGATGTGGGCCGCCTCGGCCCCGGTTTCGGGCACCATCGCGCCGCTCTCGTGGGTCACCGATGCCGGCGCCCGCGCCTTCCGTTCCGACAAGTTCATCGAGATCGCCCGCACCGTCATGGCGCGCCGAAGCGCCAGGCCCAGCGAGGAATACCTCGCCCTGCTCCGCGCCCTCCCCGCGCCGACTCGCTAGCCTGCGGCTCGTTTCCTCCTCACTTGAACGCCGACCACCGGCCGCTCTCCAATGCCCACCCTCTACCTCATCGACGGCTACGCCCAGTTCTTCCGCGCGTACCACGCGATCCGGACTCCGATGACCTCCCCGGTCACCAAGGAACCCACGAACATGTCGTTCGGGTTCCTCGGCATGCTCCTCAAACTCCTCCGCGCGGAGGGGCAGATCGGCGCCGACGGGGGCCGGCCCGACTACCTCGCCGTCGCCATCGATGTCTCGGGCGACACCGAGACCTTTCGGTCCACGCTCTACCCCGAGTACAAGACCAACCGCCCGCCGCCGCCGGAGGACCTCTTCCCGCAGGTCGACCGCTGCCTCGCGGCGCTCCGCGCCATCGGCGTCCCCGTTGTCGGCGTCGAGGGCTTCGAGGCCGACGACACCATCGCCACCCTCGTGACCTCCCTCCGCGCGGCGCACCCCGACCTGCGGATCCGCATCATCTCCAAGGACAAGGACCTCAAGCAACTGCTCGCCGCCAACGCGGTCGAGATGTACGACATCCATACCGATCTCCTGATCACGGCCGACACGCTCAAGGCCGACTCGGGCCTCACGCCGCCGCAGGTCATCGACATGCTCGCCCTCATGGGCGACTCGGTGGACAACGTCCCCGGCGTCGAGGGCGTCGGCCCCAAGACCGCGGCGGAACTGATCACGACGTACGGAACGCTCGACAACCTCATCGCCCACGCGGACAAGATCAAGGGCAAGCGAGGCGAACGGCTCCGCGAGGCGATTCCGCGGCTGGCACTCAGCCGCGAGCTGGTCTCGCTCCGGCACGATGCGCCGGTCTCCCTTGACCTCCAGGCGGCCGATACCAAGCGGCTGAATCTCGACTCGCTCCTCCCGATCCTGCGTGAACTCGGCTTCAACCGGTACCAGGACGAGGTCCGCGCTCTGCTCGGCGCCGCCGGGGGCTCCCCCACTCCCGTCGCGCCGAAACCGGCCGCATCCGGCGCGGCGGCGCGGCCGCTCGCTGCGGGCGGGCTGTTCGACCACCTCGAGCCGGATCCATCGTCTGTTCCCTCCTCCAGCTCTACTCGCCCCCCCAACCCCGGGTACCGCTCCATCACCACCCACGCGGACCTCGACTCGCTCATCGGCCAACTCCGCACTGCGCCCGTCATCGCCATCGACACCGAGACCACCGGGCTCTCGCCGATTTCCTCCGCCTTGTGCGGCATCTCCCTCTCGATCGAACCCGGCACCGGCGTGTACATCCCGATCCGGTCGCCGGCACCGGTCGAGCACTTGGACGCGGGCACGGTGCTCAAGGCCCTCGGCCCGATCCTTGCTGACGCCGATCGGCCCAAGACGGGGCACAACCTCAAGTTCGACCAGATGGTCCTCCGCGCCGCGGGCGCGCCGCTCGCCGGCATCGCCTTTGATTCGATGATCGCCTCGTACCTGATCGATTCCTCCCGCTCCTCGCACTCGCTCGATGCGCTCGCGCTGGCCCTGCTGAACCACACGAACATCTCGATCACCGAACTCATCGGCTCGGGCCCCTCGCAGCGAACCTTCGACACCGTTCCCGTCGATCTCGCCACCCAGTACGCGGCCGAGGACGCCGATATCGCTCTGCGGCTGCGGGAGGTCATGCTGCCGCACCTGCGGGCGATGGGGCTCATGCCCCTCCTGTCGGAGGTCGAGACGCCCCTGCTGGAAGTGCTGGCGGAACTGGAATGGAACGGAATCCGCGTCGATCCGGCCGAGCTCGACCGGCAGCGAGACCGGCTGCAGACGCGGATCGGCGAGTTGAAGAAGCAGATCGAGAGTGCGGCGTACGACGCGATCGAACGGCCGTTCAACCCGGACTCGCCGCGGCAACTCGCCGGGGTGCTGTTCAACCGGCGCGACGATGCCGCCGAACCCGGGCTCGGGCTCAAGCCCGTGAAGCGAATCAAGACCGGGTACTCCACGGACACGGAAGTGCTCGAGCAACTGGCGTCGGATCCCACGATTCTGACCCCCATTCCGCAGTTGATCCTCGACTACCGGCAACTCACGAAACTGGTCTCCACGTACCTCGTGGCGCTGAAGGACGCGATCAACCCGGCGACGGGGCGGATCCACGCTTCGTTCAACCAGACGGTCGCCGCCACAGGGCGGCTGAGCTCCTCGGACCCGAACCTGCAGAACATCCCGATCCGATCGGACATCGGACGCGAGATCCGAAGAGCGTTTGTCGCCGAGCCGGGGCACGTGCTGGTCACGGCGGATTACTCCCAGATCGAGTTGCGGATTCTGGCCCATCTCTCCCGCGACCCGGCGCTCATTGATGCGTTCATGCGGGGGGAGGACATCCACGCGGCGGTCGCCGCGCAGATCCACCATGTGCCCATCGGGGAGGTCACCAAGGAGCAGCGCAACAGCGCCAAAATGGTGAACTTCGGAATCGTGTACGGGATCACGGCCTTCGGGCTGGCGCGGCGGCTGGGGATCGACAACTCGGCCGCGGCGGAGATCATCGACTCGTACAAGCGTCGCTTCTCCGGGATCACGACGTTCCTGCAGGAGTGCATCGAGCAGGCCCGGTCGACCGGGTATGTCGAGACGATGCTCAAGCGGCGGCGGCCGATCCCGGATATCGAGTCCCGGAACCCGGCGCGGCGGTCGCTTGCGGAGCGGACCGCCATCAACTCGGTGGTCCAGGGGTCGGCGGCGGACCTGATCAAGCTGGCGATGATCGACCTGCACCGGCGGCTCAGCCCGTCGCCGAGCGCCGCGGCGTGGCGAGGCGGAAAACCCCCGGACATCGCCGGTGTCCGCATGCTCCTGCAGATCCACGACGAGCTGGTCTTCGAGGCGGTGGAGGGGGTTGCCGAGCGGGCGCGGAGGCTGATCGTCGAGCGCATGGAGAGCGCCATGACGCTGACGGTGCCGCTCAAGGCGGACTCGGCGGTGGCGATGAACTGGTTCGACGGCAAGTAGAGCGGCCAGGGTTCGCCGATAGTGGCCGCATTCCGCCGCGCCCCACGCTGCTGGCCACGCTGGTACTAACTTTAGGTTTCTTAAGTCGTTTGTTATTAGGCTCGGGGAAGCACGGGAAGATAGGCAACCTGCGTCATCTGCGGGATTTTGCAAAACCGACCTGCGCCTGACACCGCACGGCTTCGTTGGACCGGCGTCGGATTCTCCGGTGGCCGGGGCACTCATCCACATCTCGCTGGGGCACTTCACCCCTTTTCCATGGAGGAAAGAGAGATGCGGCAGGCACAGGTTGGCTCCGGGTTTCCCGCAGCGCGGGGGGCCGGGATGGTTGTTGCGGCGCTGGTACTCGGCGCTGGGGCCGGCGGGGTGCGGGCTCAGGAGATCGATACCCGATTCCGCGAGTATCGCTCGTATGACGGCTCCGGGAACAACCGGAATCGGCCCTCGTGGGGCATGGCGGGGTCGAACTATCTTCGAGAGTCGAGCGGGGCTCACTACGGGGACGGCCGGTCGGCCCCGGCGGGCGCGGGGCGCCCGGCGGCGAGGCTGATCAGCAACGTCGTCGTGGCGCAGGGCGGGCTCGAGACGGCTGATTCGCGGGGGCTGTCGACGTGCGTCTACGAGTTCGGGCAGTTCCTGGACCACGACATCGGCCTGGCACGCGGCGGGTCCTCGGAGGTGTGGAACATCCCGGTTCCGACCGGCGACCCGTTCTTTGATCCGAACTCCACGGGCACGATGGTGATCGGGTTTACGCGGTCGGGGTTTGATCCGGCGACGGGTGGGAACTCGGCGCGCCAGCAGGTCAACACGGTGACGGCGTTCATCGATGCGTCCCACATCTACGGGTCCGATGCGGCGCGGGCCGGGTGGCTCCGGAGCGGGGTCGGTGGGCGGCTGAAGTCGGTGCAGACCGAGTACGGCGAGATGCTGCCGTACAACGATGGGACCCTCGAGAACGACAATCCGCTGGGGCATCCGGCCACGTCGATGTACGCCGCGGGGGACGTACGGGCGAACGAGCAGGTCGGGCTGACGTCGCTGCACTGCGCGTTCGTGCGGGAGCACAACTGGCAGGCGGATCGGCTGCGGGCGCGGCACCCGGACTGGAGCGACGAGCGGCTGTACCAGGAGGCCCGCCGCTGGGTGGGGGCGGAGATGCAGGTGATCGTGGCGAACGAGTGGCTGCCGGCGCTGCTTGGGCGGCGGATGCCGGAGTACTCGGGGTACAAGCCGTGGGTGAACCCGGGGCTGAGCAACGCCTTTGCCACGGCGGGGTTCCGGATCGGCCACTCGATGGTCGGGGAGGACATCGACCTGCTTGACGCCGACTTCGAAGAGGCCGGGGTCATTGAACTGGCGGAGGCGTTCTTCAATCCGTACGCGATCGCGGAGGCGGGCGGGATCGAGCCGGTGGTGCGGTACTTTGCGGCGAGCACGCAGCAGGAGACGGACACGATGATCGTCGATCCGCTGCGGAACTTCCTGTTCGGGCCTCCGGGCGCGGGCGGGTTTGACCTGGCGGCGCTCAACATCCAACGGGGGCGCGACCACGGGCTGGCGGACTACAACACGATGCGGCGGGATTTCGGGCTGGCGCGGGTGCGGCGCTTTTCGGACATCACCTCGGACCGGTCGCTGGTGGATCGGCTGCGCACGCTGTACGGATCGGTGGACTCCATCGATGCGTGGGTGGGCCTGCTGGCCGAGGATCACCTTCCCGGGTCGAGCATGGGGCCGACGCACACGGCGATCCTGCTGGACCAGTTCACGCGGCTGAGGGACGGAGATCGGTTCTGGTATCAGAACGATCAGTTCTCCCGGGAGGAGGTGCGCGAACTGGAGTCAACCCGGCTCTCGACCATCCTCCGGCGGACGACGGGGATCGCGAGGCTGCAGGAGAGCATCTTCTTCGCCATGGAGTTCGGCGGTGGGTGCCCGGCCGACACGGATCACAACGGGGTGGTCGAGCCTGCGGACATCTCGGTGTACGTGAACGCGTGGATCGGATCGGTCGCCGACGGAACGCTGGCGGCTGACTTTGACTCCAACGGCGCCGTCGACGCAGCCGACGTCGCGGCGTACATCGCGGCCTGGGTGGAGGCCCTTTCGAACGGGTGCTGAGGTTCGATGGACCCGGACTTCGACCCGGAATTCGGCGGCGGCGGGCGGAGACGTCCGCCGTCGCCGGGTTCGAGGGGGGTCGGCGCAGCGGCATCGGTGGGAAGGCTTGGGATGGGGGTTGGGGGAGCCGCGTCGGACAGGGAGCGGGGCCGCGCGGGGAGGGGTACGTAGCGGAGCGGGCCTGGGGTGAAGTTGGCGAGGCGAAGGAGGAGGGCGGCGGCGCGGCGGGCGGTTTCTCGGGAGCGGCGGCGGAGTTCGAGCCCACGCTGGTCGCCGGGGCGGACGGGGAAGTGGGCTTCGTCGGCGTTGTGCTCGTCGATGGAGCGACCCAGCGCGATGGTGGCCGCGGGGAGGAAGTTGGAGGCGACGATCCGGGTGCGGCGGGCGATGGTGGATTCGATCTGGTCCAGCCGTTCAGCGATCTCGGGCTCGGCGAACCAGAGGATGAGGGCTTCGACGGTGGTGTGGTGGAGGTCGGCGACGTCGCGGAGGGTGAGGGTGGGGTCGGTGACGGAATCGAGGATCTTGGCCGCGAGGTCGGGGGAGGGGTTGAAGGAAGGGAGGTTGAGCATGACCCGAGCAGGATACGGGTTTTTGACGGTGTGTCAATAGGGTTTTGATAGGAATATGCACAAGTTGTCTAAGTGGTGCATTGGTGCAGAGTTACGCGCGGTTTCGAGGGGCGGAGGGTTGCAGGTGCAAAGGGAACCATGCTGGTTCCCTTTGCGACTCCCTCCGGCGGGGAGATCATGGGGCGATGCGCGGTGGTGCCGGAGGGCAAGATGCACCGACTAAACCGCAGAGCCGGTTGAGTCGGTGGCACGATGTCGGTGCCACCTGCGGTAGCCCAGGTTTCGGTGCGCTGGGACACCTTGGTCGATATCCCACTCGGTGTGGCCATTCGCTCTCGGGAGAAACAGGACACGTGTGATTCGGACTCTGATCACGATCGGCGCCGGGTGCGCGCTATCGCTCATTCTCGCGTGGATGCTGGCGTTGTGGGCTCCACTTCCTCTGATTGCTGACACGACGATCCCTCAGAGCAGCCTCTCCTGGGCCACGCCCCACCCGCCGGAGTGGCCGCGGCAGCCGACAGAGCAATGCCTGGCAGCCGCAATCGGCATCAACACTGTCTGGTCCAGCGCGGTGGAGCAGCCGCTGCACTTCAAGGAGGTGCACTATGAAGTCGGATGGCCGGCGAAGTGCATGATGTGGACGCTCAACTCAGAGGAGTATCCGCAGGGCAACGTCGATTTCGTGTACGTAGGCCCATTCTGCTCGTCTAGAGCGGGTATCGAGCTGCTGTCGTGGTATGACCGAGGCTACTGCTACTGGACTCGCAGGCTTCCACTGCAGCCGATGCCGCTCGGCCTGGCGGCCAACACGATGGTAGCGGCAGGCGCTCTCGCGCTGGCCTCGTCGGTCCGCCGCGCGGTTCGGAGTCGATATCGACGCGTTCACTTGCTGTGCGAGGAATGTGCCTATCCGATCGTTGCCGGGGGAGGACCGTGCCCGGAGTGTGGACGGTTTGGACGTGCACGGTGATCTGTCCCAAGTAAAGCGGCACGCTCGGGTGAGATTGGAGAACCAGAACCACCCACCGGCGGCAATCGCCTACCGGATCTTGACGTTCTTGAGGGTGACGGTCCATGGGCGGTTGTTGGCCTTCGCGGGGGGTGAACTGCCGCGCACGGTCCACCTGAGTCCGAGGACGCCGTTTCGGATAGTCCCGTTGCCGCCCTCGGTTCGGCTGATATTGAACCTGGGGGCTCCGCGCGGGGGCTGCGTTTGCTCCACCGAGTTCACCGCCAGGTTGCCGCGGGAGAGGGTGCAGGAGACGCGGAAGGTTTCGCCGGTGCCGGGCCGCACGACGCGTAGCACCACAGTCGATCCATCGCGTTCGATCACGGTGACCTGCGCATTCACGGGGTTCTGCGAGTTGTGGTTGTAGAGGTTCCCGCTCCCGGATGCGTTCAGCGGCAGCGGGTCCGCGTTGTCGGGCTGCCTGCTATCGGCAGGCCGCTTTGCCGGGTCCATCGGTTCGGGTGGGCTTCCGGCGACAATCGGTTTGACACGAACGGACTCGATCACCACCGCGCCGTTCGCCGCGGAAACCTCGATGCCCTTGGTTTCGTGATTCGATGCGGTCGAGAGATCCACGGGGCGGGCGAAGCCGAGGTCCGCGCTCACGTGATCCTCCCGCACGGAGAGCAGGAGGCGAACGGGACCGTCGTCGATGGGGAGCGAAGGGAGCCTCAGCCGCCTGCCGTCCGCCAACGGGATATCGAGAAGGACCACGCACCCCTTGCCGCGGCACGTGCCGTGGACATCGACGCGGTACTCGCCCTCTGATTCGGCGTCGACCACGAGCGTGTCATCCGTCGACGCGAGGGTGCGCTCAGAGTTGACGAGGTCGGGGCCCCAGGGCACGAGGTCCCACTGGGACCAGAACTGGGCCGCATCGGCCGCGAACAGCCGCTCACCATCGGGCGAGAGGAGGGCGTCGTTGTATGCCTTCTTCATCTGGGAGGCGGCCTTGCGGTAGGCCTGCTCGAGTTTCTCGCGGGACTTCGTGTCCGGGATCGCGCCCGTGGCGATGAATTCCTTGATCTCTTCAAGGACCTCGGCGGTTGCCTCGGTGTTGTCCTTGAGTTTCTTCGCCTGCTCCTTCTTCGATTCCAACTGGGCGGAGATCGCCCGCCGGATGTCGTCCATGGCGCGTTCGTACTGCTCGCGGCTCTTGCTGAGGATTGCCGCGGCGTCGCCGTCCACAAGCGTCGCCATCGTCGAGCGAGGGGCGAGGATGGCGAGGGCGGCGGCGATCAGGACGGCGAGGATTCTCTGATGATGTGTGCGGCGGGGTGTTGGCATGGGCGTGCCTCCGGTGTTGAAGAGACGCGTGCTTGGAGATGGAGCATACCGGACGCCGGGTCGCGCACGAACCACTGATGCGGGGGGCACGAGCGGGTTTCAGATGCCGGGGGCTGCCGCCCCCCGGCACCCCCCGCTTAGGACAGACAGCGGGCCTGGGGTGTCGATCGTCGAGGACTTCTCGCTTCACCCCAGGCTACGGACTGGCAGCCCTTCGGGCTGAGGATGCGGTACACGAAGTGGAGACGGAGGAAGAGAGTCGGAAGTAAGGAAAGCAACGACAGGAGAGCGACAGAAGAGGGTTCGCAGGCTCAGGGGTAGTCCTGTCGGGTGGGGCGGATGATGACGTCGCCGATGTGGACGTGCGGGGGCTGGGTGAGGATGAAGGGGACGACGCGGGCGACGTCGGCGGGTTCGAGGACGGGGCCGATCTTGTCGACGACGGTCTTGAACCACTGCTCCTCGTAGCCAGCGACGCCCTGGAACTCGCTGACGACAAAGCCGGGGGCGATGAGCGTGACGCGGATGCCCTTGGGGGCGAGTTCGCGGCGGACGCCTTCGGTCATGCCGTGGACGGCGAACTTGGTGCCGCCGTACATGGACGAGAAGGGGGAGACGTGCTTCCCGACGATGGAGCCGATGACGATGATGTCGCGCGGGTGGGACCGCCAGGGGGTGGCGGCGAGGGATTCGAGCATGCGGGTCGCCGCGGAGCGGATGAGGCGGGCGGCGGCGAGGACGTTGGTGCGGATCATCTCCTCCCACTGACCTGGGTCGGAGGTGACGACCGAGCCCGCGAGGCCGCGGCCGGCGTTGACGATGACGGCATCGACGCCGATGGGGGCGGCGGCTGGGCTAGAGGGGGCGAGGCGGGAGGCGGCGGCGAGCATGGCGTCGATGACGGGCTGCTCGGCGGCGTCGCCGGCGACGGGGGCGACGCGCGGGACTGGGCCGGCGGAGGGGGAGGTATTGAGTTGGTCGGCGAGGGTGTTGAGCTTGTCGGCGCGGCGGGCGTTGATGACGAGGCGGCAGCCGCGGAGGGCGAGGGCCTGGGCGATTGCGAGGCCGATGCCGGCGGTGGCGCCGGTGACGATGGCGGTGCGGTTGGAGAGGTCGCTCATGGAAGGAGCGTACGCGGGGCGGGCGGGGCTACCAGTCGTCGGCCTTGGCGGTGGGCTTGGGCGGGGGCTGGTTGTCGGGGTCGAAGTCGACGGCGGCCATGTACTGAGACTTGCTGACGAACTCCTGGCGCATGGTGTTGACGTCGATGACGAAGTAGCGGGTGCGGGCGGAGCGGTCGGGGTCGCGGGAGTAGCCGTAGATGGAGCGGGTCTCGGGGACGGCGGAGATGGGGATGGACCAGTTGCCGGAGCGGGTGGCCCGGGTGACGACGGGGTAGTCGGCGGGGTCGAGGAAGACGCCGACGATGAAGCCGGGGTTGGTGATGCCGCGGAGGGTGACGTCGAGGCCTGCGGCGACGAAGTTGGAGCGGTAGGTCATGACGGCGCGGTCGAGTGAGAACTCGAGTTTGTGGGCGCCGCGGCGGGCTTCGTTGAGGTTCTGGAGTTCGAGCTCGACATCGGCGATATCGGCCATGGAGGGGAGGGTGACGGCGACCTCGCAGGTGCGGACCTCGGCCTTGCCGGGGAGGGTCTTGACGTCGGTGACCTTGGGAGCGGGGACGGGCTTGACGGTGTAGCGGTTGAGGACCTTGATGATGTCGAGCCACTCGTCCTTGGCGCCCTGGCGGTGGACGTTTTCGAAGCGGTAGACAATGGGGCAGGGGCCGGTGGTGGGCGTGGACTTGCAGCCGGGAGCGGCGGCGAAGAGGGCGGCCGCGAGGAGCATGAGGAGCGGGCGGGGCATGCTGACAAGATCGGCCGGAGGCGGCGGGGATGTCCAACAGAGCCACTGGAAGCGGGTGGCGGGGGACGGCGTGGGCGTAGAGTGAGGGATGTTTGGATCACATCTGTCGATCGCGGGTTCGATGAGCAACGCCCTTCGGGAGGCCGAGGGGCTGGGGTTGGACTGCGTGCAGGTGTTCACGAAGAACCAGCAGCAGTGGACACCGCCGCCGCTGAACGAGGGGGTGGTAACGGAGTGGCGGGGCGAGGTGAAGCGGCTGGGGTGGGGCGAGGAGCCGGCGCGGCTGGTGTCGCACGCGTCGTATCTAATCAACCTGGCCAGCCCGGATGATGTGCTGTGGAAGAAGTCGATCGACACGATGCAGGAGGAGATCGAGCGGTGCGAGCGGCTGGGGATCGGGCGGCTGGTGCACCATCCCGGTGCGCACACGACGAGCACGCTGGAGGAGGGGTTGGGGCGGATCGCCGCGGCGTATCGGGAGTTGTTCCGGCGGACGAAGGGGTACGCGACGGTGTCGTGCCTGGAGAACACGGCGGGGGGCGGATCGACGATCGGGCGGGGGTTTGAGGACCTGGCGAGGCTGCGCGGGATGATCGTGGAGGCGACGGGGGAGGCGGGGCGGGTGGGGTTCTGCTTCGATACGTGTCATGCGCACGCGGCGGGGTATGACATGGCGGGGCGAGCGAAAGCGGGCGCGGTGCTGGACGAGTTTGACCGGGTGTGCGGGATCGAGAATCTGAGGGTGCTGCACCTGAACGATTCGAAGGGGGCGTGCGGGAGCCGGCTGGATCGGCACGAGCACATCGGGAAGGGGACGATCGGCGAGGAGGGGTTTGCGGGGGTCCTGGGGCGGACCGAGCTGGCGGCGCTGCCGATGATCCTTGAGACGCCCAAGGGAGAGGCCGACAAAAGAGTGGCGTGGGACACGGTGAACCTGCGGGTGCTGAGGAAGGCGGCGGGGGTGCGGGAGGTGGCGGGAAAGAAGGCGGCGACGGCACCCGTATCGGGGGCCAAGGGCGGGGCAGGAGTGCGGAAGAGCCGGGCGGTCGGTCGATAACCGGGTGTCCGGGCGGAGGGAGCGAGGGCGGGGCGTATATTTTCGACCCCGGGGGCGGATGGGGCAGTACGTAGGGCGGGGACGGAGGGGACGGAAGAGGCAAGGGCTCAGACGACCATGATGCAGCGACACACCAGCGGGGCTCGGATGCGTGCGGTTCGAGCCGGGTGGCTGGCGTCCGCGGTGTGGTGTGTCGTGGCGGTGGGGTGCGGCGGGAACGGGGAGACGGCGTCGCCGTCGACGGCGGATCGGTCGGGCGGGGGCGGGCTGATCGCGAAGTCGCCGCAGGACCGGTCGAAGGTGCTGGTGAAGGAGGCGGAGGAGGCGGTGCGGCGCGGGGACCGCGAGACGGCGCTGGCGGACTTCCGGCGGGCGATCGAGATCAATCCTCGCGAGACGTCGGCGTTCATGGGGATGGGGGACCTGTTCCGGACCGAGAAGGACTGGGGCCGGGCGCAGGAGTTGTACGAGCGTGCGGCCTCGACCGACCCGCGGAACTTCGATGCGCAGTACCTCAACGGGCTGATGCTGCAGATGATGGAGCGGGTGTCGGAGGCGATCTCTGCGTATCTGCTCGCGCTGAACCTCAAGCCGGACGACTTCAAGGCGAATCTGAACCTGTCGGCGGCGTACTACCAGCTGGACGAGAACAGCCAGGCGCTGCAGTACGGGCGGAAGGCGGTGCAGCTGCAGCCGCGGAACGGGCCGGCGCGGTTTAACCTGGGGGCGATCTACGCGGCGATGAACCTGCACCAGGAGGCGGTGCAGGAGTACCAGCAGGCGGCGGAGTTGATGGAGCTGACGCCGTCGCTGCTGCTGAACCTCGCGGAGAGTTACGGGCGGCTGCGGCGGTTCGAGGAGATGCGGAACACGCTGATCCAACTGGCGGAGAGCGATCCGTCGGGCGCGGTGTGGGAGCGGCTGGGGTACGTGGCGTTCCAGCTGGGAAAGTACGACGAAGCGCTGACTGCGTTCGAGAAGTCGGTGGCGATGGCGCCGGACTACACGCCGGGGCTGAACGGGGTCGGGGTGTCGTACCTGAACGCGTGGATCAAGTCGGACTACAAGAACGCGACGGCGCACCAGAAGGGGATTGCGGCGTTGAAGAAGTCGCTGCAGGTGAGCCCGAACCAGCCGAAGATCCTGGAACTGGTGACGCGGTACACGAATCGCTGAGGTGCGCGGATGCCTGATGTGAAGGTGCTCGAGGCGTTCGAGACGCCGCGGGGTGTTGGCGGCGCGAGTTCGATCGTGATCGAGCACGTATCGGAGGAGTTCACGTCGCTGTGCCCGAAGACAGGGCACCCGGACTTTGGCGAGGTGACGCTGCGGTATTGCCCGGCGGCGGCGGGGACGAAGGCGGGTCGCCGGGGGTGCGTGGAGCTCAAGTCGCTGAAGCTGTACTACCAGTCGTTCCGCAACGAGGGGATTTTCTACGAAGCGGTGACGCACCGGATCCGCGAGGACCTTGTGCGGCTGATGAATCCGGTGTGGCTGCAGGTGGCGACGAGTTGGCGTGGGCGCGGGGGGATTCGGTCGGTGATCCGCGCCGAGCACGGGAGGGTGCCGGAGCAGTTCAGGGGGCGGTAGTCGCGGGCGGGGTGGCGTTCATTGGTGAGGGCTGGGCGGCGCCGAGGAGTTCCGCGGCTTTCCACGCGGCGGGGCTCCATGGCCCGACTCTCGTGATGTTGATGAGGGCTTCTCGCTGCGCGTCGGTGGTCGGGGGAGGCGGCGCGGAGCCCTTGGCGTAGGCATCGAGCAGGGACTGGGCCTCCCCGGCTTGCTGCTCGAGGAGGGAGCGACGGGGGTGATCGAGCCAGAGCATGGCCTCGGTGAAACGGTCGGCGGTGGGAACTTCGTGGCCCATATCGCGGAAGTCGTAGAGGTGGGAGGCGAACCCCTGGTTGCCGAGGATTTCGGCGGCGCCGGCGATGGGTTCGTGGTTGAAGTCCTTGGCGCCGGTCATGAGGGCGAGGCGGTGCGTCTTGATGAGGTCGAGACGCTGGGGCTCGGGGCGGGCGATGAGGGCGCGGTAGGGCTGGCCGGGCCGTGAGGAGGGGATCTTCTCCCAGAACTCGAAGCCGACGACCGGGATGGCGCCGGCGAACAGTTCGGGGAAGCCGGCCCAGAGCAGGGCGCTCATCTTGCCGCCGCCGGAGAGGCCAGAGGCGTAGATCCGGCGCCTGTCGATGTGGTAGCGGTCCATGGCGGTCGCGACGGCGTCGAGCGCGAGCTGGAGGCGGTCGCCGACGGGGCGCTGGTTGTCGGCGTTCATCGGCGCCACAGCGATGAAACCGAGGTGATCGAGCGCGGGGCCGAGGGACTGGGGGATGTTGCCGCCGGGGCTGGGATCGATCCACACGAGCAGACCGGCCGGAGAGCGGGGGTCGACGCCGCCTGATGGGAGCCGAATGTTGATGGTCTCGTGCGCGAGGATCCGCTTGGCGGGCGGAAAACGTGAGGAGCGGCGAGAGAAGAACCGCTCGCTGAGCGTGGGCTGGTCCATGGTGAACAGGCCCGGCTCGTAGGGCTGGTCGAGCGTGGCCTGGCGGCCGGGCTCGATGGAGGGGGCCGGCGCGGGCGTTGGGGGTGAGGAGGCGAGGTCGCCGCGGTACGGGTTCCACTGCGCGGCGAGGAGCGAGAAGGCATCGACCTTGAGGCGGTGGGGCGAGGAGGACTCGTTGTCGTCAACGTCGATGGGCTGGGCGAAGATCTGGCCGTCGAAGGTTCGGCGGATCTCGATGCGGCGGCGGGTATCGCGGGCGTAGAGGTGGAAGACGTACAGGCGGGTGGAGGTGTCGTCGCTCTGGGCCTGGCGGGTCCTCGCCGCGGGAGAGTCGGGACCGACGCACGCGTAGAGGCGGCGGAGATCGTCCTGCGACTCAAGGACCGCGAGGATGCCGGCGAGGCGGGCGGTCATGCCCGGTTCGGTGGAGGAGGAATCGAGGAAGGGGAGCGGGTCCTGCTCCGAGAGCGAGACGACGACCCGTTCGGGCCTGGACCTGGCGACGTTGAAGACCCGCTGGGCGTCGCACGGTGCGGGGAAGACGGCCAGGAGCAGTGCGGCGGCGATGAGCAGCAGTCGCGGCATCCATGTACGATAAGGGTGCGCTCGGCGAGGGGTTGCGGGAAAGGTCGGCTCTCACGGGGTCAATACGGTGTTGACGTGGATCCCGTGGCAGGTCTGGCTCATCGACGCGGCGGTGCGGATCGTCCTGTTGATCAGGGTGGTATCGCGCCGGCTGCCGGTGTCGGTGGCGTTGGCGTGGATCACGGTGCTGCTGTTCCTGCCAGTGGTTGGGCCGTTCGTATACCTACTGGTAGGCGAGAGCCGGCTGGGCCGGCTGCGGCTGCGGCGGCACGAGGAACTCTCGGCGGGCATGGACCGGATGGCGGTGGGGTTGTGGCTGCACCGGAACCTGCCGTGGGCGAAGGGGGAGAACGTCTTCGACCAGGTGGCGCGGTTCGGGACGGCTGTGACGGGGCTGCCGCCGCTGCGGGGCAATCACCTTGACCTGTTCGGGCGGAACGCGGAGATGATCGCGGCGCTGATCGCGGACATCGACCGCGCGGAGTCGTCGTGCCACCTGGTGTATTACATCTGGATGCCGGACACGGCGGGGCACGCGGTGGCGGAGGCGGTGATGCGTGCGTCGCGGCGGGGGGTCGCGTGCCGGGTGCTGGTGGACGGGGTCGGGGGATGGGCGTTTTTCAAGAGCGAACTGCCGCAGATGATGCGGAGCGCCGGGGTGCAGGTGGTGGAATCGCTGCCGGTGAGCTTCCTGCGGTTTTTGTTCGCGCGGATCGACCTGCGGAACCACCGGAAGATCGCGGTGATCGACGGGAAGATCGCGTACACGGGGAGCCAGAACATCACGGACGAGACGTTCCGGGCCAAGCCGCACCGGGAGACAGGCCCGTGGATCGACGCCTCGGTGCGGGTGACGGGGCCGGCGGCGCAGGCGCTGGGGCTGACATTCCTGATGGACTGGCAACTGGACGGTGATGAGGATGTGCGGGAGCTGCGCCGGTACCTTCCGGAGTTTCCGGAACCGGCGGCGGACGATTCGGTGGTGCAGGTGGTGCCGTCGGGGCCGGGGCCGTCGCCGGAGGTGATCCACCAGGCGCTGCTGGGGACGATGTACACCGCGCGCGAGGAGTTGATCCTGACGACTCCGTACTTCGTGCCGGACCCGGCGGTGGTGTCGGCGCTGCGGTCGGCGGCGATGCGCGGCGTGCGGGTGACGCTGGTGGTCCCGGCGGTGCTCGATGCGCCCGTGGTGGGAGCCGCGGCGCGGTCGTACTACCAGGAGTTGATGGACTCGGGCGTGCGGATCTACGAGTACCAGGGGGGGCTGCTGCACTCGAAGATGCTGACGGCGGACCGGGTGTTCGGGATCATCGGCTCGGCGAACATCGACATCCGCTCGTTCTGGCTGAACTTCGAGATCACGCTGCTGGTGTACGACTCGGAGTTCGCGAGCGTGATGCGGTTCCTGCAGACGGACTACATGAACCGCAGCGTGGAGCTGGACCTGGAGTCGTGGCGGCGGCGGCCGTTGGCGCGGAAGGCGATGGAGAACGCGGCGCGGATGCTTGGGCCGCTGCTGTAGCAGAGCGGCCGGCTAGGGCGACCGCCGACATCCTTCGACGCGCTCACGTCGTCGAGCAGCGATGTCGATTCGGACGCGTCTTGGGCACCGTTCGCCCGCACGGTTTGCGTCTGCACGCTCCTTAGAACTGGCGGGATGTTCTGTCGCGCAATCGGTGATCATGCCCGGAGGCTGCGGCCTCGCCGCAGAGAGCGGGGAAGGCCGCATCGACGATCAAGACGACAACACATCGGGCGGCCACTTTGCGCCGGGGGGAACCTCTGCTTCGTCGTGGAACAGGCCCAATAAAGGCCGTAGCCCCGTCGACGGTCGCTTTCAAGGGTCCGCTGATGCCGGAGGAAGGGGAAGCCCCTTCCTCCGGCACCTCTATCCCCCGAAAAGACCAAGCCGCGCCGACCACCGCCGCGACCCCCGGCTTTTTCTCCGGGCGGGGTTGCAGGGACGGTAGCCCCTGCATTGCAGACAAAGCGCCGCCAGTGGCACCAAACCTATTGGCGTGTGTCGGCACCTTGAGCGAGGTAAAGCGGCGTGCCTAGCCAGTACCCCGAGTGGCCTGCAAACTGATAGGCAAAAAACTGGAATGTCTGGGCCTGTGGCACAGATTGATTGCGGTATCCATCCAAAACGCGAGCCCAAGCAGGCCGCTCCACGCGGGTAACGCAAGAGCGATCTTCAAGCATCTTCCCCGCGTCATCGATATTCCAATTTGGATGGTGCTCTTTTCCCATTTCCTCAATCACACTGAGAACGTGCTGTCCAAAGGACGGAAGGAATCCGTCATCCTTGTCGTCCTTGCTAGCTAGTGGTCGTGCCCCAACAAGATGATCGCGGGATCCAGACAGCGCAATGGTCTGGCCATTTGCCTGGCCAACAAATAGGATGCTGTTCCACCGATAGTTGAAGACCCTTGCGGAAAAACTGCCGCTCATTAACCGACAGTTCTCGCCGGGCTTGCCCGGTGTATACACTCGCTTCATGTACTCTTCGAGTACAAGAAGCTTGGCGATGTACTCAGTCGGTCGGGCGTTGGCGGTCCGCTGTTCCTCACGAGCGGCCTTGAAGATTCCTGGAATCGACGCTTCGAGCGACGACTTGATTGTCTTGGTGATCCCCGGGTCCATTTGGGGATACAGCATGTCGATCTTCGCTTTTGACACATACACGTAGTACCGCATGCACAATAATAGAAGGTCGACTGCGCCGGAGTGTTTCCCCGCGGGTGCCCTACTGGCATGTATTGCAGACGAGATCGATGATGGGGCTGGCTCTCGACATCGGGGTCGACGACGGCCATCTCTGCCTCGGCCTTGGCTCGATTCCGGATGATGCAGACGAAGGCTCGGACGATGACGGCGATTGTGGTTGCGCCCCTCCCGGCACGCTCGCCGACACCGACCGGTTCCTCATCCACTTCGGCTGCGTCCCCCGCTCCCCCATGCTTGATTCATGTCGGTCGATGACTTCTCCACCTGACAGTCGTGAGGCATCGCGGCTCGCGAGTGCAGGTAGTACGTCGTCTTGAGCCCCAATGTGCGAATAGTTCCAGCAGAGCGCGTACATGTCACTCGGAGCCTTGCCGCTTGGGGCGGCGCGAGGGGGGCTGCCAGAGAGCCTCTACTCCCTCCAGAACGCGGTATAGACCACGCCGTCGGTCCCGACTTGATCTTCGGTTCGGATACCGCCCGCCTCGGCCGCGAGCTGCTTGACCATGCGGTTCTTGCCTTCCTGGTCGAAGGCCTGAAACTCCAGCACTTCTTCTTCGGTCCATTCGCGCCCCTTGGCGGCAACAAACAGATCGCGGAAGCTCATTGAGCAGCGACTCTGCGCGTCTGTGCGCTCGCTTGTGCTGTGCGCTGCAGTCCCGCCGCCAACGGATGGCGCTGTTGAGCAACCGGCCGCGGCGAGCATGCACAGCAGAAGCATGCACAGAGGAAGAAGGGGCGGCCGCATGGTTCGTCCCAGCGCAGCCCATGGCGAGTTCGATGAATCCGTGCTGGTCATCCTGTCAACCGTAGCACGCATCCCCGAATGTGCTCATCATCAGACCGTCGGCACGGTGCCGCCGTCGATCACGTATTCGCTCCCGTGGATGGAAGCGGCCCGGTCGGAGGCGAGGAACGCCACGAGTTCCGCGACTTCTTCCGGCCGTCCCGGGCGACCGATCGGGATTCCGCCCAGCGAATCGATGAGGCCTTGGCGGGCCTCCTGCTCAGTCGTCCCGGATCCGCTCGCGAGGCGGGTTACGAGGCGCTTTGCCGCCGCGGTCTCGATGAAGCCCGGCGCAACCGTGTTGACGCGAACTCCCTTGGGTCCGACCTCGTTTGCCAACCCCTTGCTGTAGGTCGTGAGCGCGGCCTTGACCGCGGCGTATGCGAGCGTCGCCTCGTACAGCGGCAGGCGGCGCTGGATCGAAGTGATGTGAATGATGACGCCGGAGCGGCGCTGGAGCATTCCCGGAATGAAGTGGCGATCGAACCTGACGGCTGCCATCAGGTTGAGGTTGAACGCGACCTGCCAGTGCTGATCGCTCATCGCTAGGACCCCTCCACTGGGCGCGGAGGATCCACCGACGTTGTTGATGAGGATGTCCACCCCGCCCATGCGGGCATCGATCTCGCCGATGACCGTTTCCACCCCCTCGAGAGTCGCGACATCGGCCTGGACGAACAGGGACGGCTTCTGTCCTTCGGGCAAGGCGGAGCGGGCAGTCGTCGCGACGAGCGCCCCGCCGGCGGTGAGGCGGCGAACGATCGCCTCGCCCATGCCCTGCGTGCCGCTTGTAACCAGAGCTCGCTTGCCGGCGAACTCCTTCGGGTCGGTCGCGAACTGTGGGGTATCGGCCATCATCGGATCTCCAGTCGGGTGATCTTCCCGTCATTGAGCATGAACTGGTAGCGGATATCAACCGGGCTTCCCGCGAACGTGCCCGACACACCGGCCGTGACGACCGTCGTCTCCGCTTGGTCAGCAACCGTCTTGACCACGAATGTCGGGCGGTACTTCGCGGTTGTCTTTTCGATTCATTCGCGCACGGCATCGCGTCCGCTGTATCGATGGCCCTCGTCCGTGACCACTGCATCGCGGGCGAACGCGGCGACGGCGGCATCGACGTCGTGCTTGTTCGCTCCGTCGAAGTAGTCGGCAACACACGGGGGCAGGGTTGGTGGCATGCTGGTGCTCCTTGCCGCGCTGGTCGAGCCAGGCCTTCACGCCTCGTTGCGACCAACGCAGGCTAGAGATACACTGCTGGAATGACAAGTACCAACAAAAAGGTATGGTACAGTCCAAAAGGTAAGGTATATCGCGGCCCATCCGCCGCGGCGGATGCCGCTCAGGACACCGAAAGGGCCCTGAAGATGCTCGAGGGCCGTTGGAAGCTGGTGATCATCTTTCACCTGTTCGTGAATCCGGTGCTCCGCTTCTCAGAGCTGGAACGAGCCATCCCGGCCATCTCGCAGAAGATGCTCATCCAGCAGCTGCGTGAGTTGGAGCGCGATGGGATCGTTCGGCGCACGGTTCATCCTCAGGTGCCGCCGAAAGTGGAATACGCGCTGACGCGTTTCGGGCAAGCGCTGTGTCCGGCGCTGGATGCGCTGTTGAAATGGGCGTCCTTGCGGGACTCCTTGGCGGGGAGGGGGCAGGAAGAGTCGAACGAGCAGAAGGGAAGCTGACCGGCGCCGTCTGTTGGTTGAGCGGTCGCTGTGCGCGAAGACTGCGATCACAGGGCACGTCGAGATGCGATGCGATGGCTGGCCTCGCATCGACCAGAGCCGGCTGCGCGCGGTCACGCCGACCGCTCCGTGCCACTAGGCTTCTCCATGGTGCCCGATGGCTCATCCCGGTTCCACACCACGCACTGGAGCCTCATTGCTGCACTCCCGCGACGGCATGACGTCGCCGATGGGCGTGCCCGGGAGGCCCTTGAGCACCTCTGCGGCTCGTATTGGCGATCGCTGTACGCCTTTGCCCGACTCAGCGGGTACGCCGCCGAGGATGCTCGGGACATCACGCAGGCCTTTCTGGCCAGGATCATCGAGACCGGCGGCCTGGGCGGAGCAGATCGCGAGCGTGGGCGATTTCGTTCGTATCTCCTCGGCGCCATGAAGCACTTCATGGCCAATACGCGGGAGCAGGCAGAGTCCAAGAAGCGCGGCGGCGGGCGGCGGTTCATCGAGGGCGACATCTCCGAGATGGAGTCCCGCATCAGCGCGGGTGCACGCTCGGCGTCGCCCGCGGATGCGGACAGGGCCTTCGATCGGAGTTGGGCCCAGGAGACGACCGCCGCGGCGCTCAAGGCACTTGAAGCCGAGTGGTCGGGCCGAGGCAGGGCGGACCAGTTTGCGGCGTTGCGGCCGGCTTTGACGGGTGAGATCGCCGACAGATCGGGCGTCGCCGGGAGGCTTGGGATGACCGAGAACGCTGCCGCAGTGGCCATCCATCGGCTCCGGCAGCGGTACGCCGCCCTCGTGCGTGAGGCCGTCGCGCGGACCGTTGCTCATGAGGCGGACGTTGATGACGAGCTGCGGTATCTCATCGCGGTGCTCAGAGAAAAATGAGCGAGCGTCTGTAATCTCTGGTCTCGGCCCCGTCAGGAAGTGGTGAACCAACCCACTGGGAGGCGCACCATGGATAGCACAACCCAAACAACTGACCCGAACCGATGCCCGGGCTGCGGGGTCGTGCTCGACGCTCCTGGCGGTCAGGGGATGTGCGCAGCCTGTCTGATGTCGGGGGTCCTGCGGGCCGGTGCCCGCACCGCTCCGGTTGACAACGACGCCGAGACGCAGCCCCTTGGCCCAACGGCTCCGCGGCACGATCGCGGCCGGGCCTCATTTGAACTCCCGTACGAGCTGGGCGGCTACACGCTTGTCGCGATCCTTGGACGCGGCGGCATGGGAACGGTGTACGAAGCCGTGCAGCGTTCAAGCGGCCGGCGCCTTGCCCTGAAGCTGCTCGCTCAGAGCCTGGACTCGCCCGAGATGCGCCAGCGGTTCCTTCGGGAGGGCAGGCTCGCTGCTCGCGTGAACCACCCTTCGAGCCTGTATGTGTTCGGCAGCGAGGAGATCGGCGGCATGCCCGTGATCACGATGGAGATCGCCGCCGGTGGCACGCTGCAGGACGCAGTTGACCGGCGCGGCCCGCTCCCGGTGACGCAAGCCGTTGACGCGGCACTGAGCGTGATCGATGGGCTCGAAGCCGCGCTTAATCGGGGGGTTCTGCACCGGGACATCAAGCCGTCCAACTGCTTCGTATCGCCGGATGGAACCGTCAAGGTCGGTGACTTCGGGTTGTCCGTCTCGACACTCCCGTCTGCAGACAGCTTCATGACGCAGACCGGCGGGGTCATGGGAACGCCGGCGTTCGCTTCACCGGAGCAACTCCGGGGCGACAATGTCGATGCACGATCGGACATTTATTCGGTCGGCGCGACACTCTTTGCGCTGCTGACCGCTCGTGCACCGTTCGAGGGCGCGAATGCCGTGCAGGTGGTCGCGAACGTGATCGATACACCGCCGGCGGACGTGGCGGAGCTCCGCGACGGCGTGCCGCCGGGGTTGTCACAGGTCATTGCACGATGCCTTGCGAAGGAGCCTGCCGGTAGGTTTGCGGACTACGCCTCGCTCCGAAACGCGCTGCTGCCGTTCAGCTCGGTCGTTCCCGAGCCGGCGACGCAATCACAGCGCACCGCGGCGGGCTGGATCGACTACCTGACCGCGTTCATGCCAACCTACGGAACGCTGATGATCGCCGTCGGTCCCGAGAGGCTCTTCATCCGGCCGCTGTACGAGTTCAGCTTCGCGGCTTGGCGGTATTACCTGCTCGTGTTCGCGGCTGGGTTTGGCTACTTCGCGGTGACCGAGGGGATCTGGGGCGCGGGTCTGGGCAAGTGGATCTTGAGCCTCCGTGTGGTCACGAAGGATGGGCGCGCTCCCGGGATGGGCCGGGCGCTGGCCCGGATTGCAATCCCGATCGCGACCATCGAGTGCGTCCGCATTCCGCTTTCCGTCGCCTTGTTGCCGGACGGCGAATGGACGGCCCTCAACTTGATGCTGTTCATCGGGCTCGCGACGTTCTGCCCATGGATCGCGGCGCTGCTCTGGATGCCCGCCCGCCGGAGCAACGGCTTCGCGACGGCGTGGGACCTGCTTACCGGAACGCGAGTCGTTGTTCGGCCGCGGGGCAGCCGGCGGCCCGCCGAGGCCGCTGCGGCTGACCCTGAAGAGACTGCCGACTCTGGGCTGTGCATCGGCCCGTTCCGCGTCACTTCGAACGTCACACCGGGAGAGTGGCTCCAGGCAAACGACCCGGAGCTGCGCCGGCAGGTTTGGCTCATCCGTCACAACGGGAGGCCGGTATCGGAAGCCCGGCGGGCGGCGGCTCGCCCGGGCCGAGCGCGCTGGCTGCAGGAAATCGAAACAGAAGGTGAAGTCTGGGATGCCTATGAGGCCGATCGCGGCGCGTCGTTTTGCGAGCGGGTGGCTCAAGGCCTTGTGCCATGGTCCACGATGAGGTATTGGCTGCACGACCTCGCCGTCGAACTCCGATCGGCCGAGCGTGATGACACGCTGGCCGCGTCGTACAGCCTTGGCCAGGTCTGGATCACTGATGATGGGCGCGCGATGCTGCTCGATTCACCGTGGCCATGCGCCGGTGACCCCGGGGAGTCGGTCGCCGTGGACAGTCTCGACGGCCAGCAGCAGTTCCTTCAGCGTGTCGCGGATCATGTTGACCCCCTGAGCGTGCCCCTGCATGCCCGGCCGGCGCTGCAGAACCTGCGATCTCGCTCATTCGAGAAGCTCACGTTTCTCGCGGGCACGCTGAAGGGCTTGCTCAACAAGCCGGCCGACATCAGCCGCGGCCTGCGCGGCGCATCGCTGTTCGTGATCCCGGGCTACGCCTCCGTCGCGACATTCCTGGGAATCGCCGCGAACACCGACCCGTCCGCGGGACCGATGACCTGGGCGGGACGAGCCGCGATCGCCGTGCTGGTGATGATGAACTCCATAGCCCTGTTCGACTTCATCCTTGCGTTCTGGCGCAAGTCGACCGGACTGACCACCTTCGGCCTGGAGGTGGTGACTGAGTGTGGCCGGGCCTCGCGGTCGCGGATGCTCGCGAGGAGCGCGATCATGTGGCTCCCCGTTGTCGTGCCCACCGGCGTGCTTGGCGTCATCGCGATGGCAAACGGGACCTGGATCCCATTCAATCAAGCCGCGATACTCGGCGCCGTCGCCTTCTCGGTTGCGATCGTCATCGCCGTCTCGGCACTCCGAAGTCCTGCCCGAGGCCTGCACGACAGGCTCGCCGGTGTGTGGGTCGGCCGACGCTGATCGGCGACTACGCGTGGTGGCGGAGGTGGGAGAGCCAAGCGGCGGCCGAGGTGGGCATGGCGCTGGAGACGCGGGCGGCGAGACGGCCGATGGTGCTGGTCGCGTGGGAGAGGCCGGACCAGAGGTCGCCCATCCTGCGGCCGACGACGCGGTGGGCCTGCTCGCCCGCCGCGGCGAGGAGGCGGGTCATCGGCTCGTCGACGTGCTCCTCGCTGAGTTTGAAGGTCGAGTGGTGCATGGGGAGCAGGACGCCGCGGGCGGGATCGGAGGCGGACATCCTGCTGAACATGGACCAGACCTGCTCGGGGTTGGCGTGGGCGTGGTCCCAGGGGTCGTAGGCGCCGATGCCGAAGATCGCGAGATCGACGGCGCCCAGGCCGTCGAACGCGTGGGTGTGGGCGGTGTCGCCGGCGAAGAGAACTCGGGTGGAGTGGCGGCCGTGGGACTGGATGAGGTACGAGTTGAAGCCGCGGCGGCGGTCGCAGGCGAAGCGGGCGCCCCAGTGGGCCGGGCGGTGGGCGGAGATGGAGACCGAGCGGCCATCGGGGGCCGGGAGGTCGATCTGCTGGGACCAGTCGAGTTCAACAATCCGTCCGAAGCCGCGGGGTATGAGGCGGGAAGTCTTGCGGGCGGTGATGACGGCGGTCTGGTCGGAAACGAGCCGCTTGAGGGTCGGGCGGTCGAGGTGGTCAAAGTGAGCGTGGGAGAGGAGCACGAGGTCGGCCGCGGGGAGTTGATCGATGGGGATCGGAACGGGGGCCAATCGCCCGACGCCGACGGTCACGGGGCCGAGTTTCACGCCGACGCGCTCGGAGAAGACCGGGTCGGTGAGGATCGTGAGGCCGTCGGGACCACCGATGCGCAGGAGCACGCTGGCGTGACCGAGCCAGACGGCGGCGAGATCGTGGGAGGCCCAGTCGGCGAGTGGTGTTGCCTGATTGAGCGGGGAGAGGCCGAAGGGCCCGACGCCGGCGCGACGCCGGAGGGAGGCGATGACCTCCTTCGGATAGCGGCGCATGCCGGAGGCGGTCATGGCGGCGGCACGCTGCAGTCGGTTCCCGTTCAGACGAACTCCTCGGTTCTGCTTGGGAACGTCGGTCGATTTGGGGTGTGGGCTCACGAGGTGACGTTCTCCGGAGGACATTATCGTCCGGTTCCCGTCGGCGGGACGCGTGGAGCGGATTGGGGCGCTCGACGCGTTCATCTGATACGTTGTGAGGCGGCGAAGGTTCGGAAGGTTCGGTAGGGCAACGGCCGGGTGAAGGAGAGCAGGATGCGATTGACCTTCTTTGGTGCGGCCGGGGAAGTGACGGGGTCGTGCTACTCCGTCGAGTGCGGCCGGTCGCGGGTCATGCTGGACTTTGGGATTTTTCAGGGTGACCAGGACGCGGACGAGAAGAACCACCGGCTGCCGGAGATCGACTTTGGCGCTCTGGATGCGGTCGTGCTCACGCACGCGCACCTGGATCACAGCGGACGGATGCCGATCCTTGAGGAGGGCGGGTATGCGGAGCCGAGCAAGGACCGTGGCCGGGTGTGGGCGACGGAACTGACGGAGCAACTGACGGGAATCATCCTGAAGGACTCGGCGGGGATCATGGCGATGGATGCGGAGCGGCGGTCGCGCGGGAAGCCGACGCAATCGGCGATGGCGGACCGGCCGCTGTACGGTGAGGCCGACGTGGCCAGGTTCATGAGACGGTTCTCGACGGCCAGGTACGACGAGCCGGTGGAGGTCGCCGAGGGGGTTCAGGTGCGGCTTCTGCGTGCGGGGCACATCGCCGGGGCGGCCAGCGTGGAGATGACGCTGAGGGAGGGAGGGAGGTCGGTGGTGGTGGTGTTCTCAGGGGACCTCGGACCGATCGGGGCGCCGATGCTGTGGGACCCGGTGCCGCCGACCGCGGCGGATTGGCTGATCCTGGAATCGACCTACGGCGACAGGGACCACAAGGGGCTGGATGCGACGCTTCAGGAGTTCGCGCGGGTTCTGTCGGAGGCCGCCGCGGATCGGGGTGTGGTGCTGATCCCGGCGTTTGCGGTGGGGAGGATGCAGGAACTGGTCTACCACCTTGGGGAACTGGAACGGGCGGGGACGCTGCCGCAGCTGGAGATCTACGTCGACAGCCCGATGGGGCTGGAGGTGACGAACCTGTACCGGTCGCACGCGAGCGGGGCGGACGAGGAGACGCAGGACCTGCTGGCGAAGGGGATCAGGCCGCTGAAGTATCGCGGGCTGCACTACGTGCGGACTGCGGATGAGAGCAAGGCGCTCAACGGGATCTCGGGGCCGGCGATCATCATCTCAGCATCGGGGATGTGCACGGGCGGGAGGATCGTGCACCACCTCAAGAACCGGCTGGCGAATCCGAACACGCGGGTGCTGTTCTGCGGGTACCAGGGGCGCGGGACGCTGGGGAGGCGGCTGGTGGATGGAGCAAAGAACGTGCGTGTGCTTGGGGCGGACATCGAGGTGCGGGCCAAGGTGCACACGCTGGGCGGATTCTCGGCGCACGCAGGGCAGTCGACACTGGTGGAGTGGGCCTCAGCGATGAAGGCGTCGAAGCCGCCGACGCTGCTGACGCACGGCGAGGATCGCCAGCGCGAGGCGCTCGCGGCGCGGCTGAAGCGGGACCTGGGGTTTCGGACGCACCTGCCGGTGTATGGGGAGTCGATCGACCTCTAGCGGGCGGGTTTCGGCGGAGCGGGAATCAGGAGGCGGCGCGGCAGCGGCGGCAGACGCCGTAGAGAATCAGTTCGTGGCCCTCGACGCGGAAACCCTGCGGGGCGAGGGGCTTGAGGTCTCCGGGGCAGCCGTGGACCTCGAAGACGCCGCCGCAGCCACGGCAATGGAAGTGGTGGTGATGGGCCTTGCCGGCTCGCTCGTAATGGGGCGATTCGCCGGGGATGCTGACAGGGACGAGCCACCGCTCATCGACGAGGGCCTTGAGGGTGCGATAGACGGTAGCGAGGCCGAGGCGGGGGACCTTGGACTTGGCGTGCCCGAGCACCTCGAGGGGCGAGAGGGGACGGTCGGCCGCGTCGAGCACCTCACGGATGGCTTGGCGCTGTCGGGTCTCGCGGATTGGGGCGTGGCGGGGCATCGGCTGAGGAGGGTGGCCTACTTCGAGGGGGTGGCGCGGAGGCGGTAGATACGACCGGGCTGATCTGAACTGAAGAGGATGGAGCCGTCGGGCATCTGGACGCAATCGACGGGTCGCGCGGCGACGTTGTCGCCGGCATCGATGGTGTCGACGACCTTGAGGAGCCCGTAGGGGCGGCCGGTGGTGGGATCAAAGAGGACACGGGCGATGCAGTAGCCGACGCGGAGCGAGGAGTTCCACGAGCCGTGGCAGGCGACGAAGGCGTCACCGTTGTGGTCCTTGGGGAATGCGCCGGTGCGATCGTTGATGGCCGGATCGATGAAGCACCAGCCGTTGGTGGCCCAGTGGGCCCCTACTTTCCATTGCGGCGGAATGGTCTTCTTGGCGAGGTCGTGGATGTCGGCGCGATCGCGGTATTCGTAGCGGGGGATGCGGTCGCCGACGATGAAGGGATGGCCGTAGAAGCCACCCTTGGTGTAGAGGTTGAACTCATCGGACGGGTTGAGATCGGTGATCGGCTGGTCGATGCCGGGGCGGTCGCCGAGGGGTTCGCCGAAGTTGTCGGAGCCGTGGTCGAATCCCCAGATCTCGCTGGTGCCGGGGCGGATGCGGAGCTTCTCGGTGTTGCGGATTCCGCTGGCGAAGAGCTGCTTGCCGGAGCCGTCGAGGGAGAAGGACCAGATCTTCTGTCGGTCGGTCTTGGTCTGATCGGAGATGTTGCTGCCGTCGCCGATGGAGGTGTAGAGGCCGTCGGGGGTGACGAGGAGGGATCTCCACCAGTGCGTCCCGCCGCGGGGCATGGAGCCTGCGGGGACGATGTCGACAACCTCGTCGGCGACGCCGTCGGCGTTGGTGTCGCGAGCCTTGTGGATCGAACCGGATGTGGCGAACCAGAGCCACCCATCGAAGAAGCAGAGGCCATGGACGAGCGGCTTGTTGGCGACGAAGATGGTGCGCGAGTCGAATGTGCCGTCGCCGTTGGTGTCCTTGAGGGCGACGATCTGGCCGGATCGCGGCAGGGAGCAGTAGACGGTGCCCTGGTCGTCGACCTCGAGGAAGCGTGCCCCGGGGAGGTCCTGGACCGCGACGGTGACCTCGTAGCCCGGGCGGACCTTGAAGCCGTCGACGACCGCTGGGAGGAGCTGGGCGTTCGCGGCAACCGGGAACGACGCGAACACAGCGGCGAGGACGAGCGGGAGCACGTATCGGGTCAAGGTCGGTCTCCGGGGCAGACGGGATTGGGCGGCGGCGAACTGTACACGCAGGCGGAGGGCTCAGGGCTGCCGGGGCATCATCCGGGCGCGAAGCCACGACGCGGCGGCGTCGAGCGCGGCGGGGTCGATGGTGGTCTCGATCTGCATCGCTTCCTCCGGAGAGCCGGTGACCGCGGGCTGCAACAGGTGGGAGAGACCGGGGAGCCGGGTCACGGTGACGTCCTTCGCAGGCGACTGGCGGATGGCGGCCTCGGCCCTGGGGAGGTTGTCGTCGGTTGGGATGACGGTGTCGAGCTCTCCCGCGAGAACAAGAACGGGGCAGCGGATGCCCCGATAGGCCGGGAGCGGATCGGCGCCGAGCCACTCGCGCCGGTGCGGGCGGGTCGAGGACATGTAGAACTCGCTGGCGAACTCGTTGATGGTCGAGGCGTTGAGCCCGACGATGTCGGCGCGGTTGGTGTCGATCATGGCCTGCAGATCGGCCTTGATCATGGCGAGAAGGGTGGTCTCGTCGGCGCCCTCGGCGACGGCGCGGAAGAGCGCCAAGCGGCGGTCGCGCCGAGCCGCGGCGTAGTCGGGGTCCTCGCCCTGGCCGAGCATGGCTCGCAGTTCCCGCGCGGCGACGAGCTCGGCGCCGGGGAGTGCCGGCGGCGCGATGAGAATGAGGGCGGCGATGGACGGGTCGGCTGCCTTCGCGGCCGCGAGCGCGGCGACGGTGGCCCCCTCTCCGACGCCGATGAGGCCGATGCGTGAGCGGTCGGTGTCCTTGCGGCCCGCGAGGAAGCGGGTCATCGAGAGGGCGTCGTCGACGAGGCTGCTTGTCGTGACGGAGGAGTAGTCGCCGGCGGAGCGCCCGACGCCGCGATCATCGCAGCGGAGCACCGCGAACCCGGAACGGGCAAGGGAGGCGGCGAGGACCGTGAAGGGCTGGTGGAGTTCGGTGTCGAAGTTCCGGCCCTGGGCGCCCTCGTCGCTCAGGAGGATCAACGCCGGGAAGGGGCCGGGGCCGTCGGGAAGAGTCAATGTGCCCGCAATGGAGGAAGAGACGTCGCCCTGGTCGAAGGCGACGTCCTCGGCCCTGAAGGGGTACGGGGGCCGGGGCTGCTGGGGCCTGCGAGGGACGAGGAGCAAGGCGGCCTCGGGTGAGACCCGCTTCATCGCGAGACGAAGGGCGGTTGCCTCTCCGACCACGAAGCTGCCCTCGGCGGTCTCGGCCCCGTCCGCGCGGGTGGCATTGACCAGGTTGCGACTGCCATCGGGGGAACGCATGGCAAAGCGGAGTTCGGTAGGGGTGATCTCGATTTGTTCGAGGGGGACGGCGACTGCGCCGCCGATGCCCGGGGCCGGAGCGATGTCCATCGTGCCGACCCACGCTCCGGCGTCGAGTGAGTCCGGCTGGGGGGGAACGGGGATCAGCGTAAAGACCGCTTCGATGGCGGCGCCACCGGGGAGCTGGATAGTGCCGGCCCAGTGCTGTGTTTCTGCCTCGGGCCCGGGCTGGGCGAGGGCGAGGGCGGGCGCAAGGATCCATGAGATCAAAGGAACGAACCAGCGTGGTGCCATCAGGTAAAGACTCCGGTATGCTCGATCCAGGATGTACCGTGAGCGACGAGGCCGGGTGATGATGAACTCTAGAGCCGACGGCCGGGGGAGCGCCGGGGCGGGGTTCACGCTTCTTGAGGTGCTGGTGGTTGTCGCGGTGATCGCGGTGCTCGTGGGCGTGTTGCTCCCCGCGCTGGGGCAGGCGCGGGAGGCGGGGCGCGCAGTCGTGTGCCTGTCGAACTTGAGGCAGATCGGGATCATCTGCCAGGGGTACGCCGATGAGAACCGCGGGACCGGGCCGGCCATCGGACAGCCGTACGCTCAGCCGCCGAACTGGGCGCTGGTGGTGCAGCAGTCGGCGGGGATGGGCGGGAGCACACCGACGGAGTTGTACTCAGCCCGCGGCGTGCTGGTGTGCCCGACGAACGATGCGGAGCATGGAGAGACCCTGACGAGGACCTATGCCATGAACGCGACCGGCCACGCCGGGCAGCCCGGCGATCCGGACAACTATGACACTGCGCCGCCGGCGCGGATGGCGTGCATCCGATTCGACGCGGTGCAGGACCCGGGTGTGGCCCCGCTTGTCGTAGACTCGTCCCAACCCCCGCCGGGCGACGATGGCCGTCCGCAGGAACGATGCTGGAGCATGCTTGACTTCCGGCAGCCGCTCCACGCGGCGGACCGGCTGGCGCGGCTTCACGGGCGGGCGAATGGGTTCAACGCGGTGATGCTTGACGGGTCGGCGCGGGAGCACCGATCGATTCCAGAGACGTGGTGTGCGCCGCTTCCGTAGTCGGAGGGCGGTTGAGCCACAGGACTGTGGGTCGCCCCGTGGCGACCACCAGGGCTGCGGCGTTTGGTGGCGACAGGAACGGTGGCGGATCGAAGAGTCTTGCATGGGCAACGATGGCGGCGACGGCCTTGGTCCCGGCTTGGAAGCGCATGCCCCGATAGGCGGGTGCCTGCATGGGGGGACGGCGGTGATCGTGCTTGCGGGGTTCCTGGGGGCGGGCATCAACGCGGCCGCGCTGGGGGCGGCGCAGCCGACGGCGGATGGGACTGCGATAAAGGAGGCAGCCCCGGCGATCGAGCAGCGTGATTGGTTCGGCGAGGGGGGGCGACCATGGTGGGCGTGGCAGCAGGCCACGGGGGATTGGGGCGGGGCGCGAACGTGGCTCGAGGATGCCGGCGTCACTGTCGAGGGGTCGTACACGCTCGACTGGTTTAGCATCTGGAAAGGGGGCCTGGACAAGACAGCCGGGTCGTACGGGCTGCTGCAGGTGGACGCGACGCTCGACTTCGAGAAGCTGCTGGGAATCAGCGGCGGTTCATTCTTTGTCGATGTGCAGTCCAACGATGTGCCCGAGACACCAGACCCGAGCGGCGCGTTCCAGACCATCTCCTGGCTGGCGGCGCCCGAGCACGTGACCGAAGTCGACGAGGCGTGGTACGAGCAGAGGCTGTTCGAAGATGGGCTGCGGCTCAAGATCGGCAAGATCGATGCGAACACCGAGTTCGATCTGATGCCGGCCACGGCCAACTTCCTCAACCTGAGCTCGTCGATCAGCCCGACCGCCTTCGGCATGCCCACGTACCCCAATCCGGCGATGGGATTCGTTTTCTTCGTGCACCCGAGCGAGCACTCGTACATCAGCGGCGGGATCTTCGATGGGTCCGGGGCGGAGGGCGTCGAGACCGGGGCAATCGGATTCTCGTCGCTGTTCCGCGCGGACGAGTTCTACGCGGTCGGGCAGGGAGGGCTCTCATGGGAGCGGGTTGGCGAGCTGGGCGCGGGCCACATGTCGCTCGGCGGGTGGTACCAATCGGGCGACTTCGTCGAGACGGATGGATCGGATGTCAACGGGGTGGCCGGAATGTACTTCCTGGGTCAGCAGCAGGTGCTGCGACGACCGGGGGCCGCCGAAACCGACGACCAGGGGTTGTACGTGTTCGCGCAGGCCGGATGGGCGAGCGCCGCAGTGACCAATACCAACTGGCAAGCGGGCGGTGGGCTGCTGCTCAACGGCACGTTCCCGGGCCGGGATGATGACTCGGCGGGGCTGTACTTTTCCTGGACGCAGCTCGATGGGGGCGCACCGGACGGCGGGAATGCGGACGAGACCGTCATGGAGTTGTACTACCGGATCTCGATCACACCGTGGCTGACAGTGCAGCCGGACTTGCAGGTGATCTGGTCGCCGATCAACGCGCCGGATGTGGACTCGACGGTCGCCGGGCTGCTGCGGATCGAGGTGGTGTTCTAGGCCGGGGAACATGGAACAATGGGGCCATGGGCGCACCGCTGAGGGTTCTGGTAACGGGCAGCACGGGGTTTGTGGGGAGCCACATCGCATCGTGGCTGGAGCGGCGCGGGCACTTTGTGGTGCGGGGCGTTCGAGCGGCCGCGGGAGCAAGCGGGAACGGCGTCGTGGCGTACGACCTCGCGGACGCGGGGTCACTCCGCCGAGCCGTGGCCTCCTCGCGGCTGGATGCCGTGGTGCACTGCGCCGCGATGCCCGATATCCGCGCGTGCGAGCGGGATCCGGTGCTGGCACGCCTGGTGAACACGGAGGCGACTCGGAGCATCGCGGAGGCGTGCGCGGCGACCGGTGCGCGGATGATCTTCTTTTCGACGGACCAGGTGTTCGACGGGCGGTCCGCGCCGTACACCGAGACCGACCAGCCGCGGCCGCTGCACGTCTACGGCCAGACCAAGCTCGAGGGCGAAGCAGCGGTGCTGGGATCGGGCGCCAACGCTGTCGTCCTTCGATTGGCGCTCTGCCTGGGCCGGAGCCCCTCCGGACGCAAGTCGGCATCGGACCAGGTCGTGGGGAACCTGGCGGGCGGGCAGAGGATGGAGTTGTTCACGGACGAGGTGCGGTCGCCGATCCACGTGAGCGATGTTGCCGGCGCAGTGGCGGAGTTGCTTACGATCGAGAACCCGCCGCGTCTGCTGCACCTTGGGGGGCCGGTGGCGGCGTCGAGGTACGAGATCGGATTGGGCATTGCCCGGGCGCACGGTCTTGATGCATCGCCGATCGTCCCGATGCGACAGAGCGATGTGTCTCTTGCCCCCCCACGGCCGCGAGACTTGACGTTTGACATCCAACTGGCGTTGCGGACACTGCGGACGGCACCGGCGCCGTGGACGGACCGGTTAGCGGAAACCTGACGGCCGGCACGCCCCGGGGACGAACGATCCTGGGGTATACTGCCGATGAACAGTCAGCCGGTTTTCGTGCACCGCGGATCGAGGTTCTTCCGCCATCGGCGGATCGTGGTGGACGCGGGGGTCCGATAAGCCCCGGTGCCGGTGTGGAGGGCGCTCGATGAAAGGCATCATCCTCGCTGGTGGACTGGGGTCGCGGCTCAGGCCGCTGACGCTGGTGACCAACAAGCACCTGCTGCCGGTGTACGACCGGCCGATGATCTATTACCCGATCGAGTGCCTGCTCAACGCGGGGATCCGCGACATCCTGATCGTGACCGGCGGCGAGCACGCGGGCGACTTCCTCAAGCTGCTGAAGAACGGGAAGCACCTTGGCGTGAGCCACCTGGAGTACGCGTACCAGGAGGGCGAAGGAGGGATCGCCGATGCCCTCAAACTCGCCGAGGAGTTTGCCGATGGCGACAAGATCTGCGTGGTGCTCGGCGACAACGTCATCGAGAAGAACATCCGCAAGGCGGCGGGGGACTTCTTTACCCAACGGACGGGCGCCAAGATCCTGCTGAAGGAAGTGCCGGATCCTGAGCGGTTTGGCGTGGTGAAGTTCGAGAATGACGACCCGGGCAGCCGGATCGTGGAGGTCATCGAGAAGCCGCAGAGCCCGCCGAGCCGGTACGCGGTGACCGGGATCTACTTCTACGATGCGGATGTGTTCAAGGTATGCGGGGGGCTCAAGCCGAGCGGCCGGGGCGAGCTGGAGATCACCGACGTCAACAACTACTACCTGGAACGCGGCGATCTGACGCACGAGATTTTGGAGGGGTGGTGGACGGATGCCGGGACGTTCGAGAGCCTGCACCGGGCGAGCACGCTCATCGCGCAGAGCGGCGCGAACCATGTTGATGGGATCGGCGCGGCCCGTGATGGCGGCGCCGCGGCGGGCAAAGGGGCGGCGGGCACGCCAGCCCGGAAAAAGGTTGCCGGGCGTGCGTAGCCGCGGATTTGCGGCGAGAGGACCAGCGTGCTAACCCCGAAGTTTCCACGGATCGTGAACGGCGGTGTGACCGCGGCGTTCGAGGCGGCGAGGGAAGGGCGCGAACCGGTGTTCGTGCCGCAGCCGCTGTTTGCGGACGACCGGGGCTGGTCGATGATGAACCAGTTGCAGGGGGTGATGACTCCGCAGGGGCAGGTGAACTACTCGGTGCAGTACCCCGGCGTGGTGAAGGCGTGGCACCGGCACTCGCTTCAGACGGACTTCTGGATCTGCCTTCAGGGCCACATCAAGGTCGGGGTGTACCGGGAGGAGGACCGCACGGCCTGGCTGGGGGTGATCGGCGAGAAGCGGCCCGGGGTGATGATCATCCCGCCGCCGCTGTGGCACGGGGCGGCAACAGTGGGCGATACACCGGCGGGGTTGCTGTACTACGTGACGCACGCGTACAACGCGGCGAGCCCTGATGAGGATCGGCGGGCGCACGACAGTATCGAGGGGTTTCCGTGGGGGGTTCGCCACGGATGATTCCGCGTCTGGTCAACAACGGGCCACGGGCGCGACAGCCAGTGGTCCTCATTGGGTTCACCGGCATGTTGGGTTGGTCGTGGCACGGCCTGCTTGAGCAGGCCGATCTGTTGCACGGTGTTCGAGTCGATGTACCAGACCGGAGTTCCGTCGACCTGGCGAACCCCGAGAGCATCCGACGCCTCGCGGTCGGCGGATACCGCACCTATATCAACTGTGCTGCCTGGACCGATGTGGACGGCGCGGAGGCGAATGAAGCCGCGGCACGCCGCGTCAACGGCGAGGGCGTCGGAGCTCTCGCGAAGGTTTGTCGCGACGAGGGAGCACTGCTCGTCCACTTCAGCACGGACTACGTCTTCGATGGCGACTCCGACACACCCTATCCCGTTGACCACCCTCGCTCACCCATCAACGCCTATGGCCGGACCAAGGTGGTTGGAGAGGAACTGATCGAGGCCTCGGGCTGCGAGTACCTGCTCATCCGTACAAGCTGGCTGTATGCGACGTCGGGCAAGAACTTCGTTCGGACGATCGTGGATCTGGCGAAGAACAAGCCTTGCCTTCGCGTCGTGAACGACCAGCGAGGCCGGCCTACATCGTGCGACCACCTCGCGAGTACCGCGCTCAGTCTCATCGCTCGAGAGGCTCGCGGCACATTCCACGTCACGGATGGGGGTGAGTGCACCTGGTTCGAGTTTGCGACCGAGATCGTGCGTCTCGCCGGCTTGGCTCACCGCTGCGAAGTCGCTCCGTGTACATCGGCGGAGTATCCTCGTCCCGCGCGACGGCCCGCGTACAGCGTGCTCGACCTTTCACGCGCAGAGCGTCTGGTGGGTCGCATGCCGGACTGGAAGGACAATCTGGCCGACGTGATGGGTCGGCTCGCGTAGCCCAAGGAAAGCGCCATGCCCCCCACTCCCACTCACATCCTTCTCACCGGCGGCGCGGGGTTCATCGGCTCCAACTTCGTGAAGTTCCTGCTGCGGCACCGGCCGGGCGTGCGGGTGACCAACCTCGACGTGCTGACGTACTCGGGCAACCTCGAGAACCTTGCCGATGTGGAGAAGGACCCGAACTACCGCTTTGTGCACGCCGACATCCGCGACACGGCGGCGGTTGCTCCGCTGATGGAGGAGTGCGACGCGGTGGTGCACATGGCCGCGGAGAGCCACGTGGACCGGTCGATCCTCGACTCGGGTCCCTTCATCGCGAGCAACGTGGGCGGGACGCAGGTGTTGCTGGACGCAGCGAGGAAGGCCAAAGGCGGCAAGGGCGTCGGGCGGTTCGTGTACGTGAGCACCGATGAGGTGTACGGGTCGCTTCCGCTGGGGAACCCGGAGCTGAAGTTCACCGAGGAGACGCCGCTGCAGCCCAACAGCCCGTACGCGGCGAGCAAGGCGGCCGGGGACTGCCTGGTCCGGGCGTACTTCCACACGTTCCACATGCCGCTGATGATCACCCGGTGCTCGAACAACTTCGGACCGTACCAGTTCCCCGAAAAGGTGATCCCGCTGTTCGTGACCAATCTGCTGGAAGGCAAGCAGGTGCCCCTGTACGGCGACGGCCGGAACGTGCGCGACTGGCTGCACGTGGACGACCACTGCGAGGCGGTACTGGCAGTGCTGGAGCGAGGAATCCCGGGCGAGGTGTACAACGTCGGCGGGAACAACGAACGGAGCAACCTGGAACTGACGCACGCGATCCTCGACGCGATGGGCAAGGGGAAGGAGATGATCAAGCCTGTGGCGGACCGGCCCGGGCATGACCTTCGCTACGCGATCGATGCGTCCAAAATCGCGGCGAAACTGGGCTGGAAGCCGAGCCGGTCGGCGTGGCCGGAGGCGCTGGAGAGCACCGTGCGGTGGTATGTCGACAACCCCGAATGGTGGCATCGGGTGAAGAGCGGCGCGTATCGAGACTACTACGACCGTCAATACGGTCGGGGCAGCGCGTAATCGCTGCGAACCAAATTCCCTTCTCAGACCGTGCGGTGGTGCGTTCGGCGACGGCGCCAGGCAGTGACGGCCATGGCTCCGCCGAGCGTCGCGGCGCCCGCGTAAACGGTCGGGGGGAGCGGCACGACCACAACCGGATCGGCCACGTGAACTCCGGGGATCATCGAAGCGGAGGGGTGGACCGAGGTCGCATCAGCAGCCACGAGGCTGGTCATCAGGTCGACATAGGCCTCCTCGCCAGCGAGGCCGGAGGCGCTGCGAGAGACCCGTGTGACGCCGAATGCATCGGCCCACTGGGTCGGACCGACCAGCGGGGCGGCGGCAACCAATGGCGCAGGTTCGCCCGGACGGTTGGCAGTATCAGTTTGAGTCGACCCACCGCCCCTTGGTGCACCCCCAGGTACACCCCCAACGTCGCGCAGCGATACAGGTTCGGCTATCGCGGACGAAACCAGCACCCCGGAGGCGACAATCGACGGTACAAGACCGTACGACATGGCATTCCTCCCTTCGTTCCCCGCCACCCGCACGAGTTGTGCGATGCTCCCCTCGAAAGTGTCCGGACCCCGCACGGCGCGCCCGAACCCGAGCCGCGAGTACCTCTCTCGCGGATGGAGCAAAACAACGGGTGCCATACCCGGCCGGCGAGTCCTGCCGCGGCCCGCAGGCCACCGCACTCAGCCAAGGCCCACAATACCCGCCGGCACAAGCAGATTCAAGACATTCCGGCAGGGATTGATCGGTTCCCAACACGGGGTTTCGGCCGATGGACTCGGAATGAGAAGCGCGATCAGAGCACGACGTGTCACTGCGAGTCACCCTAGGAATCGCATGTAGCTCTGGCATGATCTGAGACGAGCCACCTCTGGTTCGGCAAGCTCTTGTCGTCTCAATACTTGCGATATGTCAATGGTTATCAGACCTCAGCCGTGCTCGCACGAGTTCGAGCTGCTCGGCGAGATCGGCGGGCGTGGGAGTCTGCCACTGCCAAGGCGAGTCCTGGGGCAGTCGCGCGAGCAGGTCCGTGGCTTCTCGCCGCTCCTCGCGCGATCCTGTGCTCAGGAGATCGGCAAGGCCAATCAGCGACGACGGAAAGGCCGGGGATGCCGACAGCGCAGCGCGGTAGGCGTCGATCGCGGCATTGCGACGGCCTGCCATGGCTTCGGCGCGGGCGAGGGTATCGAGCGCCCATGGGGAGCGGGTCTGCAAAGCCGCCCGCGATGCGAGCGACCGAGCGCGATCAATCTGCTGAGAGCTGCCCGCGGCGAGGAGGGCAAACGCGAGGTTGTTCTCGATGATCGGTAGGAACGCGACCGGTACAGCGGGATCCGCGAGGAGCCCCTCGTAGAGGGCGATCGCGGCGTTCCTGTCGCCCTGCCGTTCACGGACAGCGGCCAGGAGCAATCGCGGTCGAGTGGCATCCGACGAGAGGCTGATGTGGGCTTCGTAGAGGTCGGCGGCGCGGGCAAGGCTGCGGGCCGAGGCGTCGGCACGGCCGCGGCGCCGCTGGCAATCGGCCCACAGTTCGTGGGCGTACGCCGCGGAAAGGCCGTCGTCTTTCAGAGCCGGTTCGATGATCGCTTCGGCGCGGTTGATGCACTCAATCGCGATATCCTGTGACCTGGAGGCGAGCGCCAGCCATGCCGCGGCGACGTCAAGTCGCTCGTCGGTCAGATCGGCGGGGACCGAGGACTCAAGTCGGCTGAGCCATGCGGCGGCGCGGGACGGTGGGCGGACCTCTCGGGACGCAAGTTGCGGCCAGGTCGCCTCTCGGATCGGACCGGGTGCGTTGAGGAGTGGCGCCAGCAGGGCAAAGGCGCGTGCCTCATCACCAACTCGGACCATCGCCCTGGCCGCAAGCGATAGGAGTTCGAGCCCGGCGGACATCGATGCGAGGCGGGGTGACTGATCAAGACGAGACTGAAGAAGGCTCAGCGCGTCCGATGGTCGACCGAGTTGCAAGAGCGCCTGGGCGGCCGCGGCATCGGCCTCGACGGAGCGTCCTAGAGCCCGATGGCGCCACTGCTGGGCGACCGTATACATCAGGTTCCACTCGGCCGCGAGCCTTGCAGCTGTCACCGTGAGCCTCGCGACTTCGGCGTCTTGCGGGAATGCCGCCATCGCCGTCCGACCAAGACGGAGGGCGGCTTCGGCATCGGCCGGGCGAGAGATGAGCCGTTCCAGCACCGTGATCTGGGCGAACAGCGAAGCCGGGTTGTCCCGAGCCACCTGCAGCAGCGCCTCGGTCTCCATCGACCGGCCGTTGACACGGAGCAACTCCAGGGCCCGCGCCGCGGCGACATCCGCTGCGTGGGCGGGGGAGGCGGCCATGGCGTCGGCGAGTAGCGCCAGTGTGGCCTGATCGCCGCCCAATGTGAGTCGTACCTGCTCGCGGAAGACGGAGAGGGATGCGTCCGGGTGGCCCGCGGAGATTGCGCGGTCGGCGGCGAGCAACGAGGCTTGGCGGTCGCCCATCGCGGCATGTGACCGGGCGATAAGGTGCTCGGCATCAGCCAAGCCCGGCTCAAGCGCCAGCGCTGCTTCCGCGGCGGCAACGGCCTCTATTGGCTCTTCAACGGCGGCGTGGAACTCGCCCACAGCGAGTCGCTGCCGCGCGAGGGAGATCCCATCGAGGGAAGAAAGGCACGACAGCAGACGCGCGGCGAGGTCGGTGTCGCCACGATCGTACAAGGCGGCCGCCAGGGACACGATCTGCGTCGGGCTGCGTGGCGGGCTGGCCGCGGCGCGCCGGTATGCTGCTCTCGCATCGTGTTCGCGACCGATGGCGGCGTAGGCATTGGCGAGCATCAGCTGCAGTTCACCCGGCGCCTCCCCGTCCGGCCCAACCATGGATTCCATCGCGGGGAGGGCTGTCAGCCAATCGCCTTGCTGCACCAGCAGCTCGACGGCGTGCCGCCGCGAGCCGGGATCGAGAGCGGGCAGGGACAGGATGGCGACGAGCTCTTGGCGCGCGGCCTCGAAATCCCGTTCGCGTTGGAGCAGCACCGCCGCACGGAGGAGGTAGGGCGCTGGGGCGGGGGCCACCGCGGCGGCGGCGCGGAGCTGCTCGACGGCGTCGAGAGTGTGCGGGACAACGCCGTTTGCCGAATCGCTCAGCAAAAGGACCGAGATGAGCCGCTCGCGCGGCTCCATATCCCTTGGAGATTCCGTGACCAGACCCTGAAGGATGGAGACCGCCCTGTCTCGCGATGACGGCGTGACGGCGCCCTGCAGCACCTGATCGGCCTCAACCAGGCGGAGAATCTCGCTTGGGCTGTCGGCTGACGGCCCCCGCATCGACCCAAGCCGCTGCGCAACACGGGACAGGGCGGAAGGCCGGGCAACCACGGCCGCAGAGCGAGACGCGAGGACCTGAACGAGAACGTCCTCGTTGTGAGCATCCGCCACGGCAAGCCAGCGCTGCGCTGCCTGTTCAGGATCGATCGTTTCCAAGTACTTGGCCGCGGCCATATCCCATTCGACACGGTCGGCAGGATTGGCCGCGGAAGCACCTGCCGCCAGAACGGTCAGACCGCGTTCCGGATTACCAGCGTTCCGGTACGCGGCGGCTCGAAGAGCGGAACTGTGAGCAGTCGGGCCACCCATCGATTCGGCGGCGTCGAGGCACTCAATCTCAACGCCGAAACCTGCGCGAAGGCTCGCCTCGGCGAGTCCCTCCAGGATGTGGCGGCTGGACTGGTAGGACACCATCGCATCGGTAACAGCGCGGATTGCCTCGTCCCGACGCCCGATCGCGGCGAGCAGGACCGATCTCATGGGAAGAAGGTCGGCGAGGAGTGGATCCCTCTGGGATCTGTCGCCGGCGCTGGCCTGACGGACGGCCGATTCGATCCTCGTTAGAACGGTGTCGGCATCGGGCGCTCCTGGGTGCCCGGCCATGACCTGGGCAGCCTGGGCGCGGACCCAGGCGGAAAGTGCCGGCAGACTGCCGGGCGAGGCCGCGAGCGCCGACACCGCCGCATCGAGCGCTTCATCGGGTCGGCCGTCGGCGAGAAGGCTCTCGCTGATCCGGATCCACGGACGGGACCAACCGGGTGCACGCGGGGAAATCGCGGCCGAGCGCCATTGGACTCTGGCCTGTTCGGATAGACCGTTCTCGGCCAGCATCTCGCCGTACAGGAACGCGACCTCGGGTGACCCGGGGAGATCCCGGCGTGCAAGACGCATGGATTCAAGCGGGAGTGATCGGCGCTGCGGCGTCGCCATCCACGACTCGATCGCTCTTGCCCACGCGCTCGAGGCCATGTCGGCCTTCGCGCGGAGCGCCGAAGCGATCGCCGATGCAGCGCCGGGGTCGTCCAGCGTCAGCAGGCACAGCCCTCTGATCCCAAGCCACTCGGCGGAGGCATCGGGGTCGGGCTCACCCATGGCCGCGAGACGGTCGTTGACCTCGGTGGGCTGGCCGGACTGCCACGCTCGTCGCAACGAGGCTAACCGGATTTGCGGATCATCGATCCGGGTCGCAGCGTCGGCCAGGACGGCTGCGGCATGGTCGTGCCGGCCGAGCGTGTCAAAGAGTTCGACGAGTCGCTCGACGTAGAACTCGTCGGGGTAGTTCGCCTCGCCGGTACGCGCGGCAGAGCGAGGGTCGAGCCCGGCGAGAGCACAGAGTTCATCCACCAGCGGGCGGTCGTGCGAGCCGGGCGACAGGAGCGAGAGAAGGCGGAATCGGACGTCACCGGGGTGCTCTTCCAGCAGTCGGTCGGCGCGGGCCTTGGCCTGCGCCGGTTGGCCCGACGCCACGAGGTAGGCGGAGTACATCAGGTGGGCCTTGAGTGACTCCGGCTCCAACTCGATCCAGCGGTCGACGACCCGGGCGAATCCGGTGTCGAAGCGCCGGAGTGTGAGGAGCGCAGCCGCCTCGCGCCTGAGCACCGGGAGATCCTCGGGCGTGGCCGCGGCGAGGTCCCCTGGCCGGAGGGTTGCCGCGTACTCGGCGGCGTCGTTGAACTGCCCTGTGCTCATGAGGAGCGACAGCAGATGAAGGGAGGCAGAGCGGTCGGCCGGGTGGCCCCGCAGGTAGGTCTCGTAGACCGTCACGGCTTCCAGCAAGTGGGCGTCCCGCGGGAGAGGGACCATCTCGCGGCAACGGGCGTAGGCCAGGAGGGACTCTCCGTCGCCGGCGTAGGACGTGAGCCCGCGGAGGTAGGGCCCGAGGGTGTTCATCGCATCTGTGTAGCGGTGCTCCGCGTACGCCGTCAGACCCTGAGCACGGAGGCGGTCGCCCTGACGGCGGTGCTGCCACTTGCGGACGACGACGAGGCACACGGTTGAGGAGATGACGACGGCGATCACACCGGCACCGAGCAGCAGCCGGCGGACCGTCTTGGGTTTGAGCCTCATTGCCTCGCCACCCCGCGGAACACGAGGACGATCGTCCGCCAGATGATCCACAGGTCCAGGGCGAGCGACTGCTTCTCGACGTACTCGATGTCGTACTTGATCCACTCCTGGAAATCGGACCCGGCGGCGCGGGTACGGCGGATCTGCCAGAGGCCGGTAACGCCAGGGCGCACGCTCAGCCTGGCTTCGCGCCACGCGGGACAGAACTGGTTCTCGTCGAACGGGCTCGGCCGCGGCCCGACGATGGCCATGTCACCCTTGAGCACGTTAATAAACTGCGGGATCTCGTCGAGCTGCGTCTTACGGAGGAAGCGTCCGACCCTTGTAAGACGCGGATCGTTCTCCATGTAGAACTGAGGCCCGTCGGCCTGGTTCTTCTCCTTGAGCATGGCCTTGATGTGCTCCGCATCGCGCCGCATCGATCGGAACTTCAGGCACTTGAACTCGCGGCCGCCCACGGACTCTCGCAGGTGGCCGAAGAAAATCGGACGCCCGTCTTCCAGGTAGATCGCCAGCGCAATGAGCGGGTAGAGCGGGAGGGAGGCGAGCAGCGCCAGCGACGCGAACGCAAGATCGAACACCCGCTTGACGGCCCGCGCCGGGCGGCCTTTGTACTTCGGCCGGGGCTGGTCCGGCGGGTTGAGGGCCTCGAGTTCGAGCCACTTGATCTCATCGATCGGCGGCCGGGCTTCGGGCCGATCCCACATCACCGCCGGGCCGACGGCGGAAGCGCCGGGTTCGAGCGTGCGGCCGGCGCCGATCCACAATGGCCCGCTCATGCTGACGCCGGAGGGGACGCTGACGCCCTCGTCGGCCCACACACCGCTGGCGATCCGCCGCACCCTGGGGATCGTCGCATCGGGGCGTCGCCAGACCTGCACCAGGTCGCGGATGTACCGCGCGACATCCTCGGGCTCGCGCGAGTCGTAGACACGTGCATCAACACTGGTCGCAGCGCGGTTGCCGCGCCGCACCATCCGGCGGAGGAGCTTCCATCCGGACAGCGGATCCGGCGAGCCTTGCCAGAGTTGAGCCAGGCGGGCGTCAGTTGTCACGGCGACCCTGGCAACCTCGCGCGGCCCGCCGCGATACACGCGACGGAACCCCGCGAATCGACCGTCTTTCCCAGTGGCGAGGACCTCGCGGTAGCCCTGGTCGCTGGTGTCGTGGAGGCGGAGGAATGTGAGGTCGGGCTCGGTCCAAGAGAGCCACTCGAGGAGCGCGGGAAGGTCAAAGAACGCAAGCGTGGATTGGCTCGTCAGGAGGAAGAGCTCGGCGTGATCGACGATCTGCGACGGTTCCCCGAGGCGGACCACCTGCACGCCGCGCGACGCCCAGAAGCGGGCCTGGAGCGCGACCGCGTCGAGACCCCAGACCGTGTGCTCCCTGCCTGTTCCGGCGAGTCCGACCATGGTTCAACTCTACCGATCGCGTGAGCCTCCGCCCGCGCTGCCGGCCGGGGCGGGGGGGGCTGGGGGCGGAGGGGCGGAGGGGCCGTTTCCCGAGGCCCCGTTCGGCGCTCCGTTGGCATGCGGCGTCCCGTTGGGGTCGTCGGGCACGGTCTGCACATCGATGACGACCGTCTGGGCGACAGGGCTGAGACGGCGGAGCTCCTTGTCACGCTTCGCGGCGGGGTGGTCGGGGCCCGCGGGGACGTGGTGCTCGCCGACCGACCGCATCGAGCCGCTCGTCACGGACTTGCGGAAGTCGAAGGACGAGGCGCGGTTGAACACCAGGCCCATGAGGTTGGCCCCCACGGAGTTGAGCTGGGCCAGCGCCCGCTCGACGTGAGAGCGGTGGCGGCCGCGTCCGACGACAAGGATCACACCGTCGACGACGGCGCTGACGAACGCCGCCTCCAGGCTGCCGAGGATCGGGCCGGTATCAATGATGACGACGTCGTAGGCGTCACGAACAGAATCGATCGTGCGCCGAACGAGGGCCGCAGAGAGGCGGCTGGCGTGCCGGTCGTCGCCTCTCGCGCAGGGAAGGAGCCAGAGGTTCTCGGTGCGGGTTTGGACGATACGAGCGGCGGCGTCCGGCGCTGCGCCGCTGATCACGTCACCGATGCCGTGGTCGGTTTTGGCCGAAAGGCTAGAGGTAAGCCCGGCCCCGATGAGATCGAAATCGATCAGCAACGTGCGAGAACCGGCCGCGGCATACGAGAGGCCCAGCGAAAGCGCGAGGCTGGTCTTACCGTCGCCCGCGACCGAGCTGGTCACGGCGAACGTCTTTCTCGCCGGGCCGGCGAGTTGCAGCAGGGAGCGGATGCGGTGGACGCAGTGAGCGGCCGCGGCGGCGTCCTCCGGGCTGCCCAGGTGCCTGGGAAGGTGAGGGAGGATGCCGAGCAACGGGACGCTGGCGTTAGCCTCGCTGGCCTCATCGGAATAGCGGTAGCGGCGATCGAGGAGCCCGATGAGCAGGATGACGGCGATGGGAAACCCCCCACCGGCCACGAGGCCGACCGCGGCCCACTTCTTGCGGCTGTCCTTGGGCTGGTCCGGGAGCGAGCCGTAGCTCTCAATCTGGATTTTGCCGGTGAGGTTGTTCAGGCTGCGCGACTCGATCGTGAGCTGGTCGATGCGCTGGTTGATTTCCTTGTACTGGCCCCGCTCGTAGGCGAGCTGGTCTCGCAGCGGATCGACTCGGAGCTTGGCGTTGCCCACACGCTGGTCTTCGGCGCGATAGGCCTCGAGCAGCTTCGCGTTCGACGCTCGCTTCGCCTGGAGCTGGCTGGTGCTCTCCAGAAGCGGGACGACCGCGCCGGCCGGGTTGGCCGGCGCGGCGACCCCGGCACGGGCCCGGTCGTTCCAGATCTTGGCGTAGTTCTTGATGTTGTCTTCGATGAGCTCAAGCCGGTCCCGCCGGGAGCGGAGATCCGGGTGATTCTCGCCGAGCCTGAGCCGGAGGCTGTCGATCTCTCCGGCGAGGGTGATGCGATCCTGGAGGTACTGCCGCATCTGGTTGTCGACCGCGGCGATCTCGCTCGGCGAGCGGTCGTTGGCGTTCTCGCTGTCGCCGGGGTTTCGCTCGGCGGCGGCGGCACGATTGGCGAGCTCGCGGTCGATCCGGTCGAGCTCCTCCTCGGTGTCCCGGACCCGCTTCTGGGTGATCTCCTTGCGGGCCGTCAGGTCATCGGTTCCGAACTCCATCGCCTCGGCGAGCATGTGGCTGTTGAGGTCCTCGATCTTCTGCGACTTCTCCTCGCGGAGGGCCTTGAGCTCCTCGATCTTCTTGGCGTCATCGATCCGTTGCTTGTCGGAATACTGAGATTCGTACGCCCGGATGACCTGCTCAACCACAAGCTGCGCGGCCCGCGGGTTGGGGTCCATGAAGACCACGTTGATGAGTTCAGGCACTCGGATATCCGAGTTCACAAACAGCATCCGCTTGATCCACCGCTGCCCCTCGGGCCCACCCGGGCGGTTGAGCGACTTCCAACCATCGCCATCGACGACCTCTTCGATGACCGCCGGGGACTTGAGCCGCTTGATCTGGATCTCCACGAAGCTGCGTGGATTGCTGGATCGGTTCTCCGGAATCTGGGAGAGCAGCGGCGTCAGCTCCGTCTGGACGTAGATCTGCCCCTCACTCGTGTAGAGCTCGCTCCCCCGCATCCAACCGGCCGAGGCGCCGGCGACAGCGCCGGCCATCGCGAGCAGGAGCGCGGCGAGGTAGCGGCCCCGCAGCAGCCGATGGATCATCGCCAGGCCGTTGGCGCCGCCGCCGGCTGGCGCGGCGGGCGGCATGAAGCCGCCGGCCGGGGCCAGTTCGCCATCGCGGCGGCGATCAACAACCTCGATGCTCGTGCTCAACGCGTCGACTCCACCTCGCCCGATCGGATCAGGTCGATGACGGGAACCACAGGGGCCAGCAGCTCCCTGACCATCGCGGCCTCCTCGGCCCGTGACAGCCCGTCGCCGAGGATGACCTGCACCTGGGCAGCGCCAAGTCCCCGCGTTCGGTAATCAGAGGCTGCCCTTCTCACACCGTCCATCTCCCGTGCCAATCCCGTACGCGGGATGACAAAGAACCCATAGATCACCTTTGTTTTTCGGCGGTTGAACCCTCCCTGCACATACGAATAGCGAGTCATCGGGATCGTCTGACCAGCCACCTGAACGTCGACCGGAATCTCGGGCTCACCCTCCTCCCACCCATGGGCCGGATAACACACGGGCGGGTAGTGGCCCATCATGCCTCGGCCATCCCGGCACTGGACAAGAACTAGGGTGGCAGTCTGGCCCGTGACCGGGTCGGAATACGCGCGAGAGAAGATGGCGTTGGGGCGAAGCAGGGCCCTCGCGGCGGGTGGAACCGGCTCGTCGACGCCGCTCCAGACGCCGATACGTGTGGGAATGCGGGCGACCGCGGCCCTGACTTGGGTGTGGTAGGGGTCGGCATCCACCGCCGGCGGACGACCGCTGACGTCGATCATGACGCCGAGGAGGAGAACAGCGGTCAGGATCTTCGCCAGATTGCCCGCCACACGGTCCCCCTTTCTGGCGGCTCTAGGCCGTCGTCGGCTGGTAAGCCAGGGTGTACCTGGACACCGGTATTAGTGCCCAGCGCAGCAGGCTGATCAGCCCGAGAAGCAGCCCGAAGGCGACCGGCAACATCAGCCAGCCGCTGACCGCGTGGAAGCGGTCCGCATACTGCGGGGCATACGCGTACAGCAGAACGGTAGGCACGAGGCGCAGGACGTTGCACCCTGTCGCCGCAATCGGGCTGAATGCAATGACCAGAACTCGGGCGTAAGCGCGAAGCGGCAGGGCGAAGGCGAACGCGTACCCGACCAGAAACAACGCGAACACCATCCTCAAGCCGTTGCACGCCTCGGCGACTGCAACCTCGCGGCCATTCACGATCATCAGGTTGGCCGAGCGTTCAACCGCCACGCCGAAGACCTCCAGCACCATCTGGGTGGTCGCCGCGGTCGCCGTCTGCAGGGGAAGGGCGATCGTCTCTCGGACCTGGCCGGGAACCGGGACCAGAAACACGAGCACCGCGAATGCCGGAAAGAGTCGGAACAGCACCCCGGTCCCGAGAACCGTCAGGGCGCAGCCAGCGACGAGCACGACAGCCCCCGCTTGCCACAGGGACTGGTAAGCGTTATTGAAACCGAAGGCCCCCAGGATCCATCCGGCAGCGACGAGCACTGGACCAATCATCGTGCCGGTTGGACGAACATTGCGCAATCGTGCACGCCGAACCCAAGCGAGCCAGAGGGCAACAAGTGGAACGAGCAGGATGTGGCTCGATTCCTCGTCCTCAACCGCAACCTCAAACAGGTCGCGCCATGCCGGCCAGGTGAGCGCGATACCGGCGGAGCAGTACACCAGCAGCAGGGCGAGATGCCACGATCTCCAGCCATTCCTTGCCGCCGCTCTGAGCTTCATGCTGTGCTGCTAGCGACCTACCAGCCGCCGGAGCTTTGTACCCGCCCCTACCACTTGGTCCGTAACGACTTCACCGGGACGGACGACACCGCCGCGGCAGACCACGGAGCGGACCAGCACGGCGCCCGCGCCAACCCGAGCGCCATCCAGAACGACGGAGTCGTGGATGCGAGCCGTCGGATCGACCGAGGCGCCGGGCTCGATGATGCCGAAAGTATCGAACCAATCCTCAAGGAACGGATCCGGCTCGTCCGGAAGCCCCTCGTCGCTGCGGTGCAGGTGCCAGAGCGCGGTGAGGTACCCGCTGGCATTGCGGATCGGCTTGGCCGCGGCGAAGGAGACGGTGACAACCCGGACGTCGAACGACTTGGCAAGTTCGGGCAGCGCCTGCTCCTTGAAGTCGACGAAGCCACGGTCCTTGATCGCCCTGAGCGCCCTGCACGACACGAGCATCAGCCCCACGGGCGAGCCGTCGTCATGGGCCAGGAGGTTGATGTCCCCAAGGGCCTGCGCCAGCAACTCAATGAGATCGGGGAGCGGCCGCAGCAATACCTGTGCACCATTGGCCACCACGATGTAGTCATCGGGCTCGTACCCGGCTGTAAGGTCACGGAGCAGGCCGCCCGTGCCGCGGAACTCGGCAACATCGTTCTCGATCACGACGCCCAAGGGGCCGCCCTCATCGCGAACCGCCGGGCGCGTCGAAGCACGATCCACGACCACCCGCAAGGGAGTATTCTGAAGGCCGTACCGCTCGCCGAATCGGCTGACCTGGTCACGCCAGAAGGTCAGCACGGTCTCGCCGGAACGGACTGGTAGGTCAACCAGCGAGCGGCTGATCGCCCGGCCCAAATCCGTATGGCGCACCGTCCCGGCCAAAAGAACGACACTCTGTACGCGTCGAATCCGACCGCCGGCCTCCGTTGCGGAGGAATCCCCCACAAGACTCGCAGCACCGATACGCACAGCCATCCTGCCTTTCCCATCGCCTGACAACGAATGTCGGCCTGGTTCCGGTAACTCACCACATCACCGGTCCCGCTCCCTGGCCTCGCCGGCAGACGATCACTGATAGGGGCAACTATACAACGCGCAGGCCGAAGTGGAAGCGCCACCTAGTCAGGTGAGCAAAGACTGGCGCACCCTGAACGAATAACCGGTCCAGTCCCACCCCCAAAGCAGGCATTCCACCTTCTCAGGAGAATACAACTAGGGGCTTTCACAGGGAAACTAGGGTGCCTTGGCGTCGCTCTTTGAGCGACCGCCAGAATAGCCGAACGGCAAACGGGACACCCTCCACCAGGTACCGCCTGGCCAACCGCCCGGGCTCCTGTGAGAGTCTGTAGACCCACTCCAGACCGGTCCGGCGCATCCACATCGGTGCCCGCCTCACGTCCCCGCTCACGTAGCTGAAACTGATGCCGATGCCAAGAAACCAGGCCGACGGCATCGCCGGCCAGAGCACCTGAATCAGGCGTTCCTGCTTTGGCGACCCGAGGGCGACGTAGACGATGTCGGGCCGCGCCCCGAGGAGCCGGGCCTGAAGGGCGGCCATGGCGTCGGGATCTCTCTCGAATCCAAGTGCCGGGCACTCGGTGCCGGCGATCTTCAGTCCCGGGTACCGCTCCGCGAGGATCCTCGCCGCGTCATCGGCCGCGCCGGGGTTACCCCCGAGCAGAAAAACCGATCGCCCCTCCCCCGCCGCGCGCTGGCTCAGCGACCAGATCATGTCTGATCCCGCGACCCGCTCGGGGAGTGGGGTCCCCTTCAGACGACTGGCCCAGACCAGGGGCATGCCATCGGCAAGACGGAGCGTGGTGCCGCTCACGAGCGCCGCAAACGACGGATCGGTCACGATCCGCCGGATGATGTCGAGGTTGGGTGTGAGCACCCATCCGCCCCGACCGCGATCAATGGCCTTCGCGATGTGGTCGACCGCTGCGGCGAGGCTGACCCGGTGCAGCGTGAAGCCCATCAACTCGATGAACGAGAGCTCAGAGAGTGGATCCGGCGCGATCATTGGGGCGACGTCCCCGCGTGCATGCCGCGCCGCTTGTGCCAGAGATCCCCCTGCCGTCGATTGAGATCCCGCGTCGCGGCGGCCTTGCCGCGGAGCAGGCATCGCCACTGGTAGGAGTTGAGAAAGCGGCGGAACGGGGCGTCGCCGAATCGCGGCTTCCCCGCGAGCATGCTGGACACATAGCCCCACCACATCGCGGCCCCGCCGACAACCAGCGGCGGGCGGGTCATTCGGAACAGGGCGCTGGCCGTCATGTAGGGCAGGGACGTGCCCATGAAATACTGGCCAAACCCGTGCCGCGCCCGGCCCGTCCAGATGCCCTTGTGGCTCGAACCCATGGCTCGCAAGTGCTTGAACCGCAGGTCCGGGTCGTCCCAGGAAGCGGCGATCCAGCCGAGCATGCGGCAGCGGTGGCAGTCGATGCCGTCCCACATGACCTCGCGGACAAACCCCCCGATCTCGCGGAAGCACTCGACACGGTAGAACTTGGTCATCCCGACGGACATCTCGTCGCCGCACTTCTCGCTGATCAGCCGGCCCGTCGCCGGGTCCGGGTAGTAGGGCTTTCCGCTGCAGGTGCCCAGGCGGGGCTCCGCCTCCATGCGCTTCATCAGGATCTCGAAGTATCCCGGTGGCATCTCCAGGTCGAGATCAAACTTACACACATAGTCGAACTGGTCGAGCGCCACCGTGTCGAGGCCGGCGTAGAACGCTTCGATCACGCCGGGCCCGACGCTGCGGACCCCGCGGTCCGGGCGCTTGACGACGCGGATAAAGGGGTGCCTCGAGGCGTACTCATCCAGAATCGCCGCCGTCTCGTCCGTCGAACCGTCGTCCACAATCACCCACAGCGCGGGCGGCACGGTCTGCGCGATCGTGCTGTCGAGCGTCCGTCGCATGTACTGCGCTTCGTTGCGGCAGGGCGAGATGAGAGCGTAACGGCGGGGCATCGTCGTGGCCATCAGTTGAGCGTTACCCCGTGGCGGCGGCACCACCACAGCAGAACAAAGAGGCTCCACACACGCGACCAGTACAGACCCGGAGCGCCGGATTGATAGGCGTGCCACAGCCGCTGCACCGCGTCGGCGGAAATGCCGACGGACTCGCACAGGGACCGATTGGCCAGCAGATCGCTGATGGGACCGCGGAGCTCTTCCTTGCACCAGAGGTCCAGCGGCAGCTCAAATCCCCGCTTCGGCCGGTCGAAGACCTCAGGCGGGATGTCGCCGAGCGCGATCTCCGAGAGGAGTGCCTTTGAGCGGACAGGTTCGAACCTCCGAACCTGATCCAGGTGGAACATCGCTTCGACAAACTCGTGGTCGACGAGCGGGACGCGGACCTCAAGGGAGACCTCCATGCTCGCCGCATCGGTATCCCGCAGCAGGCGTTCGCCGAGGAACATCTCCAGTTCGAGGGCCGAGATGGCCTCCAGCTGGCCCCGCCCACAGGCGATCGATCGCAGTTCTTCGAGCCGGCCCGGCGGCAGACCGAACGGCGCCAGGGTCGTCGCCTCCGGATCAAGCTGCCGCAGGAACCGCCGCGTGAAGAGCCCGTACGCAACCTGGTATAACTCCACGGTCCGCCCGCGGGTGCCGATCGCATCGGCGAAGCGCCCCCACCGCGTCTGCGGCGGGAAGGGCCCGAACGACATCGCCTTGACCCGGGCGACCGCCTCAGCCGCTGGCATCATCGCAACGGCCGGAACGGCGCTGAGCCGCCGGGCCCACGCGGCGGCCCGCGGGATGTCGCGGAAGGAGCGGTAGCCCCCGAAGAGTTCGTCGCCGCCGGTTCCCGCAACCGCGACCGTCAACCCGGCCTGCCGGACCGCGCGGCTGACAAAGTAGGAGTTGATGGCGTCGAACGTCGGCTGGTCGATCCCGTCGAGCGCACCCTCCAGCCCATCCCGGAAGACCCGGCCGGTGAGCGGGACCTCGTGGTGCTCGGTGCCCAGAGCCTCGGCAACACGGCGCGCGTAGGTGGATTCGTCGTACTGCTCCTCCTCGAACGTGATCGTGAAGGTCCGGACGGGCGCGGTCGATCCGCGAACGGCGAGCGCGGCCACCGCGCTTGAGTCCTTACCGCCGGAGAGGAAGATCCCCAGCGGAACATCGCTGACCAGGTGCTGCGAGACGGCCTCCTGAAGCGAACTGGCGGCGGCCGTGGCATCAGAGGTACGGCGGACGGCCGCGGGAATCGACCAGTAGCGGCGAGGTTCGATCCTCGGGTCCGTGATATCGACCGTTGCGGTCGTCCCCGCGGGCAGCAGGCTGACACCCTCGACGATGGTGCCCGGGCCGACGACGAATCCGTTCCAGAGGTAGGTCGCCAGGCCCGTCCGGTCCAGCCGCGGCGAGACGAGCCCGGTGGCTAGGAGGCCCCGGAGCGTGGACGCGATGAGCACCGCGTGCCCATTGCGGGTGGCGACCCGCGACCAGTACACCGGCTTGATGCCGAGGCGATCTCTCGCCACCAGCACACTCCGGCGGGTGGGATCCCAGATCGCGAGGCCGAACATCCCCCGCAGCCGGGCGATGCACTCCTCCCCCCACTGGGCGTACGCCTTGAGGATGACCTCGCTATCGCCCTGGGAGGCGAACCGGTGCCCGAGCCCCTCCAGCTCGCTGCGCAGCACGCGGAAGTTGTAGATCTCGCCGTTGAAGATCAGCACGTTGCCGCTGGCATGGTCCACCATCGGCTGGTTACCGGCCGGGGAGAGATCGATGATCTTGAGGCGGCGGAACGCGAAATCAACGCCACCTCGCCCGACCTGATCGGCGTCGCCGCTCCGCCAGCGGCCCTGCGCATCGGGTCCGCGACGGACCTGCGCGTCGTTCGCGCGGCCCACGCCGGCGATCGTGGCGTCATCGAGGCGTCCGATGGCTGCAGCGATTCCGCACATCGTAGAGCCGCGCAGCGCGAGTCGACTCGGCAGCGCGGCCTGTCTCCTTAGTCAGACCCCGGCACGTACCTCAGGAACAGGCTCTCCAACTGCCTGGACTCGATGCGCGGGTCATGCCGCTCGACGACCAGGGCCCGCCCGCGCGTCCCCATCTCCCGGAGGCGGGCGACCGGGGTGCGGAACATCTCGACAATGGCCTGCGCGGAACCCTCGATATCCCCGGCCGGAACCAGCCAGCCGTTCTCGCCCGACCTGACGAGCTCGGGCACGCCGGCGATAAAGGTCGCCAGCACCGGACGGGCGAGGGCGAGCGCCTCCATGAGAACGACGGGCAGGCCCTCGTTGAAACTCAGCAAGGCGAGGCCGCGTGAGGCGAGCAGACGCCGCCGAACCTCATCCTCGGGCTGGTTGCCGAGGAGTTCGACCCGGGACTGAAGCCCGAATCGCGCGATGCGCTCCTCGACGTTGTGCCGGGTTGGCCCGTCACCAATGAAGATCAATCGGGCGCGGCTGGTCGCCTCGCCCCCAAGCTCGAGCGCGCGTGCAAAGGCCTCCACCAGCAGCGGCTGCCCCTTCTCTTCGCTGAGACGGCCGACGCACACGATCGACGACGCATCGTCGGCCATCGGCGCCGGTTCCTCGAAGAACGATTCGGACACGGAGCAGCGCACCATGTGGATGCGATCCCAGTGCTTCCGCGGCGTCCACCGCATCATCTGCGACACGGTGTACCGACTCACGCCGACGCTGAACACGCACTCCGAGCACTTGCCTCCGACATCAAGCTGCTTGGGCTCGTCCCACTCGGTCGAGCCGTGGCAGACCATGCTGAAGCCCGGTCCGCCAAGGTGCCGAACCAGGCGTGCCACCGTTGCGGCATTCGTGCCGAAATGGACGTGCACATGCTGGATTCGCTCACGGCGAAGCGTCCGCAACAGGTAGCACGCTTCGACGAGGTACGCGACCCGCTTGAGCACACCCCGCCCGCTGCCCCATCCCTCCCGGAAACTCGTCCCGATCGCCCGAACGAACGCCCGTGGTCTCGTCGTCGCGACGATCACCGCCGACCCAATGAGCCGCCAGGCCGGCTGCGACAGGCAGGTGATCGTCCGCTCTTGCTCCGCGTGGTCCTGCGGGTCCACGATCTTGGACATCGGACGGCGGATCGAGAGCCGAAGGACGGAGTGACCGAGTCGCTCGATCTCCAGCAGTTCGCGCCGGATGAATGTGTGACTGACCGCCGGATACTGGTTCGTCAGATAGGCCAGGCGCAGCCGCCTCGCGGTCCCGGCTCCCTCGGAACGAACAGGCTCGGCCGCGGTGTGCGCCCGCATCTGTGCCGGATTGTCCTGCGCTGTTGCTGGCATGTTCTGAGAGTACGACTTACCGGACGCTTCACCCGCGGACACCAAACGCCTTCCTGGCCAGCGTTGCGAGCTGCCGAGCACACAGCATCGGCACAAACACGCGCCGCTTTCCATCGATCACGGTCTGGCTGTCGACTCCCGACAGCGTGTGCAGCCCGCAAGGGTACGGCCCGCGAGGGTCCGGACGCACCACCCGGACCACCCGCTCGCGGAACGCAGCCGGAGTCAGGGACTCCACCTCACAGATGGCGACGGCCCCTCCATACTCCCGCGAGCCGTCCTGGGCGGGCCGGTAGAGCCTTCCGGCGTGCATGAAGGGAGTCCCGGCGGGCCGAGAACTGCGGATGTCGGACTTGAGCGGGTTAAGCCCGTGCGGCTTCCACGGGCCTTCCAGGTGTTCGGCGTGCCACGCGTGGAGGGCCATGACCCGCTCTCGTTCCTCGATGGAGCCGAAGAGCCACCAGGTCCCCTCGTGCCGGACAACAGTCGGGTCGAGGAGCGCCGGCCCTTCGACAAGGGTGCAGACCTTCACCCAGCGATCCGGAAACGGATCGGCGCGGTACAGCGCCGCCTCTCTCGCCTCGCCGGTCTCCGGGATGCAGTAGATCTCATCTCCGTCGTCGACCAGGAACGGGTAGGAGAGATGAACCGGTTGCTCCATCACGCGGCGGGGTGGGGCTGGGAGGCCCCCGTCGCGCCACTGGACGATCGAGAGCACGCCCCGGGCCTCGCGCGCCTCGTATTCCTCCACGAGAATCCACAGCGTGTCCCCGCGGCGTCGGGCGAAGGGGTCCGCGATGAAGTGCGACCGCCGCGAGCGCGGGAGCCAGCGGATCGGCGGTAGCTCCCCATCGCCAAGGAAGTCCGAGATCGGCCGATCCGCGACGCCGACCCCCCACTGCTCGTGCCTGAAAAGCCACTTCGCCGCATCGCGGATCCGAGCCGCCCGAGTCATGCGGCGAAGCTGGGGAAGAGCCGCATCGGGATCGCCCTTGGCCTCCTGGACTGCCGGCCGGTCGACACGCGGGCACTGTCCAGTCACCATCGCTTCACGCAGCGCCCGCGCTGCGAACCCCGCGCTGCCAAGAAGCGCCGCATCGAGCGTGCGCGGGTACGACTTGGCGATAACGCCGCTCGCCCCGGTGTGAACCGTCGACCCGTTATCGATCCGCACAAGCGAGATCTGCACAACATGCTCACCCCGGAGCATCGGGCCCAGCCCGACCGGGAACGAGTCGGGTCGATCGTGAGAGAATGCCCAGACTCCCAGCCTCGGCGGCGATGGAAGGTGCCGGTCGTCAATCGAACCCAGGACCACGAGCAGGTCCGCCCCCGCCACCCCGGCATCATCGAGTACATCAAGAGCCTTGGTTGGCGACCCTTGTGCGGGCGCCATCGCGCTGCCCGGAACACTCGCAATCCGCCGCTCGAACCGGCTCCATGCCCCATCCGGGCGGGCCCGTGACCCGCGCGCCAGCACGCCGATGCACGTTGGCCCGGCCACCGCCAGCAACTCCTCGATGCAGCGCGCATGCCATTGCCTAAGACACTTTGGATCGCAGACGATGGCGTAGCGGATCGTCAAGCCCCGGCCTCAGCCCCGCGCCCAGAACCGGACCTGGCCGCACAACTCCGGCCACTTGGAGAGCACACAGAACGCAGCATACAGCCGCGCGTCCCGCGGCGGCGACCCGAGTCCGCGCCGGAACCGGTAGATCCGCCACAGCAGTGTTCCGTAGAGCGCCGCGACAACAACCCACGCGACAACGATCGGCCAGACCCACGCCGAGAACAGCGTCACGGCAAGCGCGAACAGCGGCAGCCCTATGGCCCAGACCCCGGTCATCATCAATCGGAGCCGGCCCTTGAGCGAACGCTGCACACTCCCCGACGCACACGCCTTGGCGTACGACCATCCGGCGCGGGATGATCGCCGCCACCACTGGGAGAACCGCGTCATCCCTGAGTCATGGATGCCCATGCTCGCCTCCAGCCGGGCGATTCCCCACCCGGCACCCCGGAGACGGGCGCACAAGTCGGGCTCCTCTCCCGCCGCGTGCCCGACCAGGAAGCCGCCGATCTCATCGAACGCCCGGGCGCGGACCATGAAGATGCCTCCGCTGGTGTCGATTCGTCCGACCGGGCCGTGCCACTCCATGTCGAGCAACCGGGCATAGACGGTGGCGTCGCGGTCCTTCTCCCGCAACTCCCCGCAGACGATCGCGAGCGAGGGATCCGCGTCGAGCGCCGCGGCGCCGCTTTGCAGCCAACCCGGGTCGATGACGCAGTCCCCATCCACAAACTGGACGTATTCGGGGGGCTCGCCGGCCGCCATTTCTTTCAGCCGTGCGAAGCCCGCGTTCCGTCCCCTCGCCGCGGTGTGCGCTGCCGAGGAATCGAGCACGACGACGTCGGCGCCCAGCGAACGGGCCCGCTCGGCGCTCCCGTCGGTCGATCCCGAATCCGCGAACACCACCGGCGCGCCCTGTCCGAGCAGAGATTCAATGCAACGGACCAGCCGATCCCCTTCGTTGCGCCCGATGACGACAACCCCTATGCGACTCATAACGGTCGCACCCGGCGATCGATCGACCACACCTTGCCCGAGCACACCGCCCCGAGATCGCCGAGCACGATGTCACGGGTGAACCGCAGCGGGTCCTGCGCCGTCGAGCCGCCGAGGCCGACGAGGCGACGGACCCGAAGGATGGTGCGCCCAACGAGCCAGAGCGCATCGGCCGCGATGAGCCCGAGCACGCCGTAGCTCTTGACGAAGTACCTCCGGCGCGAGTCGTACCAGTACCCGGCGCGGCGGCGGCGAGCGGCGGCGATCCCGGTTGCCGAGCCCTCAAAGTGTGTGACACAGGACCCGGGAACGAACCATATCTCGTAGCCGGCGTCCACCGCGCGCCGACAGAAATCGACCTCCTCAAAGTACAGGAAGTACTCCTCGTCGAGCAGCCCGATCCGCTCGAACACCTCGCGCCGGATCATCATGCTGGCGCCGGATACCCACTCGCAGCGGTGCGGCGTGTCGCTCACACCGCGAGAGACACGAAACCGGCCGAGCAGCCGGGTGATGGGGCCTGTCCGCGCCCCCTGCTCCAGTTCGCTCATCGGACCCGGGAGCCAGTGCGCGGAGCACTGCGGCGTCCCGTCGGGCTCCTCGAGCCGGCCACCGGCAATCCCCGCCCTCGGATTGGCCCGAAGGAACCCCACCAGTTCGGTGAGCGCCCCGGGCCGTGCGACGGTGTCAGGATTGAGCAGCATGACCAACTCTGGTGCGTCAGGGCCGCCGAGCGCCCCGCGGATCGCCGCGTTGTTGCCGTAGGCAAAGCCCCCATTGCGCTCCAGCGGCTGAACGCGGGCCCAGGCGGCCATCCCCTGCCCATCAATGGCGGCGCGGATCTTCTCGGCCGAACCATCCCCGGATGCGTTGTCGGTCACGACCACGCGCGTCCCCGGGAGCGCGGCGACCTCGCTCGCGAGCGACCGGAGGCAGTCGATCACCAGGTCGGCGGTCCGGTAGTTGACGATCACGACGAGCAGCGGCATGCCGTTGCGTCCGGTCTCGCGCGGGGCTCTGTGCCGCGGCGGGATCAGTCCTTCTTGTCGGGCTTGATGAGCGGCTTGACCGCTTTCTTGAGCGACTCGAACGCACCCTTGGCGGCCCGAGAGGCGTTCTCCAGCGGCATGAGCACGTTCCCTTTGATCTTCTCGTCGGGCCGGGCCTTGAAGATCGTCGAGTGGGCAAAGCCCGGGTAGTGCGCCGGGGCTTCCTTGGTGTAGTAGTACGCGGCGAACGACTTGCGGCTGTTGCCCTCGGGGCACTTGACGGCCGAGACGCCGTGGAACGATATCTCGTTGGTCTCGAAGATGACGCAGCGGTTGAAGACCGGCGAGAGCGAGTGGTGGCAGACCTTCACGTCTTTGTCCCACAGCTCGATGTTCCCGCCCCACTCCGGCTTCCAGTCCTTGTTGAAGTACACGAGGATGTTCAGCCGGCGGTGCCAGCCGTTCTCGTCGAGCACGTTGAAATCGACGTGAACGTCCAGGTGGCCCCGCGGTCCGGTCTCGTGGATGCCGCCGCCGCCGAGCGAGGCGTCGGCCAGAAGCCCGGGCATGTCGAAGACATAACCCACCGTGTCGAGCCACTCCTGCGAGGCAAGGGCCTCGTGGAGTCTCAGGACCGGCGGCGTGAACTTTGTCGAATCCGTAATCTGGATCTTGTTCTTCTCGTTCACCGCGGAGAACTTGCGGCCGAGTTTCTCGGCCTGCTCGAACGACGGGAACGAGCACCGCACCTCCTCGGCGAATGACTCGTCGAGGAAGTTGTCGAGGCAGAAGAACGGATACGGCTTCGCCGACCTGACCTTGGCTCGCAGCGCATCCCGATCAAACGGCATAATAACCATGTGGCCTCCCGCGAATGACAGACTGTATCCAGCACCATCGCATCGGCTCAATGGCGCGTGCACGGCGAGCGATTCGACCCCTGCGCGCGCCCCGGAGCCCGCACAGACTCTTCGCGGGGCCTTTACGCGGACGTGCGCCGAGCCGGGCCTCCCTGCCGCGGCTGCGGCCGGGCTGAGCCAAACACCCCTCGCCGGGTAACGGATACCGCCCCGCCCATCGCCAGAACGTAAACGGGGTTGATCATCCCGTTGAACAGGCAATCGACCGCGAACAGGGCGGAAATGGTCGCGGCCCAGATGACCGGCGCGCACGCGGGCGCGGACCAGTAGACCGCGGGGATGCGGCGCCACACCAGCAGCATCGGCAGCGCCATCACCGCAAAGACCGCCACGAGGGCGATTGTCCCGTTGATTCCAATGATGACGACCCAGAACCCGTCGGTAATCGAGATGTCCTTGCCGTCCTCGTTGTAGACCCGGTTGCGCCCCCACCCGCCCCAGCCCCACAACGGTTGCTCAAGGGCCTTCGCGACCAGTATGTCCTCGTTCTGCATCCGGAACAGGAGCGACTCGGCGCGGTCCTGGTTGATCATCGCCGCCACATCAACCAACTGGCCGCAGGTGCTCGGATCGAGGGACCGGGCCGTAATGTAGAAGAACGGGATGACCGCCAAAGCCGCGGCGATGGTGCGGATCCTGGTCCATCGGACCAGAAACAGCGCGCCCATCCCCGTGGCGAGGAGCGTCAGGGCGCCGAGCGACCGGCAGAGGAACGTGGTCGCTCCCAGCACGCCGACCACCCAGATCGCGGGCACACCGGCGATCCGCTTGATCGTCCCGCTCCGCCACATCCAGACACCCGCAAGCGTGGCCGCGCTCATCCAGAGCCCCAGTTCCAACCCGTTGGACAGAAACACAATCGGCCGCCACCCGCCGAAGCGGAAGGTATCCATCGCACCGACAAATGGGTTTACGCCGTAGACGCGCAGGTGAACAATCGGGCTCATCCGCATCTCGAACAGGCAGAGCGGCACATACGCGACCCCGCCGAGCAACACGCCCACGGCCAGGTCCCGCATCGCGCTCCAGTCGTTCAGGTACGCCCGCCCGAGGAGATACGGGATGCCCCAGAGGAAGCTGTAGTACATCACCTGCGAGATGCCGTCGTAGAACCCCAGGCCGTTGCTGTACGACGACGCGAGCGGGGAGAGCGAGAAGACCACCATCGGAAGGTCCGACAGCCGCAACCGCAGGGCCGCGAGCCCTCGAAAGTCGAACACGGCGGCGCAGGCGAGCACCCCCGTGGCCAGGATCGACCCCTTGGTGAAGTTCGGGATCCCCGACATCATCACCGTTTCGTTCGGAAGGAAGAGCCAGCCCGCGACGTACGCCGCCACAATCGCCCGACGCGCCGGGAGGACCGCAAAGAGCGCGACGATCACCGCGTACCAGCCGAAGAGCGCCAGGTATCCGAAGATGTTCACGCCGAGTCCCCGTGTGCAAGGGTGCCCGAGAGAACCTTGTTGTAGTAGTCAACCGTGGCCTGGGCGACCACCCTGGGGTGGTAGCGGGCTTCGCAGTCCGCGGCGGCCTGCCGGGCTAGCCGTGCGGACAGCGCCGCGTCCGTGAGCATCCGAACGATCCGGTCGGCAAGGTCGGCCGCGTCGCCCGGTCGCGCCACCAGGCCGTTGCGCTCGTGCTCGATGATCTCGGGAAGGCCCCCAACGTTGGTGATCACGGTCGGGCTGCCGGCCGAGATCGCCTCCAGAGCGGTGTAGGCGAAGTTCTCGTACCGGGAGGCGATGACCGTGACCGCATGCCGGCGCCGCAACGGAGCAATTGCCGCGGGGGGCTGCAGGCCCAGGATCGAGACACCGGACTCCTCGGCGCCGCCTGGGAATCGGTCGGCGAGGAACTCCTGGATGGACCAGCGGCGCCCTTTCTCATCGGTCACGCCTCGGTCGGGCCCGACAAACGTGAGCCTCGCGCCAGGCCGCTGCCCGCGGACCAAATTGAATGCGTCGATGACCACATCACCCGCCTTGTGGTTGTCGAACCGACCAACGAACAGGATCGTGTCCGGCTCGCTGACGTCGGGCGACCAGCGGTGCTCATCCGGGGCGAGCGTCTTGGGATACGGGATCACCTCGGCGTGCGGCAGAGCCAGCCGGTACTTCCGCCGCGTCTGCTCGAGAACGTCCCGGCACGGCGCCGTCACCCCTGGAGCCGCGGCGATGGCCTCACCCTCGAGCCGGACCCGCCGACGGAACTGCGGTGTGTCCTCCCGCTCGATCGTCGCGCCGTTGAGGAACCACGGTCCGTGCAGGCGGGCGACCGCGGGAACGCCCGATTCGCGGGCCACCAGTCCGACCCAGCCGAACGACTCCTCCATCTCGACGATCCGCACCCCGTGCCGGTCGGCGAGCCCCCGCACCACGTCCACCACCCCGCGGCCGGTGCGACGCTCGTCCCACGCACCGGGATCGAACCGGTCGGCGATCTTGCGGGCGACCTTGTCGCGGAAACCCAGCGGCCGCAAGGCCGCCTCCACGGCAAATGCGAATGAATCGCGGCAGCCGTCAGCGATCCGCGGGGTGATGACAAACGGCTCGCTGCCGACCTCACGAAGCGCCGGAACGATCGCCGCGGTGTAGGACACGATGCCGTTGGGCACGCTGCCCGCGGGCCAGCCGGGGGAGAACAGGGCGACGCTGGGCGGCTTGGTCGGGTCGTTCGAGGGGCGGGGCACTTCGCGGCCTCCAGATTCGAGAGGTGGACGAACGTCGAACGGCCCCCGTTTCATCGGTGGGCGATTACATCGGAGATCAACGCCACCGCGCCACGAGGCCCCTGAAGAAGTCGTGGAGTTGCTCGCGGAAGTCGAGTCCGTACCGTTGCCAGAGCCACTCGATCCCGAGACCGGCGAGCATGCCCGCGGCGATCAGCAGCAGCGAGTAGACCTCCTGCATCGGTCTCAGGACGCGGTGCCGCCAGAGGGCCCAGTACAGGATGGCTCCGACGGTGACCTCCGAGGTCGCCACCGCCAGGATGACGCCCATGACGCCGCAGAAGTGCCACCCCAAGGGGATGGCGCAGACGATCCAGGCGGCGCGGGTGAGGTGGGTGATGAAGACATACCGAGTGTGACCCAGCGCGACCACGCACTGCTCGCATGGCTCGAAGAGAATCCTCGTAGCAGCCTGGATCCCCAGCAGTTGGAGCATCCAGCCGGCCTGCCACCATCCCTTGCTGAAGAGCAACTCGATCGGCACGTTGCCGGCCGTGATGACCATGCCGGCCGCCGGGAGGAAGACCGCGTTGATCCGCAACCGGGCCCGGTAGAACGCCTGGGCGACGCGCTCCTCGTTCTCCCGGTGCACCCTGCCAAGCCCCGGGAGGAGAACTCCCCGTGCCAGTTGAATGACAAGCGAGATGCCCGTGTCGGCGAGCTGCACGGCAATGCCGTAGATCCCCAGCGTCGTCTCCGCAACGTACTTCGTCATGAGGATCCGGTCCGACTGCTTCGCGATGAAGAACAGGGCGCTGCCCATGAAGATCCACTTGCCGAAGTGAAAGAGCTGGAGGTACGCCTCGCGGTTGAACATAAACCGGTTGGGGACGCCTGGGAGCGCGAGGTGCGACAGGATGCTCCTCAGGATGTTCTGGGCGATCGCACCGAAGACGAACACCCACGGGCTCTTCCAGGTGATCGCCAGCGCAATCATGACGATGATCGCGGCGATGTGCTGGCCAAGTTCCACGATCACCAGACGCCCGAGGGCGAGGTGTCGCTCACAGGTGAACATCTTGGTGGAGTTAAACCCCGCGATAGCCGCGGTGAACGACATCGCCGGGAGCAGCACGTACAAGTCCGGCCGGTTGTAGAACAGGCCGAGCGGGAGAGCGAGAGCGCTGCCGACGATCCAGAGCAGAAAGCCGCGGACCACCTGGATCGTCCACGCCGTGTTGAGAAAGACCGGGTCATCCCCCCGCTTGTCGCGGATGATCGCCGGGCCCGAGCCGATGTCGGAGAACATCGCCAGCCCGTACATCACGACGTACAGGATGACCATCTCGCCGTAGATTTCCTGGTTGAGCAACCGGGTCAGCACCAGCGTGGAGCCGAGGCGGAGGATGTTGCCGGCGCCGAAGCCCACGAAGGTCCAGACCGACCCGCGGAACAGGTGGTGGCGCAGCGACTTTCGCGGCTCGCTCTGGGCGGGCGGCTCCCGGGGCGGTGCGTCCGGCTCGGGCCCGATGGCGTCGGCCGGCGGGATGTTCTGGGTTTGCGTCGTCATGCGTCGATCTGGGCGTTACGACGCAACAGCCGCGAAGTCCCCGCGCGCCGGGGCGTCGGCGGGATCACTCGCGGCGAGCCGCTCGATCATCTCGAAGTACTCGCGCACCTCGGGCCGGACCTGCCCGTGCACCGCCCGCTCCACCCGGCCGGCCTGCTTGGTGATCCACTGCGCGTGGACCGGGGTGAGGCGGGAGCAGTCGGTCGGTCGACCGAAGATCTCGACGCTCTTGCCGCGGCTGTCGCGGAGCGCGGCGGCGTGCTGGTTGAAGAGTGTGTCCTCGCCGGAAACGTAGATGTAATAGGGGATCAGCAGGAGGTTGTTGGCCAGGGGCGGGACGTAGCCGCGCCGGTGGTGAAGGTCGGTGTACTGGCAGATCATCTGGCTCGGGTGGACCATGTGCTCCTCGTCGATGGGCAGGACCGAGGAGGTGCCGTGGCGAGACTGGGCGTACAGGAGCGTGTCGAAGTCCACGCTGCGACCGTTGTGCACCGTGATGTGGTTGAACAGGTCGATCGGCTTGAACTGCCGGCGAACGAACTGGGCGTCGAACATGAGTTCGAACGTGGTCGCGAGGCGGTCGGTCGGTTCCACCCCGTTGCCCTGGTAGAACGAGACGCCAAGGAACTGGTGGCCCCGGCGCTGGATCTCGGCGAACCGGTCCTCGAGGATGTTCGGTCCCAGGAGCAGGGCGTCGAAGTCCTGGAGGAGCACGTAGCGCGTCCGGGCGGCGGCGATGCCCTTGGACCATGACAGCCAGGAGTACACCCAGCCCCACGCGATCCGGTCGGCGACCCTGGCCTGACGGTCGGAGTAGTACAGGAATCGCAGCGGGAGGCTCGGGAACTGGGCCCGGATCGACGACTCGAGTTCCGGGCCGGCCGCCTCCCTGGTGCGGTCCAGGACGATCAGAACCTCGCGCAGGTTGGGGGCATTCTGCGAAGCGAGGAACCGCAGGTTGATGCCGAGCATCCCCTGGATCTCGCACTTGCAGGCGATGAGCACCGTGTAGCCGGGCTGCGGGGCCTCGAGCGGCGTCCACGACACGAGACGGCGGAGCATCGTGCGCAGGACCGCACGCTTCGCCCGGGCCGCCACGTACTTTGTCGAGGAGGTGTACTTGCCGTTCATGGTGCTCTGGAGTTATCGGGTGGAGCGGGCCACGGGGTGAGGAACGGACAGGAATCGTAGGACGAAAAAGGGGGCTCCGAAGAGCCCCCTTTGGGGAACTAGCTGACCTCGATAGGCTTACTGGCCGGAGGAGGCGTAGAAGCCCGCGCGGAGGTTGGTGAGAAGCGTGTCGATCAGCGGGTCCTGGAAGCCGCGACGCATGGTCTTGGCCAGGCTGATGTCGGCTTCCGTGACGGCGACGCTGGGATTGGGGAAGCCGGAGGTGACGGTGCCGGTCTGGGTGTAGCTGGGCTGACGGTTGCCGGCCTTCGCGAAGGTGCCGCCGTTGCCGGTCCACTGGTAGATGCGCGTGTTGGTGAAGGTCACACCGTTGACGCCCGAACCCGGGTCCGTGTGCATCTCGATGGCGCACGAATCGGGGTTGCGATTCGCACCCTTGCGGGCGATGACCAGGCCGTCGACGGTGCAGTTGCGGACATTCTCAAGCCAGAAGCCGACGCCGCGGTAGTAGTCCGGGTTGTTGTCCCGGATGTTGGTGCCGTCGAGCACGAAGACGTTGCGGACGGTGCCCGTGACACCGCCGGGGTAGCCACCGGGAGTATCGGTGCCGGTCGCCGAGCCCATGCGGGGGCCGATGGCGCACCGGGTGATGATGCAGTCCTCGATCGTTCCGCCGGCGCGGAGGTCCGGGCCCATGCACCCGCCGTTGGAGACGAGGTTCTTGCGGAAGATCACGCCCGGGGCCGTGTCCTGGCAGTACACCGACTGGCTGCGGATGCCGGGCGTCGAGCCGGGACGGATATCCGGGTGGTCGCCGCAGCGGTCGATCACGCACTCCTCGATCGTGACGGGGGCGTGGGTGAGGGCGATGTAGAAGCCGGAGTTGGCCTCGTTGTCGCCGTTGTTGCCCGGGCCGCCCATGTCGATGATCGAGCGACGGATCACGAACCCGCCGTTCATGTCCTGCAGCACAATGTTGAGCGTGCAGTGGTGGATATGGCAGTCCTCGATCAGGACGTTCGCACCACCGCCGAGCTGCCACTGGAAGCCGGCGGTGTGCCTGCTGGTGTAGCCGGAGATCTCGAGGCCGGTGATGATGAGGTTGCCGTTGGAGTTGCTCCGCTCGAAGATGCCGTCACGAGTCCTGGAGGTGGGCTGGATCTTCGGGCGAGCGCCGTTTCCGTACGAACCGACGATCATGCGCTCGCTGGCCGAACGACCGTTCTTGCCCCAGCCGGGGAACTCCTCGGTCCAGACGTCGCCGCACTGCAGGAGCATCTGATCCGCGGTGTTGGTGCGAAGGAGGGCATACCCGGCCGCGAGGGTGCGGACGGGGTGGGCCGAGTCGAGGCCGGAGTTGGCGTTGTTGCCCAGTGATGAGCTGACGTAGACGACCCGGGCGTCCGAGGCGGGCGTGAGGTCGGTCCAGCCGACACCGCCACCACCGCCGGTCGGAGGCGGGGGCGGGGGAGGCGTGCTGCCGGAGATGGTGATATTGGCGTAGGCGGTGTAGGCCGAGGAGCCCGCGGCGTTCGACGCGCGGACGCGGTAGCCGTAAGTCCCGGCGCTGACGTCGTTGATGTACGCGGTCTGGTCGGCGCCCAACACGACGCTGCCGCCTGAGAACGCCGGGTTGCGCTCGAGCTCGAAGGAGGTCTCGTTGTTGGAGTTGTCGGTCCACGAGGCGAGGACGCGGCCGTTGCCGAGATCCTGAACCGTCATACTGGTCGGCGCCGCCGGGGGCGTCGGGTTGGTTGTGCCGCCGCCGCCAGAGCCGCCGGAGCCGCCGGTCGTGCCGACGTTGACAAGAACCCACGGCGACCAGGCGGAGTTGCCGCTCTGGCCATTGGCCCGGATCATGTACCGGTAGGTACCCGGGCCGGGCTCGTCGTAGAACTGGGTGACGTTGGCCGCCTGCGGGAACTGGATCCACGCGTTGAAGTCCTCGATGCCGTTGACCTCGACGCGAGTCTGACGGATAAGTTCGAAGCCCGTCTCATTGTTGGAGGTGTCCGTCCAGGTGACGCGGATCGACCGGCCGTCCGGCTGAGCGACGGGCTGGAGAGCGGTCGGGACCGACGGGATGGCCGAGGGCGGCGGCGGGGCGGTCAGGGTGATCGACGCCGAGGGCGTGAACACCGAGAAGCCGGCGCTGTTGCGGGCCGCGACCTTGTACCGGAACGTGCCGGCGCCCGGCGCATCGGTGTACGACGTGACGTTGGCGTCGACGTTCATCGGTACAGGCTCGATCCAGTTCGACCCCGAGAGCTTCTCGCGGACGATGTTGAAGCCGGTCTCGTTGTTGGAACGGTCCTCCCAGGTGACGCGGGCCTGCATCGAATCAGAGCCGTTTGTCACGGCGATCGAAGCGGGTGGTGTAGGGATGCTGACGGCCGCGGCCGGGGTGATCTCGACCCACGGCGTGTAGGCCGAGGCGCCGGCGCCGTTCACCGCACGAACCTGGTACCGGAAGGTGCCGGTGCCGGGCGTGTCGCTGTAGGCGGTCGCGTTGGCAGGCTGGGGGAACTGGGTCCAGTCGCCGTAATCCGGCCAGCCGTTCACAGTTCCGACGACTCGCTGGCGGACAACCTCAAATCCAGACTCGTTGTTCGAAGCGTCGGTCCACGAAATGGTGACCTTGCCGTTTCCGTTGTCGAGAATCCGGGCACCCGTTGGGGCTGCCGGCGGGGAAGCGGAATCGCCGCCGCCACCACCTCCACCGCCTCCGCCATCCTGACCGGCGACCACGATCCGCACCCAGGAGGTATAAGACGAGGAGCCGCCGGAGTTGTACGCGCGGATGCGGTACCGGAACTCACCGGCGCCGGGGTTGTCGCGATACGACGTGCTGTTGGCGGGGAGATCGAAGGTGGTGCCGTTCCTCCAAGTACCGTTAACTCGCTGTTCACGGGCGACGGTGTAGCCCGTTTCAACGCTGGAGCGATCGCTCCAACTGATGATTACCTGCGAGCCATCGCCGGCGGTCACGCGGGCGGATGACGGGGCACGCGGCGCGACGACGCGACTGCGGGCCTGCGCGTCGAAGTCGGAACCCTGGCCCGATTCCTCGGCAACCCAGCCGCTTCCGAGCACCGCTCCCTGAGATTCGGGCGAGTCCGAGAGAATCGCTCGTTGGCGGGGGGCGGATTCGGGGGCGGTCGGAGCGGCGTCCGTGGCGAGGGCCTGCGAGTCGGTCGCCAACAGGGCAGGACGGGTGGACCGGATCACCAACCGCGAGGGCCGAGAGCCGGTCGAGCCAGCCGTCGCGCCCGCCGGCTCGACGGGGATCGCCGCGATCTGGCTGTCGAATGCTGCGGGGCCGGTTCCGGGAACCACAACTGAGCCATCCACCTGCGGAAGAACGGGCGCACCACTCTGGATCGAAACCGGCGCCAGCCGGACGACCTGGCGACCATCTGCCAATGTGGTTACCACACGCTCGAACCGAACGATGCTGGTGCTTGGGCTTTCGCCAACAAGCGGCGGCACACTGGAAACCCTCCCTTGCGAACCGTAGCCAAACGAGGTCATCGAGCCGCACACGGCGACCAGAACGGCCGCTGTCACCCGAAGACACCCCACACCACCGACGTGCTGACGATTAGTCATTGCGTTGCCCTCATTGGCGGGTAGACAGCCCCCGCATCGATGAGTTTCGGTCTCGGACCCCCTTGGACTGAGCATGTCTTCCCCCTTTACCCACCTTTTCCGGTGGTACCCAGGCACCACAACCCGACTCGACGACGCAATCGTCAGAGTACCCAGGGTCCGGGAACGCGCAAAGCACTTCGCCGAATTGGCGCACAAACACGACCGCCGCTGACCAGGCGAAGGCGCTCAGCCAGTGTATCCCCGCCTAGGGGTCGACCTAGGAAGGTCGGATGTAGGCGTCGGTCTTCGTCAGGCCAAGGCGAGCCGGTCCGAGGCCCGAGAACTCGATGCGGCGGTAGCCCGGCAGGAGGGCCGGCACGCCGTCGTACTCCGGGCGCCAGGAGTCGTCGAGCAGGATGATGCCGCCGGGGCGAACCTTGCCGACGGCGTGCTTGACGCAGTCAACGCGGGAGACGCTCGGGGTCTCCAGGCCGTCCACGAGGATCATGTCCCACGGAGCACCGTCGTCGACTGACGTGACATACTGCTGTTCCGCGGCGCGGTCGCCGTTTTCTGCGGCAATGAAGCGGAGTTCGGGCCGATTGTCTGCGGGCAGTTCGCTCTCGACGTGCTTGACGATCTCGTCACGCCAGTACTCGTTGCTCTCGACCGTGGTCACGCGGCAGCCAAGAGCGGCGAAGAACGTCGTCGAGCCGCCACCCCCCCACTCAAAGACCCGGTCTCCGGGCTTGACAGTGCGACGGACGAAATCGATGCAGGGCCAGGAAATCGAAGCAAGCCCGACGGACAGGGGAGTCGCCCCGCGCCGGAGTCGGTCTGAGATCCAATGCACCGTGTGCCGCGGGCGACGGACCATGTGGCCGGCGGTTCGGATGCCGAAGAGGAGCGGGTTGCCCTGCACTGAGAATCAACCTCCTTCAGACAGCCATGCATCGGCGGGCTCAGGGCCGTCGTTGACCGTTCGCGAACCAAACCGCGGAAGGCTTATCGGTCGACGGACGGAAAAGAGCGCACAGCCGGGCTCCCGACCTGGCGCACCGCGCGACGGCGAGCGGTGAACAGGACGATAGGTTCAGTCGAATTCGCCAGACCTACACGAGAATCGAGGCCGCCCCGTCCATATAAATAACCGCTCTGACCAGGAATTGTCCGGGCCGCAGAAGCCCGACCTCCGCGGTTGCCTCCAGGCGTGCAGAGCCGATGCCCACGACACCCCCACTCACGCTTGGCATGCCGGTCCGAAACGGCCAACGGTACATCCAGGGGGCGCTGGATTGCCTGCTTGAGCAGACATTCGGCGACTGGAGCCTGCTCATCTCCGACAACGCCTCGGACGACTCGACTGAGGACATCTGCCGCGAGTACGCCGCGCGGGACGGTCGGATCACCTACCGCCGGCAGGAGGCGAACGTCGGGGCGGCCGGGAACTTCAACTTCTGCTTCGACCAGGCCGCATCGCCGCTGTTCAAGTGGTTGGCGCACGACGACCTGTTTGCACCGGAGTTTCTCTCGAAATGCATCGAGCGCCTGCGGGGCGAAGCGGATGCGGTCATCGCGCACAGCTACACCAACGAGATCGACGGCAGTGGGCGACAGATCGGCCGTTACGAAGAGCAGCACGACGCGATGATCGGCCTGCAGGCGGCGCGTCCCAGCGAGCGGCTGGGCTCCTCGTTCGGGCTCATCTACCCCTGCCCCGTGTGGGGCGTGATGCGGCGGGACGCGGTGGCAAAGACCAGGCTTTACGGCTCGTACCTCGGGAGCGACTGGAACTTCCTGGGTGAGATGTCGCTGCTCGGGCGGGTGACCCTGGTGCCCGAGTACCTGTTCAGCGTTCGGAACCACGAGACCGGGTTCTCGTTCGGGTTCCAGGCGACGTCGAAGCAGACGCGGCTGGCCTGGTTCGATCCATCGCGCCGGCGACCGCTGCTCTCGGCGGCCGAGTCGGCGTGGTGCTTTGCCTCGGCGATCTTCCGGCACCCGATGCCGGCGCGCGAGCGGGCGTCGTGCCTTGCGCATCTGGCGGGGAGGACGGGCGGGAAGGTCGTTCGGAAGTTTCAGCTCGGCGGGAGGTCCGCCCCGGTTGAGCCGTCGGCGGGTGCGCCGGCTGCTTCGGCCGCGGGCGCTGCGGAGACGCGTTCATGAAGGTGGCGATACTGGCGGGCGGCGTGGGATCCCGGTTGGCCGAGGAGACCGAGATCAAGCCCAAGCCGATGGTGGACATCGGCGGCAGGCCGATCCTGTGGCACATCATGATGCACTACGCGAAGCACGGGCATAAGGACTTCGCGATCGCGCTGGGCTACAAGGGCGACTACATCAAGAAGTACTTCACCGACTACGCCTCGCTCGCCGGAAGCATGAAGATCAACCTCAAGTCCGGCAAGGTGCAGAACATCGATTCGAACGTTCCGGACTGGAACGTCGACCTGATCGAGACGGGGAACTCGACGCTGACCGGGGGCCGGATCAAGCGGCTGCGGCCGCACCTGGGGGAGAAGACGTTCATGCTGACCTGGGGCGACGGGGTGTCCGACGTCGATCTGGACAGGCTGGTCGCTTTTCACAAGAGCCACGGCAAGCTGGCGACGGTGACCACGGTGCGACCGACGGCGCGGTTCGGCCACATCGAGTTCGATGGCGACCGGGTGGCGAGTTTCAGCGAGAAGCCCCAGACGGCGGAGGGGTGGATTAACGGCGCGTTCTTCGTGCTCGAACCCCAGGTGTTCGACTACATCGAGGGGGACGGCACGCAGTGGGAAAAGGAGCCCATGGAGGGGCTGGCGCGCGACGGGCAGTTGATGGCCTATAAGCACACCGGGTTCTGGCAGTGCATGGACACGCTGCGCGACCGCAAGCTGCTGCAGGATCTCTGGGACTCGGGCAGCCCGCCGTGGCGGACTTGGGAGTAACCCCAGAATCGCCGATGGATGAATATGGAGAGGGGATCAGAGACCGGAGGTAGAGCGTGCGCGTCCTGGTAACCGGACATCTTGGATATATCGGGACCATCCTCACGCCGATGCTCTTGGGGCGCGGGCACCAGGTGGTCGGCCTCGACTCGGACCTGTTCCGGCGCTGCACCTTCGGCGACCCCGCGGCGATCGCCAGCGTTCCGAACATCCGCAAGGACATCCGGGATGTTGAGGCGAAGGACGTGCAGGGGTTCGATGCATGCCTGCACCTCGCGGGGCTCTCGAACGACCCGCTGGGCGACTTCAACCCGGAACTGACCTACGACATCAACCACCGCGCCTCGGTGCGGCTGGCGGACCTGTGCAAGAAGGCGGGGGTCAAGAGGTTCATCTTCTCGTCGTCGTGCTCGAACTACGGGGCCGGGGGCGACGGCCTGCTGACCGAGAGCGCCGCGTTCAACCCTGTGACGCCCTACGGCGAGAGCAAGGTGATGGTGGAACGGGACGTGGCGCCGATGGCCTCGGGCGAGTTCAGCCCGGTGTTCCTGAGGAACGCGACGGCGTACGGCGTCTCGCCGCGCCTGCGGTTCGACCTGGTGCTCAACAACCTCACGGCCTGGGCGTACACGACCGGGCAGGTGCTTCTTAAGAGCGACGGCACGCCGTGGCGGCCGATCATCCACATCGAGGACATCTCGCGCGCGTTCGTCGCGACGATGGAGGCGCCGCGAGAGGCGGTGCACGGCCAGGCGTTCAATGTCTGCGGGACGAGCGAGAACTACCGGATCCGTGAACTGGCGGAGATCGTCCGCGACACAGTGCCGAACTCCAAAGTTGAGTTCGCGGCGGGCGCCTCTCCTGACAAGCGGAACTACCGCGTCAGCGGGGACAAGTACGCTGCGGCGTTCCCGGACCACCTCCCGCGGTGGACGGCGCGGAAGGCGGCGCAGAACCTGTACGAGACGTTCCGCAAGACGAACCTCACGCCCGGCGATTTCGAGGGCGAGAAGTACAAGCGCATCACGCACATCCAGTCGCTGCTGAAGGAAGGGACGCTGACCGCAGACTTCCGTTTCAAGGGCAACTCGGACACGGCTGAGAGGGCATGAGCAACATGGCCGAACACTCTTCGATGTTTGAGTCCCGGTGCCGGGCGGCGTCGTGCCGTTCGTGCGGGCACAAGGGCCTCGAGCCCGTGCTCGACCTTGGGAGCATGCCCCTCTCGGACGGGCTGTTGACGCGGGAGCAGTTGAGCGCGCCCGAGGGGAAATACCCGCTGGACGTCGGCTTCTGCCGCGCCTGCACGCTGGTGCAGATCCTGGAGACCGTGCCACCGGAAGTGCTGTTCGGGCACGATTACCCCTATTTCTCCTCGTTCTCCGATCACCTGCTCAAGCACTCTCGCGACAACGCGCTGAACCTGATCAAGACCCGCGGCCTCGGGCCGACGAGCCTCGCCGTGGAACTGGCGAGCAACGACGGGTATCTGCTGAAGAACTTCGTCGAGCACGGCGTGCCGGTGCTGGGCATCGATCCCGCCCCGGGCCCGGCGAAGGCCGCGGAGAAGATCGGCGTCCCGACCCGCAACACCTTCTTCACGAAGGACCTCGCCGCCCAACTGGTGGCCGAGGGAAAGAGGGCCGACGTCGTCATTGGCAACAACGTCCTGGCGCACGTGGCGGACACGAACGGGTTCGTCCAGGGTGTCGCGATGCTGCTCAAGGACGAGGGGACGACCTCGATCGAGGTGCCCTACCTGCGCGACCTGATCGAGCACTGCGAGTTCGACACCATCTACCACGAGCACCTGTGCTACTTCTCGGCGCTCGCGCTCGACTCGCTCTTCCGCCGGAACGGGCTGTTCCTCAACCACGTGGAGCGGATCCCGATCCACGGCGGATCGCTCCGTCTGTACGCCGGGCGAAAGGAGAACGTGCAGGGCTCCGTGATCTCCCTGCTCGCTGAGGAGCGGTCGCTGAGCATGGACAAGCCGGCGTACTACCGGGACTTCGGGGCCCGGGTGCGGGCGATCGGCGACACGATGCGCACCATGCTCAAGGGATTCAAGAAGGAAGGCCGGAGCATCGCGGGGTATGGCGCCGCGGCGAAGGGCGCCATCATGCTCAACTACGTCGGCGCCGGGACCGATCTCATCGACTTCGTCGCCGACCGCAACGTGCACAAGCAGGGCAAGTTCATGCCCGGCGTGCACGTGCCGATCGTCTCGCCCGACGAAATCATGAAGCGCCGGCCCGACTACCTCGTGCTGCTGCCGTGGAACTTCAAGGACGAGATCCTGCGCCAGCAGGATGCGTACCGCAAGGCGGGCGGCAAGTTCATCATCCCGATCCCGACGCCTACCGTCGTCTGAGCACGCACGCATGACGACCGCACGAGCCAGGCCGGGTCCATCGTTCCACTCCGAAAACGTGCCCTCGGCGCGCTGCCCAAACTGCGACTCCGCCGGGATGAGGGCCTTCTACTCGGTGCCGCAGATCCCGGTCCACAGCGTGCTCCTCATGCCGAGCCGGCAGGAGGCGATGGACTTCCCGAAGCGCGACCTGAAGCTGGGGTTCTGTTCCGTGTGCGGGTTTGTCTGCAACATCCTGTTCGATCCCAGTGTGCACCTGTACTCGCAGCGGTACGAGGAGACCCAGGGCTTCTCGCCGACGTTCAACGCCTTCGCCCGCCAGCTCGCGCAGCGGTACGTGGACCGGTACGAGCTCCACTCCAAGACGACGCTCGAGATCGGCTGCGGCAAGGGGGAGTTCCTCGCGCTGCTCATCGAGCTCGCCGGCCCGAAGGCGCGGGGCCTGGGGATCGACCCGGGCTACGTCCCCGGCCGGCTCCAGTCCGCAGCGGAGAAAGAGGGACGGCTCGAGTACATCGTTGACTTCTACGGCCCCAAGTACTCGCACCTCCAGGCCGACTTCATCGTCTGCCGCCACACGCTGGAGCACATCGCCCCGACGCTCCGATTCATGCGCGACCTGCGCACGACGATCGGCTCCCGGCGCGGCGTGTCGATCTTTTTCGAGCTCCCCGACGTGATGCGGGAGCTGCGCGAGGGGGCGTTCTGGGACCTGTACTACGAGCACTGCACCTATTTCTCCGCCGGCTCCCTGTCACGCCTCTTCCGGTCAACGGGCTTCGATGTGACCGAGGTCACGCTGGAGTTCGAGGGGCAGTACATCATCCTTGACGCCGTCCCCACCGAGCCCGGCTCCCCACCCACCACGCCCTGGATGGCCCTCGAGCACGACCTCGAGGAACTTGCCATCCGTGTCGACCGGTTCGGCGCGATCACCTCGAAGGTTGTCGACACCTGGCAGCAGGTGATCCGCGGCAGCCACGCCAGGGGCGAGCGCGTCGTCATCTGGGGCGGCGGCTCGAAGGGCGTCTCGTTCCTCACGACCCTCGGCATCGGGCTGGGCCAGGGCGTGGACTACGCCGTCGACATCAACCCCCACAAGCACGGCAAGTTCCTCCCGGGCTCCGGCCAGGAAACGGTCCCGCCGGGCTTCCTCAAGGACTACAAGCCCGACCACGTGATCGTGATGAACCCCATCTACGTGAAAGAGATCACGCAGGACCTGGACAAGATGGGGCTGAAGCCCCGCGTCTGGGCGGTCTGAGTCCTCCGCATGGCGTGCCCCTCCTGCGGCCATCTTGATGCCGGCGAGTTCCTCGGGATGCCGCGCGTTCCTGTGCTGTGCAACGTGCTCCTGCACGCCCGCGACGAAGCGATCTCGGCGCCGACGGCCGAGATCTCGCTCTCGTTCTGCCGCCCGTCTTCCGGCGGATGTGGCCTGGTATTCAACGACGCGTTCAAGCCCGAGTTGATGCGCTACACCGGGCAGTATGAGAACGCGCTGCACTTCTCGGCGACGTTCCAGAAGTACGCCGATGACCTTGCCCGATCGCTCGTCGAACGCCACTCGCTCCGCGGCCGGAGGATCATCGAACTTGGCTGCGGCGATGGCCAGTTTCTCGCCATGCTCTGCCGGCTGGGGTCCAACTCCGGCCTGGGATTCGACCCGGCGCACGACCCCTCTCGCTCCCGGGAACAGGTCGATGCCTCGCCCGGCTCGATCGACATCATCAGTGAGTATTACGGCCCGGCCCACGCCCACCACACGGCCGACTTCATCGCCTGCCGTCACGTGCTCGAGCATATCCCACGCCCGGACGAGTTCCTGCGGAGCATCCGGCGGACGATCGGCGATCAGCGCGACACTGTTGTTTTCTTCGAGGTCCCCAACGCGCTCTGGACCATCGAGCAGATGGGCATCTGGGACATCATCTACGAGCATGTGCTCTACTTCACGCCCCCGTCTCTCTCGAGGGCATTCAGCAACGCGGGGCTGATCCCGCTCCGGACCGATACCGTCTACTCGGGCCAGTTCCTCACGATCGAGGCCCGCCCGGGCGATGTCCCAGCCGGATTTGCCGCGGGCCTGGATCACGAGCAGCGCCGAATCGAGGGGCTCGTCGACCGGTTCAGCGAACGCTACCGCGAGAAGCTCACGCAATGGGTCGGCGTCCTGGACAACCTCCGCCGGTCCTCCCGTCGCGGCGTGCTGTGGGGCGCGGGCTCCAAGGGCGTGACGTTCCTGAACGTCGCCGCGGGTCCGGCCGACCAGGACAACCCGTTCCAGCACATCGTCGACATCAACCCCCGCAAGCACGGCTGCTTCGTCGCCGGCACCGGGCAGCAGATCGTGGCGCCGGAAGCCCTGCGCGAGATCCGGCCCGCTGTAGTTGTCATCATGAACCCGGCCTACCGCGACGAAATCGCGTCGCAACTCCGCTCGCTCGGCGTCGACGCCGAGGTGATGGTCGCGTAGATCGTGGCTGATCGCTACAGGACAACGCCCCGCCGCGCCAGGTGCCCGACCATCTGCGCGGCTGTGTCGCCCAGGTGATCGATCACCTCCCCGTCCCACCCCGACTGCCTGGCTGCATCGATGTTCTCGACGAGATCGTCAAAGAACACGATCTGGTCGGTGCGTCCGGTCCAGCCGGCCGCCCGTACTCTCCGCTCGAACTCCTCGTAAATGATCCGGTCCGGCTTGGCGAGGCCGAGCAGGTGGCTTGCGTGCAGGTGATCAACCATCCGAGGTGTCGGATACTCCGTCGCGGGCTCGTGCGCGGGCGGGGCGAGCCGCACCCAGTGGGCGTGGTTCGTGTTGGACAGCACCCCGGTCGGCACCCCGGCCCGCTTCAGGGCGATGATCAGTTCGCCCACCCCGGGGTACTCGTCAAGCGTCCACGCATCGTGCACGCGCCGGACCTCCTCGGCCGTGTAGTGACCGCCGGTCGCCGCGGCGATCCGCGGAAAGAACTCGTCCGTCTGGATCCTCCCCATCTGGTACGCCCCAGCCAGCTCCCGCCGGGCGGCAACCATCTCGGGAGTTCCAAAGTCCTCTGTGCCGCGAACCGGAACCCCCGCGGCCTGGCACGCCTCGGCCCATGACCGACAGATCCTGACGATGACACCGCCCAGATCGAACACCACCAGCCCGACGCGCGGCCTCGCTCCGCTCATTCCTCGTTCTCCATATCCTCGTCGACCGCGTGGTCCGAGCCCGCCTGGGCCGGTTTCGGCTTCATGATCTCGTCCATGACCACGGTAGCAAAGGCGCCGCGCGGCAGTTCAAAGACGCACTTGATGTACGACCCGTGGTCGTCGACGCCGCTCTCGATGTCGGGGTGCCGCAGCGGCACCCGCAGGGGGCGCCGAGATCCCTCCAGGTGCTCGTCTCCCTCTGCATAGGCATCGATCGCTTCGGGCGAAACACCCGCATCGCCCAGCGCACGCTCCTCCACCGCGCCGACCTCCCCTGTCGCGCGCATCAAACCCGGTCCCCACATCGGCCCGGATGGAGAGATCTCCAGCCGCGCGACACGGCGAACCGTCTCAGGATCCGCGGCGACAGCGGCGTCGACAGCGAAGGCCGCGCCATTATCGTGCTTGAACGCGATGTCTCCCGGCACCAGCCTGCCGAGTGTCCCATCGGCGATGCGGCGGTCGAGCACCGAGTTGAAGACGGCCGACTGGAACGCGGTGAAGAAGAACGTCCGCTGCAGGGTCTCGATGGACTCGAACGCCCGCTTGGGTCCGGTCCCCTTCGCGAGCGAGGCCAGGGCACGCCGCTCCGCGCCGTAACGGCGCGGCCAGGCATGGCGGGCCTCGTCGTACCGCCGCTGTGCGTACAGCTGCCTCGCCTCGAGCGCCAGCCGCACCGCCGCGTCATCCGGACCAAGCATCACGTCCAGCGCGTGCCGGTACTCGCCGAGGATCGCCGCGCGTCCGACGAGGTGGTTGTTGGCCAGGGCGCCGAACCGCTGGATACCGGTCCGGTTGGGCACGCCCTGCGCGGCGAGCAGCCTCATCGATGCGAACGCCCGCACGACCAAGCCCGGGTCGACACCGCGAACTCGAATCACGAAGTGGTTGCCCGCGAGGTGCCCCCTCCGGATCTTGTTGGCGTGCATCTCCGCCCACAACACGGTGATGGACGGGTGCTCGAACGCGGGAAAGTCCGCCGCCGACTTCCCGGGAACGTGCACGGTGACATGCTGGCGCGTGACCGCCTGCTTGTCCTTGAGCCCGGCGTACCCGATGGACTCGCGCCGCACGCCAAAGTGCTTTGCGAGAGCGCCGATCAGGTCGGAGGTCGCAAGGCCCCGTTTCTCAACCAGGAGCATGATGTGCTCGCCCGAACCGGTGGGCTCGTACGCCGGCAACTCGTCGACGACGAAGTCCTCCGGGCGCGCGCGGAGCACGCCACCGACCGGCGGCACTTCGGCCGTCAGGTAAACCTTCGCCTGGGCACTCGGGCTGAACTCGGGGAGGGTCACGGCGCGGAGCATAGGCCCCGGGGGCATCGCGGCCGGTACAAGGCCGGGACTCCCGGAAACCCGCGGGGGTCACTCTTCATCGTTCTGCGCCGCGTCGAGAACGTGCTCCTCGACAAAGATCGGCACGTTGCTGGCAATACCCAGGGCGATCGCGTCGCTCGGGCGAGAGTCGATCTGGAGCACCTTGCCCGACTTGTCTCGGACCGTCAGGATCGCAAAGAATGTGTGGTCGGTCAGGTCGTTGATGGTGATCGATTCGAGCTTGGCCCCGAGTTGCTCGATGATGCCCATGAGCAAGTCGTGGGTCTGCGGACGCTTGATTGGCACTCCCTTGAGCCGCCGCTCGATCGCCTGGGCCTCCGGCAGACCGATCACGATCGGGAAACTCCGCCCCCCCTCAACCTGCGAGAACGTGGGCTTGCCGTCCCCGTCCTCGGACGGCGCAACCTCTCGCAGCTCGATCAGTTGATAGTCCGCCAGTTCCTTGATGAGGATCCTCGAGAGCTCCATACGTACGGCCATCGGCGGTCCCTCCGGCGGTCACCTGATGCTTCGCCCGGACATCCAACCAGTCAACGCCGCGGACCGTCGCGGCTGTTCCCGGAGCCTCGTCCCGGGTTCGCCTCGTCGCCCGGGCGATCCGGGGAATCGAGGGGCTCGCCAAGCCTCTCCGTCAACTCACGCGGAGCCCCTATACCGCACACGACCACGGTGCCCAGGAACTCCTGCGCTTCCGGGGTCAGGAAGCCCCGTTTCCAACCCACGAACGTGACTGTGATGTCGGCCTGCACCGCCCGGTCTGATCGCTCTCCCTCGGCGAGTGGCCTCCCGGTGTCCGCATCGAGACCGGATGGGACGTCCGCCGCAACGATGATCGCGCCGCCTCGCTTCAACGCATTGACGCACGCGATTGCCTCCGCCAGACGCCCCGAGACCGGGCGATCAAGACCGGTCCCCAGCACGGCGTCGATCACAACGAGTCCTGAGCGTGGCAGTCGGTTCAAGAAGCGACCAAACGCCTCAGCAAGGGGGCCGGCATCGCCCCTCACCATGTCCAGGCCCATGCGGCTCGCAACTCGAAGCTGAATGGCCGCGTCGCCGCGGTACTCCTCATGGGGGGCGAGAAGCAGTACTGCCACCTCCCGGCCGGCGTTGTGAAGGTGGCGGGCCGCCGCCAGCCCGTCCCCCCCGTTGTTGCCCCTGCCGCACACCACGAGAAACCCGTCCGCGCTGCGGGCCGCAAGCTGCGCGACACCGGCAAGGCCGATCGCGGCATTCTCCATGAGCAGGACAGACGGAATCTCGTAGTCACGCACACACGCCAAATCGATCTCGCGGAGTTCGCTGCGCGAGTACACCCTGGTTGGGAATGGCTGTGAATCCGAACGCCGCATCCGACCGGGCATGCCGCGGCGGCGCGGGCTATCGGCGCTATCCTCCGTCCGAGCCATGGGGGTAGTCTACTGCCCAGGGGGGACAGGAACCGATTCCGGGCATGCCCACGCCGATCCAAGCCCTGCTCGTCGTGCTCATCGTTCCGTCAGGACTGGTGTTCTTGTACTGGGCTGTGGTGGCGTTCTACGCCCTGAAGTACCACATGATCCCCGGGCGGTCCCGCATCCCCACCGCTCGCGACGGCCTGAGTCTCCCCGAGGCCGCGGCGGGCGCCGACTCGCCCACCGTCTGCGTGATCGTCCCGGCCCACAACGAGCAGGAGATTGTCGGCGATCTGGCCCGCTCGTTGGCCCGCCAGGACTACCCGGCCCTCCGCGTGGTCTTCGCCCTCGATCGGTGCACCGACGATACGAAGGGGGAGGTCGAAGCGGGCATCTCCAGCATCCCGGCTCGGAGCCCGCCCATCGAGTGGGAACTGCTGGACATCACCTCGTGCCCGCCCGACTGGGCCGGCAAGGTGAACGCCATGTGGACCGCCGTGAACCAGTCCCGGCTCGCGCGCGATGCGGACCTGCTGCTCTTCGCCGACGCCGACACGACGTTTGACCCGGGATGCGTGCGGGCGACCGCGGCGCTCCTTGAGAACCGCCGTCTCGACATGCTGACGCTCCTGAGCACGCTCTCGGCGGACCGCTGGTTCGAGCGGTTCGTGCAGCCGGCGACCGCGCTCGAACTCGTCCGGCAGTACCCGATGCACAAGGCCAATCGACCCGCCGAATCGCGCCGGGCGTTTGCGAACGGTCAGTTCATCCTGTGCCGCCGCGAGCCGTACCTGCGGATCCGCGGGCATGAGGCCGTGAAGTTCGAGATGTTCGAGGACGTCCGGCTCGCGCAGCACATCGCCCGCGAGGGGCTCAGCGCCGGGGTGTTCCTCGCCGACGGCATGCTCCGCTGCCGGATGTACGCCGACTGGGCGGAGTTCCAGCGCGGCTGGAACCGGATCTTCTCGGAGTCGTGCAACCGCAAGCCCGCGCGCCTGCGGACCTCCGCCATGCGGTCCCGCGTCATTGGCGCGATCGGCCCGGTGATGGCGGTGGCCACGCTCGCGCTGGCGGCGGCGCTGTTCTCGAACGGTGAACGATCCGCTCTTGTCCTGACCGCCCTGGTCACCAGCGCCGCCGCGCTCATCGCGATCATGTTCACCCTTTCGCGGGTATACGCGGCCAGCGGCGCCCCGCTCTGGCTGGCGGTCACCTTCCCGTTTGCAGCGTGGATGACCGGCTCGATCCTCCGGCAGACAGCCGAGGATCTCGAGAATCGCAAGCCCGTGATCTGGGCCGGGCGGGAGTACGTCCGCGAAGCGCGGTAGGCCCCGGATGGTCTACTTCTGCAGCCGAAGCCGGTACCTCTCGAGCCGCTGGTAGAACGTGAGTTGGTCGCTCTCCGAAGCCGAAGCGAGCGCCCGAGTCTGGGTCGCGACAGCCGACTCCACGTCCCCCGCTTGAAACTGCGCCGCCGCCAGGAGGTCCAGGGTCTTCGAGACCATGTTGCCCGAGAGTTCGTTGGAGCGGCTCGCGGCACGAAGGGCGATCTCGCACCCACGAGGCGATGCATCCGGCCGGTCCAGAATGGCCCGAGCAATCGTGGCCAGCGTGTCCGGGTCATTGAGGTAGGTCGTGTCCACCAGCACCGCGGCATAGGCGTACGCCCGCTCCGAATCGCCGAGCTGGGTCAGCAGGCTGTTGAACTTCAGCATCGCGACCGCGGAGTGCCGCGGCGGGTCGATGCCGACGATCTGGTCCAGCAGCCCGAGGGCCTCGTCGTGCCGTTCCTCCCGCCACGCCTCGCTGGCCTGCCGGAACAACGCCTCGACTCGCTTCGCCTTCTCCGCGGCTCCTCGCGTGTCGAAGGTGCCGGCGAGAACGGATTCGAGCGTCCGTTCGAAGTCCTTCTGTGGGTAGCCAGGGTTCCCCATCCAGGCGATCAGGCCCTCACGGTCAACCAGGAACGCCATCGGAATGGAGATCTGGCCAGCGGCCGTCATCCAGGCGTCGTGGGTCGCTCGATCACGGTCAACGGCCACCGTGTACCCCATCTTCTCCCCCATCATCTCGACGAATGGCGCCACATCTTCGATCCCCTTGGCGTCGGTGCTCGACACTCCGACGACCGTCAAACCCTGGTCCGCGTGTCGGCGCTGCACCTCCGTCAGGTGCGGAATCTGCTGGACACACGGCACACACCAGGTGGCCCAAAAGTCCACGAGATACACGCGGCCCGGCTCCAAAGACTTCAACGGGTCTCCCTTTGCCCAGGCTCCCACGGTCAGCGGGGGCGCTTTGTCGCCTACCGACAACCTCGGACGCTCGGTTTCGGCCGCTGGCGGAGCGGACTGCGGAATGGTCGCGACTAAGAGTGACAGCGTGGCCAGGAGCCAGTGGAGCATCAGGGTTCCTCGCGGGTGTCCGCCGTAAAGGTCCGCCAATCGACAGCCACAGGACGATACCAGCCATACCAGCCGCCGGGGTAGACTGGCTTGGGCAACGGAGTGCGGCCCCCTAGTATGAGTGGACGGTCATGGTGTACGCGACGAGGAAATCCCATGTTCTGGCTGCCGTCGTCGTCAGCCCGATCATCCACGCCGCCGCCGCGGCGACCGCGATCGTGATGACGGTCTCCCACACGACGCCCTCGTGGTACGGGGCTCGTGCGGAAAAGCCGCCGATCGCCCTCACCTGGGACGATCCGGCCGCCCCACCAACGCCACCGCCGCCGCTCCCGAAGCCGGATCCGCAAGATCCCCCGCCGCAGCCCAAGCCTGACGATGTTCGACTCGGCATCGAGTCCTCAACCGAGAAGACCGAGACATGGCTCGGGTTCGCCAAGCCGACGCCCAATCTGGCTCCCCAGAGCGATGTCGAGCAGCCATCCCTTGCCCTCACGGCACAGCCAGCCGCCGGTTCACCGGCCGCCCCCCCCGCCGCCGCGACCCCTGCAAGCGACCAGCCGCCGTCACCATTGCCGCAGGCGCAGCCCAGCGTCCCGGAGCATGCCGCCAAACCGCCGGATCCGGCTGAGTCCAAGCCGGCGGAGTCAGCACCGGTTCCGGATAGACCCCACGCCCCGCCCGAGGCAAACGCCGGTCCCAGGCCGGCGCCAAGCGGCACACCCGAAGATCCAAAGGCCCCGCCGTCCGAGGACGGAACTCAACCGGGAAAGTCGGCCGACGACCCCACGAAGCCGCAGCCAGATTCGCCGGTGAATCCGGAATCGAATGCTGAAGAAGCGAAGCCAGTCGAAGCGGACAAGACGACCGACGGCCCCGGGGAGAAGCCCGAAGCCGATGCGAAGCCGTTCGTCGGCCCTCCGCCGCCCGCCGACCCAACACCACCGTCGCCACCAACCGCCACGGCAGGCAAGGATGGAACGACACCCATCGTCGCCGCACCAGCCCCTGATATGCCCCGAGAGATTCCGACGAAGGAAGCCGAGAAGAGCAACAAGGAGTCGGACGCAACCAGCCTTGTCAAGCACATGGAGATCCGGCCGGGCCGGCCCGCGGCGGGCGAAGGGCTGGAGATCCAGACTCGCCGGCCTGTCTTCTCCCGCTATACACAGCTTACGGCGTCGCCCAAGAATCCGCTCGTGCGTATGACCTTCAACCGCCGCGGCGAGGTCTCCAAGGCCGAGTTTATTGAGGCGTCTGGAGTTCAGGGTGTAGATGAACCGGTGCTCAACGCGGTCTATATGTGGACGGCCAAAGGAAAGGCCATTTCCGCCCTGCCCGCCTCGGATCCCAAGGCCGGGGTCACCATCACGGTGCGGATTCTGCTGAGATAAGCCGTACGAACCGGCCGATATGAGACGTAGCCGATGCGATACCCGCCCCACGTTCTCGCGCTCACTCTGCTCGTCCCGGCTGCCGCCGGGCCTGCGCCCGCGCAGACCGGCGGTCAGCCTGCGATTACGCCGGTCCAGCCGGGCAATCCCGCTGTGTCCCAATCCAACAACCCGCAGATCCAGCGCGTGGAACAGGGTGTTGCGGACGTGGGACCACTCTCGCTCAGCACCCGCAGTCTCGGAGTGGACCTGCGACGGCCGTTTGGGTTTGACTCCGTCTATGCAGTGAACGGCGACCGGAACGGCGGGAGTTTCGCCCGGATCTCCGGCGGCCTGTTCGCCGTGTTCCCGCGGTCGGTCTACCGGCCGACGAAGGACGGCATCATGACCGAGGTCCCGCCGGGTACGGTGTTCTATATCGGAGGTCTCCCCTCGATGTCCCCATTCGGATCCGCGCGCCCAGTCGTCGCCCCGGGCCCGGATACTCGGGTACCCACTGATGCAACGCTCGCCCAGACCACCCTTGCCGACATGCGTGCCCCCTCCTCGGTGCCGGTTGCCGCGGCATCGACCGCCGACAAGCCGCAGCCAGCCGAAACCGAACGCAGCAGGACGCTGTGCGTGCTCACGGATTCTCAGTACTGCGACGATCGCGTACAGCACCTGCTTGCGCGGGCGGCAGGCACGCCGGGCAAGCAAGATCAGAACTAGCTAGCGGCTGCCCGGGCCGGCCGAATCGCCCGCGATGGAGGACCGCATCGCGGTATCCGCCTGGACGTTTCTCATGCGGTAGTAGTCCAGGATGCCCATGTTGCCGACGCGGAATGCCTCGGCCATCGCCTTGGGAATCTCGGCCTCTGCCAGCACGACGGTTGCCCGGTTCTTCTGCTCCTCAGCCTTGAACTCCTGCTCCGTCGCGACGGCGAGCGCGCGGCGCTTCTCCGCTTCGGCCTGGGCCATCTGCTTGTTGGCCTCGGCCTGAGCGGTCTGGAGCTTCGCGCCGATGTTGTCTCCGACGTCGATGTCCGCGATGTCGATCGAGAGAATCTCGAACGCCGTCCCCGCGTCGAGCCCCTGCTCCATCACCCGCTTGGTGATGTCGTCGGGGTTCTCGAGCACCGACTTGTGGTCGTGCGCCGAGCCGATCGTGGAGACGATGCCCTGCCCGACGCGGGCGATCACCGTCTCCTCCGTGGCGCCGCCGACGAGCTGCTTGATGTTCGTCCTCACCGTCACCCGGGCCTTGACCTTGAGCTGGATCCCGTCGCGCGCAACCGCATCGATCGTCGCCCGCGGCCCGGAGAGCGACGGGCAATCGATCACCTTCGGGTTCACCGACGTGTTCACCGCATCGAAGATGTCCCGGCCGGCCAGGTCGATCGCCGTGGCCGTGCCCCAGTCCAGCGGGATGCTGGCGCCCTTGGCGGCGATCATCGAACTGATCACCTTCGGCACGTTGCCGCCGGCCAGATAGTGGGTCTCGAGCTTGTTGGTCGAGATGTCCAGCCCGGCCTTGGCGGCGCGGATACGCGAAAGAACAATGGTCCGCAGGTCGACGTTTCGCAGCCGCATCCCGACAAGCTCAACAAACGAGACCTTCGCCCCCGACAGGAAGGCCTGGATGTAGAGCTTGAAAAACTGACCGATCACGAACACCATGATCAGCGCGAACAGCGCCACCACAGCCATGATTACGAACAGCACCCACTTCGACGTGCTGCCGCCGCCGGCCTGGGCCAACGTCGTCGCCGCTGGGAGCATTCCGTTGAGAATCGTCACGCAAGCGCCTCCGCGACCGGTCTGCGATGCCGGTCGAAATAGGCCGGCCCATTCGCGGCCGCCCCGGTGTGTATCGAACTATACCCGATCGCAGCCCCGCATCCCCACCGCGGCTCAAACGCGCCTCACGCGAGCGGCCGAACCTTGATCTGCGACCCCTCCACTGTCGTCACCCTGATCCTGGTGCCCGCCCGCACATACGAGACCTCGGAGAGCGCCTGGTGCCGCTCGCTTCCGACGCGGATCGCTCCGATCGGTCGCATGTCGGTCAGGGCTACCCCTTCCTGCCCGACCAGTGCCGCCAGCGGATCCTCGACCGGTTCCTGCGGCTCGTCGTGCGGCGGCGAGTCGCCGTAGATCAACTTTCGCCCAAGGGGCGTGCTCGGCAGGACACTCAGCGCAAAGAACCCCGCAGTTGGCGCGAGGATCAACACCGCGAGCGAGCCCACCGCCCCGAGCGCCATGCTGACGCGGAAGAGGCACACCACGCCCGCGATCGCCAGGATCGCCGCGACCACCGCGATGAGACCGCCCGAGGGGACGAACACCTCGACAAACACCAGCAGCAGCGCCGCGGCGATCAGCCCGATCCCCCACAGCAGCATCGCCTCGTTCATGCCGGCGTGCCTCCGCTCTCACCCGCCCCGCCCCTGGGCTCGGTCCTTCCGGCCGTTCGCTGGTCCATCCATTCGACGGTCGTTCGGAAGGGTCCGGTCGAGGTGATGCGCACCTTGGCTCCAGACGGGATGAAGCCGATGTCGGCCACGACGTCCAGGATCTGGTCTCCGATCTGCACCCGCCCGGCCGGTCGCAGCGGCGTCACGGCGGTACCCTCGGTTCCGATGGCGATCCCCCCTTCCGGGCCCATCGCCGCCAGCAACCCGTCGGAAATAGCGCCGTCATCCGGCTGCGACGAGAACCGCTCGCTCAGTACGAGGTGGCGGATGATCGGCAGGCTCGGCAGGTGCTTCCCCAGGAAGAACATGATGATGCCCGCTGTCACCAGCGACACGATGAGCGTCGTCGCCCCATGGAGCAGCTGCGACTGTCCCCGGGCGGTATCCGGGAACAGCCCCTCGCTCGCCGTGAACGTGCCGAGCAGACCGGCGAAGAGCATTAGGAGTCCGACCACCCCCGCCACTCCAAAGCCGGGGATCACGAACATCTCCAGCCCGATCAGCAGGATTCCCACCAGCACCGCCGCGACGGTCCACCACGTTGCCATGTCGGCAAACAATGCCGGGGCGACGATCCCAGCCAGGGCGCACGCGGCGATGGCGCCGGGGAGGATCGCGCCGGGGTGGGTCATCTCGATGAAGAGTGCCACCAGGAAAATGACCAGCAGGATGCCCTTGACGACGATGTTGTTCAGCGGCACCACGAGCTGCTCGGACCATGACTCATCCAGCCGCACCAGCTCGGGAGAGCCGAAGAACGCGCGGAGATCCTCTTCTCCCTTGACCTCCTGAGAAGCAAGGCCATATCGGAGCAGCTCGCTGTTGCGCAGCGTGAGCAGGCCGTTGCCGTCGGAAACGAACTCCACGAGCCTCCACTCGCCGCGGTCGGTCTCGCTCAGCACTGGTCGCTGTGACTCGGCCTGCTGCATGTCGGTCACTTCCTTCACCACCTGGCGAGGAAGGCCCGGGATCGCAGGCTTGTACGCCCGCTCGTCCTGGAGCCCGGGGAGCGGGCCGGGGGCCTCCTGGTCGACCCCTTCGTTCTCCTGGGCAAGCTGGTCGCGGTAGGGCACCGCACCCGACGCCGCCGGAACACGCGGCGACGAGGTCGGCGGATCCTGTCCCATGATGAGCTTGTACTCGTCGTGCCCCACGAAGAGCCGTTTTCCGGTCTTGATGTTCTCAACCAGCCACAGATCCACGCCGCGGCTGACAAACCCCTGGACCAGGCGTTCGTCGTACCCCCTCCTGCGGGCCGAGTCGATCACCTCGATCAGGATCGGGCCCAGCATCTTCTGCCGCTCGGTCTCGCGGAGTTCGTTGAGAAAGAACAAGATCGACTGGATCGGAGCCGCGTCGCCCATGGCGGCGGAATCCGAGATGACGATCTCGCGGCACGACATCGCGATGATCGCACCCGCCGAGTACGCCGCGGGGTTCACCCACGCCACGGAGTTCTGGATCTTCGACCGCTTGATCGCGGAGCAGATCGCCAGCATCGCCTTGATGTCGCCGCCGGGGGTGTTCAGGTCAAAGACCATCCCGTCAGCGCCGCTCTCCTCGGCCTCCCGGATGCGCCGTTCCACGCTGCGAGCCATGATCCCGTCGATCTCGCGGGTGATGGGGATGACCACGACACGCTTCGCAAACCTCGCGGCGGGCACGGCCGCGGGGGTCGGGGTCGTCCCTCCCTGCTGGCCCCACGAGATCGCCCCCCCCGGCAGCAGCGAGAACCACAGCGCCACGGCCGCGGCAAGCGCCCGCCTGATCTGAATCCCGGTCCCCGTTCCCTGTCGACTCTTCAAGGTCCGACTCCGAGTGTGCGACACCAAAGTATAGATGACAGGCGGGCCTGCCCCCAACGGCAGGTTCTTTCCGCAGCGCATCACCGCACTTTCGCCACTATTCTCTGCCTATACCCCATGAGTGGACGCGGCAGGCGGTCGACCGGCCCGGAGGAACACGTGGAAAAGGCGACGATGCTCACCCTGCTCGGCCTCTCGGGGGCCGCCGGAACCCTTGCCCGATATGGGCTTGCCGGGGTGGTCCAGGCCCGCTCCGAGTCGTTTCCCTGGGGCACGTTGTCGGTCAACGTCCTGGGGTGCTTCCTGTTCGGCATCGTGTGGGCCCTCGCAGGTGAGAGCGACCGCATGGCCCTCTCCCCCACGACGAGGGTGTTGATCCTGTCCGGCTTCCTGGGCGGGTTTACCACGTTCTCCGCGTTCGGGTTCGAGACCGCCCAACTGATGCGCGATTCGCAGTGGGCGCTGGCGTGGGCCAACGTCGCCGCCAACAACATCCTCGGAATCGCCCTGTTCCTTGCCGGTCTCGCTCTCGGACGCTGGCTCTAGCCCGGAGGATCCTGTGACAACCGTCGAGATGGACCTGCTCCGCGTCGTCGTTGACGAGAGCGACTCGCACAAGGGTCAGCCCGTGTGGGAGGCCGTCCTGCACGCGGCCAGAAGCCAGGGCCTGGCGGGCGCCACGGTCCTGAGGGGCGTCGCCGGCTTCGGCGTTCACTCGCGCATCCACACCTCCAAGATCCTCCGCCTGTCGGAGGATCTTCCCATGGTGGTCGAAATGGTCGATACGCCCGAAAAGATCGAGGCCTTCCTGCCGAGCCTCGCGGCGGTCGGTGAGGGGAGCCTGATCACGATCGAGAAGGTACGGGTTGTCCGGCGGTAGCCTGGATACGTTCCCTAGCCGCGCTGCTCCACCGCCCATCGCATCGCAGCCGCGCCGCCCTGCTCCGTGCAATCGATGTGCACCGCAAAGAACGCCGGGCGTCCCGCCGCACCCGCTTGCTCTCCCTCCCGCACGAGCGGCCAGATGATCTTGCGATCCGTCTCGGGCAGCGGCAGCGAGTCGATCTCGTCGGGCCGAAACCAGTCCAGACGCCCTTCGCGCATATCGACCGGCTCGACCCAGACCGGGCCCACAACCCGGTAGTAGAACAAAAGCCAGTGGCCTGCCCCCTCGTACGACGCCTCCGAGATCAGGCCTGCAAGGTGCAGCCGCTCGATCGGCACCTCGATACCGGCCTCCTCCAGGATCTCCCGCTGGGCGCACTGCGCGGGCGACTCCCCCGTCGCCATGTCGAGCTTGCCGCCGATCGGCGAGCAGAGACCGAGGTTCGGCGCCTTCTTGCGGCGGAGCAGCAGGATCCGCCCGTCACGGTCGCGAAGGTCGCAGAGGCAGGCAATCTTGTACGGAAGCGGCGGCTGATCGGTCGTGCTCATGCGGAGTCAGGATAGACCACGCCCGTCCACGTGGGCCTGTTCACCGCGGGCGAACGGCCCAAGGATCAGGCGGTGGACCGTTGGCTCACACACAGAAAAGGGGACCCAACATGCCGCTGATCGACCCCGGAGACAAGGCCCCTCGTTTCGACCTGCCCGACCAGAACGGCAAGGCCCGATCGCTGAAGGACTATGCGGGTCGGATTGTCGTCCTGATGTTCTACCCCAAGGACGATACCCCGACGTGCACGGTGGAAGCCTGCAACTTCCGGGACCACCACCCCGATTTCTCGAAGGTCAAAGCCACGATCCTCGGGATCAGCCCCGACGACTCAGAGTCTCACAAGAAGTTCGACCGGACGCACGCCCTCGGCTTCACATTGCTTGCCGATACCGGGCGGACATCCGAAGGAGCCCCCATCGTCTGCGACGCCTATGGCGTCTGGCAGAACAAGGTGATGTTCGGCCGTCGCTACAAGGGAGTCGTCCGAACGACGTACCTGATCGACAAGAACGGGATCGTCCGCCACAGGTGGGACCACGTGAAGGTGGCGGGGCACGTTCCCGCCGTGCTCGCGGCCGTCAAGCACCTCCTCGGTATCGAGCCCGCGCCCGGTGCTACGCGGAATGGGACGTCGCATCGAGCCCCCCCAGGGCGTGCCGCACGCGGCAAAGAACCGGCCGCGAGAGTCTCGCTCTCCAAGTCGCCCGCGGGCGCCACCCATCGCAAGCCGCGTCGCGTGCGTGGCAGGACCAAGCCCTGAACGAGTCGCTTCGAGTTTCGGCGATCCGCCCGACGCCGCTCAGGCCGGCTGCTCCTGGCTCTTGAGCAGGTCGTAGATGTCCTGGGGCGTCGCCGCGGAGTAGATCCGGTCGCGGAACTCATCGATATTCATCAGGCGGCTGATCCGCGCGAGCACCTGGATGTGGTCGCTGATCTTGTCGGGCGGGCTCGCGAGCAGGACAACCAGCCGCACCGGCTTGTTGTCGATCGCCTGGAAATCCATCGGCTGCGCCGGCCGGCCGATCGCCATCGCCAGCGAGGTCACGCCGGCCGACTTGCCGTGGGGTATCGCCAGGCCGTGACCGATGCCGGTCGTCCGCGTCTGCTCGCGGGTCCACACGGCATCCTTGAGCGCCCCCGGGTCGCGGCAGCGCCCCGCCGCCGCGAGCACGTCCACGAGTTCGCAAATAGCGCCTCGCTTGTCCGTTGACGTCAGCGGGGCCTTGATGCAGTCCAGAGTGAGAATGTCGAGGAGATTCATGAACGATGGGCCCCAAGGCCGCGGCGAGTTTGGCGCGACAGTTGGCGTTGAGTGTAGCCGACACAAACCAGTGCTGTGCAGCGCGTCTCCAGACCGGAATCTAGGCGGAATCTCCGACAAGCCACGCCGAAAACGAGCCGTCATGGTACCGCGAGTCCGGGTGCCCCGGTCCGCCGGCCGGGAGCGTCCTCCGCACCGATCGGACGGTGAGCCCGAATCGCCCGACGGCCCACTCGCACACGGCTTCGTTCTCCTCCCGCTCCAGCGAGCACGTGGAATACAGGATCATCCCCGTACGCGGCCGGAGCATCGGCACCGCCGCCTCGACGATCGACCGCTGAACCGTCTGCATCGAGCGCTGCCTCGCCGGTTCGAAGCGGTACTTCGCCTCCAGCCGCCGGGACAGCACCCCGGTATTCGAGCACGGCACATCGAGCAGGATCAGATCGACCGCCCCCCGCAGGGCATCCCCACCGACCTCCCCCGGCTCAACCACGGTGACCCGGGCATGACCCTCGAACCCCCGCCGGAGGGTCGCACGGCGAGCGTCGTCCACATCCGTCGCAATCACCCTCGCCTCGGGAAACGTTGCCGCCAACTGCCTCGTCTTGGTCCCCTGCCCGGCACACAGGTCCATTGCGACCTTCGGAGCGGCACCCGCCACCCCGGCCACCGCGAGCGCCGAGGCCGGGTCCTGAACCCACACATCGGTTCGCACGGACAGCATCTCGGTCAGGTCGGCGTGATCGCCGTCCCAGATCGCGGCCCCGGCCATGGAGTGCGGCGTTACCCGCGCGGCGGGCCCCAGTGGCGCCCGAGCATGGGCCACATTCAGGATGACCGGGGCCGCACCGACGGTGTGGAGCGCCGCGCCCACGGCCGCCTCCGGCCCCATCGCCGCGATCCATGATGCGAGCACCGGCATCGGCAGCCCCGTCGCCGCGCTCGCCCGCTCCATCGCCGGTTCGGGCAGCACCGCTTCGGTCAATACCCGAGCCGAACCGTCGGACGCCGGGATCTCGTCCCGCAGGTTGGTCCACCGATCCCGGCGCGCGGCGGCATCCCCACGCAAGGCCGCGACCCGTCGCAGGACCGCGTTCACCAGCCCGGCCGAGCCGGGGCGGATCGAACGCTTGGCCCATTCCACCGCCTGGTTGATGGCCCCGTGAGCCGGAACGCGGTCCATGAGCATCAACTGCGCGGCGCCGGCGAGCAGCACCGCCTGCATGGCCGGCTCCATCCGGTCCATCGGCTGGCGCGCGTACCGGTTCAGGATGAACGTCAGCGTCAGCCACCTGCGGATCACGGCGTCGTAGAGCGCGTGGGCGAACGCACCGTCGATCGACCGAAGGGCCGTCGTATCCACTCCGGACAGTTCCAGGTCCGGGAACCGTGGCACCTGTTCCGCGATTGCGCGGATCACCCGATCGCGGGCGGCGTCCCCCAGCGGCGGCGCCGGCGCGGCTGATACCCTCTGTAGTGCGACACGTTGTCCATGGTTCTGCGGCCTCACCGGCGACTGTAGCGTGACCACCGCCCCCCCCGAGCCTCGTCGGCCTCCTGATGCGATGGACCCGGCGCGCCCGTCGGGCATCCTCGCGGGCATGCGCATCCGCAAGAAGCTGATCGTCCTGCACACGTGCTTCTCGCTGGTGCTTGCTGGCGTGCTGGCGCTCTCGCTCCGCCCTGCGATCAATGAGGTCGTCCGCCGCGCCGAGGCCCACGAAGCACTGATCGTTCTGGGGACCCACCTCCGTGGCGCACCGGACACCGAGGGTGTTGACGTCAGCCGTGGGACGCCCGAATCGCTCCAGCTCTCTCCGGAGGTCGCCGCTCAAGCCCGCGCCACGCCGCGGGAGCCGGTCGTGGTCGATGCCTCCGCCGGGCCCATGGTCGTCGCGTTTGATCCCGACGCGGCGCCCGAGCGATCGTTTATCGCAGTCTCCTCCCGCCTGGCCGCGGCGCGCGGCGCCGTGCTCCGCCTGTACCTCCTGATGACCCTCGCTCTTCTGGCGGTGTACGCGCTCGTGGCGGCCACGCTCGAACTGTTCATCCTGCCCAAGCAGGTCTACGAGCCGATCCGGCTCATGCGCGAGGCCGATCTGGCCGTGCAGCAGGGCCGCCGCACCGCCGAGCTGATCGACGAATCCGCCATCCCCGCGGACGAACTCGGCGAGATCATGCGGTCGCGCAACCACTCCATCCTGACCATCCGTCGGCACGAGCGCGACCTCGCCGAGTCCGCCCGCCAGCTCGCCGAGGCCGCCGCGGACCTCAAGCGCAAGAACCACCTGCTCGAGACCGCCCGCCAGAACCTCGCCGACGCCGATCGCCTCGCCTCCCTCGGGCTTCTCTCCGCCGGGTTGTCCCACGAGATGAACACGCCGTTGGCGGTCCTCAAGGGCCTGGCGGAGAAACTCGTCCACGGCCGCGGCGCCGGTGTGTCGCAGGAGGAACTGGAGTTGATGCTCCGCGTCGTCGGTCGACTGGAGCGTCTCAGCGAGAGCCTGCTCGACTTTGCCCGCGTCCGCCCGCCAAAGTCGGCGCCCGCTGACATCCGGGGCCTCGTCGAGGAAGCATGGACCCTGGTCCGCCTCGACCGCGACGCCCGGGCCGTCGAGTTCGCCGACTCCGTCGCCGAGGGCACCATTGTGGAGTGCGATGCAGACCGCATTGTCCAGGTCCTGGTCAATCTCCTGCGCAACGCGGTCGACGCCATGGACGGCGCCGGCACGATCGTCGTCGCCGCCGAAGACGCCGAGCGCGATGGCCGGGAGTGGATCTCCCTCTCGGTCGCCGATGACGGCCCCGGGATCGACCCCGAGGTCCTCGGCCGACTCTTCGAGCCCTTTGCGTCGACCCGGCTCGACGCGCACGGCACCGGGCTGGGCCTGGCCGTGGCTGAGGGCATCGTTAAGGAACACGGCGGCCTGATCGTCGTCCGCAACCGACAGAACGGCCGCGGCGCCGTCTTCGAGGTGCTGCTCCCCAAGTCCGCCGCCCGGGTCTACACGCCCGACACCAGCGCGGCCGCCGCCGATCCAGGTACACTCGCCCCCACCCGGAGCACCCCGTGACACCAGGCGCCCCGCACGCCGGCGAATCACCGTCCTCGCCCGACCAGGACCTTCCACCCCTGTCGATTGTCGCGCTGGATGACGATGCCGACTTCCGCCAGTACATCCGCGCCGTCCTTGAGCCCTCGGGGCACGACGTCCGGACCGCCGCGACGCCCGACGAGTTCTTCTCGGCCTGCGAGGCTCACCTGCCCGACGTCGTTCTGCTCGACATCAAGATGGGCCGCCACAACGGCGAAGCGGTGCTCCAGGAGATCCGTCGCCGGTGGCCCCGCCAGTGCGTGGTCGTCGTCACGGGGTACCCCTCCCTCGACTCGATGCGCCAGACCTTCAAGCAGGATGCCTTCGACTACCTCGCCAAGCCCTTCTCCCTCCAGGAACTGAACAAGACCCTTGGCCAGGCGGTCGCCAGTCTCGGCCTCGGCCGTCGCCCCCAAGATCGGCTCAGGCAGGAACTCGGTCGCCAGATCCGCCTCGCCCGCACCGAGAAGGGATGGACGCTCAAGGACCTCTCCGAAGCCTGCGGGATCTCCGTCAGCCAGCTCTCCTCGATCGAGCGCGGTTCCCACCTCCCCAGCCTGGAGAGCCTGCTCGCCGTCGCCTCGGCCCTCGACCGCCTCCCTTCCGCCTGGCTCGCCGCCGCGGGCTTCTAAGCCCGCCAAAACCCTCACCGCCTATCGTTCGCGCCGATGAGCGTCGCCGCCTCCACGACCGCGCCCCCACCCGCCCCCGCCGCCCAGGGTCGCCAGCCTGCGCTCTTGTTCACGGCGTTCGAACCCAGCGGCGATGACCACGCCTCCACCGTGATCGCCGCCCTGCGCAGACGCCACCCCACGCTCCCGATCTACGCCTGGGGCGGCCCACGCATGGAACGCGCCGGCGCGACCATTGTCGAACGCACCGGCGACGCCGCGATCATGGGCGTCCCGGGCATCGGCAAGATCGTCGAGCACCACCGCATCAACTCCCGGGTCCGCGCCTGGCTCCAATCGCATGACATCGCGGTTCATATTCCCGTCGATTCGCCCGGCGCCAACTTCCCCATCTGCAAGATCACGCGCCAGCGCAAGATCCACATCGTCCACCTCGTCGCCCCTCAGATGTGGGCGTGGGGCGAGTGGCGCGTCCGCAAACTGCGACGCCTCACCGATCTGGTGCTCTGCGTCCTGCCGTTCGAAGAGCCGTGGTTCCTCGCCCGCGGCGTCAAGGCTCGGTTCATCGGCCACCCGCTCTTCGACGCCCAAACCGACTTCGCCGCCCTCGATCGCCGCGCCCTCACCTTCGGCGGCGGATCTCCCAAGATCGCCTTCATGCCCGGCTCCCGCCCCGCCGAACTCGCCGCGTTCCCGGTCCTGCTCGATGCCTTCCGCCGACTCCGGGCCGATTTCCCCAGCCTCGCCGGTTGTGTCGCGGCCGTCCGCGAAGACGTCGCGGACCAGCTTCGTGCCCGAGCATCCCAGCTCGGCGGCTGGCCCGATGGGCTCCATATCACCGCCGGCGAGACCGACGCGGTGGTCCGCTGGTGCGACTACGCCCTGGTCACCTCCGGCACCGTCACCCTGCAGGTCGCGAAGCAGCACAAGCCCATGGTGACGTTCTACCGCCCCAACCGGATTGTCTTCAGCACCCTTGTCCGCCTGCTGGTCTCAACCCCCTACTACACGCTCCCGAACCTCATCGCCGGGAAACGGATCGTCCCCGAACTCATTCCCCACTGGGGCGATGGCGAAGACCTTGCCCTCGGGATCATCCGGCTGATGCGCCAGACCGGCTACGCCGACGACCAGCGCGCCGAACTGGCCAAGGTCGCCCGACACTTCGACGGCCGCAGCGCCTCCGAGGCGGCGGCGGACGCGATCGAGGAGGTTGCCGGCCTCCTCCCCTCCCGTCCGACGCGCCGATAGGCGCCCGACCCCGGTCAATCCCCTCGCCCCGCCCGCAGCAGGCAGACCGAGCACACCGCGTTGCCGATCCGATCGACGATCGGGAAGTGTTGGGCCACAGGCGGCGAGTCCGTCGCGCCCCGGTCCAGGCACCGATGCGCCAGGACAATCTGGTCGTGCTGCGCCGTCTCCAGGTCAGCGGTGAAGTGCACGAGCAGGACCCCGCCGGATTCGATCAGCGGGTCGTCGCGCAGCTTGGCAAGGTCGGCCACGGGCCCACGCAAGAGCTGCGAGGTGTACGTCCTGTTCGGGCCGGGGACTCCGCACTCGTAGCTCCATTGCCCGACGGCCTTGACCTCCAGCCAGAACGCATCCGTCGCCGGGACCACGCTACTGACATCCCCCGCGGGCGCCTCCTCCACCGCGTCACCCGCAAGCGGCTCGAAGAGGGTGCCCCTTGCCTGTTCCCGCCGCGCTCTCGCCCGGCGCTCGGGGACGAGCGGGTCTGCCAGCACCATCCCCGGTCGCTCGGTCAGGACCAGGTCGCAGCGGCGTCTCTCGCTGTCATGGGCAAGCGCCTCAGCCCCGCGCCGACCCCGCCGGGGACGCAGGTCCGACGGAAACGGCTGCTCCCGCAGCACCCCGTACCCCGCCCCACCGAACGCCGCGGCCAGAATCGGATGCAGCGCCACCTCGTCGAGTGCGTCCAGACCCCGCACGGCCTGCTCACTCCGCACCCCTTCCTCGCACGCCTGTAGCGCTTCAGCCGCGGCGCGGACCAGTTCGTCGATCAGCCACATCGTCTCGTGATCTTTGCAAGGCCGGGACGTGGAAGGTATAACGCCGTAGCATTCCACAACGCCGACCCCCGCCATCCCGGGGAGCGGCCTCCCAGGTCTCCCTCATGCGGCCCGCCCTGTCGGAAAGGACCCTTGGCATGTCTCGATTGACCCGTCCAACCCTCGCTGCCACGCTGCTGGCGGCCCTTTCGGCCGCCCTTGGAGGCTGCGAGAAGTCCCCGGCCACTAACTCCCCCGCCGCTGGCTCGACGGCCGCGGGTGCCAGCGCCGACACGTTCCTCGTCGGTCACTACGCCTCCATGACCGGGTCTGAGGCCACCTTCGGCGTCTCGACCGACAACGGCATCCGCCTTGCCGTCAGCGAGCAGAACGCCGCCGGCGGCGTGAACGGCCGCCAGATCACCCTGATCACCTATGACAACCAGGGCAAGCCTCAGGAATCGGTCACCGCAGTCACCCGTTTGATCGATCAGGACCATGTCGTCGCGGTGCTCGGCGAGGTCGCGAGCTCCCGCAGCCTCGCCGGCGCCCCTGTCTGCCAGCGCAAGGGCGTGCCGATGATCACCCCGTCGAGCACCAACCCCGATGTCACCGCCGTCGGCAACATGATCTCCCGGGTGTGTTTCATCGATCCGTTCCAGGGCTACGTGGGCGCCAAGTTCGCCCGCGAGAACCTCAAACTCTCCAAGGCCGCCACGCTCTACAACCGCGCCCAGGCCTATTCCTCAGGCCTCAACTCCAACTTCATCGATTCGTTCAAGAAACTCGGCGGCGAGGTCGTTTCGGAGCAGGCCTACTCCGACGGCGACAACGACTTCTCGGCCCAGCTCACCGCCATCCGCCAGATGGGCGCCGAGTTCATCTACGTCCCCGGCTACTACACCGAGGTCGTGAACATCGCCAAGCAGGCACGCAAGCTCGGCCTCGATGTCCCCCTTATCGGCGGCGACGGCTGGGACTCCGAGGAACTCCGCAACGCCGGCTCCTCGCTCAACGGCTGCTACTTCTCCAATCACTACTCGCAGGAGGACACCCGCCCGGAGGTCCAGGAGTTTGTCAAGCGATACCAGGCCGAGTACGGCAAGGTCCCCGACGGCCTCGCCGCCCTCGGGTACGACTCGGTGCGGCTGCTCTTCGATGCCGCCGCCCGCGCCCAGTCGCTCTCGGGCGCGGACCTCGCACGCGCGATCAACTCGACGAAGGGATTCAAGGGCGTCACCGGGACCATCACGATCGATGCCAAGCGCAACGCGACCAAGGACGCCGTCGTCCTCGAGGTCGTCGACGGCGTCCCGAAGTACAAGGCGACCATCAAGCCGGACTAGGCCCCCGCCGCCGCAGCAGAGGTACGCGAGGACGGGAGCCTCGATGGCCGCATGACCCAGTTCCTGCAAACGCTTTTTGACGGGATCACTGTCGGGTGCCTCTACGCGCTCATAGCGCTGGGCTACACGATGGTGTACGGCATCCTGAAGTTCATCAACTTCGCCCACTCCGACGTCTTCGCCCTGGGCGCCTGGATGTCGATCACCATCGCCGGCTGGATCGGCTTGGGACTGACCGGGCAGCCCACGCCCCCGTGGTACATGGGCGTGCTCGTCCTGCTCGGGGCGATGGGCGTGTGCGGTGTCGTCGGGTTTGTGATCGAGCGGGTTGCCTACCGCCCGCTCCGCAACGCGCCGCGCATCAACGTCCTCATCACCGCCATCGGCGTCTCCCTCTTCATGCAGAACTTCGGCCAACTCCGGTTCGCCTTCGGAGCCTACCCGCGGCCATTTCCCCGCCTCATCGACAACACCGCCCTGTTCGCGGTCGCCGGTGTCGCCGTCCGCCTCCCCGACCTCGCCGTCATCGGGACCGCCCTCGCGCTGATGGCCGCCCTCCAGTTCCTCATTTACCGCACCAAGTTCGGCACGGCCATGCGCGCCGTAAGCTTCAGCCCCCGCAACGCCAGCCTGATGGGCGTCAACGTCGACCTGGTGATCAGTTTTACGTTCGTCGTCGGGGCGATGCTCGCCGCGGCAGCGGGCTTCCTCTACGGCGTCAAGTACGAGGGCCAGGCCAAGCAGACCGCCGACGCCATGTGGGTGATGCTCGGCCTCAAGGCCTTCGTCGCCGCCGTGGTCGGCGGCATCGGCAACGTCCGCGGCGCGGTGCTCGGCGGGCTCCTCATCGGCCTCATCGAGTTCTTCGGTGTCGCCTACCTCTCCAGCCAGTACCGCGACGCCTACGTCTTCGCGATCCTCATCCTCGTTCTCCTGCTCAAGCCCGAGGGCGTGCTGGGGCGAGCAACCGTGGAAAAGGTCTGACCATCGCCCGATGTCCAACCTCCTCGCCCAATCCCGCGCCCTCGCACCGACGACCTGGACCGTCGTGCTCCGCGCTCTCTGGCCCTTCCTGCTCGGCATCGCCGTCGGCCTGTTTGCCTACTTCTACGCGGGCCCGGAACTGGGCGGCTACCACGCCCAGATCGCCCGCGTTGCCGGCATCAACGTCATCCTCGCCGTGAGCCTCACAGTTGTGAACGGCTTTGCCGGCCAGTTCTCCATGGGCCACGCCGGATTCATGGCCGTGGGCGGTTATGTCGCCGCGGGCATCACCTATTACGGCACGATGCGCCTGGTCGACCCCGCTCAACTCTCCAACGGCCTCTTCATCGGCGGCCTGCTCTCATGGACCGGGATCGGCCAGTTCGAAGGCCCCGTTCTCACCTGGGGCGACGCCCTCTTTGTCGGCTCGTGCCTGGTGGGCGGCCTTGCCGCGGCCGGCGCGGGGTACATCGTCGGTCTCCCCAGCCTCCGCCTCAAGGGCGACTACCTCGCGATCGTCACCCTCGGCTTCGGCGAGATCGTCCGCGTGCTCTTCCAGGGTACTAAGGACCAGATCCCGCCGTGGCAAGCCGAGACCGTGCGGGACATCCCGTGGTACGACCTGATGCTCCGCCTCGGCGGCCCCAAGGGCATGAACCTCCTCCCCACCTACACGACCCTCTTCTGGGTCTACCTCTTCGCCACCTTGACACTCATCTTCTGCTACCGCCTCAAGGTCAGTTCCTCCGGCCGCGCTCTGCTGGCCATCCGCGAGGACGAGATCGCCGCCCAGGCCATGGGCGTCGATATCACCCGGTACAAGGTCCGCGCATTCGTGCTCTCCGCGTTCTTCGCCGGCGTCGCCGGCGGCCTCTATGCGATGGACATCGGCGCCCTCAACGCCGGCGACCTGGGGTTCCAGAAGTCCTTCGACATCATCATCATGGTCGTCCTCGGCGGCATGGGCTCGATCTCCGGAGCCGCGCTCGCGGCGATCATCCTCACGATCCTCCCCGAACTCCTGCGTTCTCCCCCGATGGTCTGGCCCGCCGGCTTGGCTCTCCTGATCATCGTCGCGGCGGTGCAGAGCGCCCGCGGCCGGTGGCGGCCCCGGTCACTCATCGTCATCGCCGTCGTGACTGCCGCCCTCGAGATCGGCCGCCGCGTGGCGATCGCCAACGGCATCAACCTCGCGGACTACCGCCTCGTGCTCTACGCCTCCCTGCTCATCACCATGATGCTCGCCCGTCCACAAGGGCTCTTCGGCATCCACGAGATCTGGGAGATGATCCCCCGGCGTCGCCCCCAAACCGCGGGGGCCGACGAATGACCATCTCCGCCGCCGCCGCATCCGCGCCCGATATCGCCCTTGATATCGACGACATCGGAATCGCCTTCGGCGGCCTCAAGGCCGTGCAGGACTTCCGCCTCAAGATCCCACGCCACGCCCTCTACGGCCTCATCGGCCCCAACGGCGCCGGAAAGACCACCTGCTTCAACCTGCTCACCGGCGTCTACCAGCCCGACTCGGGCGCCATCAGCCTCGACGGCAAGAGCCTGCTGGGCCTCAAGCCGCATCAGATCGCCAGCGCCGGCCTCTCCCGCACCTTCCAGAACATCCGCCTCTTCGGCGACCTCACGGTCCTCGACAACGTCCGCCTGGGCTGCCACGTCCGCGGCAACCACTCCATCTTCGCCACGATGCTGCGCACCGGCCGGCACATCGGCCAGGAGCGGGCGATCACCCGCCAGTCGATGAACCTTCTCGGCACCCTCGGCCTCGCCCACCGCGCCAACAGTCTCGCACGCAACCTCCCCTACGGCGACCAGCGACGCCTCGAGATCGCCCGCGCCCTCGCGACCGAGCCCAAGGTCCTGCTCCTGGACGAGCCCGCGGCGGGTATGAACCCCCAGGAGAAAGTCGCCCTTCGCGCTCTCATCCGCTCCCTCATCTCCAAGTTCGATGTCACCCTCCTGGTCATCGAGCACGACATGGGACTCGTGATGGACATCTGCGAGCGCATCACCGTCCTCGACCACGGCGTCACGATCGCCGAAGGACGCCCGTCGGAGATCCAGAAGAACCCGAAGGTGATCGAGGCCTACCTCGGCGCCGACACCCACGCCGCGCCCGCCGGAGGAACCTGATCATGGCGTTGCTGGAAGTCACGGGTCTCCATGTTCACTACGGCGCCATTCACGCACTGCACGGCGTCGACCTCCACGTCGACCAAGGCCAGATCGTCACCCTCATCGGCTGCAACGGCGCCGGCAAATCGACCACGCTCCAGACCATCTCCGGCCTGCTCCGCCCGTCCGCCGGCTCGATCACCTTCGACGGCAAGCCGATCACCGGGCTCCCGCCGCACCAGATCGTCCGGCTGGGCATCTCCCAGGCCCCCGAGGGCCGCGGCGTCTTCTCCAACCTCTCGGTCTCAGAAAACCTCGAACTCGGCGCCTTCCAGCGAACCGACCGCGCCGCGATCGCGCGCGATCGCGACAAGGCCCTCGACCTCTTCCCCCGCCTCCGCGAGCGCCTCAAACAGAGCGCCGGCACGCTCTCGGGCGGCGAGCAGCAGATGCTCGCCATCGCCCGCGCCCTCCTCGCCCGGCCCCGCCTGCTCCTGCTCGATGAGCCCTCCCTTGGCCTCGCGCCCCAGGTCGTTCAAACGATCTTCCAGATCATCCGCGAGATCAACAAGGCCGGCACCACCATCCTGCTTGTCGAGCAGAACGCCCACATGGCCCTCTCCGTGGCCAACTTCGGATATGTCCTCGAGGTCGGCGCCATCAAGATGCGCGACACCGCGGCCAGACTCGAGGCCGACGATGAGGTCCGCAAGGCCTACCTCGGCGTCGCCTGACCCGGCTCGGGTTCCCTGGTCCTCTCGCCGCTACTCCCCAGCGCCGCTTCGATCTTCCCCACCACGATCGCCGCCTCGTTGTCCCCCGCAGCACACGACTTCCGGATCGCCGACCACATCGCCCACGGCGCCGCCGGGACCGTCAGCGGCAGGTACCACCACCACGTCTCGATGCCGCGGTACCAGCCGAAATAGGTCGCCAGCATCGAGTCCGTCAGCCACACCCCCGGCCAGATGGTCGCCACCAGCATCAGACCAAACACCCACGGCATGGCGGGCCTCAGCCTGCGGCGGAGCGTGAACTCGGTCCACCCGTCGACCCTCTCGGCCCGCGCTACCAGTTCGGACTCGAACGGGTGACCAAAGTCCCGCACCCGAAACACGCCATCGCCCCCGCCCGCCTCGAACCCGGCCAGCTTCCCCCTGCGGGCCATCGCATCGAGCAGGGCAACCGCGCCCGACGCATCCGCCCGCGTACGAATCCGCCACCCCTCCGGCCCTTTCGCGGGCGCCGGGGTCACAGGCGCGGCCGCCGAAGCCGCGGGCGCCGCTTGGGGTTCTGTGATCTGCTGGCCGCCACTGTGCATCCCGGTCCACCTCTCAACCGCGTTGCGTACCGACCGTCGGCGGAGTCTACCGAGAGCCCGGGCTGCTCCGTAGGGTGTTTATCGACCGGACGGGTTGGCAAATCGAGCCGTGGCCCGGCGTCAGACCAGTTCGAGGATCTCGAACTTCGTGGTCCCGCGTGGGCCGCGGACGGAGATGACCTCGCCGACGCGGGCCTTCATGAGGGCCTCGCCCATGGGGCTGCTGGCCGTCACCTCGACGATCTCCGCCGAGACCGAGCCGGACGCCTCGCCGACGAGCCGGAACACCTCGACCTCGTCCGACCCCACCTCCCGCATCTTCACCGTGGCGCCCAGGAAGACCACCCCGGTGTTCTTGTGGGCGGCCTCGTCGACGACACTGGCACGGGCGAGCCGCTCCTGAATGCGGCGGATCTCCGCCTCCTGCATCCCCTGCTCCTCGCGGGCGGCGTGGTAGTCGGCGTTCTCCTTCAGGTCCCCCATGGCTCTCGCCTCGGCGATGCGCTCAGAGATGACCGGGCGGTTGGCAAGCAGGGATTCGAGGCGGGCCTCGATCTGCTGCTTCTCGTCGCGGGTAATCATCTCCATGGGCGTCTCCTTGGATCAAAGATCAAAACGCTGTGCCCCGGCCGGGTGGCCGGTCATAGGGCCTCTCGCAGAAAGGACGGGTCCCGAGGTATCCCCCAATGGCTCAATGTAGGCCAGAAACCCTCCGGGAACCAGCCTGCGCGCGGGCCGCCGCGAGCGTCCACGCGAGCACCGCGGCCACGCCCGTTCCGGCGATGATCGACCACTGGATCCCCGTCACCGCAGTGGTCGGGCCCGAGTACCCCGACCCGCTGAGGGCGAAGATGGAGGTGAACGGAGACCCCATCTCCAGCCACTTGGGCGACGCCCCCACCGCCCATGTAAGGAGCGTGGCGCAGCACGGAGCCGCGACCACGAGCACGATGCAGGTTCCCATCCACACGGCGCGGGAGGCGGCGCCCGCCTCCCCGCGGGCAAATGCAATGGCCTGCACAGCTCCGATCAAGAGTCCCCACGCAAGAAAGAGGCTCGCGACCGCCGCCACCACGGCAATCGGCCAGCCAGCCAGACTCCAGAGCGGCCAGATGACCATCTGGATCGGGATCAGCATCAAAAGGGTGTCGGCGAGCGCGGCGTGCACACTCGGCTCATCGGGCGGAAGCTGGCTGAGCCGGGTCATCGGCCAGAGAATCGACAGCCCAGCCGCGAGCACCACGAGCAGCGTGCGGGCCGCCGGGCTGTACGCCCCCGGCGTTTCGGGCGGAAGTTGCATCAGCCAGAGGATGCCCCCGGCAACCGCAAGCAGGACGTAGGTCGACCACAGGAGCGCGAAGACACGTGGCTCGCCGCGCCGGTGGGCCCACGGATCGGCAGCGGGGACCTCGCTGGGGGCTTCTCGGTCGTGATCGCGGGAGTCCCCCGGACCACCGAGGAAGGGGGAATCACCCTCGGGACCCGGCGAGAACGAGGAGTGGTCCGATCCTGGAATACCGTCGGGATCGCCGGGCTGCAGGTTCACCGCCCTTGAGTGTGCGCCGGCTCCACGCCGGTTTCCACCAGGATATCCCGGCCTCGGATGTCAATAAACGGACGGCCCGCATCGACGCGGCCGGTTCGCATGACGATGTCCGAGAGATTCTTCAACTTGACTCCCGACGGCATCTCCCCCGGCAGAGGCTGGTCGACCGGCCCGCCCCAGAGAATGCGGGTGTTGTGACGCGTCAGGATCGAGAGAAGCCGCCTGTTCTTGGAGAGGTAGTCCGAGGCATCGATGCCGACCACCTGTTCGAACCCGGGGCAGGGACGGATGTACTGCAGGAGCGCGAGCGACGGCTGAACCTCGCCCCCCTCCCATACTGATCCGAGGCTCGGCGGAGGGGTCCGCACCCCGTGGACGACGCACAGACCAGACGTATCAGGGGCGAAGATCTTGTCGAGGGCCTCGCCGCGGAAGGTGACCCACTGGTCGCCGCGGTTTGTGCGGACGCACGCGAAGGGCACCCGCCACTGACCATCCACCCGAACGACGCCGGCCTTGTCGCGCCGGACGCGGACCTCGTTGGCGAACCAGCCGGTCGCCTGCAGAGCGGACTGCGCCCGCTGGAGCGATTCTCCATCGAATGTATTGGCCGTGAGGCAACTCAACGCCAGTTGCTCCAGCCGCGTGCGGGTCTCCGAATCGACCCATGTGTTGGGCGTCGTGCTCGACGATGCCGCTCGCGGATCGGCGCTAATCGCTGGCGGCCAGTTGAAGACGACTGTCAGGCGATCGCTGCGGATCTCCTCGGCCTTGGCCTTGAGCGGCGACCGGCCCACGGCCAGCCCCGCAATCAGGCCAACGACGATGACCGCCGTGGCAATCGTCGTAAACGAGCGGGTAGTCCGCGACCAGTCGGAGAATAGAGAAGAGAACCACCTGGATAGGGGTCCCGGCGACGTGGATGCTTGGGTACGCGACTTCTTCTTTCGGGCCATGGTGGTCTCGCTGTCCGTGCGATCGGCCAGATGGTCTACGGGGCTGGAACGGAAGCCCCGGGAACGGCGTGGGCCGGGGTCGGGGAATGTGCGGAATCGGCGTGATCTCGCAGCGCGAGTTCGACCATGCGCGCACACAACTCGGGCATGGCGATGCCCGCGTGACGCGCGGCCTTGGGAACCAGCGAGTGATCCGTAAACCCCGGCGTGGTGTTGATCTCGAGGAACCACGGCGTGTTGGACGAGTCGAGCATGAAGTCGGCGCGGGCGATGTGGCGCAATCCCATGGCCCTGGCCAGCCGCGAAGTGGCCTTCGAGATCTTCTTCAGCACCGATTCGGGAACATCCGGATCGAGGATGTACCGCGTGTCGTCGCGGGTGTACTTGGCGGCGTAGTCGTAGAGGCCGTCCTGGGGGCAGATCTCGATGACCGGAAGGGCCTGACGGTCAAGCAGTCCGACCGTGAGTTCACGCGCCCGGGCCTGGCCGCCAACCTTCGGTTCGATCATGTACGTCCGAATGACTCCGGAGTCCCGCTCCGCCCTCACCGCCGCGAGGGCCGCCGCGTAGTGCGCGCGGCTGGTGCACACGTGCAGGCCGATCGTCGATCCCTCATGGACGGGCTTGATGACGACCGGGAGCGCCGTGGGACACACAGGATCATTCGGATTGAGGATCCACACCGGGGGCGTATCGATTCCCAGGGCGAGCGCGGCGGCCTTCGTCGCGATCTTGTCCATCGCCTCCCGCGCCGAGCGCGGGCCCGAGCCCACGTACGGGCGTCCGTCGAGTTCGAGTATGTCCTGCAGCGGCCCCCCCTCGCCCCACGGACCGTGGAGGTACGGGAAGACGACGTCCGCCGGCAGGGCGCGGAGCTGGTCCAGGGAGAGCGTGGAGATGATCTCGAGCCGGACGGTGTAGGCGCCTGAGGCACGCAACGCCTCGGCGATGGCGGTCGCGGACTTGATCGACACCTCCCGCTCGGCATCAGGGCCGCCGCCCAGAACCAGGACCGAGACGGGATCATTCGAGGGTGGTGTGGTCATGCGTTCAGCCTCAGGCTCGCTTCCAGATGACTACCTCGGTATCGAGCGTGACCCCGAAGCGATCGGCGACCCTGGCCCTCGCCTGCTCAATGAGCAGGATCATGTCGCCGGCCGTGCAGCCCTTGCGGGCTGTGAAAAAGTTGGCGTGGTGGGACGAGACCGCCGCGCCGCCGACCGTCATCCCCTTGCAACCGGCCTTGTCCAGCAGCATGCCGGCGGACACTCGGGCGCCCGGGACACCGATGTTCGGAATCTCGATCCTGAGCGTGGGGTTCTTGAAGACGCAGCCCGCGGAGCGATCGCCCAGCGGCTGCGACTTCTTCTTGTAGGCCATGACCTCCTTGAGGCGGGCACGGACACGCGAGGGATCGTCTCGCTTGAGCCTGAGGTCGACCGACGTGACGACCAGGTCATTCAACCCGGAGTGGCGGTAGGAGAAATCGATGTCGCCGCGCTCGAGCGTCACGGGCGAGCCGGAGCGGTCCAGGCCGTGCACTCGCGCGACGACATCGCAGATCTGCGCGAACGTGCCGCCCGCGTTCATGACGATCGCGCCGCCGATGGTGGCAGGGATCCCGCCAAGGCCCTCAAGCCCGGCCAGCCCCGCCTTGGCGGCCTCAAGAATGAGCCTGGGGAGGTTCACGCCCGCCCCCGCGGTAATCCGGCCCGCCGCGGGATCGATCGACGAGGCCGCAAACTCGCCCTGCGCCAGCGACACGACCAGGTTGCCGACGCCCTCGTCGGCGACCAGGAGGTTGGCGCCGTCGCCCAGGATGCGAAGGGAGCGGTCGGCCTCGAGGCAGCGGCGGAGCTCACCGGTGTTCACCGGTCGGGCAAGGTGATCGGCGCCGCCTCCGACTCCGAACCACGTCGGGATCGGGGCGTTGGGTTGAGCCTGGAGCTCGGCGATGAGGGGCATCGAGACCATGACTCCGTTGCGGCCAGTCGGGTGCGGGCGGCGCCTCCGAGCGCCGCGCGGCTAGGCGTTGGATCCGGCGGTGAGGTAGCCGCGTGCGACATTGTCGACCGGCCCGGCCCCCATGACCACCAGGAGGTCGCCGGGACGGCAGATGACCTCCAGCTGCTCGATGATCGCCTCGAACGGGTACAGGTGCATGGCGTGCTTGCCTCGAGTGCGGAGGCGGTCCACGAGGTCCGTCGCCGACACCTTCTGCTTCTCCGCGATCGAATCACGGACGAAGTAGATGTGTGGAACGATCACGATGTCGGCCGCGTCGAAGGCCGTGGCGAACTCGTCGAGGAGGTGCCGGGTGCGTGAGTGCTGATGGGGCTGGAAGACGCAGATCAGGCGGCCCGATCGCTGCTCGGGGCGCTCGAACTCGCGAAGAGCCCTCAGGGTCGCGTCCACCTCGGTGGGATGGTGGCCGTAGTCGTCATACACGCGGACGCCCACCCGCTCGCCGAGGAACTCGCAGCGACGCCGCAGGCCCCGGAACGAGCCGAGCGAGCGGGCCACGGCGTCGGGGTCTCCCCCGGCGAGGATGGCCAGCGCGCACGCCGTCGCGGCGTTCATCGCGTTGTGCTCGCCCGGAAGGGCCGTGATCCACGCGGCCACGAGCCCATAGTCGCGTCGAATAAGAGCGGTCTGCCGCGAGATCGGATCCCACCGCACCGACCAGTCGGCGGATGGGGAGTAGCCGATCGTCTGAACATCGCACTCCAACCCCGCGGCGATCTCGCGCCGGTGCGCCCCCTTGTCGGCAATGAGCAGCACGCCCCCGTGCCGCGCGTGCGGGAGGTGGCGGGCGAACTGGCGGAACGCCTCCACCACGGCATCCAGCGAGCCGTAAATATCGAGGTGGTCCGCCTCGATAGCGGTAATCGCCGCGATGACCGGGTGATAGTTGTGAAACGAGCGGTTGAACTCGCACGCCTCGACCACGAGCAGGCCCGGCCGGCCCGCGAGAGGACCGGTCGGGATCTCCCCCGCTCCCAGGCGGAAGCCGCCGGCCTTGTCCAGTTGCGGGCACGTTGCCCCAACGATGACGGTCGGGTCCAGCCCCGCGTCGCGAAGGGCGCAGCCGAGCATGGCCGTCGTCGTCGACTTGCCGTGGGTCCCGGCAACCGCAATACCGGACATGCCGGTCATGCAGCGCCCGAGGGCCTCGGCGTACGACAGGTGCGGGATGCCGCGCCGTTCGGCCTCCAGCAGTTGGGGATGGTCCGGCTTGATCGCCGCGGAAGCGATGACGAGGTCGGCGTCATCGGGGAGCCACTGCCTGGACTGGTCGAATCCGACGTCGACCCCGTCCGCGATCAGCGCCTGCGTGAACTCGGAAGGGTACATGTCCGACCCGGAGATGTTGGCGCCGCGGGAGCGGAGCATCCTCGCCAGGCCGCACATGCCGCAGCCGCCGATACCGATGAGGTACGCGTGCTTGCCCCGAAAATCGACGGGCGGAGTCGTGAGCGCACCGCCGGGCGCGGCGGCGGAGAAGGGCGCCGGATCCCGCGAGGGCGACGCGGAGGCGCCCGGGGCGCCGGGTGGCAACTCAGTTCGGGGTAGGGCCATATCGCCCAAGGCTATCGGCCGGGGGACCGCGGCGGCGTGAGAGAGGCGGCCGATGGGAGAAATGACCTCCCACGTCGCCAATCAGCGGCCGGCAACCCAGTTGACAAGCAGTGAAAAAAGCCCGATCGCGCCGACGGCCGCGATCATCGCAGGCACCCAGGCCCGCATCGGCGCTCGAACAACGTTGTCGGTTGCGCCGCGGACCAGTGTCAGCCGATCGACCGCCGCTGGGGCAAGCGGTCCGTCGCCCGTACGGGCCGAATCCTGGATGATGGCGATGACCAGGTGGGCGTCAAAGGGCCGCAGACCCAGCGAGGTGGCGAGACGGACGACCCGCTGCCGGTGCTCAGGCGTCAGGATGGCCGCCCGGCCCCCCTCCAGGTACTGCGAGGCGCGGAGCGCGACGATCCAGCGGGCGTCCAGCGGGGACAGCCATGCCGCAGCCCGGTTCTCAGAGCGGATCCGGGCGGCCGAGCTCGCAGCGGCTGACGACGCCTGTGGGCTCGGCGGAGCCGCAGGGATGCCCGAATGCAACAGACGTGCCGCGGGCGCGGCGGCATCGGTGACCAAACGCAACATGGGGCGGCTCTGCACGTGTGTCATGGCCTCGCCGGGACATTCGTGCAGTTCCCGTGCCAGGTTCGCCCGGATCGCGCGATTCATGCGCAGCGCGAGCGGCTGCCAATGGCCGGGAGGAATCAGGTATTGTTCGCATGGCCCCGAGCCGACGTTTGACCTGCACGTCAGATAACCCGTCCCGAGACGCTGCCCGGCGGTCTCAGCCTCCACTACATACTGGATTCAGCCTCGACGGACCGACTAGACTGGTCCGCCGCCGCGGCCCTCGATTCGCCCGCCTCGGCTCCGAACGTGCTCGATTTTGGTGCCGCCGGACCTCCCGGCCGCCCGCGCCAGGAGATCCGCGATGGGAATCGATTTCGCCCTCGACGAGCTGTACGCCACCGGCTGGTCCTCCCTCGACACCGCGGACTGCAACTACAACACCGACGGCCGTACCTTCCCCAGCCTCGACCGCGTCAAGGCCGAGTTCGCCGGCGCGGGCCTCTCCCTCACGCTCCGCCGCATCGACAAGTTCAACTGCTGGCGGGCCGAGTGGTCGGACTCATCAGGCCGCGTCAGCGGCGGGGTCGTCGGCCACAGCGAGGCCGATGCCGCCGTGTACGCCCTGGCCCAGATGCGCCGCCAGACGCTCTCCGCCACGGTCTGATCCCCTCCGGGACCGCCCGCCGACGCTTGAGGCCCGTCCCGCCCCTGTCTAAACTGCCATCCGCTGGCCCCGTCGTCTAGCCCGGTCTAGGACGTCAGGTTCTCATCCTGAAAACACGAGTTCGAATCTCGTCGGGGTCACTTTGATCCGGCACCGTCCCGCACGGTGCCGTTTCACTTTTTGGCCCACCTGATCGGGCGGCTTCAAAACCCGCGGCGTGGTCTCCCAATCACCGTGCATGGACATCATGCCCGCCCACAAGCTGCCGTCCACCACCCGCTCCCCCAACTCCAACCCCGGCCTGATTCACTCCCTGAGCCGCGCGACCCTCGCCGCCATCGCCGTCGTCGGCGCCGCCGCGATCCCCGCAGTGCTCGGCTTCCTCGGCCCGATCCAGCCGACAACCGGCGCCCCGCTCGCCGGGCTCGGGGCCACCCCAAACCCCGGCTTTGCGCTCCTCACGGCCAACCACGTCTGGGCCGCCTCCATCAGCGCCGGCCTCGTAGCGCTCCTCCTCACCCTCATCGCCGCGCGTCGCACCGCCGTCCTCGCGCTGATGACGCTGGTGCTCCTCGGCGCCGCTCTCGAGTCCGTGCGACAGGCCTCCCACTCGGCCCCCGCACCGGCCGCCGCGACTGTTGCCATCCTGCGGTAGCCGACGGCCCGACGCCGCCGCGGTACAGTAACGGCCCATGCCCGGCTCCTCGGCCAGTTCAGCGGTCCACGACGTCGTCAAGCAGTACTGGGGCTTCGATTCTCTCCGCCCCCTCCAGGCCGAAGCCATCGATGCCGGCCTCGCCAAGCATGATTCTCTCGTCGTCATGCCCACGGGCGGTGGCAAGTCCCTCTGCTACCAGGTCCCGCCGCTGCTCTCGGGAAAGATGAGCCTCGTTGTCTCGCCCCTCATCGCACTCATGCAGGACCAGGTCGCCGGCCTCGCCCTCGCCGGCTATCCGGCCGCGGCCATCAACAGCGCCATGTCCACCGACGACGCGGCCGCAGCCCGGCGCGACGCCGAATCCGGCGCCACCCGCCTCCTGCTCGTCTCTCCCGAACGCCTTCTCACCGACTCATTCATCTCCTGGCTCAAGCGCCTCGCCTCCCGCGGCCAGCTCGAGTCCTTCGCCATCGACGAAGCCCACTGCATCAGCCAGTGGGGCCACGACTTCCGCCCCGAATACCGCCGACTTGCCGAACTCCGCCGCCATCTCCCCGGCCTCCCGCTCCACGCCTACACCGCCACCGCCACCCCGCGCGTCCGCGAGGACATCGTCACCCAGCTCGATCTCAAGAGCCCCGCCGTCCTTGTCGGCCGGTTCGACCGCCCCAACCTCACCTACCGAATCATGCCCCGCGTCCGCCTGGTCGATCAGGCCGCCGAGGTCATCGGCCGGTGCGCCGGCGAGGGACGCGGCGCCGCCATTGTCTACTGCATCAGCCGCAAGGACACCGAGTCCGTCGCCGACGGCCTCAAGTCCCACGGCATCAACGCCCGCGCCTACCACGCCGGCATGGACGCCGCGAAGCGCACCCGCGTCCAGCACGACTTCCGCACCGAACGCCTCAACGTCGTCGTCGCCACCGTCGCCTTCGGTATGGGCATCGATCGCTCCGATGTCCGATGCGTCATCCACGGCGCCATGCCCAAGACCGTCGAGCACTTCCAGCAGGAGACCGGCCGCGCCGGTCGCGACGGCCTCCCCGCCGAGTGCGTCATGTTCTACTCCGCGGCCGACGCCGTCCGCTGGAAGCAGCTCATGCAGCGCAGCGCCATGGAGGATCTCGACGCCGACGAGTCCATCACCGCCTCCTCCGCGGAGGCCCTCGCCGTCCAGTTCGAACTCCTGTCCCACATGCAGCGCCTCTGCTCCGGCGCCCGCTGCCGCCACGCCTCCCTCTCCGAGTACTTCGGCCAGTCCTACTCCCCCGCCGACCCCGCCGGCGGCTGCGGCGCCTGCGATATCTGCCTCGGCGAACTCAGCGCCCGCCCCGACGCCGCCGACATCGCCCGCAAGATCATCTCGTGCGTCGCCCGCTTCGCCATGACCGGGCAGGCCTACGGCGCCGCCCACCTCATCGACGTCCTCCGAGGCCGCGCCACCCCCAAGGTCCTCGAACGCCGGCACGACGACATGACCACCTTCGGCCTCCTCCGCGAGATGAGCAAGGAGGCCCTCGCCTCCTACGTCAACCAGCTCACCGACCAGGGCGTCCTGGGGCGAGACGGCGTCGAGTACCCCGTCATCACCCTCACCGCCGACTCCGCCTCCGTCCTCAAGGGTCAGCGCCACGTCGTGCTGCTCGAACCCAAGCTCGCCCCCGGCCGCCGCCGCGCCGGCAAGTCCGACGGCCAGTCCCGTCCCCTCGCCGAGACCGAGCAGGCGCTCTTCGAGAGCCTCCGCGAACTCCGCCGCCACCTCGCCGATTCCCTCGCTGTCCCGCCCTACGTCGTCTTCTCCGACGCCACGCTGGAGGCCCTCGCCAGGTCCCGCCCGTCCACCCCCGACGGCCTCCTCGCCATCAAGGGCATCGGTCAGGCCAAACTCGCCCAGTTCGGCGAACGCTTCCTGGAACGCATCGCCGAGCAGAGCCGCCGCCTCGGCCTCGACCTCGACGACACCCCCGCCACGCCACCACCCCGGCGCGCCGCCGCGCCCCGCTAGCGGGCCCCCGCCCGCCCGGCCGTACCATCTCCCTCATGAGCGTCAACGCCGCCCTCGCCGAGCGATTCTCCATGATCGCCAAGATGATGGACCTCCTCGGCGAGAACCGCTTCAAGGCCATCGCCCACGATCGCGCCGCCCGCGCCATCGAGGGCCTCTCCTACGACCTCGCCCCCATCGCCGCCGACGGCGACAACGCCCGCAAACGGCTCATGGAGATCGACGGCATCGGCGAGAAGATCGCCGACAAGATCATCGAGTACTGCCGCACCGGCAGCATCACCGAACTCGACGAACTCGCCGCGAGCGTCCCCCCGGGCATCCTCGGCCTCATGAACATCCCCGGCCTGGGCCCCAAGACCGTATCGGTCCTCTGGAAGGAAGGCGGCGTCACCGACCTTGCCAGCCTCAAGAAGATCATCGACGACGGCTCGATCCTCAAGCTCCCCCGCATGGGCGCCAAGTCCGTCGACAAACTCAAGGAGTCCATCGCCCTCGCCGAGCAGGGCTCCGCCCGCCTCCCCCTCGGCCTCGCCGCGCCCGTCGCCGAACGCTTCGTCGCACGCCTCAAGGACATCAAGGGCATCAAGCAGATCGCCTTCGCCGGCTCCCTCCGCCGTGGCAAGGACACCATCGGCGACATCGACATCCTTATCGCCACCACCAGCCCCGCCGCCGCGAGCGAGGCCTTCCGCTCCATGCCCGAGGTCGTCCAGGTCCTCGCCGCGGGCGAGAGCAAGTCCTCCGTCCGCGCCCTGATCAACCCCGACCTCGGCCGCTGGACCCTTGAAGGCAAGGAAGGCGACGAAGTCCCCGCCCCCTCGTCCACCAAGCCAGAGCGCTCCGGCCCCTCCGTGCAGGTCGATCTCCGCGTCGTCCCCACCGCCGCGTGGGGCGCCGCCCTCATGTACTTCACCGGCTCCAAGGAGCACAACGTCCGCCTCCGCGAACTCGCCCTCAAGCAGAACCTCACCCTCAACGAGTACGGCCTCTTCCCCGAGGACGACCAGGACTCCCCGCCACAGTCCCGCGGCGTCAAACCCGTCGCCTCCAGGACCGAGGAGGACATCTACGCCGCGCTCGGCTTCGACTTCATCCCCCCCGAACTCCGCGAAGACCGCGGCGAACTCGACGCCTTCGCCCGCAAGCCCTCCAAGCGAGCCCCTGCCGAGCCCACCCTCGTCACCATCGAGGACATCAAGGCCGAACTCCACGCCCACACCACCGCCTCCGACGGCCGCATGTCCATCGAGGAACTCGCCGAACACGCGAAGAAGCGCGGCTTCCACACTATCGCCGTCACAGACCACTCCCGCTCCTCCGCCATCGCCAACGGCCTCAGCGTCGAGCGCCTCCTCGAGCACATCGACGCCGTCCACGCCGCCGCCGCCAAAGCCAAGGGCATCACCATCCTCGCCGGCTCCGAGGTCGACATCCTCGCCGACGGCTCCCTCGACTACCCCGACCGCGTCCTCAAACAACTCGACGTCGTCGTCGCCTCCCCCCACTCATCACTCAGCCAGGACCCCGCCACAGCCACCAAGCGGCTCCTCTCCGCGATCAAGAACCCCTTCGTCCACATCCTCGGCCACCCCACCGGCCGCCTCATCAACCGCCGCCCCGGCCTCAGCCCCGACATCGCCGCCCTCATCGCCGCCGCGAAGGAGCACGATGTCGCCCTGGAGATCAACGCCCACTGGATGCGCCTCGACCTCCGCGACATCCACGTCAGGGCCGCCGTCGACGCCGGATGCCTCATCGCCGTCGACTGCGACGTCCACGAGGCCGACGACTACGACAACCTCCGCTTCGGCATCTCCACCGCCCGCCGCGGCTGGCTCACCCCCGACCTCTGCATCAACACCTGGCCCGCCAGGAAACTGCACGCATGGCTCAAGCGATGACACAGCCGACGACTTCCGGCAAGGCGCGCCGAGCACGCATCGCCTATCGCTCACCTGCGTCGACTGCTAGCCTCATCGCCGCTTTAGCATGCACGTTCCTCGCTGCCGCGCCGGCCACCGCACAATGGGATCAGGCGGCCGTATGGGCGGGAAAGAAGCTCCTCGAACTGCGACAGGCACACCTGCCTCAGCAACCACGGTTTGATGATGCAATCGCTGCGGATTCCCCGAATGCGGCGGGGCGATACCTGTGGCTTTTCGAGCGACTTGACCCGAGGCTCTCGAGCGCCGCCGGGTCGTTTGAACTGAACCTCAGCGGGCTCCGTGTGAGCGAATACCTGTCCGCGGTGACGACCGACGAGATGCAGAAGTTGCTCGAAGACAACCAGGCGTGGATCCTCACCGCGATTGAAGCAACCCGGATCGAATCGTTCAACCTGCACAAGAGCGCCCTGCTGAACGCCGCCCCTCCCCGAGAAGGCGACCCGCGCCGGGGATTCCTCACCAAGGCACGGCGGTGCCAGAGAGTGCTCGGCGATGATGCGATCCGGCTCTGGTGCTCGGGCGACTATGCCGGCGCCATCGAGCGTGCGTCCGCAATCGTCCGCCTCGGTATCCAGCTCAGGCCTCGTCACGCAGACATCACAGATGCACTGGTTGCCGAGGCGACGATTGCACACGGCACAAGACTCCTCCAGGAAATGCACGCCGCAGCGGCGGCACAATCACTGGACCTGGCCATCTTCGATCCGGCGCGAGAGGCCATCGGCCGCGTCAACGCCGATGATCCAGGCGGCATCAGGGACTCCTGGTTTGAGTACCGCCGCGGCATCTTGGAGTTTGCTGAAGCCCAACTCAGCGACGAAAACCCCGGGACTGACCTGGCCATTGCCTTGGCGCAGGTCACCGCCCAGCGCATCGTCATCGCACGCGTATTTGAGCCCCTGCACGAAGCGATGAACGAGGGAAAGCCTCCAATCGAACCTGTCCAGGAGGCGATCAGTCTTCGCTCACCCAAGACCCGACAGCAACTCTCCGATGCCGCTCGCAAACTCTCCGGAATGTCCGTCATCGAACTCCTCGACCGTGTGGACGCCGCATCGGTCCTCGGAGCCGAACTCGAATCGAACTGGGATGCCGACAACTCCGACGATCTCTTTCGCACGGCGGACATCCGCATCGAAGCCGACCGAACAGGAATGCTGACACTGCTCCTTGGTGCACCTCGGTCCCTGCACAGGAAATGGAAGGAGTCGGTCCAACAGCATCAGAGGTTGCAGCAGATGCTGCAACCCCTGCCAGCCCCCGACGCACCGCCCGCCCCATGAACTCCATCCTCCACGCCGACTGCCTCGCCGCCCTCCCGTCCCTCCCCGACGCCTTCGCACGCCTCATCTACATCGATCCCCCCTTCAACACCGGCCGCGCCCAGTCCCGCCGCCGCGTCCGCGCCACCTCCGACCCCGACAACGGCACTCGCACGGGCTTCCACGGCCGCCGCTACTCCCAGACCGTCTCCACCACCCGCGGCTACGCCGACGACTTCGGCGATGCCTACCTCGACTTCCTCATGCCCCGCATCGCCGCCTCCCTCCACTGCCTCACCCCCGACGGCTCCCTCTTCCTCCACCTCGACGACCGCGAGGTCCACTACGCCAAGGTCGCCCTCGACCGCCTCCTCGGTCGCGACCGCTTCATGAACGAGATCATCTGGGCCTACGACTACGGCGGCCGCCCCAAGACCCGCTGGCCCCGCAAGCACGACACCATCCTCTGGTACGCCATGGACCCGCGCCCCCGCCGCTACGTCTTCAACTTCAATGCCATCGACCGCGTCCCCTACATGGCCCCTCGCCTCGTCACACCCGAGAAAGCCGCCCGCGGCAAGACCCCCACCGACGTCTGGTGGAACACCATCGTCCCCACCAACAGCCGCGAGAAAACCGGCTACCCCACCCAGAAGCCCCTCCCCATCCTCGAACGCATCATCAACGTCCACACCAACCCCGGCGACACCGTCCTCGACTTCTTCGCCGGCTCGGGTACCACCGGCGAGGCCGCCGCCAAGCACGCCCGCCACTTCGTCCTCATCGATTCCAGCGCCACCGCCATCCGCACCATGCGCCGCCGCCTCAGGCCGCACCTCGCCGATCCGCGCAGGTGATAGCCCCTTCACAACTCCGCATCGCCGGCCGCATCACGGCAACTGCGCCGCCGGCCCAAGCTTCACCTTCACCTTGATGCTCTTGCCCGTGAAGCGGAACGGAACCTGGTAGTCGCTCTCATCAACCGGCGTGCCGGTGTCAACCCCGACGCAGAAGGTCTCGCACCAGGGCAGGATGACCGGCACGCTGTGCGGCATGGCATGGCGGTCCACCACCGTGCCGTCGACCTTGAGCGAACCGGTGCCCCCTTTGCCAAAGCCCGGGCCGTCGTACTTCCAGTCGAACTCCAGCGTGTGCTTGCCGGGCGAGAGCGCCTCCTTCCCCTGCCACTTGACGATCGCCAGTTGCAGAAGGTTCCACGTAAACACCGGCTTACCCTTGAGCAGGTAGAAGCCGTACCCGCCGAATCGACCGCCGTCGGTGATCAGCATCCCCTCCCCGCCGCCCTCCGGAACCTCGATCTCGGCCGTGATGGTGTAGTCGCGATCGAGCAGGCTGGGCGCGCCGCCGATGCCCGGGTACGGCACATTGGCGATCTCGCCGGTGTACGTAAAGTCGGTGCGGCCGAAGGCGTAGTTGGGCTTCTCCTGCGAGACAAACCGGACAAGAACGCTGTCGTCGAGCGGGAAGACGCGGTACTTCTCCGCCTCCATCGTGAACCGCTGCTTCATGTCGCGCAGCTTGTCCGGCATTTTCGCGGCAAGATCATCGGACTGCGTCCAATCCTCATCGATGTTGTACAGCTCCCACGTGAAGCCGTTCATGACATCCGAGAGCGGCTTGGCCAGCGAGAGATCCCACGGCGAGTGGACAGGTGGCGCCGACGCGATCCAGCCGTCGTGGTAGATCGCGCGGGAACCGAACATCTCGAAGTACTGGGTCTTCCGATGACCAGGAGCGTCGGCTTTATCCCAGGTGTACGCCATGCTCACACCCTCGATCGGTCGTTGGGTGATGCCGTTGACCATCACCGGCTGCGGCAGGCCCGCCGCATCGAGGATCGTCGGCACGATGTCGATGCAGTGATGGAACTGGTGCCGGATCCCGCCCTTGTCCTTGATCCGCGCCGGCCAGCACATCGCCATGCCGTTGCGCGTCCCGCCGAAGTGCGACGCCACTTCCTTCGTCCACTGGTACGGCGTCGCCCAACACCACGCCCAGCCCACCGCGAAGTGCGGGTAGGTCTGGTCGGTCCCCCACTGGTCGTAGAACTTCATGTTCTCTTCGACCGTCGGGTGGAGGCCATTGGCGACGGCGAACTCACTGTACAGGCCGTTGAGCGTGCCCTCGGGGCTGGCGCCGTTGTCACCGCTGATATAGATGATGAGGGTGTTGTCGAGTTTCCCCGCGTCCTCGACGGCCTGGATGACACGCCCGATCTCGTGATCGGTGTACGCGAGGTACGCCGCGTACACCTCCGCCTGGTGGATATAGAGCTTCTTGGCCTCGGCCGGCAGCGTGTCCCATTCGGGCAGATCCTTCGACCACGCGGTGAGCGTCGCGTTCTGCGGGATCACGCCGAGCTTCTTTTGATTCGCGAAGATCGTCTCTCGCAGCTTGTTCCAGCCCCCGTCGAACAGGTGCATCGCGGCGATCTTGTCGACCCATTCCTTCGTGGGGTGGTGCGGCGCATGCGTGCCCCCCGGCGCGTAGTAGATCATGAACGGCCGATCCGGCTGGACCTCGCTGACCATGCGGACACGATCGATCGCCTCATCGGCCATGGCGGTGATCAGATTCCAGCCGGGATGGCCCAGGTACGGCTCGATCGGCGTGGTGTTGCGGAAGAGGTTGTTGGGCTGCCATTGGTTCGTGTCGTCGCCGATGAACCCGTAGTAGTAATCGAATCCCTTGACCGGCCCCGTCGGCCAGTCGGTGAACGGCCCGGCCTGGCTTCCCGCCCACTTGGGCACGTTGTGGTCCTTGCCGAACCATGAGGTGTCGTAGCCGTTCTGGCGAAGGATCTCGCCGATGCAGACAGCGTCGCGCGGGATGATGCTGTTGTAGCCCGGGTAGCCCGTCGCCTGGTCGACGACGACGCCCGTCGCAACCGAATGGTGGTTGTGCCCGGTGAGCAGCGCGGCCCGCGTCGGCGAGCAGAGCGCGGTGGTGTGGAACCGCGTGTATCGCAGGCCCATGTTGGCAACACGGTCCAGCGCCGGCGTCGGGATCACGCCGCCAAAAGTCGACGGCGCGGAGAAGCCGACATCATCAGTCATGATGAGCAGCACGTTGGGCGCCCCCTTGGGCGGCGCGATGAGCGCCGGCCAGTACGGCGTCGAGTCCACGGCATTCGGGCTGATCTCACCACCGAACGGCGCCGGCGGATTGGGCAGGTAGCGACCGTCGACCGTGGTCGTCGCGCCCGGCTTGCCCGCCGCGTCCCCCTGCGCAAGCGCCGACGTCCCCACACAGCCAACCGCAAGGATCAACGTGCTGATCCGGCCCAGTGCGTTCATCGAGAAACCTCCGTTGTCAGAAGACCCCGCTTGCCAGCCTATCTGGCAGTTTGACGATTCGCAACGAGCCAGAAACCCAGCCGCACGCGCGCATCCCACCCAAACTGGGGCGCACGATCACTCTTGTGCGCCAAATCGCGTCACTCCACACTTCCCTCTTGCATCCCGCCCGCTCCCATGCCATTCTCCCGCAGTCGACTCACACGCACCCGGGGGGAACCACATGACCGCGCTCGCCGACATCCGCACCAACGCCATCCTCACGCTCCATCGCATCGCCCGCTCCCTCGACGCCCCGATCCTCGATGACCGCGGCTGCCCCGTCCCCCGCGCCGACGTCGCCGAGGCCCGCATGGCCTCCATCGCCCTCCTCCGCCTCGCCCACGATCCGCATGATCTCAGGATCGCGATACCGAACGACGACGCCGATCCGCCCCTTCCAAATCCTTCCCTATCCCACCGCCTCGACCGCGCCCCGCACGCAAACCCGCCGCGCCGGGCCCTCGCCGCGTCACCCGCTCATCCGGCGCCTGCGTTGACCCCACTCACCCCAAGCCCGCCTGTTGACCGCGCCCCGGCCCCTTCCGGTCCCCCTCCCGCCACCCCCGCCTCCAGGCTCCTCGCCCGCGCCGGCGCCCTTCCGCCACTCCCCGCGCCCGCCCTCCCTTCAGCCGTTGGCCTCAGTCTCGATCCTCCTCCTCACCCTCATCATCCTCCTCCGCCGCGTCATCCCCATCCGCCTCCGTTCTCACCACCACCGTCTCCCACCCGTCATACACCCCACCCGCCAACTCCGCCTGCCGCCGCAGCATCTCCGTCACCTCGTTGATCGTCGGCAGGTCAACGCCCGATTCGTGCGTCAGGTGGACCACCGTCTGCCCCTGCGTCTCATCCGTGGGCTCGTGGCTCTCCGCGCCAAACCCCTGTTCCGTCGCCCACTGCGCGAACGCCTCCGCCTGGTGCGGCTCGCCGAAGTACGCGTAGTGGTCCACCTCCCGCGCCTCGGTCAGCGGGTCCCCCTCCTCCTCCAGTTTCATCACCACGCTCCGGTCCCCGATCCACCGCTGCGTGCTCTCATCCGGGTACAGCGCCTCGCGATACACCTCCCAATCCGGGTCCGCCTGGCTGTAGATCTCCGGCGCATACCCCGCCGCCTTGGCCCGCACCGCCCGCACCGCCCCATCCAAATCGGCCCCCTTCGGGGCGTAGAAGAACCACTCGATCCTCCCCCCGCCGCGCACCCGCCCCACCATCACCGCATCCGCCAGCCGCACCACCTCGGCGACCAGCGCGTCATCCATGTCATTGACCCGCCCCACCTCGTCATCCGTCCCCAACCCGTCCTCCCCAGGCTCTTTCAGCGGCAGCACCAGGCACACCGACTCGGTCCGCCCCGGCTGAGGCATCTCCTCATACCACCCCATGTCCACGATCACCGCGGCCGGCCCGTCTTCAAACTCGACCGGGTAACTCTCCCACTGTTCGCTGTGCATGGCCATGGCGCGCCAGCATACCCGCGCCCGCCGCGACTGGCGAATCCGGTGTAGCGTGTACCCGTGCCCATCCTGCTCACCACACCCATCGAGGAGGTCTCCCCCGCCGCGCGCCGGCACGCCCCCGCCCTGCGCGCCCTGGGCGTCGCCAATGCCGCCCAACTCATCGCCCACCTCCCCATGCGCCACGAACTCGTCGAGGCCGAGGCCACCATCGACCGCCTCGAACCCGGACGCATCGTCACTGCCCGCGGCGAGATCACCGCCACCCGCACCGTCATGAAGGGCCGCCGCCCGCGCTTCGAGGCCGTCCTCATGGACGACACCGGCCGCCTCGACCTCGTCTGGTTCAACCAGCCCTTCATGCGCCAGCGCATCCACCCCGGCCTGCGACTCCGCGTCACCGGCCCGGCCCGCGCCTTCGGCCCCGGCCTCCAGATCGCCAACCCCAAGATCGAGCACCTCAAGGACGAGGCCGAACCCGCCGCCACCGACTCCCGCCTCCGCCCCGTCTACCCCGCCAGCGAGGACATCACCTCCGCCCAGATCGATGCGATCGTCCGCGACGCCCTGGCCCAGACCCTCCCGCTCATCGAGGACCACCTCCCCGAGGCCTACCGGCGCGAGCGGGCCATGCCCTCCCTGAGCGACGCCTACCGCCTCATGCACCAGCCCGAGTCGCAAGACGACGTCGCCGCCGCCCGCCGCCGCCTCGCCTACGACGAACTGCTCCTCCTCCAACTCGGCGTCCAGATGAAGCGGGCCCACCTGCGCGAGACCCTCCGCTCCCCGGTCCTCCGCTGGTCCGAGGCCATCGACCGCCACATCCGCGAACGCTTCCCCTTCCCCCTCACCCCCTCCCAGGATCAGGTCGTCGAGGACATCGTCTCCGACCTCACCCGCGAGACCCCTACCAACCGGCTCGTCCAGGGCGACGTCGGCTCCGGCAAGACCATCGTCGCGCTCTACGCCATGCTCCTCGCCGCCGCCTCGGACCACCAGGCCGCCCTGCTCGCCCCCACCGAACTCCTCGCCGAGCAGCACTACGCTTCGATCTCCCGCATCCTCGCCGGCTCCAGCGTCCGCATCGAACTGCTGACCGGCGCGATGACCGGCTCCGAGCGATCCGCCGCCCTCGCCCGCATCGAGTCGGGCGCCGCCGACCTGGTCGTCGGCACCCACGCGATCCTCACCGAAACCGTCCGCTTCGCCTCCCTCGCCGTCGCCATCATCGACGAGCAGCACCGCTTCGGCGTCCACCAGCGCGCCACCATGCGCTCCAAGGGAACCGGCGACACCGAGAGCAACATCACCCCCCATGTCCTGGTGATGACCGCTACCCCGATCCCCCGCACCCTCGCCCTCACCCTCTTCGGCGATCTCGACGTCTCCACCATCCGCGAGATGCCCCCCGGCCGCCAGTCGATCACCACCCGCGTTGTCACCCCCGACCGCTCCGCCGAGGTCTACTCTTTCGTCCACGAACGCCTCGACCAGGGTGACCAGGCCTACATCGTCGTCCCCGCCATCGACACCGGCGACGGCGACGTCAACGACCTCCGCACCGTCCACGCCCGCCTCGAGGCCCACGAACTCGCCGGCAAACGCCTCGCCGCCGTCCACGGCCGCCTCAAGCGCGACACCCGCGAGCACATCATGGGCCGCTTCCGGGAGGGCCTCATCGACGCCCTCGTCGCCACCACTGTCATCGAGGTCGGCGTCGACGTCGCCAACGCCACCGTCATGGTCGTCGAGCACGCCGAGCGGTTCGGCCTCGCCCAGCTCCACCAGCTCCGCGGCCGCGTGGGTCGCGGAGCCAAGCGCTCCGTCGCCGTTCTCATCGGCGAGCCCGTCACCGAGGACGCGGCGGCCCGCCTCCGCGCCATCGCCGAGTCCTCCGATGGCTTCGTCCTCGCCGAGAAGGACATGGAGATCCGCGGTCCGGGCGAGGTCTTCGGCATCCGCCAGGCCGGCGCCCCGCCCTTCAGGGTCGCCGACCTCGCCCGCGACCTCGACCTGCTCGCCATGGCCCGGCGCGACGCCACCGCATGGATCGCCCGTTCACCCGCCCTTGCCCACGAGGCCGAGGCCCTGCTGCGCCGCAGACTCCTCAAGGCCCACGGCAAGTGGCTCGGCCTTGGCGACGTCGGGTAGCGTACAACCAGCACGCACGGGAACACACGAAAGGGGGGACAGATTGAATCCGAGCCGAATCCGATCAGACCTGCGCCGCCTGCCGGCTCTCGTTCAGCAGTTTCCGCAGCACTGTCTGCAGGATCCCGCCGTTGCGGTAGTAACTGATCTCCACCGCGGAGTCGAGGCGGCACACGGCCTCGAAGGCCACGGCCTTGCCCTTGTCGGGGCCCTGCGTCCGAGTCGCGCTGACCTTCACGCGCCCGCGCGGCTCGATCGACTTGGGCAGGTCGATCGTGAACTGCTCCGTCCCGTCCAGCCCCAGCGATGCCGCGGTCTGCCCGGGCACGAAGTTGAGCGGCAGCACGCCCATGCCGACCAGGTTGCTCCGGTGGATCCGCTCGAAGGACTCGCTGATCACCGCCCGGACGCCCAGCAGCATCGCGCCCTTCGCCGCCCAGTCGCGCGACGAGCCCATGCCGTAGTCCTTCCCGGCCAGCACCACCAGCGGCGTCCCTTCGGCCCGGTAGCGCTCGCTGGTGTCGAAGATGGGCGCGATCTTGCCGCCGCCGTTGGCGGAGAAGTCCCGCGTCCACCACCCCTCGCGGATCTTGCCGTTCTCCTCCGCGATCTTGTTCTTCACGCGGATGTTCGCGAACGTCCCGCGGGTCATCACCCGGTCGTTGCCGCGGCGCGAGCCGTAGGAGTTGAACTGGCTCTTGGGCACGCCCTTGGCGACGAGGTACTGCCCCGCGGGCGAGGCCTCGGCGATGTCGCCGGCGGGCGAGATGTGGTCGGTCGTCACCGAGTCCCCGACGAACACGAGGCATCGCGCGTTGCGGATCGCCGACACTTCCGCCGGCTTCTCCGTGAGCCCGACGAAGTACGGCGGGTTCTGGATGTAGGTGCTCGAGTCGTTCCAGGGGAACAACTCCGACTTGCTCACGGGCACCGCGTTCCACGTCGGGTTGCCCGTGAAGACGTTGCCGTACTGCGAGCGGAACTGCTCGGGCGTCACCGCCTTGGCCTTCACCGCCTGCACCTCGGCGTGCGTGGGCCAGATGTCTTTGAGGTGCACCGGCTTGCCAGACTTGTCGGCCCCGATCGGGTCGGTCTTCAGGTCCAGGTCCATCGTTCCCGCGATGGCGTACGCCACGCACAGCGGCGGCGACGCGAGGTAGTTGGCCTTCACCGACGGGTGCACACGCCCCTCGAAGTTGCGGTTCCCCGAGAGCACGCTCGCCACCACCAGGTCGCCCTTCTTGATCGCGACGTCGATCTCCGCCGGCAGCGGCCCGGAGTTCCCGATGCACGTGGTGCAGCCGTACCCGACGGTGTTGAAGCCCAGGGCCTCCAGGTCCGCCGTGAGCCCCGCCTTGTCGTAGTACTCGGTCACGACCTTCGAACCCGGCGCGAGCGAGGTCTTCACCCACGGCTTGGGCTTGAGCCCCAGGGCCCGGGCCTTGCGGGCCACCAGTCCCGCGGCGATCATCACATCCGGGTTGCTCGTGTTGGTGCAGGAGGTGATCGCGGCGATGACCACGTCGCCGTGGTGCATCCGGAAGGACTTGCCGTTCATCGTCACCGGGACGCCCTCGCACCCCGGGTCGCCCTGGCAGGTCGCCGGGTCCGCGTTCACCTGCGAGCCCTGGGCGTTGCCCCCCTCGTCCACCCAGCGGTTGAGGTTGATCGCCTCGCCGGGCACCTTCTTGGCGAACGAGTCGGCGAGTTCCTTCTGCCAGGAGGCCTGGACGCCGCCGAGCTGCACGCGGTCCTGCGGCCGTTTGGGGCCGGCCATGGACGGCTCGACGGTTCCCAGGTCCAGCGAGAGCACGTCCGTGAACTCCGGCTGCGGGGTCGCAGGGGTCCAGAACAGGCCGTTGGCCTTGGCGTACGCCTCGACGAGTTCAACGGTCTTCTCATCGCGCCCGGTGAACCTCAGGTAGTCCAGGGTCGCCGCGTCGACCGGGAAGAACCCCATCGTCGCGCCGTACTCGGGGGCCATGTTCGCGATGGTCGCGCGATCGGGGACGCTGAGCGCGGCCATGCCGGGACCGAAGAACTCGACGAACTTGTCGACCACGCCCCGCTTGCGGAGCATCTCCGTCACGGTCAGCACGAGGTCGGTCGCCGTCGCCCCCTCGGGCAGTTTGCCGACGAGCTTGAAGCCGATCACCTCCGGCGTGAGCATGTAGTACGGCTGGCCGAGCATCACCGCCTCGGCCTCGATGCCGCCCACGCCCCAGCCGACGACGCCCAGGCCGTTGATCATCGTCGTGTGCGAGTCGGTGCCGACGCACGAATCCGGGTACACGACGGTTTCGCCGTCGATCTCCCGCGTCAGCACGCCCGGCGACAGGTACTCCAGGTTCACCTGGTGCACGATGCCGGTCGCGGGCGGGACGCAGCGGAAGTTGCGCAGGCTCTGCTGGCCCCACTTGAGGAACTCGTACCGCTCGCGGTTGCGCTCGAACTCCTTCTCCGAGTTGATCGTGAGCGCCGTCGCGGATCCGTAGGAGTCCACCTGCACGGAGTGGTCGATTACGAGGTCGCACGGCACCAGCGGGTTGATCGCCTCGGGGTTGCCGCCGAGCTTCTTCATCGCATCGCGCATCGCCGCCAGGTCGACCACGCACGGCACGCCGGTGAAGTCCTGCAGGACCACGCGACCGGGCATGAACGGGAGTTCAACCTTCGCCGGCGCCTTCGCGTTCCAGTTCGCCAGGCCCGAGACGTCGTCCGGGTTCACCACGAACCCGTCGACGTGGCGCAGCATCGCCTCCAGCAGGACCCGGATCGAGAACGGCAGCCGATCGACCTTGCCGACGCCCTGACGAGCCAGCGCGCCCAGGTCGTAGTAGGCGTAGTCGCCGTGCGGGGTCTTGAGTGTGGCTCGTGCGTTGAACGGGTCGGCCTTGCGCGGCATGGGAACTCCTCAAAACGGTGCGTACTGCAACCATACGCAGCGGCACAGGGACGCGTGAGCACGGCACCACACCGCCCGCAAGTGCTGCTACGGCTTGATGTTATCGAGCATTGCGAAGGGCCAGAACATGGGGACCCTGGTCCACGCGGCGGCCTCCGTCGCCTCGACTTCAAGCCTCTCCAGTTCCCGGCGTTCCGCCGCGTCGGGATCGGCGACGGGCACGACCCCGAGGGCCCGGAAGGTGTCGAGCGGGCGGCTGTCCGTCAGGTGGTCGGAGACGCGCCGGCACGCCCCGGCATCGGCGAGGACGGCTTCGAGTGCGCGGTCCACCTGACCACGGGTGGTGCAGATCGGCACGTCGACACCGACACCCTCGAAGATCCCTTCCACCTTGTGCGTGTTCGACGGCATCGCGACAAACGGGACGCCCGCCAGCGCGGCGAGGTAGACCCCGTGGTGCCGGCCGGTGACGACGGCCCGCGCCGTCCGCAGCGTCGGGACCGCGCTGCGCCAGAGCCACCGGTGGCTCCCGTGGAGGAGCGGGAAGTAGAAGGTCTCCGCCGGGCGATCTCGGAGCAGCGAGGCGGCCGCGGCCCCGACGTCGCCCTTTCGCTGGTGGTGCCAGTCGGTGACGACGATCCGGCCGGAGAGATCGATGGCGGGCCGCTGATCAAAGCGGGCCTCGACGATCGAGTCGGGAACGAGACGGGCCTTCACGCCCAGCGAGGCGAGGTATCGGAGCGAGCGGGCGTCGCGCACGCCCACGTCCGCCGCGGCGTGCAGCACGCCGAGGAAGCCGGCGGACTCCTCGAAGACCGCGTTGACGACGAGCGTGGTCTTGCCCAGGCGCTGCGCGGCGCCGACCGCCGCGAGCCAGTGCAGGCCCGCGCCGTGGTGGATGGTCCCCTCGGCGTTGAGCACGACGGCGTCCGCGGCTTCGATGGCCTCTCGCAGCGGCGCGTCCTCCGCGAGACGGCGGATCGAGCCCTCCTCGTCGGAGGGATCGACCGGCGCGCTCCAGCCGCAGAACCGGCGGGCCGCCACGGTGTGGCCGGCGCGGGCCAGCATCCGCGCGTGCGCATCCGCAACGCCCAGGCACCCGACGTGGGGGATGTTTCCGTTGTCATTGAGCAGGAGCACTCTCACGCGGCGGATCGTACTGCCTTCGGCGCGACGCGTTTCCGCCTGCAACCGGGATTCGAGCGCGGTTGTAAGAACCTCGCAACCATCGCGGCGGGCCCGCCGGGTGATCCGGCGAGCCGAGTCAGGGGACGGGCCGCTGCGCGGGAGGACCATGTCATGCGCGCCGACCGACGCCGATTTCTCCAGTGTGCCTTCGTGGCCGGGATGGCCTTCCCCCTCGCGGGCGTCGCCCGGTCGATCACGGCGACCGCTCGACCGACGACGGAGCCGCCCAAGCCCCGGACGATCCTGATCCTCGGGGGCACGGGCTTCCTCGGCCCTCACATCGTGGACGCGGCGAGGGCCCGCGGGCACACCGTGACGCTGTTCAACCGCGGCATCACCGAGAAGCGCAAGCAGATCCCGGTCGACGGCGTCGAGAAACTGCTGGGGGATCGCGATCCGGAGAAGGGCGACGGCCTCAAGGCGCTGGAGGAGGGGACGTGGGACGCGGTGATCGACACATCCGGGTATTACCCGCGCATCGTCAAGGCGTCGGCCACGCTGCTGGCGCCGCGGGTCGGGCAGTACGTGTTCATCTCCTCGCTCTCGGCGTACAAGGACAACTCGACGCCGGGCGATGATGAGTCGGCGGAGGTCGCGACCATCGCCGATCCGGCGGTCGAGGAGATGGGCCAGGCATACCAGAACTACGGCGCCCTCAAGGCCCTGTGCGAGCAGGCCGCGGAGCAGGCGATGCCGGGGCGCACGACCAGCATCCGCGCCGGGTACATCGTCGGCCCGGGCGATCCGACGGACCGCTTCACCTACTGGCCGGTGCGCGTGAGCGAGGGGGGCGTTGTGCTCTGCCCGGGGACGCCCAACGACCCGGTCATGTTCATCGACGTCCGCGACCTGGCCGCGTGGATCGTGCTGTGCATCGAGAACCGGACGACCGGCGTGTTCAACGCCATGGGCCCGGCGGCGCCGTACACCTCGGGCCAGCTCCTCAAGGCCTGCCAGAAGGCGGCGGGCAAGGAGAGCACGCTGACGTGGGTCGGCTTTGAGGATCTCGAGAGGGCCGGGGTCGAGGAGGGCGTGCTGCCGATCCTGCTGCGGGCGCAGGGCGAGAACGCCGGCTTCCACATGCGACAGAACGCGCGGGCGGTCGGCGCGGGGCTGACCTTCCGGCCGGCCGAGGAGACCTGCCGCGACATCCTCGCGTGGTGGCCCGGCGAGGTGGCCCGGCGGACGCGGATCACGAATGAGATGATCGAGCAGGCCAAGTCCGAGGGGAAGGAGCCGCCCCGGATGGCCAACCCGTCGAACCTGCGGGCGGGAATCTCGCGGGAGCGCGAGGCGGAGGTGCTCAAGACCGTGATGGAGAGCCCCAAGTCGTGACGTCGGCGCCCGGAACGGGTATCCTGCGACCGTGAACCCATCCGTCGCCGCCCCCGCTGCAGTACCCACGGCACCGAAGGTCGCCCGAACCCGGGGTCGGGTGCGCGTGGCGGTGGCGCTCCTGCTGGGTGTGGTCGGGTTCGCGGCCCAAGCGATGGCGCAGGCCACCGAGTACGTGCAGGACGAATCCGGCCAGTGGGTCGAAGTGGCGATGAAGGAGCCGCCGAGCGCGGCGCTGGACACCGTCAACCAGGCGCGGCGCCTGATCGCCGATGAGAAGTTCGGCGAGGCGAAGAAGATCCTCGAAGAGTGGGTCGAGGAGAACAAGAGGGGGAAGAGCCCGCTGCTGCCCCAGGCGTATCTCCTGCTCGGCGACGCCAAGACCGGCGACGGCAACGAGTTCGAGGCGCTGTACGACTACGAGGCGATCTGCAAGCAGTTCCCCGATTCCATCGAGTACGTCAAGGCGGTGGAGCGGGAGCTGGACATCGGGGTTCGGTACGTCAACGGCTTCAAGCGCAAGTTCCTCGGCATGCGGATCCTCGATGCGGACGACATCGGACAGGAGCTGCTGCTGCGCGTGCAGGAGCGGCTGCCGGGGAGCCGCCTGGCCGAGCGGGCGGGCATTGAGCTTGCCGATTACTACTTCCGCGTCCGAGACATGTCGAACGCGGCGACGGCGTACCGGCTGTTCCTGCAGAACTACCCCAAGAGCGAGTACGCCGAGAAGGCGATGCAGCGTCAGGTGTACGCGACGATCTCGCAGTACCACGGGCCGAAGTACGACAGCACGCCGCTGCTCAACGCGGGCGTGCTGATCCGGACGTTCATGGTGCGCTACCCGGCCGCGGCGCAGCAGGCGGGGCTGGATGATGCGCTGCTCGCCCGGCTGGAGGAGTCGCAGGCCCAGGCGGTGCTCGTCACGGCGAAGTGGTACCTGTCGACCGACGACCCGGTCTCGGCGCGGTACATCCTCAAGCGGTTGCTGTTCGCCTACCCGCGCACGAGCGCGGCGAGCGATGCGATGCGGATCATGACAGAGAAGGGATGGATGGAACTCAAGACCCCGCCGTCCGTCGGCCCCGCGGTGGAGCCGATCGAGCCCACGGCACCCGGGCCGGACGCCCCCCCACCCCCCCCTTCCTCCCCCACGCCTGCCGCCTCGCCGGCCTCCGCCACGGGATCGCCCGCGGCCAAGCCGTTCCTGCCGGGGCGGCCCCTGGGTGGGAACTCCCGCGGGACGGGCACCGCCGCGGCCGGGGCTACGCCGGGAGTAGCGCCATGATGGTCGGGACTCTACTTCGGGGCGTGTTATTGGCGGTAGCGGTCGTGGGCGCTGTCCTGTCGGGCGGGTGCTCGAGCGACCCGAGCAAGGGGTACACCTGGGGGAGCACGTATGACGACACGATCAAGACCGTTTCGGTGCCGGTGTTCAAGAACAACACGCAGTACCAGTCGATCGAGCGGGACCTCGCCGCGGCCCTGATCCACGAGATCCAGACGACGACGCCGTGGCGCGTGGCGGCGGGGGAGAACGCGAGCGCGACGCTGTCGGGCGTGATCACTTCGGCAAGGCTGGTGAAGCTCTCCACGGCGGACATCACGGGCCTGGTGCAGGAAGAGGCGGTGCAGGCGACCGTGCAGTTCGAGTTCAAGGACAACCGGACCGGGAAGGTGCTGGTGGCCCGCCGGAACTTCAGCGGCTCGGGCACGTTCGTGCCGGCGCAGAATGTTCGTGAGAAGATCGATACGGGGCGGTACGGGGCGGCGCAGGCCCTGGCCAAGTCGATCGTGGCGGAGCTGCGGGAGAACTGGTAGCCGCCGCCAAGGGGGTGTTCGAACCCGATCCGGGACCATTTCGTACCCGTTGGTATCTCGCGGGGAGCGGAGCACCGGCGCCGGGCGAACTCCGGCGAACCGGTACACCGCCTAGGGTTCGATGACCGATAACCCCGCCTCCTTAGGGGGTGTTTGCCGGTACACGGATGGATCGGGCACGGAGCGTCGAAACAAGGGGCATGACGGGCATGCGGAACAGTCCCAACGGAGCCGGACACGGGAGCGTCGCCGACGACGTGCGCACGCGCCTTGCCGCGAAGGGCGATGAGCCCGGACGCGCGCCAGAGGGACCCAACGGCGACCAGGCGGGGCCAGGGGGCAAGACGGCCGCGGGCGGGATGAAGCCCAACCGCGGGCTGTTCGGCGTGGTCTCGGTCATCGCGATCACGCTGATGCTGTTCCTGGTGATGAGCAGCCTGACGGAGCGGCGGCCGAGCCCGTGGCAGGATTTCGCGAACAAGTACAGTTCGAACCTGCTGGAGCCCAAGTCGATCGTGATCCGCGATACGACGATCACCGCCACGGAGCGGGCGGACGCCAACGGGCAGCCGGGGCCGGACGTGGTCGTGCGGTTCGACCCCCGGGTCCGCGAGTACTACGAGAAGAAGCTGGACGAGTTGACCCGCGGGAACTACCTGTCGCTGCCGACGTCGCTGTGGACGCAGGTGCTGGTGACGCTGATCCCGTTCGTGGTGCTGCTGGTGATCCTGTGGTTCGTCGTGGCGCGCGGACTGCGGAGCGCGGCGGGCGGCGCGGGCGGGTTCCTCGGGACGTTCGGCAAGTCGCGGCACCGGGTGCTCAACAAGGAGAACCCGTCGGTGACCTTCGCCGACGTGGCGGGGATCGAGGAGGCGAAGGACGAGGTCCGCGAGATCATCGAGTTCCTGAAGAACCCTAAGAGGTTCATGCGGCTGGGCGGGCGGATCCCCCGCGGCGTGCTGCTCATCGGCGAGCCGGGCTGCGGCAAGACGCTGCTGGCCAAGGCGATCGCGGGCGAGGCGGACGTGCCGTTCTTCTCGATCAGCGGATCGGACTTCGTGGAGATGTTCGTGGGCGTGGGCGCCAGCCGCGTCCGCGACCTGTTCAAGCAGGCGAAGGACTCGTCGCCGTGCATCATCTTCCTGGACGAGATCGACGCGGTCGGGCGCCGGCGCGGCGGCGGCTTCACGACCGGCGGGCACGACGAGCGGGAGCAGACGCTCAACGCGATCCTGGTTGAGATGGACGGCTTCAACTCGGCCGACGGCGTGATCGTGATCGCGGCGACCAACCGCTCCGACGTGCTCGATCCGGCGCTCACCCGCCCGGGCCGGTTTGACCGGCAGATCATCGTGCCGCGGCCGGACGTGCAGGGACGGATGGAAATCCTGCGGGTGCATGCGAAGAAGGTGAAGCTGGGGCCGAACGTCGATCTCGAGCGGGTGGCGCGCGCGACGCCGGGTTTCTCGGGCGCCGACCTAGCCGCGCTGATCAACGAGGGGGCGATCGCGGCGACGCTGCACAACAAGGACTTTGTGGAGCAGGAGGACCTCGAGGAGGCCCGCGACAAGGTCAAGTTCGGCCGGGCCCGCAAGTCTCGGGTGCGAGAGGCGGACCAGAACCGGCTCGCGGCGTACCACGAGGCGGGGCACGCGGTGCTGCAGTCGCTCCTGCCCGACGCGGACCCGCTGCACAAGGTGACGATCATCCCGCGCGGGGACACGGGCGGGGCGACGTTCTCGCTGCCGACCAAGGACCGCATGGGCTACGGGCTGAAGTGGCTCAAGGCGACGCTGTGCCTGGCGTGCGGCGGGCGCATCGCGGAAGAGAAGGCGATGGGCGATATCTCCAGCGGCGCCGTGGGCGATATCTCCCAGGTGACGAGCATCGCGCGGGCGATGGTGCTGGAGTGGGGCATGAGCCCCAAGCTCGGCTTCGTGCGGTATGCACCGGTGGACAACCGGGAGATGCTGCTGCCCGAGAAGGATTTCTCGGATGAAACGGCGCGGATCATCGACGAGGAGATCCGGCGGATCGTCGATGAGGCGTTCGCGGAGGGCCGGCGGCTGCTGGAGGCGCACTGGGACAAGGTCGTCGCCGTGGCCGAGGCGCTGCTGAAGCACGAGACGCTGACCAGCGATGATGTGACGCGCCTGATGTCGGGGCAGACGCTGAACAAGCCGACGGTGAGCGACCTTCTCGCGGCGGAATCCCGCCGAAAGAGCGAGGATCGCGGCGCGGCGGGGCGGCCAGCGGATTCAACGCCGGAGTTGCCGCCCGGCGCGATGCCGCGGCCGGCCTGAGGTTGAGTGTGGCATGTGATGCAAACTCTCGCGGGCCAGCGGTTGCGGTGCGCGCAAACCGCCGCGGCAGCGCCCGGGGCGCCACGCGGCGGATCGGCTGATGGTCTTGTTGCGCCGGAGTTTCGCGGCTCAGTCGGAGCTGTTTGACGTCGGCTTGCTGGCGATGTCGACCTGGAGATCGACGGGCTGACCGCCGCGGATGACGGTCAGGGTGATGGTGTCGCCGGGCTTCTTGGCGCGGATGGCTTTGCGGATGGCGTCGGGCGGCACGTAGTCGTCGCCGTCGACCTTGACGATGACGTCGTACTGCTTGACGCCGGCGCGGGCCGCGGGCCAGCCCTCGAAGACGTAGGCGACGAGCGTGGACCGGTCCGCGTTGACGCCGAGTTGTGAGGCGAGGGCCGGGCTGACTCGTTCCGTGTTGACACCGATGAGCGGCTTGCCGTCCTCGATCACCATGACCGAGTTGCCGTCGGCATCGCGGTAGCTGCGCGTGGTGTTGCCGACGACGACGACGCAGCCGGCGAGCGTGCTGAGGGCCAGCACGAGCCCGGCCGCGGTGGCCGTCCTGCCGAGAGTGGGCACCATGATCGAGGCCTCCGTGTGCAAGGTCCCCCGAGCCCCGCCACAACCATGTTGTACGGGATTTCGTCGGCCGGGTTTCATCGCCACGCCTGCAGCGCGGTCGCCTCTGGCACTGGCCATGATGCATGTTGTGCGGCTGCAATGGTTTATGTGCGTGCACACAGGAAGGACTCTCCGGGTAGGCTCTGGCCCAATGCCACGGGGGTTCCCGGGGCGGCGCCGGAGGAAGAACCGTGCTGCTGAGTCTTGCCGTTGATGCCGCCGCCGCGGTGAGCGGGTCGCCGCTGGTTTCGGTGGAGAACCTGATCGCTCTGCTGACGCTCACCGCGATGGAGGTCGTGCTGGGGATCGACAACATCGTGTTCATCGCCGTGCTCTCGGGGAGGCTGCCGGAGCACCAGCGAGCGAGCGCTCGCCGGATCGGGCTGCTGCTGGCGCTGGTGATGCGGATCGCGCTGCTGGGGGTGCTGACATGGATGATGCGGCTCGCAGTGCATCCGTTGTTCACGCTCCCGCTGCTGGAGCACGCGGTAACGGGGCGAGACCTGATCCTGATCGCGGGCGGAATGTTCCTGATCGGGAAGGCGACGCACGAGATCCACGGGATGATGGAGAACCACGCGGACCTGGGCAACGCGGGGAGGGTGGGGGCGACGTTCCGCGCCACGGTTGTTCAGATCCTGCTGATCGACCTGGTGTTCTCGGTGGACTCGATCGTGACCGCGGTAGGGATGGCGCAGGCGCTGTGGGTGATGGTGACCGCGGTAGTCATCTCCGTGGGTCTGATGTTGGCGTTCTCGGGCGTGATCGCCTCGTTCATCGAGCGGCACCCGACGTTCAAGATGCTGGCGCTGTCGTTCCTGGTGCTGATCGGCGTGGTGCTGGTCGCCGACGGGATCGGGCAGCACATCGCCAAGGGGTATGTGTACTTCGGTATGGCGTTCTCGCTCGGGGTCGAGATGCTGAACATGGCGGTGCGCCGGCGGGTGGTACGACGATCGTTGTCCACAGCGGGAGAACCGTAAAAAACCTCGCCCCTCGCTGGCCGGTGGTGTACGGCAAGAGGGGCGAGGCTGGTTGGTCGAACGGATTCACTTGGTGTTGAATCAGGCCGCGCCGCGCGAGCGGGGGTACTCCAGCATGCCGAGACGGATGAGGAAGCGGCTGGCCTGTTCGATCTCGCCGCGTGTAAAGCCGGCAAGGCAGCGAGGCTCGGCGTTGGTGCCAATGAGATCGGGCGGGTATTTCCAGCCGGAGCCGGTCTGATCGGCGGTTTGGACGGCCGCGAGCAGGGCGGCCTCGGCTGCGTCGCACAGACGCTTCGGATCGAGGTTCTTGCGAGGACGTGCCATCGGACACCCCTTTCTGGTTCGTGGCCGCGGTGGGTCGCGGCAGATGTCACTACCGTCTTCGCACACCACATGTTCGTGGTTTCACGGTTTCTTGCCGGAGCGGCAGACGGCGAAAGCGGTTGCAGGTGTCTCCGTCGGGTTCATCTGCCTTGCGACAAACGACTTGCGCACCGTTGAGATTCCGCTTGGCGCACGGAGATTCCTCGAGTTACCCGGTGGTTACCGCGGCGAGATCGCGTCGAGGAGGGCTCGATACTTGGGCGCTTCGTCGGGGCGCTGGTCCTGGTACTCCAGGTAGCCGAAGGAGCCCCACTTGTTGTAGGGAGAGGTGAAGTTGAACGCGCAGAAAAGCCCGCCGCCGACGGCCCACCACGACCGGTGGTACGCGCCGAGCAGCACGCCCATGCGTTCGTCGCGGTTGGCGGCGGTGAAGAGCGAGGTGATGCGATCGTCGTTCTCGGCGCCGTACTGACCGGCGAGGTGCTGGCCGCCCTCGTAGGCAAGGAGCGGGACGCCGTAGCGCTTCGCGATGTCGAGGTGCTGCTGGGTGCGCTCGATGACCCGCGAGGATTCCTCCTCCAGCGCGGCGAAGATCTGGGCGGGCGACATCACGGCGACGGCGGAACGCTGACTTGCCTGCTCGAGGTCGAGGCCGACGTAGGGGCCGATCGCGAAGGCATCGAAGGCGTCTGGACCGTACCGGTCGGTGGCGTAGGCGAGGATCTCGCGGGTCAGCGAGGGGTCGGCGGCCTGGCCGGCGAGGACGCAGACGAGGGGGTGGGTGTCGCCGAGGACCCGTCTGAAGATGGCGAAGACTGCGGTAGCGCGATCGACCATGGCGCGAGCCCCCGCGGTGCGGTCGTCGCCGGCGAGCGCCCTGGCGCGGCCCTGCCGCTGGAGGTGCTGCGCCTGAGAGAGCGCGGTGTTCCATGTCTCGTTGGAGTACTCGAGGTAGACGGCGCGGCCGGGCTCCAGGCGGTCGCGAACGAGAGCCGCGAGATGGGCCGCGTAGTCGTCATCGGCAAGGTGTGGAACGCAGAGCCACGGCGAGGCGCCGAGGGCGTTGCACAGGTCGATCATCATCGAGGGCGGGGCGCCGCACGGACGGTTGCAGGTGTAATAGGTGTCGGGGAGCAGGTCGCCCCACGACTTGACTGTCGACCCATTGGTGCGCTGCCACTCCATGAACCGGAGCACCTTGAAGGGCTTCAGGCGTTCGAGGAACAGCGGATGGAACTGCTGGCCCGCGGCGGCTGGTTCGGAACCGGGGAGGAGGACGCGGATGTTCCGGATGTAGTTGCCTGCCTGGGACCGGGCGATCACGAGGGTGATCCCCTCGGCAGCGGGCGCGACATCGAGCAGCACGCGGCCGGGCTCGGCGGCGGCAACGCTTGCATCGCCGTAGAACTCCAGATCGCCCGACCCCTCGTAGAGGACGGTGTAGCGCCCGGCGGGATAGTGGCCGGCGGTGTCATAAAACATCGTCGTGCGGACAACCTGCGGGGCGAGGCCCTCGACCGTCGCGGGCAGTGCGAGGGGATAGCCGTCGGCGTCGCAGGGGATCTTCGTGATCGCCGCGCGATCGGGGCCGGAACGGCGAGGGGGACCGCCATCGACATCGATCGTCGCCCACGGCTGGGCGTGGCGCATGGCGTCCGTGAAGGGCCATTGCCGGGGGGCGTACTGGAAGTCTTCTAGGTTCATGCCGGCGGCTCGCTCGGCGGGCGGCGCGGGGCGGGTGCGGACGGGGGCGTGCCGGAGCACCGTCGACAGCAGGACCGCGATCGCGGCTGCCGAAATGGCCGCGATGATCAGTGCGGCGACGACGATCCGGGGACGGCGGTTCGGGGCTGCGGAGCGAGGCATCAGGGGAGTCTACTTCGCCAAGACGGGGGCACTATGGTTTTCGGACCCCAAGACCCCGGGACGACCCTTGTGCAACGACGGCTTCACCGGGGCTTCGAAATAAGCCCCCGGGGCAGATGGCGATCGGTCGATATGGAGGTCATGCCCCACATGGCAACAGAATCATCTGCCCCAGGGCGCGCGACGCCGCCATCGATCTCGGCGGAGCAGGCGATGGTTCTGGACGAGGCCCGGGCGAGGGCGAAGAAGCTGTTCCGGGCGGGCGCGGTCGCCAAGGTGAATGGGTGGACGGCAGGGGTCTTCGGTGTCACGGCGGTGATCGGCGGGGTGTTCTCGTGGCCGGCGATGGTGCTGGGGCTGGGCCTGTGCGTCGCTGCGTGGCGGGAGTTGCGGGGCGCGGCGATGATGCGGCGGGCCGATGTCAGGGCACCGTCGCACCTGGCATGGAACCAGGCGCTGATCATCGGGGCGATCGCGTTCTATTGCGTGGCGAGCGCAGCGCCGATTCTGCGGGCGCCGGAGGCGATGTTTGCGACCGGCGATGCGCAGGCCGATGAACTCCTGCGACCGTACGCGGGGATCGCGTCGGCGATATCGCTGATCGTGTACGGGGCTGTGGCCGTGCTGACCGCGCTCTCGCAGGGGCTGCTGGCAATGTACTACCTCTCCCGCCGGCGCACGGTGGCCGAGTATCGATCACGGACACCGGGGTGGGCGGTGGAGGTCATGGCGCGGGCCGCGGCGTAGCGCACGAGCCGCGTGGGTTACTTCGAGAGAGCGACGGCGGTCTTGACGGCCTCGTCCTTCTGGGCGTCGGTCATGGCATTCCATTGCTTGACGCAGCCAGGGCAGCAGAAGCCGACCTGCTGACCCCTCCACGTCACGGCGGGAACGCTCGGGTGAACCTCATCTTCGTTCTCGATCACGCAAACTGTGTTCACGGTCTTCGAAGCTGTCGCGGCCGGTGCCGCGGCGACCTTCTCGGTCGAGGCTTTGGAGGCGCAGGAGACGGGGGCGAGCAGGATCAGGGCGCCGAGGGAGGCGAGGATGAACGGGCGGGTGGTGGATCGCATGCGGGGCTCCGATGGATGAAGTGCGGAACTGTCGCGAGGAGTCGGCCAGATGGTCAAGCGGATGGTGTAACAAAAAACCCCGGCCGAGGTGGCCGGGGCGGGTAGTCACAAGGGGTGCTGTGCACCGGATCAGCGGCGGCGGCGACGGAGGCCGACGACGGCTCCAGCGCCGATCAGGGCGAAGGCGCCGGGAGCGGGGATGGCACGGACGGTCCACGTGCTGGTCGCGCTGGCCTGGTCGCCGGCGGTCAGCGCGAAGCTGAACTCCGAGTGGATGGAGGACACCGCGCCGGCAATCGGTGTGTACGGCGGGGCGATGACGGGCAGGGCGCTGGCATCGCTGATGGCGTTGGAGCCGTTGGCCCCGGCGACCAGCGGTCCGGCGAGGAGTGACGCGAACGTCGAGGTGCCGTTGTACTGGGCCACGAAGCGGAAGCCGCCGCCGAACTTGCCGGTGTTGACGACGCCGTCGCCGTTGCTGTCCGTAACGCCCATGGTGGCGCTGGCGACGCCTTCGGCGAACGGGATCACCGGGAAGCCGAGTAGGGTGGAGCTGAACGTGAAGCTGGCGTCGGCCGGGCCGTTGGTGATGGCGAAGCTGAGGCCGAGGCGGGGCTGGTTGGAGGACTGGCCGATGACGAAGATCGACAACTCGGAGACCTGACCGATGGGGTTGCCGTTGTCGCTGAGGAGGACATCGTTGTAGCCGGGCACCGCTGGGGTGTAGACCCACCCGTTGGCGATCGGCATCATGTTGGCGATGTTGATCGTGGCGGACCCGGTCAGCGAACCGGTTGAGCCGGTGATCGTGAGGATCGGGTCCGAAGGGTTGAACTGGGCGAGAGCCGTGCCCGTGCACATCACGATTGCCACCGTGCCGAGCGCCAGCGCTCGGCCGGGTGATCCGTCACCGCGGGTCTGATGGGCCATTAGTGGTCTCTCTCTCATTCCGGCGCCTTGGCGCCGAGTCGTGCTTGTACTTCGCGATCAACGATCCAACTCACAGACACAACACATGCGGGCAAATCAGCGGCGGCGACGGGCCATCGCGAGGCCGGCGAGGCCGAGCAGACCAACGGCACCCGGGGCGGGAACGACGGTGAACGTGCTGGTGCCGGCGGCGAGGTCGAACGCGCTGACGCTGAACTCGAACAAGGCGGAGATGTCGCTCACGGGAACACCGATTGCGATAAACGAGCCGGAGTCGCCGAAGAGAATGTTGGAGCCGTTGGGGCCGGCAACGACGCTCCCCGGGAGCAGCGGGGAGCCGCTGAAGAGCGTGCCGTCATAGGGGTGGGTGCCCGGGAGGCTGTTGTAGTACGCGCGGTAGAGGTGCCCGCCGTTGGTCGGGGCAATCGTCGCACCGTCGCCGTCCTGGTCGGTCACACCGATCTGGGCGGATGCGAAGCCCTGGGCGGACGCGATGGCGGGGAAGGACAGGAGGACGGACTCAACGGAGTAGATCGTGTTGAAGACACCGCCCTGCACGTTGAAGTTCGCGGCGACCGACGGATCCTCGTGGATCTCGGCGTCGAGCGAGTTCAACCGGCCGAACCGGGTATCTACCGCGCCGCCCGCATCGCGGAACATGCGGTTCGTGACGCTGACGGTGAAGACGTCGCCGTTCCACGAGCCCTCGGACGAGTTGATGATCAGCGAGGCCCAGTCGCTCGGATTGGCGGCGGAGCGTGCGGTGATGCGGAAGAGATCGCCGTTCAAGTCCGCGACAGCCGTGGAGGCGGACGCAAGCAGACCGGCGGCAACGATCAGACCAAACGCTCGGAACGGACGCTGGAACATGGTTCTCTCTCCACGCGTGATCCCGATTCACACTCGCTTCGTGGGCCCGGAAAAGGTCCACTGACGATCGCGTCATTCGCTCCAAACAGAACGAAGAGTCGCGTTTGTTCTCGGGAAGTTCTCTCTCTCTCTCAACTCCGCTGGCCCCTTCCGGAGCCTGCACTCGCAAGGAGTGTGACAGTTCTCGGTCGATCTGTCAAGTCGCAAGACGCCGAGATCATGTGATTATCACACTTCTCGCTGCCAATCCGATCAAATGCCGTATCGCATGCCGATCTGAGTGCACCCGCATCTGGGGTCTTGTGGAGGGCCCGCGGCATCTCGTATAGTGCTGGTGCACGGCGGGCGCCCACGCGAAGCCGTGTTGTGTGCCTCGCAGGATTGAGAGAGAGAGGCCCTCAAATGAACGTTCTGCGCCCACGACCCATGGGCAGGTTCTTTGTCGCGCTGTCAGTCTGTGCGCCGCTGTCCGCCGCGGCTGGCGCCACGGGGCCGACGTTGCCCTTGACCGGGCCGGATCGGGCGGGCGGGTATGCCAGCGATCACGTCATTGTGCAGGTCAAACCGGGGATTGTACTCCCGCTTGGATCGACCACGTTGTCCGCCGAGGCATCCGGCCGGGCGATGCCGGAACCGGTCGCGGCGACGCTGACGAAGTTTGCGGTGTCACGTGTCGATCTGAGCATGAGCCCCCCACCGGCGGACAAGGCTCTGGCAAAGGGACTCGGACTCGATCGGTACTACACGCTGCATGTCCCGGTCGGCACGAACACGATCGCTTTGGCGGCGGAGTTGTCCGGCCATACCGAGTTCATTGAGACTGCTGAGGTAGATGGGATCGGGTCCTGGGATGCCGTGCTGCCCGCGAACCAGCAGTGGAGCATGCTGAACATCGGGCAGGTCATCTGTTCGGCGCCGGGCGTTACCGGGGCCGATATCCAGGTGGTCGACGCGTGGGCGCTCGCGACCGGGTCGCCGGGCGTGACGGTCGCGATCCTTGATACGGGTATCAGCCAGAGCCACCCGAATCTGGCGCCGTCGCTGGTGCCGGGGCGGAACTTTGTGCCGGGATCACAGCCGGACTTGACGGACGACACCGCGACGGGTTTTCCTCACGGAACGGTGTGCGCGGGGATCGCGGCCGGGGCGAGGGTGAAGACCAACAGTTTCCTCGGGGTGGCGTTCGGCTGCCGGCTCATGCCGGTGGTGGTCGGAAATGCCGCGTTTCTGGATGAGAGCTGGGCGGCATCCGGGCTGATCTGGGCGGCGGACCAGGGGGTGCACGTCGCGTCGATGAGTTTCAGCACGCCGACGGGCACTACCTTCTTCTCGCAAGCCGTGAAATACGCGTACAACCGCGGGGTCGTCCTGTGTGCTTCGTCGGGCAACCTGGCGGGGACGTCCGTCCAGTACCCGGCGAGATGGCCGTCGGTGATCTGCGTCGGCGCGACGGACAACACGGACCAACTGGCAACGTTCTCCACGACCGGGTCGCAGGTAGACGTTTCCGCGCCTGGGTTCCGGATCTGGTCAACCTGGGACTCGACGGCTTCGCCTGAGTGCGTCGCCGGCGGGTACAACACGTTCGGCTACGCCTCGGGGACGAGCTTCGCCGTGCCGCACGTGGCGGGATTGGCGGCGCTGGTCAAGTCGGCGAACCCGACGCTGTCCGGGGCGAGGATCCGGCAGATCATCGAGACGACAGCGGACGACCGGGGCACCCCGGGGTGGGATCCATCGTTCGGGTTCGGGCGGATCAACGCGATGCGGGCGGTCCGGGCCGCGCTCAACCTCTCGCGGTGCCCGGCGGACTGGACCAACGACGGCCGGGTGGACGCATCGGACATCGCGGTGTTCACGACGGACTGGCTGAACGACATTGCAACGGGCGGGCTGCGGACTGATGTGGACCACAGCGGGGTGGTGGATGTGACGGACATCTCGCGGCTGATCGCGATGTGGTTTGATTCGCTGAACAACGGGTGCTGAGCTACGGAAGTCGTGCCGACGCGCGACCGGCGCGGGCGCCCCCCCCCGCGGCAACGCGCGGATGTGCGATGCAAATCCAAAGAAAGACCCCCGGGCACGGTGGGAGGGCACCCGGGGGCGAAGGGAGGGAGGAACAGGTTGAGGCCCGCCTGCTGGTGGGCGGCGGGGAAAAGAAAGGGCGGTCGGGGGCCGGGGGCTTCGGCTTGTGCAGACTCTTCCGTGGCCCTGGAGGCTCCCGGTCTGCGTGCCTGTAACCGGAGCGACGATCCATCGTCGCACCCGGGGGCGGGAATCCATCCACGCGCCGTGCTTTGCCGCCGGCCCTCACGACCGCTTGTGCTGTGTCTCCTTGTAACGGGTGCAGTTCGAGCTAGCTGATCGACGTTCGGGTCGACGACTCCCGCGGCCGGGCCCGCGTCAGGGCGGGCTCGGCTCGGGCCTTTGGAGGAATCAGGAGCAGCCCATCGAGTTGCCGCAGTTGAGGCACTTGTAGCAGGTGCCGTTGCGGACGGTGATGGCGCCGCAGCCGTCACACGCGGGGGCGTCGCCCATGTTGTTCGACATGGCCATCGACAGGGCGTTGACGCCCGACACGCTGGTCGCCGAGACGTGCAGGGAGTCGTCCGGACCGAGATCGATCTCGGCGTGGACCGCGTGCGTCATCGCCGGGGCGCTTCGCGAGGTCGGGGCGGTCGAGCGGCCGCCTTCCGAAGGTGAGTGGGCGTGCGGATGGGGAGCGACCCGGTCGGCGGGGCCCTCGGATGGGAGTCGGGTGTTCCACGTTTCGCTGTCCTCCATGACATTGGCGCCCTCAACAGGGGCAACGACGGTCGAGGCCGTGATCGAATGGTCGGCGGGCGCGTGAGGACCGGCCTGGTCCTCCGCGGGTTCCGACGGGAGCGTGGGGGATGGACGCTTCGGGGCGTTGGCCTCCCGGTAGCCGGGAATGAACTCCATGCCCATCCAGCGGAAGATGTAGTCAACGAGGCTCTTGGCGAAGGGGATGTCCCTGTTCGCCGTCATCCCCGCGGGCTCGAACCGCTGGTGCGTGAACTTGTTCACCAGACTCTGGATCGGCACTCCGTACTGCAGAGCCACAGAGACGGCGGTCCCGAGCGAGTCCATCAGGCCGCCGATGGTCGAGCCTTCCTTGGCCATGGTGATGAACAGTTCGCCGGGCATGCCGTCCTCGTAGAGGCCGACGGTGAGGTACCCCTCGTGGCTGGCGATGTTGAACTTGTGGGTGATCGAGGCACGGGTGTCGGGGAGCCGGCGGCGCATCGGCCGATTGACCACCTTGACCTCCGTCGTGGGGATCGAGGTGTGCACGGGGGCGGATGCGTGGGCAAGGGCCGGGACTGAGGGGGCCAGAGGGGGCTCAGTCGAGCCAGGAGCACCCGCAGCCGGTGCCGTGGTCGGACGGGCGGTAGCCGCAGGCTTTTTTTCGATGTCACCCGCAGCAGGGGCGTCGTCGGAGTCCTCGGTGTCCGCATCGGACTTGGAGGAGAGGGGCTGGCTGAGTTTGCAGCCGTCGCGGTACAGGGCGTTGGCCTTGAGGCCCAGTTCCCAGGAGAGGCGGTAGGCCGCTGCGATATCGTCGACGTCCGCATCGTTGGGGAGGTTGATGGTCTTGGAGATGGCGCCCGAGATGAAGGGCTGGGCGGCCGCCATCATGCGGATGTGGCCGTGGGGATGGATGTAGCGGACGCCGTATCGGCCGCAGGTGTTGGCGCAATCGAAGACGGGGAGGTGCTCGTGACGCAGGTGCGGGGCGCCCTCGACGGTCTGGGTGCCGCAGATGACGTCGTTGAGCGTGGCGATCTGCTTGCGGGTGAGACCCAGGGCTCGCAGGAGGTTGAACTTGGGATTGGCCTTCGCCGCGGCGGGGTCGATGCCCAGGCGGGCCATGGCATCATCGCCGAGGGTCCAGGCGTTGAACGCGAAGGTGACATCGAAGACCGAGGGGAGGGCGTCGGAGATCTTCTCAAGGTCCTCATCGATGAGGCCCTTCTCCCGGAGGAAGTCGCCGAAGGTGACCTTGGCGCCGGTCTTGGCGACCGAGCCGTCGGTCTCAGGGAGGGGGACATCGACGCTGAGGGTGCCCAAGAGCGAGATGAGGATGTCGCGGATCTGGAGGGGGGTGTACCCCAGGGCTTCGAGGGCGGGCTTGACGGAGGCGTTGGCGATCTTGAAGTAGCCGCCGCCGGCGAGCTTCTTGAACTTGACGAGGGCGAAGTCCGGCTCGATGCCGGTGGTGTCGCAGTCCATCAGCAGACCGATGGTGCCGGTGGGGGCGATGACGGTGACCTGGGCGTTGCGGAAGCCGTGGCGCTCGCCGAGGGCCTGGGCCTCGTCCCAGGCGGTGGTGGCCCGCTTGAGCAGTTCGGCGCTGTTGGCGATGCTGATGCGGCCCGAGCGGACGACCTCGTGGTCGATGGCGACGGGGGTGATCGTGAGTCGCTCGTACTGGCCGCTGTCGCGGGCGCTGCCGTGGGCGGCGCGGCGGTGGTTGCGGATGACGCGGAGCATCTGCTCGCGGTCCTCCTGGAAGCCGGCGAAGGGACCGAGCTGACGGGCCATCTCGGCGGACTGCCGGTAGGAGCGCCCGGTGAGGATCGCGCTCATGCAGGCGCAGACGGCGCGGGCCTCCTCGGAGTCGTAGGCGATGCCGGCCTGCATGAGCATGGCGCCGAGGTTGGCGTAGCCCAGGCCGAGCGTGCGGTAGCGGTAGGAAAGGCGGGCGACCTCGGAAGACGGGTAGGAGGCCATGAGAACGCTGATCTCGAGGACGATCGTCCAGAGATCGATCGCGTGCTCGTAAGCGGCGACGTCGAAGGTGCGCTGTTTGGAGTCGTAGAACTTCAGCACGTTGATGGACGCGAGGTTGCACGCCGTGTTGTCGAGGAACATGTACTCGCTGCACGGGTTGCTGGCGTTGATGCGGCCGCCGTTGGGGCAGGTGTGCCAGGCGTTGATGGTGGAATCGAACTGGACGCCGGGGTCGGCGCACCGCCAGGCGGCGTAGCAGATCTCGTCCCAGAGTTTCTGGGCCTTGAACGTGCGGGCCTCCTTGCCGCTGGTGCGGAAGCGGGTCTTCCAGTCGGCATCGGCATCGACGGCCTCGAAGAACTCGTCGGGGATGCGGACGGAGTTGTTGGAGTTCTGGCCCGAGACGGTGGCGTAGGCCTCGCCGTTGAAGTCGTAGTCGAGCTTGAGGCCGAGCTTGGCCGCGTCCTCGCGGAGGTCCTCGGGGAGGTGCTTCATCCCCTCGACCAGCGCGGCGACCTTGATCTCCTCGCGGACCTTCCAGTTGATGAACCGCTCGATGTCCGGGTGGTCCATGTCGAGGCAGACCATCTTGGCGGCCCGCCGGGTGGTGCCGCCGGACTTGATGGCGCCCGCGGCGCGGTCGCCGATCTTGAGCCAGGACATCAGGCCGCTGGACTTGCCGCCGCCGGAGAGCGACTCGTTCTCGGCGCGGAGCTGGGAGAAGTTGGTGCCGGTGCCCGAGCCGTACTTGAAGAGGCGGGCCTCGCGGACCCAGAGATCCATGATGCCGCCCTCGTTGACCAGGTCATCGGTGACACTCTGGATGAAGCAGGCGTGGGGCTGCGGGTGGGTGTAGGCGTCTTTGGCGAGGCCGACCTTGCCGGTCTTGGGATCAGGGACAAAGTGGCCCTGGGCGGGGCCGGTGAGGCCGTAGGCCCAGTGCAGCCCGGTGTTGAACCACTGGGGGCTGTTGGGCGCGGCCATCTGGTGGACCATCATGTACGCCAGCTCGTCGTAGAACGCCTGGGCGTCGGCCGGGGTATCGAAGTAGCCGTGCTTCTCGCCCCAGTGCTTCCAGCAGCCGGCGAGGCGGTGGATGACCTGGCGGGCGGACTTCTCGGGGCCGGTGACGGTCTTGCCGTCGTCGCCCAGAACAGCGTTGCCCTGGTCGTCGACCTGCGGGACGCCGGCCTTGCGGAAGTACTTGCTCACCATGATGTCGGTGGCGAGCTGCGACCAGGTCTCGGGGACCTGCGCATCGTCCATCTGGAAGACGGTGGACCCGTCGGGGTTGGTGATCTTGCTGGAGCGGTTGACCCACTTGACGGAGTCGTAGGGATCGGAACCGGCGGTGGTGAACTTGCGTGTGATCTTCATCGGTGCAGTCGCTTCAAGAGAGTTGCGGCAGTGGGTCGGACGGTGGTCGGCGTGAGAGGACGGTGCGGGCAAAATCGACTACGGCATCGGCGCGGCGGGCGGGCGGCCCCTGGACATCTCCACGAGCGTGCTGGTGTTGTCGCCGATGCGGAAGATGACGACGATCAACTCCAGCCACACGCGGGCCATGATCAGGTTGAACAGCGCGACGATCGCGCCGACGATAATGGCGCCGATCCCGCCGAGGAACCCGCCGGAGGCGAACCCCGCCACGATCATCGCGAGCCAGCCGATGAGGATGGCGACGATCGCGATCAGGTAGATGACCTTGATGAAACTGATGGTGATGAAGTGGGTGAAGGAGAAGTCCAGGAGAGCGGAGAAGCCACTGGGCCGGTTGGAGGGCGTGTCCATGCGTGATCTCCTGCAACGGGGCAATCGGCGCGACTGCCCGGCTTGAATCGATCAGTCGACCATCGGCAGCGTGAGACCCACCTGATCCTGGTACTTCCCAGCCTTGTCCGCGTAGGACGTCTCGCACACCTGGTCGGCCTTCAGGAAAATCAACTGTGCGATCCCCTCGCCGGCGTAGACCTTGGCGGGCAGCGGCGTGGTGTTGGAGATCTCGAGCGTGATCTTGCCGCGCCACTCGGGCTCGAGGGGCGTGACGTTCACGATCAGCCCGCAGCGGGCGTACGTGGACTTGCCGACGCAGATGACGAGGATGTTGCGCGGCACGGAGACGGTCTCGACGGTCTCGCAGAGGGCAAAGGAGTTGGGGGGGATGATCACGTGATCACGGGCATCGCCCGCATCACGATGAGCATGCCCCCCCACGGCTCCCTCTCTCTCACCGGGGTCGGCCCTGCTGTTCCCTCCATTGAAGGGTCGAGCGCAGTCGACCTCGACAAACAGGTCGTCGTGGAAGGCCTTGGGATCGACGACCGTGATGCCTCCAGAGCGGGGCGTCGGGGTGAAAATCTTGAACCGGGTACCGACACGAATGTCGTAGCCGTACGACGAAACACCGTACGAAACCTTGCCGGGACGCTTCTGGCTCTCAGCGAAGGGCTCGATCTTGATGAGTTCACGGATCTGCGAATCGCAGAGGACGGGCATGGCGGACCCTCCACCGCTGCCGTGGCGGCGAAGTAATTGGTGTCGTGCAACCCCGGTTCCCACCGACTACCGACCCGTCCGGGGGAGCCGGGTCGACAGTGGAGGATACCCACTATCGGTTGTGGGTGCAACAGCAGCGAGCACAAACAGTCGTAGGAGGGGTCCAGGGAGGCTGTGGATTGCTTCCAAGCCTCAGCAGCACCGCAGGTTACCCGATCGGGCACAGACGCCGCGAGCCGCTGCGGACAACCTGTCGGCTAAGCGACCATGAAAAACCGCTTCTCTGGCGACCCTCAGAGGGCCGGTCACGAATCCACCCGCTCACGGCTCGAATTCTGCTGCGATATGGCGCTGATGCGGTGCGGATCCGGCCCCGCGTGTTGATGCGGATGGGCCGGGCGGGTAGCGTGGATGCAGTGGAATTGGGGTGAAGTGCGCAGGCGGGCGGGAGCAAGGGCGGCGGGGGACGGAGCGCGACGATGATGCAGGCGATTGGGGCCCGCGTGCGGGCTTGGGTCAACGTGGGTGCGTCGCTGGCGGCGCTGATCGGCGCGGCGGGGGCTGCATCGTGCGACAACCAGCCGAAGCAGAAGCCGGTGCAGGCGGCGACGGTGATCCGCGAGGTACCCGAGCCGCTGCGTGGAACCATCGGGTCCTTGGCAACGATCCGCGGCGTCGATCCGCAACTCGTGGCGGGGCTTGGCTTTGTGGTCGGCCTCAACGGCACCGGAGGGGGCGAACTCTCGCCGCAAGTGCAGGCGACGATGGAGCGGGAACTGGCGAAGGGGGGCCTGGGCAAGGGCGGGCTGCTCGACAACGGACCATTGCAGGGGAGGTCGCCGCGAGACGTGCTGCGCGATCCGAACGTGGCGGTGGTGGTTGTCGAGGCGGCGATCTCGCCGGGGTGGCCGAAGGACTACACGTTCGACGTGCGGGTGCGGACGCTCCCGGGAACATCGAGCGTGTCGAGCCTTGAAGGGGGGACACTGTGGACGACAGAACTTCGCATCGGGCCGGCGAGCACGGTTGGCGCGGTGCGGACCCGCGTGATCGCGGAAGCGCGGGGACCGATCTTCATCAACCCGTTCGCGGAGCCGGGCACGCCGGGTGCTGATGCGGTGAGCCGGACCGTGGGCCGGGTGCTTGCCGGGGGCACGCTGACCGAGCCGTTGCAGATGGAACTCGTGCTGGACAACCCATCGCACGCGACGGCCCGTGCGATCGCATCGGCGATTAACTCGCGGTTCCCCGAGGGCCCGCTGGACGAGGGGCCGACCGCGCGCGGCCGCAACGGCGACAGCGTCGCGCTGAGGGTGCCCCGTGCGTACGCGGACCGGCCGGGGGAGTTTGTGGAGATGGTGCGCTGCCTCCAACTGGACCAGACGTTCCCGCAGGAGTTTGCCCGGCGGTATGTCGAGGACCTGAAGGCCATGCCGTTCCTGTCGGACGACCTCTCGTGGTGCCTGCAGGCGACCGGGAAGGCCGCCACGGCGTTTCTACCGCCGCTCTACGACTACCCCGAGGCGGCGCCGCGCATGGCGGCCCTGCGAGCCGGGGCGGCTCTGGGCGACCCGCGGACGGCGGCCTCGCTGATCCAGATGGCCGAGAGCGGACCGCCGACGGACCGGATCGAGGCGATCGGCCTGCTGGCCCGCTTGCCGATCAACCCGCGGATCAACTCGGCGCTGTGGGCGATGATCGATGAACCGGAACTCGATGTGCGCGTTGCGGCGTACGAGGCGCTCAGGGACCGCGGGGACCCGGGGATTGTTCAGATCCCGGTGGACGACCGGTTCGTAGTGGACATCGTCCCCTCGAAAGAGGGGCTTGTGTATGTGACACAGCAGGGGGAACCCCGGATCGTCCTGTTCGGCGGTGGCGTCAGCGGAGCGACAGCAACCTCACCGGGAAAGCCGACGCCGATGGGACCAAAGCTGGAAAAGCCGCTGCTGGTGATGGCATGGCAGGACCGACTGATGATGGCCGCGGAGACGCCGACCTCGCCCGTGCGACTGCGGTACATGGACTATCGCGGAGGGAATGTCACGAACCAGACTGTTTCGGACTACGTGGTGGACGTGATCGATTTCCTTGGCCACCGGACGACGCCGGAATCACCGGCTCCGGGGCTGGGCCTGCCGTACTCGGAGGTCGTGGGTGCGGTGTACGAAATCAATCGCCAGGGGGGAATGTCGGGGGGCTTTGCGACCGAACGGGACAAGTTGCTGGCCACGGTGCTGAAGGCCGCGAAGGTCACGACCGTAGAAGACCGTCCCGAGACGACCGGGGCGGAGGTCAAGGAATCACCGGTGCAGATCTTCGATCCGGCGACAACCGAGGCGGCCAAGCGGGAAGAGGCGGCCGGGCCGAAGCCCTCGCTGGTGGTCCCGCTGACACCGTCTAAGAGCAAGGCCAAGGAGTAGGACGGTCACGCTTCCGGGGGCTCCCGGGAGACATGGTGGAGCGGATCTGCTACATTCTGCGGCCCATCGCGCCGGCGGGTCGATACTGCGCTGTTTCGCGCAGGTTCTGCCGGGTGTGACGGGAGTTGACCTGCTGCGGGCGAGGATCCGCCCGTCTTGAGCGAAGCGCGACTGCGATGCGGGAACGCCCCGCTGCACGGCCGCGGAGTCTGTGGGGGGCGACACGGAGGTTGTCCAGGGATGCGGCTGGCCAAGTTGACGCTAAGCGGGTTCAAGAGCTTTGCCGACACGACCGAGTTCACGTTCGACGAGCCGATCACGGCGATCGTCGGGCCGAACGGGTGCGGCAAGAGCAATGTCGTTGACGCCATCAAGTGGGTGCTCGGCGAGCGGTCGAGCAAGAGCCTGCGCGGCACGGAGATGATCGACGTGATCTTCGCCGGGTCCGCGGGGCGGCAGCCGCTCGGGCTCGCGAGTGTGACGCTGACGTTCGACAACCCGGTGGTCGAGGTGGTGAACGGGGCCGGCGAGGGCGCCGAGGGTGCGGACGTGTCGACCGAGGTGGCGGTGATCGGGGTGGAGGAATCGGCGGGCGAAGCGAGGCCGGGACCGGCGGATGCGGGCGGCGACACGGAGATCGTGGTGGATCGTGAGGCGGCGGCGCGGGCCGGGCGGCGCCGCGGGCTGCCCATCGACACGGACACTGTGGAAGTCGAGCGGCGGCTGTACCGGGACGGGACGAGCCAGTACCTGATCAACTCGAAGCGGTGCCGGCTGAAGGACATCCGCGAGTTGTTCATGGACACGGGGATCGGGGCGGATGCGTACTCGATCATCGAGCAGGGGAAGGTGGATGCGATGCTGCTGGCATCGCCGACCGAGCGGCGGACCATCTTCGAGGAGGCCGCAGGGGTCGCGAAGTACAAGCAGCGGCGGATCGAGGCGCAACGCAAGCTGGAGCGGGCAGAGGCGAACCTGGTGGGGCTGCGCGAGCAGCTCGCCTCGACCGAGCGGCGGCTGAAGATGGTGAAGGGCCAAGCTGCGAAGGCCCGGCAGTTCCAGAAACTGGACGGCGACCTGAAGGCGTGGCGGATGGCGCTGGCCCTGGATCAGTACGACGACCTCCGGCAGCGGCTGGAGGGGCTGACGAGCCAGCTCGCCTCGCTGGAGGGGACGCGGAAGGAGGCCTCCGAACTGCTCGCGGGGCTGGAGCAATCGAAGCAGGAAGCAGAACTGGACCGGTCGGAACTGGGCTCCGAGCAGCGGAAGATCGAGAACGCGGTGCAGGCGGCGCAGCACGCGGAACGCGCGGCGGAGCAGAGGCGGGAACTGACGCAGCGGGCGATCGCCGAGTCGGCGGCGCAGCTGGCCGCGGATGAGAAGCGGCTGACAGAGACCGACGCCCGCATCGAGGAACTCACCGGGCTGCTGGCCAGGCAGGACGCGGAACTGGCGGAGTTGGCCGAGCTGGTCTCGCGGGCCGAGGCGTCGCTGGGGGAGTTGACGCAGGCGCGGTCGGCGGCGCAGCAGCGGGTGAATGACCTGCGGTCGGTGCAGCACGAAAAGCGGGCCGCGGCGAGCAACATCGACCGGGAGCGGGCCGGGCTGCTGGCGGCGCTGGAGAGCGATCGCCGGCGCGCGGCCGGCTTGCGCGAGCAGCTTTCTCGCGTGGCGGGGAAGGCCGCATCCAACAAGACCGAGCGGGAGACGATCGAGACGTGGCGGTCCGAGGCCCTGGGTCACGTGGAGACAACGCGGGCAACGATCACGCAGAACGAGCAGGACCTGGAAGAAGCGGAATCACAGTCGCAGCGTCTCTCCGCCGATCGACGCGGCCTGGCGGAGCGGCTGAGCGAACTGGAGCAGCAGTTCGTGCGGCTCGACAGCCGGCGGGCCACGCTCCAGGAGATGGTCGAGAGCCACGCCGGGCTCGGCGAGGCGGTTCGGTTTGTGCTCGAGGCGCGGCAGTCCGATGGGAAGTTCGCGGGGGTCGAGGGCGTGCTCGCGGACCTGATCGACGCGGACGCCGAGCACGCGGCGGCGATCGAGGCGGCGCTCGGGACGAACCTGCAGGCGCTGGTGCTCGCGGCGGGGGCGCCGCTGCCGAGCATGGAGGAACTGCGGTCGCTGCCGGGACGGGTGACGCTGATTCGCAGGACCGGTGAGGCCGCGGGGTCGGGGCATGCTGAGGGCGAGGCCGAGCTGCTGGCCGCGGCGGCGTCGCGGATCGTGCCGCTGCGGACCGTGGTTCGCGAGCGGGGCGAGCACTCGGTGCTGCTGGATCGGCTGCTGGGAGAGACCTACCTGGTCACCGACCTTGAAGCGGCGATGCTCCTGAGCGCGGGGCCGCTGGCCGGACGACGGCTGGTGACGCGGGACGGGGTGGTAGTCGAACGAGATGGGAGCGTGATCGCCGGGCCGCTGTCGGCCGCGAGCGAGGGTGCGGGCGTGCTGCAGCGTCGGAGCGAACTCAGCGAGTTGCGGGGCACGCTGGCAGGCCTGTCGGGCACGCTGGAGGTGGAGCGGGGTTCGCTCAAGGCGATCGACGAGGAGGCGGCGAAGTCGGCGGACGCCATGCGGTCGCTCCGGGCGTCGCTCGCGGCGGCGCAGCGGCAGTTGGTGAACGAAGAAGCCGCGCTGGAGCGGACGGCCTCGGAACTGGCGCGGCTGGAGCGGGAACGCGGGTCGCTGTCGGAAGAGGTTGCGCAGCTCACGCAGCGATGCGAGGCGGTGGACCGCGAGCAGACCGATCTGCGGGAGCGGGCCGATCGGCTGGCCAGGCTGCACCAGGAGCAGGTCGAGGCGGCGGCGGCGCTGGACGAGGACCTGCGCGGTGCCCAGGGCGAGGCCGATGCGGCGATGGAGGCGCTGACGGCTCGGCGGGTCGAGGCCGGGCGGATGGGCGAGCAGTTGTCGTCGGCTCGCCGGGAGCGGTCGAGGCTGGAGGTGGCGTCGGACCAGTCGGCGAGGGAGCGGCGGCACGTGGTGCAGACGCTCGAACAGCGCCGGGCGACGCTGACGGACCAGGAGCGGGACATCGCCGGGGCCGGGACGGCGATCGAGGAGGCGAGGGCCGCGGCGGCCGCGGCGACCGGGTCCCTGGCCGAGGTGTCGCAGCGGCTTGAGGAGGCGACGCAGCGGGCGAGCGAGCTTGGCGAGCACGTGCTGAGTGCACGCGGGCACGCTTCGGCGATCGAGCGGGACTGGCACAGCCTCGAGGTGGCGCGGCGCGAGGTCGAGATCAAGCGGGAGAACCTCGAGCAACGGGCGACGGAGGAACTGGCGTTCGACCTCGGCTGGGAATACGTCGAGTACCGGCGGATGATGGACGACGGGGGCGTGGCCCGCATCGATCAGGCCGAGGGGCAAGCGACGATCGATGCGCTCAAGGACGAGATCCGGCGGCTGGGGAACGTGAACCTGGACGCGATCGAAGAAGAGACGCAACTGGAATCTCGCAACGAGGACCTGATCCGCCAGGTGGCGGACATCGACTCGGCGTGCGAGAAACTGACGGAACTGATCCAGACGCTGAACGTGGCGAGCGAGAAACGGTTCAAGGACACCTTCGAGGCGATCCAGGGGCACTTCTCCTCGCCGGACGGGATGTTCCGGCAGCTCTTCGGCGGGGGCAAGGCCGAGGTGAAACTGATGCCGGTGGTCGAGGAGATCAACGGCGAGAAGGTGGAGACCGGGCGGATCGACTGGCTGGAGTCGGGCGTCGAGGTCATCGCGAAGCCGCCGGGCAAGGAGCCGCGGAGCATCAATCAGCTCTCCGGCGGCGAGAAGACGATGACCGCCGTGGCGCTGCTGCTGTCCATTTTCCGGAGCAAGCCGTCGTGCTTCTGCGTGCTGGACGAGGTGGATGCGGCGCTAGATGACGCGAACGTGGAGCGGTTCAGCGGCGTGCTGCGGCTGTTCCTGGATCAGAGCCACTTCATCGTGATCACCCACCACAAGCGGACGATGCAGTCGGCAGACCAGATGTTCGGCGTGACGATGCAGGAGCGGGGTGTTTCGAAGCGGGTGTCGGTGAAACTGGACCAGGTTGGAAAGGACGGCGCGATCACCGAGGTCAAGCCACGCGGCGCGACCGCGCCGACCGAGGCCCCGATCGATCACCTGAGTGAGAACGGGCACGCCCGTTCGATCGCGGCTGAGCCGGAGCCCGAGGAGGCTCCACCGGCTAAGCGGAAGCGGCCCAGCGGGATGCTCCGGCAGGCGCTCGCGGCGATGCGCGAGGATGGCCACGCCGGAGCCACCGAGGACCCCGCGCCGAGCGGGGATCAATCGGCGGCTGGCTGAGGTGTAGCCGGCGGGCGCTCGCGGGACTGGGCGAAGGCCGCGGCGACGGCTTCATCGCATGCCACTCGGGCCGAGGGCGAACCAGAGTTGGTGACTGCAACCGCGGCGATGCCCTTCTCGGGCGCCAGCCAGCAGACCGCAAACCAACTGGAGTTGGAGCCGTTGTGGGTCAGCACGCGGCCGGTGTCGCCCGCTTGGCTTCCCTTTGCCCACGGGCGCGTCATCGTGGCCCAACCCATGGCGTAGCCATTTGGGCCGCTGTCGCCGCCGCGTGCCGGCGCGTGGAGCATCGCCAGGGACTCGGCGGAGAGAGGGTGCGGGGTCGCCTGATCGGCTGCGGGTGTTTCCCGGAGGTGCAGGGCGATGTAGCGGGCCCAGTCATCGAGGCTCAGGTGGACGCGGCCTGCCGGAGCGATGGCCGGGGGATTGTCGGCGCCCCCCTCGCCGGCGCCCTGGCGGGCGTACGGGACCACGGGCGTGCCATCCTGGGTGTGGCCCCTGGGCTGGTCGATGGAGTCCTTCGATCCCGGCGCACCAAAGCCCGCGGACGTCATGCCGAGGGGCGTGAAGAGCCGCTCGGCAATGACCTCCTCATACGGCTTGCCGGCGACGGTCTCGATCATGAGGCCCGCAATGGAGAATCCGGCGTTCGAGTAGATGAACTTCGAACCCGGCGTCGCCTCCGGCGGGCGGGAGGTAACGCCAATCAGCAGTGCGCGGCGGGCGTCCGTCGGAGTGCCGTTGAAGGCCCAGAGTTGCCCCCAGAGGCCGCCCGCATCAAGGCCCGTTGGAGCGCCGCTGCGGTTGGTCAGCAGTTGCTCCAGGGTGACCGTGCGCCATGCGGGGTCCATGTCTGCGGCGAGGTCTGGGAAGATGTCGGCGATGGTCGTTGTCCAGGCGAGTTTGCCCTCCTGGACGTACATGGCCGCGAGCGTGGCGGTCATCGACTTGGTGCACGAACCAATGTGCCACTGGTCGGTACGCGTGACCGCCGTTTGAGCGCCCGCCTCGCGGACCCCGGTGACGCCGATCGCGTCGATTGTCCCATTGGCGCGCACGATGGCGGCGCCGAGAGCGGGGAGTTTGTGCTTCTCGCGGATGGCCTCGAGCGTCGTGGCAAGGTCGAGGGGTTCCATGCCCACGGCCGGACGGGATGCGTCGGGAGGCTGCGCGGAGGGCTGACCGAACCCGCCGGCGACCGCGAGGATCGCAGCCGCGAATGCCGCGAGAATGGGGCGGTTCATGTGGACTCCTTTACTCGGCGAGGGCGCCGACGAGTTCCGAGATGCTGGAGACGCGTTGACGGCGGGCCCACCGTGCGAGGCCGTCTATCACCTTGAGGGGCGAGCGCGGGTCGGCGAACAGGGCCGTGCCCATCTGGACGGCGGTCGCCCCGGCGAGGATGAACTCCGCGGCGTCGGCCCACGTCATGACCCCGCCGGCGCCGATGATCGGTATGCCGCGGTCGCGGGCCAGTTTCCGGTAGACCTCGTGCACGAGGCGGACGGAGACGGGGTGCAGCGCCGGGCCGGAGAGTCCGCCGGTGACGTTGGCGAGGCGGGGCCGGCGCGTCTCGACGTCGATGGCCATCGCGGGAATGGTGTTGCTGATCGTCAGGCCATCGGCGCCGGCGTCGATCGCGGCGCGGGCGACGGCTACCAGGTCAGGGGTAACGGGACTGAGCTTGACGAACAGCCTGGCGTGCTGGGCGAGAGGCCGAACGGCGGTCAGGAGATCTCGCGTGAGCGCCGGCGAATGGCCGAACTCGGTGCCGGTCTTGACATTCGGGCAGGAGATGTTGACTTCGATGGCGGGGATTCCCCCCCCACCGCCGTCGGGCTTACTGGGGTCGGCCCAGGGGTCAAGGGTCGAAACAACCCGCTCATAGTCCGGAATCGAGAAGCCGGCGGCGGAAGCGAAGATGGTGGTCGGCAACGTCGCCGCGCGTGCGGCGAGGTTGGCGTCGAAGCGGTCAACGCCGGGGTTGGTCAGGCCTATGGCGTTGAGCATCCCGGCGCGGCTCTCGATGATGCGCCAGGTGTTGTTGCCCTCGCGGGGCTCGGGCGTGAGGGACTTGGTGACGATCCCGCCGAGGCGATCGAGCGGAAGGACGCCGGCGTACTCGTCGAGCGTGCCGGCGGTGCCAGCCGCGAGAAGGACCGGGTTGCGCAGGGGGATCCCCGCAAGAGTGATCGCCAGGGTGTGATCGTCGCGTGGCACGCCGGAGAGAATACGGGGCCGGGGGCGGGAGAGGAAGCGGCGTCGTGTGCTGCTTCGATGAGCATCCGGCGGCTGCTCCCTATCATCCGGTATGGACATCAACGCGAGAATCGCTCAGTTCGAGAATATGTGCCAATCGGACCCCGAGAATGAGATGGCTCACTTCTCGCTCGCGGGTGCGTACGCGCAGGCGGGCCGGTTTGCGGATGCGGCGGCGTCGTACCTGCGGTGCGCCGACATCGTGCCGGGGATGTCGAAGGCGTATCAACTCGCCGCGGAGAGCCTGGTGAAGGCCGGGAATAAGGACCGGGCGGCGGAGGTGGCGATACGGGGGTACACGATCGCGACGGAGAAGGGTGACCGGATGCCCGCCTCGGCCCTTGCAGAGGTGCTCAAGTCGCTGGGGAAGCAAGTGCCCGAGGTGGCCGGCAAGACAGCCAAGCCGGTGAGTCTTCCGCTGGGGGGTGGACCGACGGGCCCGATCCCGCCGGGCTCGTTCGTCTGCCGGCGCACCGGGCGGCCGGGAACGAAGATGAGCCGCCCGCCGTTCAAGGGGCCGGTGGGTGCGTGGATCGGCGAGAACATCGCCAAGGAGACGTGGGAGACGTGGATCGGCCAGGGGACGAAGGTCATCAACGAGTTGCGGCTGGACCTGTCGCGTGAGCAGGACGCCGAGACCTACGACCAGCACATGCGGGAGTACCTCGGGATCGACGAGGCCCTGCTTGAAGAGATTCAGTCGAAGGCCCCATCGCGGTAGGCGGCGGACGACGCTAGCGAAGAAGCCCCCGCTTGCGGAGGTGGTCGAGCAGAAGCGTCGGAAGATCGGCGTCGGACTCGATCTGCAGGTGCATCATTCCCCGGGCGGTGCAGAACGCCTTGAGGCCGGAGACATAGGCGGCAAGTGAGTTCCTGTAGCGCTGGACAAGGTCCGGCGTGACCGTGACCTCGCTGGTGCGGCCGGTTTCGGCGTCGGTGAGGCGAAGATCTCCGACGAGTCCGGAGCTGTTCAGGCGAGTCGGGTCGACCTCTCCGGGCGAGAGGACCTGCAGGCAGAAGGTATCGAACCCCTTTCCGCCCGCGAGGTAGCGAAGGCCGTCCTGGTAGCCGCCAGGGATCAGAAAGTCCGAGAGCAGGACGAGCACCCCCTTACCGGTGCGGGACATCGCGATTGTCCGCAGGGCGGAGGTGAAGTCCCCGGTCGCGTTACTGACGGCCGGGGCAGCGGCGTCGGTGGTCTCATCACCGATCGGCTGGAGGGATGCCAGGAGGAACGCGGCGAGACGGGAGGTGCTCCGGCGGCTGCGTACGGCGGGCATCCGGCGGAGCGATTGGTTGTCAAAGACCCAGGCGCTGACGCGGTTGTTGTTGACCAGGCCGATGTAGCCCAGCGCCATGGCCAGACGCTGGGCGAAGAGCAGCTTGCTGGCATCGACGCCGGACGAGCCCGAGCCGGCGTCCATCGACGGCGACGCATCGAGCACGATGTGCAGCGCCAGGTCTTCCTCCTCCTGGAAGACGCGAACGAAGAACCGGTCGAGGCGGGCGAAGACGTTCCAATCAATCCGGCGCAGGTCATCGCCGGGGACGTAGTTGCGGTAGTCCTCGAACTCGATGGACTGGCCTCGCTTCTTGGACCGCCGCTCGCCCTGCAGCTTCCCGGCGAAGAGTTTCCGCGAGTAGACGTCGAGGCGGTCGAGGCGCGCGCACAACTCCGACGAGATCAGTTCGTCGATCGTGGTTGGCCGCCGGACGGTCGAGGAGAGCACGCGGAAGCCTATCCAAGGCCGGGATCGGCCGGGCCCGCCCCGTACACTCGGCCATGGAACTCGACCCTGCCAGCCTCGCCCAGGCGGACCGTTACAAGCTGCTGATCGGGTGCGTTGTGCCGCGACCGATCGCCCTTGTTTCTTCGCTGTCCCCGGGGGGAAAGCCGAACCTGGCGCCGTTCTCGTTCTTCAATGCGATCGCGAGCGAGCCGATGTCGCTGCTGTTCTGCCCGGCCAACAAGGCCGACGGCACGGAGAAAGACACCACCAGGAACGTCCTGCCCGAGAGCGAGGGGGGGACAGGCGAGTTCGTCGTGAACATCGTTTCTGAGGACTTCGAGCGGCAGATGGCGGCGTGCGCCGAGCCGCTGGCGCACGGCGAGAGCGAGTTTGACCTCTCAGGCCTGACGGGCGTTCCCAGCCGCGAGGTGCGGCCGGCGCGGGTCGCTGAGTCCCGGGTCAGCTTCGAGTGCAGGACGATGCAGGTCGTGCGGCTCGCCCCGGGCGTGCCGGGGGGCGGCAACATCGTGATCGGACGGGTGGTGCACGTGCATGTCCGCGAGGGCGTGCTGAACGATCGATTCCACTCCGATCCGGCGGTGCTCGCGGCGATCGGCCGCATGGGCGGGATCACCTACTGCCGCACGCGCGATCGCTTCGACATGCCGATGGGGCGTGCGGCGCTCGGGCTGTAGGCGCTGTCCGGCTCAGGCCGCAGAGCGACGGCGCGAGAGCAGGGCAAGGCCGAACAGGGCGAATCCGGCGGCGGGCGCGGGGACTCGCGGTGGAAACCAGGCGCCCTGGGGCGGGGGCGGAACGCTGGACGCGACCGGAACGCCCGGCGCCACAAGCGATTCAACCCACCACTGCCAGCCGTCGAGGTTCACGGCGCTCGCATAGTCCCCATAGCGAGAAACGCCGAACGTGCTGCTGATCGTGACGGCGAGGCCGGCGAGGCGCCATGAGCCGCCGGCATTGACGAACAGACCGCTGCCGGAATCTCCGAGCGCGAAGATCGCCTCATCCGGTTCAGCCAGTTCGGCGCCGGGCGGGTCAAATGTAACGGAGAGTCGGTCGCCGACCTGATCGATCCGGTTGGCTCCGATGGCGGGGCCGGTGGTCTGGCTCCAGGTGACGCCGTCCTGCAGTTGGTCCGAGGATCGGTATCCGGCGCCGGCGAGGAGAACACGATCGCCAACGCTGACGCCGCGATCAACCAGCGTGTGCCAGCCTGGAAGTTGTTCCGTGAGCCGGATGAGCATCAGGTCCTCGGACCGATTGAAGACGACCCGGTCGGCGGAGTATTTGGTACCGTTCATGACCAGCGAGTCGCCGACGGATCCGCCGACGTGGCGGGCGGTGAGGACCCAGCGATCGCCGACCGCGACCGCGGAGGCGCCGTTCCACGATCCGACGTAGAACGACTCGCCGAGCTTGGTTCCGGTCCCGCTGTCGGTGGATGGCGGTGAAACGACCACCGCACCGGCTCCGGTTGGGAGCCCCAGGACGAGCACGAACGCGATGCAGGATTTCGCCAGAGCCCTCATGGCATCGATCTCCGGTTTGAACGACCGGGGAGGGCATCGGCGCGCGGTTATCGCGCCTTGATGGCGGCAAGGGAGCGCGGATGGAAACTGAGCGTCGGAGTTCGGTTTATTCCGGCTGGGGAAGCGGCGGCGCTAGGCCGGGCGGACGCCCCGGTAGAGCTGGCGGACACGCTCGCTCTGCTCCTTGAGCACGGTCTGGAGCACGAGACGGGGGATTCGCCACTGCGGGGCATCCTCGGTCACCATCGAGCAGTGCTCGGTGAGGCACTGGTAGAGCATCTTGAACGCATCGCGCGGCTGGTGCATCTGGTCGAGGGCGTCGACGAGTTCCTGGCGCGTCACGTCCTCTCCAAACAGTTCGATCAGGGCGACGGGATCGGCGCCCGCCTGCCGGCAGGCGGTGAGCCTCGCGGAGCAGAGGTCGTAGAGCATCGCGCCGGACCAGTTGAGCCGCTCGATCAGGTTCTGCTTGTCAAGCCGGGCCTCCTGGAAGAACGCGGCGGACTCCCGGAACAGGGCGTGCCGCAGTTCCATCGGGAGCAGCATCTTGACGCCTACCCCGGGCTGGGTGAGAAACTTGTTGTTCAGCAGCGGCCACACCACCGCCTGCATCCGCTCGGGCTCCCCGCTGATCAGCGTGGGCTCATCGACGCGGTCGATGACGATCACGACCGTGGCGTAGCCGAACTCCTGCAGGACGCGGAGCATGCGGTCGAACATCTCGTAGCGCTGCTCGTCGGAGTCGCTCGTCGGGAGAACGCCGGGCTCGAGAGAGGACGATTCGAGCTGGCGGAGGCTCCTGGCGTACGAGGAGTCGGATCGCCCCGAGACGCGGTTCTGCCGGCGGAGCCGGCGGCCCAGGCGGAGAAACGCGAGGCGGTCGAAGCCGCTTCGCTTGAGCAGCACCAGGAGCCAGAGCGCCAGCAGCGCGGCGACGACCAGCTGCCACTGGGTGGGCCATTCGAATCGCCGCTCGTACAGGAGCGCCGAGGCGATGGCGACGGGGGGAATCCAGCCGAGGTAGGCCAGGGCCGTCCAGACGCGGTACCCGGTCGGAAGCGGGAGCCGGAGCGCACGCCGAAGCCTGCCGGATCGATCCTCGGCGGAGCCGCCGCCCCCTCCGCCGCCGCGGTCGTAAACGGCCTGGAGCACAAGCAGGTCGCGGCGAAGACCGACATCCAGCTTCCGCGCGACCTTCCGGGGATCCGCTCCGAGCGTAAGCCCCGGCACGCCCCGCTCGGGTTCGCCGGTGGTCGCATCGCCGAGCACGCCATCAACGACTCCCGGAACCACCATTCCGAGGATCGCATCGACGTGATCCACGAGGCGGATCCGCTTGAAGATCTCGGTGGTGGTCGGACGCTTGCGGTCATCGGCGAACCGGGAGTGGAACCGGTCCAGCATCGGGTTGAGATCGTCGTAGGCCAGGAGGAGGCAGCGGCGGTCGGGATTGGCCGTGTTGTACGCGGCGATCCTGGCGGCGAGCTGGAGCCGGATCGCGGTCTTGCCGCTCCCTTTCTCACCGAAGACGATGCCGGTGGAGGGGCTGGAGAAATCGCCCGCGATTTTCTCGAAATCGGGGTGCGTCGGGCCGGCGGACACCGGGGCGGGCTGGCTTGCCGGCGGGGCGTCCCCGGCCGATCGAGGGCCGGTCTTGCCCAGGCGGAGAAAGACCGCGTCGTGCCGGGCCTCTTCGCCGCGGAACGGGTTCTCCGTGATGCCCCAGTGCTCGAAGAAGGTGTTGAGGTTCATGTGTCAGCCCGGGCGGCGAAGGCCCGTGGATGAGCATACCCGAACCCGGCCGTGAACGACGATCAGTGGTCCACCCTGACGCCCAGCATCGGGGAGAGCTTGGCGAGCATCTTCTCAAGCGTGGCCTTGTCACGGGCCTCGAGGTTCAGGCGGAGCAGCGGCTCGGTGTTGCTCTTGCGGACGTTGCACCACCAGCCGTGCTTGTCGAAGCAATCGATCGTGACGCCGTCGAGTTCATCGATCTGCCCGACGCCGGCGTACTCCTTCTTGAGTTCGGCCAGCGCGGCGTTCTTGTCCTCGATGTTGAAGTTGATCTCGCCGGACTGCACGTAGCGGGCGATGGGCTTGATCAGCTCGCTCATCTTCTTGCTGGAGTGGGCGAGGAGGGTCAGCACGGTGGCCATGGCGATGGCGCCGGAATCTGCATTGAAGTTGTCGCGGAAGTAGAAGTGGCCGGAGAGTTCGCCGCCGAAGACACCCTGGCTCTCGGCGAGGGCGCTCTTCATGAAGACGTGCCCGACCCGCCCGCGGATCGGCTTCCCGCCGGCCTTCGCGATCTCCTCCGGGACGGCCTTGGTCGATCGCAGGTCGTAGGCGATCGCGGAGCCGGGGTTGTCCTTGAGGAAGTACTGGGCCAGCAGGGCGGTGAGGTGGTCGCAACCGACGATGCGGCCCTTCTCATCAACGATCACGCACCGATCGGCATCGCCGTCGAAGCAGACGCCCAGGTCCGCCTTCTCTGCAAGGACCGCATCCTGAAGCTGCTTGAGGTTCGCGGCGACGAGCGGGTTTGGCTCGTGCGCGAACTCGCCCTTGGAGTTGTCGAAGTTCAGTTCGATGATCTCGAGACCGGCCGGCGCACCGCCGACGGCCTTGGGACCGAACAGCCGGGGCACCATGGTCCCGGCCATGCCGTTGCTCGCATCGACCACGATCCGCATCTTCTTGCGGGAGCCCAGGTTCAGGAACGAGCGGACGTGCCGGCTGTAGGGTTCCCACAGGTCGCGGGCCTCGGAGCGACCGCCTGCGGGGACGAGGGTGAGTTTGTCGACCGTCGCCGCGTACTTGCGGATATCACCGAGCCCCGTCGTCTCGCCCACGGGCTTGGCCTTGCGCTTGGAGACCTTGAAGCCGTTGTACTGGGGCGGGTTGTGGCTGGCGGTGGTCATGACTCCGCCCGCGCAGTCAAGGTGATTGATGGCGAAGTAGATAAAGGAGGTGTCGACCATCCCAACATCGATGACGTGCCCGCCGTGGTCGTTGATGCCCTGGATCAGCGACTTGGTCAGGCTCGGAGAGCTCTTTCGCATGTCGCGGCCGACGAGGATGTTGCGCATCATGGGGCTGGAGTCGCCCGCCGCGATCGCGTCCTGGAGCAGGAACTTGGAGCAGCCGTAGCCGATCTGCCACGCCATCTGCTCGTTGAGCGGATCGGGGTAGGTTCCGCGAACGTCGTATGCCTTGAAGACCTTTCCCAGCATGTGTCGCCTTCCTTGGGTAGCCCCCCGGAAACCTGAGCCGGCGAGGTGGGCCAACCTTAGGTCGCAACGAGGACCGAGTCAGATTCGTTCGTATAATGTATGGCTAGTGATCGCCGGGTTCGCCGACCGTCTCAATCGCGACCCCCTCGGGCAGGGCCTCGAGAAACAGTCTGCCGTACCTCGCGGTCATAATCCGTGGATCGAGCACCACAACCCGCCCGGAATCAGTCTGAGAACGGATGAGGCGACCGAACCCCTGTTTGAAGCGGATGATCGCCCGGGGAAGGGACTCCTCCATGAACGAGTTGCCGCCGCGGGACTTGATGCGATCAAGACGGGCCTCGGTAAGGGGCCGCTCCGGCGGATCGAACGGGAGCCGGGTGATGATCACATTGCGGAGCGAGCGGCCCCGGACGTCGACACCCTGCCAGAACGAAGCGGCGCCGAAGAGGACGCTGCGGGGGTCTTGCTTGAACGCGTCGAGGAGGGCGGTGCGAGAACCGTCTCGCCCCTGAACCAGGAGCGGACGGTCTTGAATCCGCATCGGGCGCTCGATCTGGTCCGCGCACGCGTAGAGCATGCTGAAGGAGGTGAAGAGCACGAAGGCCCCGCCGTCGGTGGCTGTGACATGCGAAAGGACACGATCCACGAGGGCGGCAACATACGGGTCTTGGGACGCGTCGCTGTCGTGCCCATCGTCCGACCGATGCCCGGCCCGGGCGGCCCGACGCCCGCCACGGAAAGGCTCGGGCATGGTGGGGTCGATGTACAGCCGGACCTGGCGGGCGAAATCGAACGGGCTGTCCAGGTGCAGCGTGTGAGCGTCGTCGCAGCCGATGCTGGAAGAAAAGTGGGCGAACGCGGTTTCGGCCCGCTCGGCGGGCTCATCGGCCGCGGGACGGCGGGTCGAGAGCGTCGCACTGGTCAGCACGATCGAGCAGGGGCGGGAGAAGAGTTCCTTCTTCAGGATCGGCCCCACTTCGATCGGGGAACAGGCGAGCCGGAGTCGGGCCGGACGCGACCCCCCACTGCCGGCGCGCCCCCGCCCTCCGCGGGGCGATGAGTCATCCATCGACTCGTCGCTCCCCTCGATCCAGTAGACACACCCCGGGACGCTCTGCGTGACCAGCGCGTGCGCCTCATCCGCGATCGCGGTCGCCCGGAGGATGTAGGAGCCAAGCTCGAAGCGGTCCTCTTCGCGCGAATCGTCCGTGGCGGAACCGAGCGTCTCGCGGAGCGACTTGAGGCGCGTGGCCAGCGATCGCATCGCCGGGCTGAGGGGATCCTCGATCACGGCGCCGGCGTGGAGCCGCCCCCCCGCTGTCGTCTCCCGCCTGCGGACCGAGGCGAGCCCATCAAAGAACGCGCGGGTCGCATCGTGGGCGTTCAGAACCGCGTGATGGGCGGCATCAAGGGTCTCGGTGCCGGCGGCGCCGAGCTGGGCGTTGGCGAGGTAGCCTCGGCCGCTGCGGTGGTGGTACAGCAGGTTGAGCAGATGGGTGACCCGCGACTCGGTCAGCGAGAGGCCGAAGTGATCGCAGGCGACATCCTCAAGGCTGTGGGCTTCGTCGAAGACGATGTGGTCGTAGTCGGGAAGGAACCCCGCGTCCCCGCCGGTCGCCGCCCGCAGGGCCAGATCGCTGAAGAACAGCGCGTGGTTGCACACCAGCAGGTTGCCCCGCTCCATGTCCCGGCGGGCGCGCTGGTAGAAGCACTTCCGATAGTGCGGGCACTTGCGGCCCATGCAGTTTCCCGCGTCGCTCTGCACCCGATCCCACACGGCTGGTCGGTCCAGAGACGGCAGGGTCGCAAGGGAGCCGTCCGTGGTCGTGTAGGCCCAGTCCTCGATGACCTTCAGCGTCTGGCGCGAGGCGGCATCCGGGAACATCGAGAGTTCCCGCTTGCTGGCGAGTTGCAGACGGCGGATGGACATGTAGTTCCCCCGGCCCTTCACGAGCACGGGGTGGAGGTCGGCGCGGGCGGCCTGCTCATCGAACTGCCAGCGGTCGAGGCTCGACACCAGCAGCGGGATGTCCCGCGAGATGAGTTGCTCCTGGAGCGCGATCGTGTTCGTCGCGACGACCACCCGCTCTCCATGCAGGATGCACCGGAGCATCGCTGGAACGAGATAGGCGAAGGACTTGCCCACACCCGTGCCCGCCTCGGCCATGAGGTGACGGCCGCGGCCATCGCCGAGCATTTCCCCGGTCCGGGGGTCCACGCCCGGGCGGGCGGCCATCGCGCGGGCCACCGCTTCGGCCATCGCCAACTGCTGGGGGCGGGGCTCGTAGGCGAGGCCCATGTCGGTCAGTGCTGACGCGATGGGACCGCCGGGACGCAGCACTTCGGTGACCGGGCTGGGCACGGCCAAGTGTAAGCGGCCGATCTCACTTCACCGCGAATACGGCCCGTGACCTCGCCGCGCCGATCCCCACAAGGCCGCGGAACAGGAGCAGCCCTCCGAGCATCATCGTCATGGCGCAGGCCGTCAGCATCGGCGTCATCCGGCCTCGGCGTTCCGCGGCGAAGGCGACCAGGTCCCACAGGAAATGCAGGGTCCACGCGGCGAGAAAACAGCCCGCCGCCGCCCACACCCACGGGAGCGGACCGTGCCGGCCGTTCCATCCCCGACGCCGGAACGGCCACAACCCCAGGCCGAACCCCGCGATTCCACCCATCACCAGGTGCCCTGCAAGGCGGACGACCTCGTGGGCGGGGAGCACGCCCTCGTGAGCGGCCTCCGACACGACTCCGACCGATTCCAGGATCGCCGCGCCCAGCCCGGCAAACGAGCCGTACACCAGCCCATCGAGCGGGTCGTTGAACCACCGCCTGAAGCACACGGCGACAACGGCCACGCCGAGGATCTTGTTTGCCTCCTCGGTCGTCGCGGCGACCAGCGCCATGGCGGTATCGAAGTGCTCCGCGGCAAGGCTGCCCGCGGCGCTGATCAACATCACCTGCACCCGGCCCGCGACCCACATGCCCGCGGCGCCCAGAGCCGTGGCAACAACCAGCAGCCACCACGGCTCGCGGTCGTACAGGTCGTAGCGGTACACGATGACCGCGATGACGAGGGCGGACACCGCGAGCATCGCGTAGACGAGCATGGAACCCCCACGATACACCGCCGCGGAGTCAGGTGCGCTCCGGCGCCGGCATCCCGAGCGGCCTGCGCTTGGGTTCTCCGTCCCGCCGCGGATAATCACGGGGCGTCCGGGTGGTCTTTTCCAGCACGACGATCCGGCCGGTCGGCGTGGGCACGGTCTGGAAGAGCCGCACCCCAAGCAGGCCCATCGCCTTGCCCGCCTGCTCGATCTCCTGCTCCGCCTTCGCCCCCTTGATTGCCAGGACCACACCGCCGGGACGGACCAGCGGGGCGCACAGCTCGACGACGATCGCCAGGTGACCGACCGCCCGGGCCAGAGCGACATCGTACTTCTCGCGGTGGGCGCGGTGGTCCTGGCCGACCCTTTCCGCCCGCTCGCCGACCACCGCGACGTTCTCGAGCCCGAGCTCTGCCACCGCCGACCGAAGGAACTCGACTTTCTTGCCCGTCGCCTCGACCAGCGTGAACCTGACCTCGGGCAGCAGGATCGCCAGCGGGATTCCCGGAACGCCGCCGCCGGCCCCGATGTCACAGACCCGGACGGGCGAACCCGCTTCAGCGGGCTCAACACTGGCAATCAGCGGGACGACGGAGATCGCGTCGAGAATGTGCCGCGTCCACGCCTCTGCCGGATCGGTGATCGCGGTGAGGTTGTGGGTCTTGTTGACCTCGAGCATCAAGGCGAGGAAGCGGCCGAGGCGATCGACGTCTCCGGGGTCGAAGGCGACCCCCAACTCCTCGGCGGCGGCGATGAATCCGGGCGGTGGTTCAAGCGTCATTCGTGCCGCGAGTTTAGGATGGCCCGGGGCGGCGGCGGGTCTACCGGAGAGTTTCCATGGACATTCGCTCGAAGGCGGCCCCGGGAACCGCGTTGGTCCTTGTCGGCTGCGTAGCACTCGCGGCCCAGCCGGGCACGTCGGCCAAACCCGACCCATCCTCCCTCATGGAAGAGGCGCGGACGACAGGCACGCTCAGGGTGCCGGCCGATGGCGCGAAGGCCGAAGTCAACGCCGTGCTCGACTCGCTGCATCACCTGGCGTCCAAGGCGGATGGGGAAGCGTACTTCGCGCTCTTCACGCCCGATGCCGTCTTCCTGGGAACTGATGCGACAGAGCGATGGAACATCGAACAATTCCGCGCCTTCGCCCACCCCTACTTTTCGAAGGGGCAGGGCTGGACATACACCTCCCACGACCGTCACCTCTCCCTGTCGAAGGACGGCGCCACGGCCTGGTTCGACGAGGCTCTCGAAAACGCTAAGTACGGAGCCTGCCGAGGCTCGGGCGTGCTCGTACAGATCGACGGAGCGTGGAAGATCGCGCAGTACAACCTCTCGGTGCCCATTCCAAACGACCTACTCGAGGATGTCGCCCGGCAGATCCGCGAGTACGAGACCAAAGAGCCCGCCGCGAAGCCGTAGCCGTCAATCCCGCTCGACGCGGTCCCACTCGAACGTCGGCCGGCTCATCCGAGCGGGCCGGCGCGTAGCGACGCTGAAGATCAGGCCGGTCATGATCCAGACCGTCAGCATGCTCGACCCGCCGTAACTCACGTAGGGCAGTGTGAGCCCGACGATCGGCACCAGCCCGATGTTCATCCCGACGTTGATGAACATCTGCGCCGCCACCGCCGCGGTGCAGCCGACCACCACGAGCCGGCCGAACGGGTCGCGGCTGATCGCCGCCGTGGCGAGCGCGCCGGCAAACCAGACCAGGTACAGCCCCAGGACCGCGACACCGCCCAGGAGCCCGAAGCGGTTGACAACGACGGCAAAGACCATGTCGTTGTGCCGCTCGGGTAGACGGTTGAAGCGGACCATCGCGCGGGACTGCTCGTCTTCCAGGCCCGAGACCCCGCCCGCGCCAGTCAGGGTAATCGCGGTGAAACTCTGGTACGTCGTGTCGTTCGCTGCCTCGCGGTCCCCCTTCATGACCATCACCAGCCCCAGGATCCGCTGCTTCTGGTAGGGCTTGAGCAGCGGGTACGCGGCGGGAACCGCCGCCGCACCAATCAGGACCACCGCGACCAAGTGCTTGATCTTGGCGCCCGCGGCGAGCAGGATGGCGAACAGCGTCGGGATGAAGATCGCCGCGGTGCCGAAGTCCGGCTGGAGCATGATCAGGCCGACGGGGACGAACGTGATCAGGGCGATCGGCAGCAGCCCCGTCAGTGTGCGGTGGGAACTGCGGTAGCGAAGGTAGTCCGACACGACCAGGACAAACGCGATCTTGCACACCTCAGACGGCTGGAAGTCGACCGGCCCGAGATTGATCCACGCACGCGCGCCGTTCCGAGGCGTCACCAGCCAGGAGGGAACCACCGGGATCAGCAGGAACAGCAGCAGGCCGAGGGTGACCCACATCACCGGCCAGGCCACCATGCGGATCAGCCGGTAGTGCGGGAACGCAACCAGCCCTGCAGCGAGCAGCCCGACCGCGAGGAAGACCAGTTGCCGGACCACCAGGCCGGACATGGCCTCGCCCGAATCGGGCAGGCGGGTGCCGACGTCGATGGCGTACACGCCGATCAGCGAGAGCGCCACCGAGGCGCCGACGGTCAGCCAGGCGAAGTGCCCGAGCGTCAGGTCCCAGCCGATCAGCGTTCGAAGCGTGTAGCGGTCCATCTCGACGTTGGACCGCCTCGGAGCGGTCCGGTGCGGCTCCGGCTAGGGGTGCTCCGCGGCGTCCGCTTCCAGCGGGGCGTTCAGGTATCCCTCGGCGATGAGCGCGTGAACGACCTGGTTTGCGATCGGGCCCGCCGCCTTGCCGCCGCTGCCTGCTTCGTCGGCGACGACGGCGATCGCGTACTGCGGCCGGCCGTCCCTTGCATCACCGACGAGCGCCACGCACCAGGCATGATCGATGTAGACCTTGGTCTCGTTCAGGCCGTCTCCATCGATGTCGGCCATCTCGATGCGTGCGGTGGCGGTGCCCGACTTGGCGCGGACCAGCACGCCAGGGGCGTTGAAGATCGGCTCGGACGACTGCGTACCACCGATGGAGATTGTGAGGTGGTTGGCGGTGCCGTCGGCCTCCGAGGTCGCGCGCCGAAGCCCTTCGAGCGCCTGGGCAACCGCGCGCGGATCCAGGTGCAGATCGATCGGCGGCGAACCCGGCGCATCGGCCAACAGGCGGGCCGGCACACGAAGCCCGGCGCGGGCGAGCGTGGCGTACGCCTCGGCCGCGTGCAGGGGCGTCCAGGCGATCGGCCCTTGCCCGATGCCCATCAGGATCGCCTCGCTGATCGTCGGGGCGGTTTGGCCGATCCTCGCCGACAGACCGGGGAACTGGAGCGGAGCAAGACTGCCGTCGGCTCGCTGGCTGTACAGGCCAAGGTCCGGGTGAACGGCATCGGCGCCGACCCCGAACTTGCCGAACCAGTCGACGACAGCCGCGGGACCCATCCGCCGGCCCAGTTCAAAGAAGAAGATGTTGCACGAGCCCATGATCGCGTCGGCGCCGTCAAGATCATGGCCCAGTTTCTCGGAGTGGGTGGTCTTGTACTGCTTGTAGATCCAGCAGCGGAAGATATTGGGGTCGTTGGGAAGCAGGTGCCCGGTGCAGGCGATCCGCTGGTCGGTTCGGTAGTTCCCGTTGGTCGCCGCGGCGCACAACACCAGCGGCTTGACGATCGATCCCGGCATGTACGCCTTCTGGATCGCACGGTTGAGCAGGGGCTGGTGCCGGGTGTCCTTCAGCATCTCGCCGATCTGGCGCTTGTACTGCTCCCGGGTGAAGGTGGGCGTGGTGGCCATGGCGAGGATGTCGCCGCTGTCCACGTCGATCACGACCGCTGCACCGTCCAGCCGCTCGCCGAGGTTGATCGGCGGTGGGTTGCTCTGCCACGACTGCACCACCGCCAGACCCAGTGACGGATCAAAGAGGGCCTGGATCCTCGCCTGCAGCATCGCGTCGATGGTGAGCCGGACATCGTGCCCCGGCACCGGAGCGACCGTGGTCCGCTCCCCAGTATCCAGGTGCTCACGGATCAGCCCCCGGATGCCCCGCAGTTCGTACTCGAGCCCCGCCTCGATCCCGAAGGCGCCGACCGAGTCCCCGGGCTGGTATGCCCCAAGGTCCTCGCGCGCCTCAGCGCCGCCGTCCGAGCCGGCAAGGATTCTCTTGCGCGCCTCGATGTCCCGTTCCTGCACGCCGCTTCGCATCCATCCGATGACGTGCGTCGCCACCCCCCCCACGCTCACCGAAGCCGGCTGGGCGTCTCGCAGCGGCATCGGAAACGTCGAGCGGTCCACCAGCACCTCGATCGTCTCGAGCGGGTACTCGCGGCTGGACGCATCGATCACCTTGAGTCCCGGCAGCGAACCCAGGCCGGTCAGGCTCCGGGCGCCCTGCGCAGCCTCGGACGCCACCAGACGCTGGAACGCGAACGCCGTCTGGTCGTCGACATCGTGCAGAAGCACGTGCGGGATGACCTGCTCGCGGATGGGGGCGCGGATCCGCGGCGTCCGGGCTGCGCCCGCCACCTCGCCGCCCCCCTCGCCGTCGCCCTCGGTCTCGCTCCCCTTGGCGAGCCTGAGTTCCTGCTCCTCGTCCTGCTTGCTCCAGACCTTGGAGGCCAGCGTCTGTACCTGCAGCCGCACCTCGTTGCGGCGTCGCTCGAGGTGCTCCCTCGAAATCCCGGCGACGAACGCGAACTGGGCCCACATCGCCTCCAGACGCTGCTCGAACTCGGGGAGGTACTCGTCCACCAGCGCCTGCCGCTGCTCGGTGCTGAGACTCGACCAGTTGCCCCGGTTCTCGCGTCGGGCCTTGCGGGCCGCCTGGGTAAGCGCCCACCGGCCTGTGATGACCTGGTAGTCCACGGCGATGTCGTAACTCGGCCGATCCATCGCGAGCACCCGCCCGCGCCGGTCCAGGATCGACCCCCGTCGCGTGGGAACCAGCCGCTCGTCGATCATCCGGCGCTCGGCCCGCCGGCGCAACTCCTCGCTCTCACCGATCGTCCATCGCGCCAGTTGGACACCCGGAACGACGACCGCGGCCACCAGCATCACCCCCAGCAGGAGGAGCCTGCGTAGGAACATGCTGGGTATCAGTCGAGCGAGCATCGGCGGCGTCCAAGCACAGGCGACAACTGTCGGGTCTCCGACCCGGCACCCCCCCGCCCGCTTCACCCAATACCCCAGGCTGCCCGTCCCAAGGGTTCCCCCAAGCCCACCGCCGAACGTCATCTATAGCATCGGACCGGCCCGCCCGCCCGGGCAAAAGACACCAGCACGCTTGCCAGCCCCGGGATCATCGGTAGGCTACACACAGCGAGCCCGGCCCATCGACATCGGCGACCTGATCTGGCCGAAGCCAAGCCGGACCGTCGGGACTGAGGGGGTTCCCAGGTATCCAACCGCGGGTCGGCGATCTCGGGCCGCCAGGAGTGCAACCCATGCTGAGCATTCGATGGATTCAAGTGGTGTCGGGCGTCGCCGCCGCTGCCTTCCTGGCGGCCGGAGTTCGCGCTCAGACCTTCGGCCTGACCACCCTGTTCGCCGAGGACGATTCGATCGGCGGGCTTGGGAACGTCTCTTTCGCCAGCCCCACGGCGGTCAACAACGCCGGGACCTACCTTTCGACGTTTGACCTTCGAAACGCGATCATCACCCCGAATGTGGTGACGGTGCGCAACGGCGCCGTCCTCCTCCAAGGCGGTCAGCCGCTGACGGCTCCCCCCGGTGCGGTGTTCTCCCGCCTCGGGATCTTCAACACGAGCATCAACAACAACGGCGACTCGGCGTGGTTCTTCAACCTCGACGCCGTCCCCGCCGCGAACGACTCGGGGCTGTTCTGGAATACCGACCGGGTGCTGCTCCAGAAGAACCTCTCCGTCGCGGACGCCCCGGGGCTCACGCCGGGCATCGTCTACATTGGCTTCTTTGGCTCCCGCCTGAACGACAACAACCAGATCCTGTTCATCGGGACCGTCGACGATCCCGCGATCACGTCGAGCGTCGATCGGGTGGTCATCAGGCTCGACTACAACCCCGTAGCGGACACGTTCACGCAGACGCTCGTTGCAAAGGAGGGCGACGTCCTCCCCGGCCAGCCCGGCGGCGTCACCGTCGCCGACTTCACCACGACAGCCAACGAGTACGACTTCAACAACGCCGGCGACTTCTTCTACCGGCCCACGTTCACCGCCGGCGGGATCGCGGGAATCTACAAGAACTCGACCCCGGTCGCGCTCGCCGGCCAGCCCTCGCCGATCGCCGGCCGCAACTACCTCTCCTTCACCGGCGCCCGCGCGCTCAACAACACCGGCGGGATGGTGTTCCGGGCCAGGCTTGACGGGGACACCAACTCCGATGACGTGATCATCAAGAACGGGCAGGTCTTTATGCAGGAGGGCTCGACCGTCGCGGGCCGGACCATCGTCGAGTTCGGCACCGGCGCCCCGGTCCTTATCGACGATGACGGAAACGTTGTCTGGTATGGCCGCTGGAGCACATCGGGCCCCCGGGTCGGCGGCCTGTTCTGGAATGACCAGCTCGTCCTCGAGGACGGCGTCACTGTCGTCCAGGGCGGGGTCATCAAGAATGTCCGGTGGATCTCCGAAGCCTTCAGTATGTCCCGCAACGGTCGGTACATCATGGCCAGGGTGATCCTCAACTCGGATACCGGCGAAGCGGACGCGGTCATCAAGATCGAGGTCGGCTCCTGCCCCGCAGACTTCGACGGCAACGGCGTCGTCGAGCCCGCCGACATCGGCGCGTTCATCAACGCCTGGTTCGCCTCCGTCACCGGCGGAGGACTGGCCGGCGACTTCGACAACAACGGTGTCGTCGACCCGGTGGACATCGCCACGTTCATCCAGGCGTGGTTCATCGGCGTCACCAACGGCTGCTAAGCCGGCCTCTCCTCCCAGAACCAAGAACACCCGGCCAGGCCCGGTCGCGACCCTCTCGCGGCCGGGCCTGCTCGCTGCCTGCTTCGCGCCGGATTAACTGCGGAATTTCCCCGCTCTCGCGCATCCACTGCGCGGGCCCCTGCCGCGCGGCGTCCGGCGCACTGCGTGTTGCCCGGAGCGCGGCCGCCGCGCCATCGCAGCAACGCCCACGAGGAGACTCCCATGACCCGTCACGCCCCCACAGGCCGCCTCTGCTGGCCCCGTCGTTCGTTGAACCCCGCTCACCTCGCCGTAGCCCTGCTCTCAGTGCTGCTGCCGACGCTCGCCGCCCGGGCCCAGTGCGACTACCGCTGGCTCACGGGCAACGGCCTGCAGGGCATCAACGGCACCGTCTACGCCGTCACCGAATGGGATCCCGACGGCGCCGGCCCGATCGCTCCGCGGCTGGTCGCCGCCGGCAACTTCACCATCGCCGGGAGCGCCGCCGCCTCCCACATCGCGATGTGGAACGGAACCGCCTGGGTACCCTTTGGAACCGGCGCGAACAACGAAATCCGGGCCCTCGCCGTCCTCCCCAACAACGACCTCGTCGCGGCCGGGACGTTCACCGAAATCGGCGGCGTCGCCGCGATCCGGATCGCCCGCTGGAACGGCTCGACCTGGGCCCCCCTGGGGACCGGCGTGAGCGGCACAATCCTCGCCCTGAAGGTGATGCCCAACGGCGACCTCATCGCCGCGGGCGGGTTCGGCGTGGCTGGCGGCGTCCCGGTGGTCAACATCGCCCGCTGGTCCGGCAGCGCCTGGACCGCCCTCGGAGCTGGCCTCAACAACTGGGTCTGGTCCCTCGGCACGCTCGACAACGGCGATCTGGTCGCCGGCGGTGAGTTCACCACGGCCGGCGGTGTCGCCGCCCTGCGGATCGCCCGCTGGGACGGCGCCGCATGGTCCCCCTTCGGCAGCGGCATGAACAGCACCGTGACGTCCACCATCACGCTGCCCAATGGCGACCTGGTCGCCGGCGGCTCCTTCACCACCGCCGGCGGGATCAGCGCCAACCGGACCGCCAGGTGGAACGGCTCGACCTGGGCCGCGATCGGGACCGGCATGAACAACACCGTCTACGCCCTCGCCACCCTCCCCAACGGCAACATCGTGGCCGGCGGCTCCTTCACCACCGCTGGCGGCAACTCGGCCGCCTACGCCGCCCGCTGGACCGGCGCCTCATGGTCCGCCATGAGCACCGGCATGAACTGGGACATCTTCGCCCTGGCGACCCGCGCCAACGGCGATCTCGCCGCCGGCGGCCGATTCACCGCCGCCGGACTCGTCACCGCGAACCGGATCGCGCGATGGACCGGAAGCGCCTGGGCACAGGTGGGCAGCGGAATCGACGCGGCTGTCAACATCGCGGCCCCGGCGCCCGGCGTCGGGGGTGGAAGCGGCGCGGGGTTCGTTCTTGGCGGAACCTTCTCCACCGCCGGCGGTCTCACCGCGAACAACATCGCCCGTTACGACGGCTCGGCATGGTCGACGCTCTCAACCGGCGTGGACGGCGCGGTCAATGCCGCAGTCGCGATGCCCAACGGCGATATCGTCGCCGGCGGAGCCTTCCTGACCGCCGGCGGCGTGGTCGGCGCCAACCGCATCGCCCGCTGGAACGGCACTTCTTGGTCGCTCCTGGGAACGGGCATGAACAGCACCGTCACGACCCTTCGTTCACTCGCCAACGGCGACCTCCTCGCCGGCGGAGCGTTCACCACCGCCGGCGGCAATGCGGCCGCTCGTCTCGCTCGCTGGAACGGCATCGCGTGGTCCGCCTTTGGCACCGGCCTCAACAGCACTGTGAATGACATCGTGGTCATGCCCAACGGCGATATCGTCGTCTGCGGCGCGTTCACCACCGCCGGCGGCTCCGCCGCGAACCGCGTCGCCCGCTGGAACGGCACGACCTGGTCCGCCATGGGCGCCGGGATGAACAACGCCGTCAACGCCCTCGCCCTGCTCCCCAACGGCACGCTCATCGCCGGCGGGGCGTTCACCACCGCGGACGGCGTGATCGCCAACCGCATGGCCCGCTGGACCGGATCCGCGTGGATCGCCCTCGAGCCGACCGGGATGAACAACACCGTGAACTCCCTCACCGTTCTCCCCAATGGCGATCTCGTCGCGGCCGGAGCCTTCACCACCGCCGGCGGTGTCAGCGCAATCCGCGCAGCAAGGTGGGACGGCGTGGTGTGGAGCGAGATGGGCCCGGGGCTGGACAACACCGTCAACACCGTTACGACTCTCGGAAACGGCGACGTGATCGCCGGCGGCACATTCCAGCACGCCGGCACCACCGTCTCGGCCTTCATCGCTCGCTGGACCGACGACCCGACCTGCCCCGCCGACGCCGACTGCAACGGCGTGATCGAGCCCGCAGACATCGCGGCGTTCATCAACTCCTGGTTCGTCTCGATCTCCGTCGGCGGCCTGGCCGGCGACTTCGATCACAACGGCGTCGTCGAACCGGTCGACATCGCCGCCTACGTCCAGGCGTGGTTCTCCGCCCTGAATAACGGCTGCTGAGCCCGTCGCCCACCCTTCAACTCTGCCACGACCGACCCGGCCGCGCGATACGGCCGGGTCGTTTCTCGCGCCGCCTCGACCGCGTCAGGCCAGCTTGTCCCGCGTGATCTCGGCGTAGGCGTTGTGGTTGTGGATCGACTCGAAGTTCTCGCTCGTGATCGAGTACCAGGTAATCCGGTCCTCCCGATCCAGTTCCAGGGCCAAGTCCCGGATGATGTCCTCGACGAACTTCGGGTTCTCGTACGCGGCCTCGGTCACGAACTTCTCGTCCGGCCGCTTGAGCACCGCGAACAACTCCATGGACGCCGATCGCTCCATGATCCGCACCAGCTCCTCGATCCACAGCGTCCCGCACGACCCGTCCGCCTTCAGCCGCACCTTGGCCTCGATCTCGCACCGCTGGTTGTGCGCCCCGAACTGCGAGATCTCCTTCGAGCACGGGCACAGGCTGGTCGCCGGGGCCCGCACCGTCATCATGAAATCGCTCTTGGGCCCCGCGCGGCACTCGAAGCCGACCCGGTAGTCCATCATCCCAGGCATCTTCGTCACCGGGGCAAACTTGCGGATGAAGTACGTGAACCACGCCTCGAAGTGCGCATCGGCCGCGCCCAACCGCCGCCGGATCGCCTCGGTGATCTCCGGGATCTGCCCCGGCGTGATCGGCCCGGAGTACTCATTGAGCACCTCCAGGAACCGGCTCATGTGCGTGCCCTTCTGGTAGTGCGGCAGCGACACATACATATTGATCGTCGCGACCGTCGACTGCTCCCCGCTCTCACCGCCGCTCGACCCGTCTCCCGTGCAGGATGCGGGCACGACCAGCGTCATCGGATACGTCACGTTCTTGACGCCCACCTTGTCAATCGGGACCCGCCGCGTATCACTGGTTCCCTGAACATCCGGCATGCCGGCGGCCTGGGCCGGCGATGGCGACGAGTTGGCCTCAGAAGGGATCGGCAATGTCGTTCTCCGCCCCCTCCCCTCCGTTGCCCCGCCACCCGACCCTCCAACGTTGGGCTTGGGATCGTATGCGGGTCCCACGCGGTGTCAGATGCTGCCAAGAGGCCCGGGAAACACCCTGACCTGCCAAGCCGGAACGTCCAAGTCGCGAACCCGCTGGCAGCCAGGCCTCGAACTCACCCCGCGGCCGGAGCGTGGGCATGGCGGTCGAGCATCGATCCCGCCCAGTTCAGCCCGAGCGGAATACCGATGAACGCCCCGGCAATCCAGTCCAGCGGCAGCGGCCTGGCCAGCGGCAACAGCAGGCCCGCCCGAACCCCCGCGATTACGTCGGCACTCGCCGGGAACACCTGCAGCCGCGACGCCCCCGACGCCCCGGGCGAGAAGTTGAGCACCATGGCCATCGCCGGCCCCAGCACGGCCAGGCAGGCCATGACGACGAAGAACAGCAGCGCCGGCGCCCGCTGAGCGCTCAGCCGGCCGAACCCCGCCGCAAGGATCGCCGCCGCAACCGCTGCGGCGACTGTCTGCCCCTTCAACGAGTTCTGAGCAATCAGCCACGCCCCCACTCCGCCCGCCACCAGCGATAGCACCACGGCAAGGGCGAGCGTCGGAACCGCCGAGTGGTCATCGTCCGTCCAGGACTCGGCGACAGGATGCTCCCGGGGAGACGCCCGTGCGATCAGCGCCGCCAGCACGACACCCAGACCGCCGACGATCAGGCCCTCCACCGAGAGAATCAGGAACGTGCCCGACGAGTTCGTTGTTCGCAGGACCTCCGCGATCGTCCCCGTCCCCCACGCCGCCCACGCCAACACCAGCCCCGCGCAGAAGAACCCCCAACTCCTCGTCAGCATCCGCCCCGAGAGGCACCCGGCGACCGCGGCGAGCGCGAACGCCCCCAGGCATGCCCCCAGGCCGCGGACCCACGAACTGCAGACCAGGATCGACGTGCCCTCGCCCCCGTTGGAGGACCGCAGCGACACCGTCATCCAGCCCGCCAACGGACCCAGCACAAGGAGGGCAAGGAGCGGCAGGATCCACCGTTGAAGCGACTTGGACATGGGTCGATGGTAGCGGCTGATCGGATCTGTGCGCCAAATCGCGTCACTGCACACACGACCCTGGACGGATCATCCGAAGCATGCCATGATCGGTGTGACGGTGCGGACCACGGCGGCACAGGGAAATGGGGTGGAACGGGGGGCGGGACCATGCACTCAGCGGACAACGCAGTACACGGGGCATCGGCATCACCGGGTGAGCGCCATGAGGCGCGCCACCCGCTTCTGGATCGGCGGGTGGGACAGGAACATCGAATCCAGGGACTGGTGGGCATCGTGCATCCGCTTCAGCGGATTCACGATGAACAGGTGAGCGGTCCCCCGGTTCGCGGTGTCCACCAGCGGCTCCGGGTCGTCGGCAAGCTTGAGCAGCGCCGAAGCCAGCCCCTCCGGATTCCGGGTGATCTCCACCGCCCCGGCATCGGCCAGAAACTCCCTCTGGCGCGAGTACGCCATCTGGATCAGGAACGCGAAGATCGGGGCAAGGATCGACAGCAGGATCGCCGCGATGAACAGGATCGCCACCGCCGCCCCGCCCCCCTCCTTGCCGCCGCCGCGGGACCCGCCCCGCCCCCCGCGAGGGGCGTACCAGAGGATCCGCCGGAACGCATCGCTCGCGAAGACGATCAGCCCCACCATCGTCGCCATCAGCATGGCGAAACGGACGTCGTAGTGCCGGATATGGGCCACCTCGTGCGCGATGACCCCCTGGAGTTCGTCGCGGTTGAGCACGTTCCGCAGCCCGGTCGTGATCGCCACCGAGGCGTGCTGCGGGTCCCGGCCCGTCGCGAATGCGTTCAGCGCCGTGTCGTTGATGAGGTACACGCGCGGCACCGGCAGGCCCGCGGCGATGGCGCACTCCTCGACCACGTTGAACAACTGCGGGTCATCGGGCTTGGTGATCTCGCGTGCCCCCGACATCGCCAGGATGGCCGAGTCGCCCCCGAACCACGACCATGTCGCCCCGAGCGAGGCCACGACCAGCGCCGCCGCGGCGCCGAGGACGACCGACGGCAGCAGGTCCGCCGCGCTCGCCCCCGCGTAGGCCGTGAGCGCCCCCGAGATGACCCCGCCCAGGACAACCCCGAGCAGCACCATCACCACCATCAGCATCACCGACTCACGCTTGTTCTTTCGCATCAGGTCGACGTACGTGATCGACCCCGGGTACGCGGAGATCTCGGCGCGCAGCTTCCCGGTTGCCTCGTTGAGGCGGGACGGCCTTCCCGGCGGTGGAGGGGGTGTCTGGGACATCGGGTTTGCTCAAGAAGGCGGCGGCTCCAACCGGCCGCGCCCCGGGCCGGTTCACGCGCCGAACTTGACCTTCGGCGCCTCCCTCTGGCCGGAATCCTGAACCTCGAAGTAGTCCCTCTTGGCGAAGTTGAACGCCCCAGCCACCACGGAGCCGGGAAACATCTGCCTCGCCTGCTCGTACCTCGCCACACAGTCGTTGTAGTGCTGGCGCGAGAAGCCGATCTTGTTCTCCGTCGAGGCCAGTTCTTCCTGCAGCGCCGCAAAGTTGCTGTTGGCCTTGAGATCCGGGTACGCCTCGGAGAGCGCGATCAGCCGGCCCAACGCCTGGCCGAGCATGTTCTCAGCCTCCGCCCGCTGGGCGACCGACGAGTTCGACACGTCCACCGCCCGCGACCGGGCCGAGATGACCGCCTCGAGCGTCCCCTTTTCATGGGACGCGTACCCCTTCACCGTCTCGACCAGGTTGGGGATCAGGTCGTACCGCCGCTTGAGCTGCACGTCGATCTGGGCCCACCCGTTGTCCGCATCCACCCGCTTGCCCACAAGCGAGTTGTACACGGCGATGACCCAGAGCGCGACGACGATCAGCAGACCGCCGAGCACGACCGCGATGATGATGGACGGCGTCATGAGGGCTCCTCCACTGGTTCTTGACGTGATGATTCGGATTGATTGTAGTTTTTTTCGTTCCGGTGTGCCTCTGGTAGGATGAGACCGCTGCACACCCCGTCCGCAGGAGCGCCCCATGGCACGTCCGACCCACACGACATCCAGGCCCTCAGGCGCCATGCCATCCGCAGTCACACTCTCCGACCTGACCGCCGACCTGCTCTGGCCCAAGCTCCTCCGCGCGCCGCTCCTGGGTCTCGGGGCGGGCAAGCTGGTCGTCGCGTTCCTCGCGATCGTGGCGGTCGCCGCGCTCTCGCAGGCCGGCACGTGGATCGACGGACGCATCATGACCCTCTCGGCCGACAACCGCAGCGCGATCATCGCCTCGGCGTTCGGCCCGACCGGATGGTCCGCCGTCCGATCCGGCGATCTCCCGAGCGCCGTGTGGCGCTGGGGGGTCCGCGGCCCCCTGGAAGCGGCGCGGCAGTTCCCCATCACCGTGCTGGTCTTCGGCCCGCTCATGCTCTGGGTGTGGCTCGTCGGGATGGGGGCCATCAGCCGCATGGCCGCGTGCGAGTTCGCCCAGGGCATCCGGATCTCATGGCCTGAAGCGGCGGGGTTCGCCATCGGCCGGTGGAAGAGCCTTGTCGGCTCGATCGTCGCGCCGTGGCTCCTGATCTGGGCCATCGCCCTCGGCACCGCCGTGTTCGGACTGCTCCTGCTCCGCTGGCCCGTCATCAACCTGCTCGGATCCGTCCTGTTCGGGCTCTCCCTGCTGCTCTCACTCGTCGCCGTGGCCGTCGCCGTCGGATACTGGGTCGGTCATCACCTGCTCGTGCCGGCCGTGACCTGCGACGGCGCCGACGCCCTCGACGCGATCCAACGGGCCTACGCGTACGTTCTGGGCCGGCCCCTCCGCCTGGTCACCTACCTCCTGATCACCGGTGCCGTCGTCTGGGTCGCGGGCGTGGTCGCGTGGATCGTGGTCTCCAACACCGTCGGCTTCGCCGCCCAGGGGGCCCAGGCCTGGGCCGGCGACCATGCCCGCTCCATGATCATCGAATCCACCGCCGGCCGCGGCGCCATGTCCGACTCAACCACCGGCACCTACGCCGCGACCGGGTCTGTCCTGAAGCTCTGGACGAGCGCCGCGGTCGTCGTCGTCCTGGCCTACGTGATCACCACCGCCATGTCGGGCGTCACCATCCTCTACCTGCTCATGCGCCGCGTCAGCGACGGCCAGGACGAGACCGAGATCTGGATGCCCGGGATCGTCCCCGGCACGATGGCCCGCGCCGAGCCGGGCCCCGAGCCCGCGGTTGTCGCCCCCGACGAGGTCGAGATCAACGGCGATCCCCCGCCAACGGCATGAAGCGCCCCGCCTACCGCGGCAGGTACCCCGCCGCGACCGCCGCGAACTCCTCGACCTGCGCGCGCGCCCACGCCTCGGGTTTCCCCAGCTCGCCGGCCAGGAGCCCCGCGACCGCCGGCGCCATCTCCATCGCCGCACGAGCGTTCAGGAACAATGCGCGAGTCCTGCGAGCCAGCACATCTTCCACACCCCTCGCCATCTCGCGCCGAGCCGCCCAGACCACCTCGGCCCCGGTATAGGGCAGTGCCGGATGCAACCTCGCCGCGAGGGCCGGCTCGCTCCTCCGCAGCGTCTCGATCTCCCCCGCGTCCGACCCGTACCCGCCGAGGTCGGCGAGCGGCGTGGGATGGTCGAGATGGCCGTGGATCCGCAGGCTTCGCGTCACGCAGTCTCGCTCGTCCAGCCGGCCGAGCGTCGCCGCGTGGTTCACGGCGTCTTCCGCCATCCGGCGCGAAGTCGTCCACTTCCCGCCGGCGATCGTCAGCAGTCCGGAGGGATCGATGTGGACGGTGTGGTCCCGGGAGAGCTTGGCCGTGCTCTTGCCCCCGGCGGACACCAGCGGTCTGATGCCGCTGAAGCACGAGAGGACGTCCGCCTGCATCGGCGGTTTCTGCAGATACCCGGAGACGGTCTGCAGGACGAAGTCGATCTCGTCGCTCGTCGGGTGGGGCTCGGGCACCGGCGTGGGGATGGGGTTGTCGGTGGTCCCGACCAGCGCGTGCCCGTGCCACGGGATCGCGAACAGCACGCGCCCGTCCGGGGTATGCGGCACCAGGATGGCCGCATCGCCCGGCAGGAACGAGCGGTCGAGCACCAGGTGAACCCCTGTGCTCGGCGCGATCATCGCTTCCGCCCCCGGCTCGGCCATCCGCCGGACCGAATCCGCGAACGGGCCCGTGGCGTTGACCACGACCCGCGCCCGGGCGACCAGCCGTGCGCCCGATTCCGCGTCCCTCGCGACAACCCCCGCCACGACCGAGTCCTCGATGATCATCGATTCGACGGGGCAGAAGTTGACCGCCGTAGCGCCCTGCTCGACGGCGGTCTGCAGGATGTTGATCAGCAGGCGCGCGTCGTCGAACTGACCGTCGAAGTACATCACGCCGCCGCGGAGCCCGTCCGTGCGGAGCGTCGGAATGCGGGCGAGCGTGTCCTCTTTGCTGAGATTCCGCGAGGCGCCGAAGCCGAACTTGCCGGCGAGCATGTCGTAGAGCCGCAGGCCGATCCCGTAGAACGGTCCCTCCCACCAATCGAAGGTCGGCACGATGAACGCGAGGTCGTGGACCAGGTGGGGCGCGTTGTCGCGGAGCAGGCCCCGCTCCTTGAGGGCCTCCATGACGAGGGAGACATTCCCCTGCTCCAGGTACCGCACGCCGCCATGGACAAGCTTCGTCGAGCGGCTGGAGGTTCCCTTACCGAAGTCGTGCCGCTCGAAGAGCGCCACGGAATAGCCGCGGGAGGCCGCGTCGAGGGCCACGTACGCCCCCGTGGCGCCGCCGCCGATCACGACGACGTCCCAGGCCTGATCGCCCCGGCGACGCAGGGCGCCGATCATCTCGTCACGGATCATTCTCGCTCCCAGTTCCGGCACCGATCCAGGGCCCGCCGCCAGCGCGTCCGGAGTCGGTCCATCTCGGCCCGATCCATCGCGGGCTCGTACCGAGGTCCCTGCTTCCAATGCGATGCGATCTCATCCACGGACTTGAACACCCCGACGCCGAGGCCCGCAAGGAATGCCGCGCCGAGGGCAGTTGTCTCTGGGATGGCCGAGCACGACACGGGAACACCCAGAGCCTCGGCCTGGAACCGCATCAGCAGCGCGTTCACGGACGCCCCGCCGTCGGCGCGGAGCTCCGGAAGCTGCGCCCCAGAGTCCTTCCGCATGGCATCCATCAGGTCCGCCACCTCAAAGGCGATGCCCTCGAGCGCGGCACGGGCGATGTGGGCGTGGGTCGTGCCTCGCGTCAGGCCGATGATCAGGCCCCGCGCGTACTGGTCCCAGTGCGGCGCACCAAGCCCCGCGAGCGCCGGAACCAGGCACACCCCTCCGGAATCCGGGACCGACGCGGCGAGCGCTTCCACCTCGTCCGACGACCGGATGATGCGGAGACCGTCGCGCAGCCACTGCACGATCGCCCCGCCGATGAACACCGCTCCCTCCAGCGCGTACGTCACGCTGCCGCCCAGGCTCCACGCGATCGTGGTCAGGAGGCCGGATTGGGACAGTACCGGCTTGGGCCCGAGCGTCTGGAGGAGGAAGCACCCGGTGCCGTACGTGGCCTTGGCCATCCCCGGCACGTGGCAGGCCTGGCCGAAGAGCGCGGCGTGCTGGTCGCCCGCGACCCCCGCGATCGGGGCCCGTGCCGCCGGCAGGTCCGGGTCCACCGTCGCGATCGTGCCCGAGCACTCGACGACGCGGGGCAGCAGGGCCTCAGGCACACGAAGGAGGCGGAGCAGATCAGGGTCCCACTCGCCCGTGTGGATGTTGTACAACATCGTCCGCGAGGCATTGGTCGCATCTGTTGCATGGACCTTCCCGCCCGTCAGGTTCCAGATGAGCCAGGAATCGACGGTCCCGAACGCGAGTTCGCCCCGCTCGGCGCGGGCGCGGAGGCCGGGGACGTTGTCGAGGATCCAGCCGATCTTGGTTCCCGAGAAGTACGAGTCGATGACAAGGCCCGTCTTCTCGCGGATGGTCGGCTCGGCGCCGTCGTGGCGCAGCCGGTCGCACGCTTCCGCGGTCCGGCGGTCCTGCCAGACGATGGCGTTGTAGACAGGCCGGGAGGTGGCACGATCCCAGACGATCGTCGTCTCCCGCTGATTCGTGATCCCCACCGCGGCCAAGTCCGACGCGCGGACGCCGGCCGCCGCGAGCGCCCCGCTGAGGGACGCGAGCTGCGACGACCAGATTTCCATCGGGTCGTGCTCGACCCAGCCGGCCCTGGGAAAGATCTGACGAAACTCGATCTGCTTCTGCGCCACGGGCGTGCCGTCGGGCGAGAACACGATCGACCGTGATGATGTGGTGCCCTGATCGAGCGCGAGGACAAACGGCATCGCCGCCTCCAGTGGGATCACCCTCGGAAGGCCCGACGATACCACACCCGCGGCGCGGTTCCCAGCCGATTTCCTGGAGGAGCGTGCTCAGGCCGCGAGCCGGAATCGACCGGTGGAGAACTGCCGCGCCAGCCGCTCCTGGTCCCCCACTCTCGCGAAGTGGTTGAACACCGCAGCGGTGCGCACCGGGCCGGGGACATCATCATCCTCGATCCACACGATCGTCGCGAGCACATAGATCGAACGCCCGGGTCCGACCTCCGTCTCGTCGGTCATGGGGAGGGTGATCTGGATCGCCACCGTGGTGCCGGGCGCGACCCGCTCGTCGAGTTCAAAGCGCATCCCCCCCACCGAGATGTCGTACGCGTGCCCCTCAATATCGAACTGCTCGCGGTCGAGCAGCCTGACCGCGACAGGCGTGTACATGGGCTGCAGCACGTAGCGCTGGTGGCGACGGCGGTTGGCGACAGGTGACACTGGCGACCTCCGGGACGCCCGAGAACCGGGGCGGTACCCGGGATATCGGCCTAAGGCCCCGGCGTCTTGACAGCGGACACACCCAAATAGCAGATCTCGGGCGGGGTCAGGCACACCCCGTTGGGGGTGCTTCGCCTCCGTCGTCGTACACGATCAGGTCGACTCCGACTCGCATGATCCGCGCGCCGAGGCGTCTCTCGATCTCGCGCAGCAGGTGATCCGGAATCGAGTCCAGAACGGCGGATGAGAGGTCGGCCGGCAGGTCGCGGACCTGTCCAGACGCCGAGACGGTGTGGACGTGCGAGTCGGTCGAGGCGTCGAACCGGCAGCCGCCAGATACCGGGCCCCCGTTGTGACTGGATGGAAGACGCCGGCAGAGTCCAGAGCGGATGAACGCATCAAGCGCGTTGTACACCGTGGCCAGAGAAAGCCCGGACTCGCAGCCGCGGGCGAGGCGGAAGAGTTCCTCGGCGGTCGGGTGGTTCTTGCACGCGAGCAGAGCGGCGTAGACCACCTCCCGCTGGCGGGTGCATCGCAGGCCATGGCGGGTGAAAAGGTCTCGCACGGATGGATCGGGATCGATCATCGCGGCTCCGCACGCCCGCCCCGGCTTTCGCCTAGGAAGTATTCCACCCGGCCCTTTGTGCGGCTACCGGCCTGAGCGTTCGATACGCAAGTTCAGGCCTCGGCGGGTTCGCCGAGGGAGGGCCGCAGGATCATCTTACGGTGCTCAATCCCGGCCTCGGTAAAGACCTCGCCATCGGGGTTCCACGCGAGGCGGCGGTAGAACCCGCACGCGGCGATCTGGGCGTGGCAGAACAGTTCCGCCAGTTCCAGTTCACCAAACGCCCTTCGCTCAACGGCGACGACCAGCCGCTTGCCGATCCCCTCGCCTTGCCTCTGCGGGTCGACACACATCTGGGTCAGTTTGCCGACGCCCTTGGCCGGGTGATCGACCACAAGCCCCACGCTGCCAACGACCCGCGGCCCGGATGGGTGGTCGAAGACTGCGACGTAGTGCTCCATCCGCTCCTCGATCCCCGGGAACTCCCGGCGGAAGCGGTCGAGGTCGAAGCCGATGGGTCCGAGGAGCACGGCCTCGCGGAGCGCGCATTCCTGTGCGTACAGGGCATCGTCCATCAGGATTCGGCGGATCTGGATCAACTGGGGCTCCGGCAGGCGAGGTCAACCTTAGTCGAGTCTGCTCCGGCACGCCAGCGGCGGGCGGGATTGGGCACGAGCCCCGTAGAGTCGCCGGCACGTCTGGAGGAATCGGTGAGCACCAAACCTCGGGAAACCACGCTGCTGTGCGAGCGGTGCGGCTACGTGCTCGAGGGAATCGAGGATGAGGCCCACTGCCCGGAGTGCGGCGAGTCCATCCCGATGAGCCGGCCCGAGACAGGCCGGCCGGGGAGTCCGTGGCAGCAGACGGGACGATCGAGGAGTTCACTCGTTGCCTTTCTGCGGACGAACCTGGGCGTGCTCCGGCACCCGATGACCCACTCGCGATCGCTGGTGATCGAGGCGCCGCGATCCGAGCAACTCGGCGTATTCAACTCGCTGGTCGCGTCGGTCCTTCTCGGTCCTGTGGTCGTGATGTCGGTGCTCGGGATCGGTCCAGAGGCCGTGGGCGACATGCTCTCCCGCTACCCGACTGGCCTTGCCGTCTTGGCCATACTCGGGATGAGCGTCGGGAGCGGCGTCCTGCTCGGATTCCTGCCTCTCCGCGCCCTCATCATGATCGAGTCGTGGGGTGTGCGGTTCTTCGGTTCCCGCCGCGGGTGGAGGGTGACGCCCGCCGTGGCCTCGGCGGTGTGCGGACATGCGACCATCGGCTGGATCATCGGGTCGGTGCTCGCGCTGCTCGGCTGGTTCCTCTCCGGATCGCACCACAGTTGGAACGACTGGCTCACCTGGCCGATCTCGGCGCGGCACGACTGGCGTGCGGCGCCCTGGCCCGCGGCTGGCGGGTTCCTCGCGGGGCTGCTGATCTTCGAAACACTCGTGTACTTCGGGATCCGGCAGTGCCGGTTCGGCAACCCGCCGCGAACGCCGGGGGTCGGCGAGGACGGACCGCCTACAGGTCGCCCGGTTTTGGGAGCGGCCGCAGATCCGCCGGCGTGATCTGGTGCGGGAGCCTGTCGTAGGGCGTCGCCTCCTCGACTCGGAAGCGCCCGCTGCGGGTGCGCCGCAACGAGGCCAAACAACCGCCGACGCCGAGCGCTTCGCCGAGATCGCGTGCGAGCGAACGGATGTAGGTGCCCTTGCCGCACGTGATGTCAAGCCGGGCGATCGGCCAGGCGTACTCGGTGAGCGTGATCGCGTGGATCTGCACCGGGCGGGCCGGCAGGTCGGGAGCCTTGCCCTGCCGGGCCAGGTCGTAGGCCCGCTCTCCGTTGACCCACATCGCCGAGTGCGCCGGGGGGCGCTGCTGGATCAGGCCGATGAACGGAAGAATCGCCCGTTCAACATCCTCGCGCGACGGCGGCGAGGCCACATCGATCCGCGTCAGGTCGCCCTCGAGGTCCTGCGTCGGCGACGTGACCGACAGATCCACGTCGGCGAGGTACTCCTTCTCGCCCGCCATCACGGCGTCGCAGAGCTTGGTGGCCTTGCCGACGAGCACCACTACGAGGCCGGTAGCGAGCGGATCGAGCGTCCCGCCGTGGCCGACCTTGATCGATTTGTGGAACCCGGCGTTGATCAGCCTGTGCTTGACCGCACGGCAGCAATCCATGGAGGTCGGACCGCGGGTCTTGTCGACCAGCAGCAGGCCCGACGGCGGCGGCGGATGTCCGGGTGTGTCCTGCGTCATGGTGGGAACCGCATCGGTACAAGGTCAACGGACCGGAGCCGGTCCGAGTAGTTGATCCCGCTCACTGCGTACTGCTCCTCTGCAAGCATCGGCCGGCCGACGAGGTACCGGCAGGCGGCGACCTCCTCCTTGGGGACAAACACACGCCCGCCCGGATTCGCGGAGAACCACTCGGGAACGTGATCCATGTTCAGTCGCGTGATCCCGCCGTTGCTCAAGAAGACGAGGCTGTCCTCGCGGAATCCGACCACGGCCACGGGGAGCGACATTGACTGGTCGCTTTCGCGGATCCTCGCGAGGATTTGGTTGCTGACCCAGAGCCCCGGCACATGAGGGAGCACGACCATGAGGGCGACCACCCCCGCAACTATCGCCCCGATCGAGGCGACCTGGGCGCGGACGATGCCATGCCGCCAGAGAAGCACCGCGGCGTAGAAGAGGGCGGTCGTCGCCGCGATCCGCAGCGGGAAGGAGAGCAGGTTGGGGGCCAGCGCCGATCGGTCGCCATGCACGACGAACGCGCCAGCCGCAGCGGGCACGGCGACGACGATTACCGCGCCGAGAACGGACCAGATGATGACGGCCGCGCGGTCCAGTGGCGGCTGACCGGTGCGCCGGTGCCTCGCGGCGAGGGCGAACGCCGCGCGGGCGCACAGCAGGGCGAGGGGCGGATAGAGCGGCATCGTGTAGTGAGGCAGTTTGGTGCCGACAAGTTCAAAGACGATCCACGCTGGGATGAGCCATGCCAGGCAGAAGACCTCCGCATCACGCGCGGGCCTCCGGCTGCGCAGGTGCCGCAGCATCCTCGCGGGCCATGCGGCGGCAGGACCGGCGGGCGAGCCGGCACGCAGCCCTCGCTGCCACGCCCGCCCGACACCGAAGAGCACGGCAAGTGTGCCGGGCCAAAAAAGGACATTCAGAAGCAGCAGGTGGTACCCCGGCGGTCCCCAGTGGCCTTCCGCGGCCTCGAGGTTGCGACCGATGAGCTCGCGCCAAAGCGTCTCCGAGAGGTGACTCCATCCCACGTGTCCAGCGACGAGGGCGAGCCAGGTCGCGATCGCGCCGAGGACGATGGAACCGCCGATCAGGGGACGAAGGCGGATGAGAAACCTCCAGTCCCGCTGGAGCAGGGCAAGGGTCAGTGCTGTCAGGCCGACCACCATCGGGGCGACCGGCCCCTTGGTCATCACGCCCGCGCACAGGGCCAGCCACAGCACGGCCGGCGCCAGCACCGGCCGGCGTGGTGATCGCCGTGTGTGCCAGATCGACCACAGAGCGGACTGCGCGATCACGATGGTCGCCACAAGCACCTGGTCGGCCCGGGCTTGGTGCGCTTCCCACGCGAAGACGGGGCAGACGGCGAGGAGCGCCGCACCGAGAATCGCGGCCCGCCGGTCGAACATTCGCGTTCCCAGCCAGAACACGAGCAGCACCGTGATCGTCGCGGCAATCGCCGAGGGGAGGCGGTACCGCCCGATCCCTGCCGTCGGGTCGGCACCGCCCGGGAAGGGTGCTGCGGCCATCGCGGGTGTTTCCCCGAGCAGCCGTGCAGAGGCCGCCTGGAGCCAGTAGATCATCGGCGGCTTGTTCAGGCGCGGCCGGTCCCCGATTCGGGGCACCACCCAGTCCTGGGTCGCCAGCATCTGGCGCGAGGCTTGCGCGAACTTGCACTCGTCGCGGTCCACCGGAGGCATCGTGAACAAGCCGGGAAGATAGAGTGTGGCGCACAGGGCGAGCAGAACGACCGTCGCGATGGGGCCGCGGAGCCACCCCGCGGCGGGGGCCTGAGCGATCGCAGGAGAGACTGAGTTGGCTCGATCAGCGTCCGCCGTGGCCATGGCCCGCGACTATAACCAGTCGCTGTGGGTGCCCGTGCGCTGGGGCCACATGGCGGGTGCGGCGGTGTGGGGCGTGGTCGGGCCTGTTGTGCAGTGGTCGAGGGCCGAGGAACGGCGCGCATGGGCATGGCCGCTGCTGCTCGCCGCGGTGCTGTTTGCCGCGATCTTCCCGCTGGATGGTCCGCTCTTTTCGATGTCGGCCGGCCTCCTCCGGCGGGAGGGGGACGTCCTCAGGGAGTTGCGGGCGTGGCAGCAGTACGGGGCGGTTGGCTCGATCATCTTCGCGGCGGCGGTGATCTGGTCGCTGGACCCGGCGCGGCGACGGCGGCTGCTTGATCTGTTCGCCGCAGCGGGCCTGACCAGCATCGCGTGCTGGGTGCTGAAGGGGGGCCTTGGTCGGCCGCGGCCGGCGCTGGGCGACCCGCACACGATCCTGGGTCCGTGGGCCATGTACCCAGTACCGACAGACAATGGGTTCTCGCTGCAGTACGCGTGGGAGTTCTGGAAAGGGGATGCGGAGTTGTGGTCGATGCCGTCGAGTCACACGGCAGCCGCGGCGGCGATGAGCGTGTTCCTCGCGGCGAACTACCCGCGCCTTCGCTGGCTGTGCGTGGCGATGGTGTGTGTGGTTGGCGCGACGCGGGTGTTGACCGGAGCGCACTGGCCGAGCGATGTCGCCGTGGGGGCCGTCGTGGGCTGGGCCATCGCACGGGTGACTGTGGATCGGTACTGGGGGGTGCGGGTGGTCGAGTGGCTGTGGCTGCGGCTGGTGAACCGCGATTCGCCGCTGGCGTTTCCACCGCTGGCTCGCTCGCTCGGGGATGGGGCGCTCCTGCGGCAACTAGGGTACGACGGCGACGGGAAGGATCCCCGAGCGGGCGCGGCGGCGGGAGGGCGGCCCGGGGACGGGGAAGGGAATGGCGGCTAAACTGGAATCCCCACAGCCGGAGAGGTGTCCGAGAGGCTGAAGGAACGCGACTGGAAATCGCGTAAACGGGTAACCGTTTCGGGGGTTCGAATCCCCCCCTCTCCGCTTGCAAGCCCCGAGCCTGTCCGGCTACGGGGCTTTTTCGTAGCACTGACATACGGCTGCGGTTCAGGAAGCCGGGCACCTGTGGGCGAAAGTCCACGAGCAATTCAGCAAGAGACCTGCTACCCGAAGAGCGTCGGCTCGTCGGCTGCTCGTGTGTCCAACTTTGGAGACGGCAGGCCAAGGATGTCCATGAACCGCCGCGCGGTCGCCGGGGCGTAGCCGGCGAAGTCATTGTCGAAGAAGCCGTAGACGACGCGGACCTGCGGGTTCCGGTCCAGAATTGTGCGGAGCCGCTCTGCCCACCAGCGCAGCCGAGATGTGGGGTCAAAGTGCTCTTTGCTCCGATCATCGAGCTGGTCGTGCTTGCCGAGCCAGCGGATATAGAGGAAGTCGGCGGTCGGCGTGATGTGCCGCGGCGCGCGCCTGTCCACGCCGCTGGCATCCGGCGCTCGCTCTGCCTCGTGCCGGGGCGATTCATCGGTTGCCGCCCAGCAAACGCCGCGGTCGTGCAGGATTGCCCCGGTTTCGGGAGTCCACCAACTGTCGTGGCGCAACTCGACCGCGAGCGGCGCTCCGCGGCCGACACGGTCGAGGAACGCGGCGAGTTCATCGCGACGCTGCGCCATGAACTTCGGCGGGAACTGCACGAGCACGGCCCCGAGTTTGCCGCCGAGCGGCTGGAGTACCTGCAGAAAGCGTCGCGCCGTCACGAGCGTTTCTTCGCGCAGCAGATGCCCCGGCGGCGGGCCGTCCGCCGCGGCCAGCACGCCCTGGGGCGTCGGCCCGTGCGTCACGTCGCGAGGCATCTTCACGCAGAAGCGAAAGTCCGCGGGTGTCGCGTCCGCCCACGCCCGCACGGTATCGATCGAGGGGATGCCGTAGAAGGTGGTGTTGATCTCTACGGCGTTGAAGTGAGCCGCGTACTTGCTCAGGCGGTGCGTGTCGCCACGAGAGCGACCGCGAATACCCGCATCGACGGTGAACAGTGACTTCGACCACTCGGGGCACGAGAATCCGACGAGTCCGATGCACCAGGATGGACGCTTCTGGTTCTCCGCCACAAACCACCCTGCCCGCACTCGTGTACCAAACCCAAAGACACACCTGAACACTACGAAACACTCGTTACGCAATCGCCGAAATCGATCTAATTCATAGTTGCAGCGAGGCTTGCAGGAGCCGCCGGCTGTTGATTGAGTCTCTTCAGCTCCTCTTCGATTCGTGCCTGTACCTGGTCATTCACCAGAGCATCGACCTGGGAGCGTTTCATGAGGCCCTCAACGGGGGCCGGCTTGGGATCGGGCGGGGCCTCGTCGGGATGGAGCGGTTTGCGGAGGATGACCTCAAGGCTCTCGCGGAGGAAGCCGCGCGGTACCTTGAGGCTGAAGCTCCTGGCGAACGCTTGGATCAGTTCGTCGACGAAACTCACGCCCCGGTGCGGCTGGTTGATCATCCCGTCATCGAAGGAATCGCCGACGACGTACCGGTTCAGATCGCCGATGGCGATCTCGAACTCCTCGTATCCCACGCCGCGTCCGCAGCGGGCGACGTAGTCGATCGCCGCGGGCAGGCCGCTGCGAAGGGCGTTTTCCACGCCGTCGCGGAAGTCGGCCCGCGGCGACTTGTGGGCGTAGTACACCGCGAGTTCCTCGGGGAGCCAGTTGAAGAACGGGAGCAGGGACGTATGGAAGTCCATCATTGAGAAGCGGGTGGGCGAATCGCCCACGACCAGCAGCCCGCCCGGGCGGAGGAGGCTCCAGCTTGCCCGGAGCGTGTCGATCCGCTCCAACACCTTCTGATGCTCCAGCACGGCGTACATGATGATGACGTCGGCCCCATCGGGGAAGTCATCGCGGATTGCCGGGATGAGGGCGTCGGGCCGCAGCGCGCGGCAGGTGACGTTCTGAATCCCCATGATCTCCATGCGCCCGTTCGCGGCGTCGATCGAGGGCGCGTGGATGTCGTACCCGACAACTCGCTCGGCCTTCTGGGCCCAGGCCGCGGTGCTCGCGCCGGTGCCGCAGCCGATATCAACGACAGACTTGCTGTCCAGCGGCAGGTGACGCTCGATCCACGGCAGGATCATGTCGCGGCACTCTTCGAAGCGACGCGTGGTGTGGGCCAGCAGGTCGGCCTCGAACGCGGGTGAGGACAGGTAGTCCGGGCTCCAGCCGCGGAAGAACGTGCCGAGCATGAGTTCCCGAAGGCGCGTCACCTGGTCGGGACACGGAGCCGGCGGTGAGGTCATCGTCCGTCCCCCGAGACACTCTGGCCGCACATGTGAGAGGGGTGGAGCATGGTCCGGGCAGTCTAATGAAGACCGGTTCTTGCATCCAGTGCCGACTGTGGGCGCAAGCACACCCTCGCCCCGCTCGGGGCGCCTTGCACGGGGATTGGAGAGCAGGGGACGGGGCTACTTGTGGCCGGGCTTTCCGTGGTCGTGTCCATCGCCATCGCCGTGGTCATGGTCGCCGTGGCCCTTGGCGGTGCACTCCTTGCATTCGCCATGACCGATGACGCGGAGGGTCGTTCCCTCGCGGACCCACAGGTGGGCGCCCTCTCCATCAGCGGTGACGAAGTACTGCGGGTCGCTCCGGACCGGCTGCGAGGCACCCTGGCCGAAGAGCACGCCCGCGAGGGCGGCGAGGGCGATTCCGCCGCCGAGGCCGGCGATCAGGTTCTTCCGATTGCTGGTCTGCATGTACCGACTCCTGCATGGAGGCTCAGTGCGAGCCTGTCGAGGGGCCGCCTGTTCCGTTCGCGGGCGACGGGCCCGGGGGCGGTGACGGCGAGGATGAATCTGAGTGGTGTGCGCCGCGAGGCGGCGACCCGGCCTCATGTGGGCCGAAGTCCGTCCGTTCCCAGTCCTGCGGCCGCGGCCTCGGGCCGCCGGATGAGTCCCAGGATGTGAAGATCCGGTACAGGGCCGGCAGCACGCAGAGCGTCAGGAGCGTGCTGGAGATGAGGCCGCCGATGACGACGGTGGCGAGCGGCTTCTGGACCTCGGCGCCGGTTCCCGTGGCCAGGGCCATGGGGACGAACCCGAGCGAGGCAACGAGCGCGGTCATCAGCACCGGTCGGAGGCGCACGAGGCATCCACGCATGATCGCGGCATCGCGGGGCATGCCCTCGGCGCGGAGCTGGTTGATGAACGAGACCATGACCAGTCCGTTCAGCACCGCGACGCCCGAGAGGGCGATGAACCCGACCGCGGCGGAGATCGAGAAGGGCATCCCGCGGAGCCAGAGCGAAATGACCCCGCCCGTCAGGCCCAGCGGGACAGCGCTGAAGACCAGGAGGGAGTACTTGACACTCTTGAAGGTCGAGAACAGCAGCAGGAAAATCAGGAAGAAGCAGATGGGAACGACGATCGTCAGGCGCTGCTTGGCGGCGACCAGGTTCTCGAACTGCCCGCCCCAGGTGAGCCACTGGCCGGCGGGAACCGGGACCGCCGCGACCGCCCGCTCGGCGTCGCGGACGAACGAGCCCAGGTCCCGCCCGCGGACGTTGCACTGGACCACGATGCGGCGTTTGCCGTTCTCGCGGCTGACCTGGTTCATCCCTTCGGCGACGCTGATCGCTGCGACGTCGCCCAGCGGGATAAAGCCCATCTCGCGCGTCTGGACGAGTCCGGCGAGGCCGGTGCTCGCATCGGCGAGGCGGGCGGGGTTTCCGGGCTCATCGCCGCCTGGCAGGGGGATGGGGAGGCGCTCGAGCGCCTCGAGCCGGTCTCGGAGCGAATCGGGGAGGCGGACGACGAGGTCGAACCGGCGGTCTCCCTCGAAGACCAGCCCGGCGTGCGCCCCGCCGATCGCCGCGGCGACGATCTGCTGGATGTCGTGGATGTTCAGGCCGTACCGCGCGATCGCGGCGCGATCGATGTCCAGCGTCATGACAGGCAGGCCCTCGACCTGCTCCATCTTGGCGTCGGCGGCCCCGGGCACGGCCTCGATCGCGGCGAGCACCTGCTGTGCGGTCCGGGTCATCGACTCGAAGTCATCGCCGTAGACCTTGACGGCCACGTCGCCGCGGACGCCGGAGATGAGCTCGTTGAAGCGCATCTGGATGGGCTGGGTGAACTCGTAGTTGTTGCCCGGCACGGTGGCGAGGGTCCGCTCGATGAGCTGGATGAGCTTGCCCTTGTGCCCTTCGATCTTCGGCCCCTCGTGGGCGTGTCCTTCCTCCTCGTGCCCGTGCCCCGCGTGCGCGGCGTGGGCGCCCATGGCCTCGATCGCCTCGGTCTTCTCCGCGATCAGCCGGTCCAGCTCGGCCTCGGACCGCCACTGGTCCTGGGGCTTGAAGATGATGAAGGTGTCCGAGACGTTGGGCGGCATCGGGTCGGTCGCCATCTCGGCGGTGCCGGTCTTGGAATAGACGAAGGCGACCTCGGGAATGCCGGCGACCGCCCGCTCGACGTCGAACTGCATGGACTGGGACTGAGAGAGGGATGTGGAGGCGATCCGCATCGCGTGCATCGCGAGATCCTTCTCGTCGAGGGTCGGCACGAACTCCTGACCCAGCCGGCCGAACAGCGCCGCGGCGCCGGCGAAGGCCGCGACCGCAACGACGACCACCGCCCAGCGAAACCGCACCGACCACTCGACGACCGGCCGGTACGCCGCCTTGGCCCACCGCACCAGGACCATCTCTTTCTCCTGCACCCGGCCGCGGATAAGGATGGCGACCATCGCGGGAACGAACGTGAGGGAGAGGATGAACGCGCTGATGAGCGCGAAGATGACCGTGGTGGCCATCGGGTGGAACATCTTCCCCTCGACACCCGAGAGCGCGAGGATCGGGACGTACACGGTGATGATGATGGCCTGGCCGTAGACGGAGGGCTGGATCATCTCCCTGGAGGCGACCATGACCTCGTGCAGCCGCTCCTGCAGCGAGAGCACGCGGCCCTTGTGGTGCTGGGCCTCGGCGAGGCGCCGGAGGCAGTTCTCGACGATGATCACGGCGCCGTCCACGATCAGTCCGAAGTCGATGGCGCCGAGCGACATGAGATTGCCGCTGACTTTGTTCTGCACCATGCCCGTCGCGGTCATCAGCATAGAGAGGGGGATGGCCATGGCGCAGATCAGGGCGGCCCGGACATTCCCCAGCAGCAGCAGTAGGACGACCACGACCAGCACGGCGCCCTCGAGCAGGTTCTTGCGGACCGTCCCGATCGTGGCGTCCACAAGCTTGGTGCGGTTCAGCACGGTCTTCGCGCGGATGTCGGGCGGGAGCGAGCGCTGGATCTCGGGCATCTTGGCGTCGACGGCGGCCGCGACGGTCCGGCTGTTGGCGCCGAGCAGCATGATCGCGGTGCCGACAACAACCTCCTCGCCGTTCTCGCTGGCGGAGCCGGTGCGGAGCTCCCGCCCGATCCCGACGCCGCCGGGAACAACGATGTCGCGGATGCAGATGGGGACGCCGCCACGGGAGCCGACGACGATGCCGGAGAGTTGGTCGATCGTCTCGATGCGCCCGGAGGCGCGGACGAGGTACGACTCGCCGTTGTGCTCGACGTACCCGGCCCCGGTGGAGACGTTGTTCTTCTCGATGGCGTCGATGACGTCGGTGAACGTCAGCCCGTACGAGACGAGGGCCATGGGGTCGGGCTGGACGTGGTACTGTTTCACGTAGCCGCCGATGGCGTCGACGCCGGCGACGTCCTTCACGCTCTTGAGCTGCGGCCGGATGATCCAGTCCTGCACCTCGCGGAGGTACGCGGCGAGTTCGACATCCGACGCGAGACTCCGGCCTTCTGGAGTGAGGTACGAGCCGTCGCTCTGCCAGCCCGGGCGGCCGTCGACGATCGTCGCGCCGGCGCCGCGAGGGTGCTCGTACTCGACGGTGTACATGTAGATCTCACCGAGGCCCGTGGCGATCGGGCCCATCATCGGCTCCACGCCCGGGGGCAGGGACTCCTTCGCCTCGCCCAGCCGCTCGGCGACCTGCTGGCGGGCGAAGTAGATGTTCACGTTGTCCTCGAAGACCGCGGTGACCTGCGAAAAGCCGTTGCGGGAGAGCGAACGCGTGGACTGGAGACCCGGGATGCCCGCGAGCGCAAACTCGATCGTGAAGGTCACCTGCTTCTCGACCTCAACAGGCGACAGCGACGGCGCCAGGGCGTTGATCTGCACCTGGTTGTTGGTGATGTCCGGGACGGCATCGATCGGGAGACTCTTGAGCGAGTATGCGCCCACGGCCGCGGCGATTGCCGTGAGCACGACGATGAACCAGCGGTTCTTGATGGAGAAGTGCAGGACGGCTTCAAGCATGTTGGGAGGCCCTGTGGAATGCGGAGTTGCGTGCGGTCGTGGGTCGCATCGGCGAGCGATTCAGTGCTCGTGGGCCGCGGAGCCCTTGCCGAGTTCGGCCTTGAGGATGAACGAACCCGACTCCGCGAACTTCTCACCCTCGACCAGCCCTGCGAACACGGGCACCAGCCCGCCGACGGTCGGGCCGACGGTCAGCGCCCGCTTCTGAAACGTGTTGGGTTCACCCGGGACCGGAACGAACACCGCGGGCCCGCCCTCGACCTGCTGGACCGCGCCCTGCGGGACGGCGACGCGGGGCGGCGGTTCGTTGCCGTCCGGCGGCGCGGCGACAATCTCGACCTGCGCAAACATGCCCGGCCGGATCGCGGCTGCCCCCAGTGCTTCGCTGGGGATCTCGATGCGGACCTGCGCGGTTCGGGTGGTCGGATCGACCAGCGGCGAGACGTACGAGATCTGCCCCTCGAACCGCGCCGCGGCTCCCTCCCCCGGCCCCGCGGCGGCATGGCCGGCCGAGACCCAAGCCTTTCCGCCCACGGCGATCGATGGCAGCCGTGACTCCGGCACATCCGCCAGCACCCAGAGCATCGAGGTGTCCGCCAGGACCATCAGCGACTCACGATCGGGGCTCACCAGTTCGCCCAGGGTGATCTCGCGTTGTACAACCCGGCCGTCGATGGCGGCGCGGACGGTGTACCGGGGCCGCACCTCGCCCGATGCGACCAACTCATCGATCGCACTCTGGTCCATCCCCAGCAGGTGCAGTTCGTTCTCGGCGGCGACCGCGGTGGCCTCCGCGGCCTTCACGCCCGCGACTGTCGCCTTGTACTCGGCTTCTCGCCGCTGAACCTCGGTGAGGGAGATGCCCTGGGAGTGCTCCAGCAGACCCCGGGCGCGGTCCCACGCGGCCCTAGCGAGTTCCACCTGGGGGAGCGCCGTCTCCACCGCCGCGCGCTTGAGCAGAAGGTCGGCCTGGGCCTGGCCCAGTTCGGGGCTCTCGACGATCACCAGCGGGTCGCCCTTCTTGACCTGGTCGCCGAGCCTCGCGCTGATCTCGACGGCCCGGCCGCGGACCAGCGAGCCGACGTGGGCCATCGCCTCCGTGTTGAAGGCGATGCGGGCCGGGGCGACGAAGGTGGACCGCAGGATCCACAGTTGAGCCTCGCCGACCGCGATGCCGTAGCGGTCGATCGCCTCGGAGGTCAGGACAACCTCGTCCGCGTGCTCGTCGTGGTCGCCGTGGCCGTGGTCTCGGGATTCATGGGCGGTCCTCGGGGTAGTGGCTCCCGCGCTCGGCGTGGAGTCCTTGCATGAAGCGAGCGACCCCAGAAGCGAGAGCGAGATCAGCACCGCGACGATCGATGCACGAGGAGCCTGGTGTTGATGCGTGGGGGGTGTTCTGTCGAGCATGAGGTTGCCTCCGGCTTGTGGCCGAGTTCAGCGTGCTGCGGTGTGCGCTGTGGTGGGTGTGGATGAAGATGATGAGATCGGCGGCTCCGACGATGGGGAGTCCTGCGGGTGGCCAACGGATCTCGCCACGCCCGGGCCGCCGACGGCCCGCTGCAGGCGCGCGGCCGCGAGGGAAAGCTGCTGCTCGGCTTCGATTCCCCTGGCGCGCGCTGCACGCAGGTCCTGCTCCGCAAGGAAGAGAGGGGTCACGTCCGATTGGCCTGCCTGGTACGCCGCTTCCACCTGCCGGCGACGCTGCTCCTGCAGCGGGATGAGTTCGGACCGGATCCGTCGCAGGTTCGCGGCGATTGCCTCCTGCGACTGGTACGCGACACGCACCTCTTCCACCACCATGCGTCGGGCCATGGTGAGGTCGTGCCGGGCCTCGATCTGCTCGGCGCTGGCCCGGGCTCTTCTGGCCTGACCGGTGTCGAAGACAGGTATCGGCGTTGAGATCGACGGCCCGATGAAGAACTCTTCATCGCGCTGCGCATCGAACCCGAACCCGGCGCCGTCCCAAGGGAAGAACGACGCCAGCGCCTCCTCATCCCCCAGCGCGGCGAGCGACCAAGCGACCGACTGCACCTCGGGCCGGTTCGCGAGCGCGGCGACGATCCACTCCGACTCGCTGCTGAGGGCGGTTGCCGGGGCCGACCACGGCTCCAGCGGCCACGCCGCAGGCCCCGAGGGCTCGCCGATCAGGCGGGCAAGGCGGAGTCGATCGTCCCTGAGTTGCCGCCGCGACTCCGCGATGTCGACGTCTAGTTCGACCCGTTCCGCCTCGAGGATCGTCAGGTCGCTCCGCGTCCCCTCGCCGGCTTCGAGCCTTGCCTTCGCGGTGGCGACCACCTTGTCCAGCAGCTCGCGACGCTCCAGCAGCAGCGGCAGAAGCAGCTCGAGGCCCTGCGCCGCGATGTACCGCTCCTGCACCTCAACAACTGTGTCCAGCGCCACCGTGACGGCGTCAGCCGCGGCCTGCCGCAAGCGGTGGTCCGCCGCGCTTGATTGCTTCGGGATCCGCAGGATCTGGATCAGGTCCTGTGCGAGCGAAACCTCGAACTGCGGCTTGCCCGGCCCCCATCGCAGCACGAAGTCCAGGACCGGGTTTGGCAGCAGGCGTGCCTGGTCCGCATCCGCCATCGCGATGCGGACCCGGGCAAGGGCCGCGTGCAGACGTGGATCGGTAGCGACCGCGCGCTGGACCGCATCGGCGAGGGTCAGCGAGTTGATGTCGGCCGCCTCGTCCAGCGGGCCGCCTTCGGCCCGGAAGGCGATGGCAGTTTCCAGCCCCGCCGCGGTGGACGCGGCCTCCTCGGCACGGGGGTCGGGTCGCTGGGAGGCGCACCCCGACAGAACGGAAAGGAACACGGTGGTGCACGGAAGGAGCCTGACGCTCCATCCCGCGCGGCCAACGGCGCGAGTCTTCATTAGGATTCCTCATCGCAGGTGCGGGAGCGGCCCGGCAAAGCCATGGCGCGCGGCGTCAGCCGAGGGTTCCCCAAGAACACCCAGCTGAACTCACCTGCCTAGACGAGGAGGACAACTGTCCGGATATGTCGGATCGGATCCGGCGGCCGCTCCGGCTCGGAGATCACCCGAACCGCGACCGCGAAGGCCGACAAGCGCTCCCCCCACGGGTCGACCACCACAGCCACCGGAAGCGGAGCCGCGAGCTCCAGTTCCGCCCGTGCGGGGGCCTTGGTGATCTGGACCTCGCCCCGAACAGGTGTGTCGTCGCACGGAACAGGCGTCGGTGAATCGTGATCGTCATCCGCCTCGTCGCCGCACGCCGCAAGACACCCGCCGTGGGTGTTCCGCTCGCACATCCATTCCAGCCGTAAGACGCCGCTGCCGTCGCGGCAGACCACCACGCCGCCAGCCAAGACGGTGCCCGCCAAGCCGAACCAGGCGAGGCAGAGCCAAGTGACAAGGATGTAGGATGTGGAGCGCATGCTTTGGGTTGAGTGTATACGCCGAAAGGCGACTGCGCCAACTGATCAAGCATGGCCTGAGGGAGCAGCGGAACGCCGATGTCTTGAAGTCGCCGGACTTGCTCAGGGCGTCTCTCGCTTCCCGCACAGGGCAACAACGTTCAAGCCGCCGCCAGCGCAAGGGTTACGTCGGCAATCTCGCTTCGACAGAACCCAGTGACGGCTGCGAAGAGGGCGAGCGGCAAACCCAGCAAGACCGAGTATCCACGATTCGAACGAGATGGTCACATATTCGTCAAAGTCGGCAGCGATTGGGCAGCCTCTGGGCTGACCTTCCTTCTGCCCATCCTAAGCCGTAGAAAACTCGCATGATGCCCGAGATGGCCCGTCACCCGAGCACAGAAACTCGCCGTGGAACACTCATCGCCGACAGCAAGAGTGATGCCGTGCGCACCCGTGATCATGCTGGGCTCTGGAGTCATCGGAGTTGTTGGCTCCTGCCAGTTCCATTCCCGCTGAACGGTGCCCTCATGGATAGATCCGACGGCGAGGAGTGCTTTGACATCGGTGATTCGTCGATCTCAATCCCACGAGGTTCGGTTCGAACGGCTTGAGGAGGAACCTGATTGTGGCAGAGCACGCGACCGGGACATTCGATGTGAAGTTGACGCCGATGCAGCCTGACGACCCTGCTCACACCCTTCCCGGGCGCCTGCTGATCGACAAGCGGTTCCATGGCGGCCTCAACGGCACGAGCAAAGGCCAGATGCTTGCGGCCCGCACCGCCGTTGACGGTTCGGCGGGGTATGTCGCTCTCGAGATTGTCACGGGCACGCTCTCGGGCCGGAGCGGAACATTCGTCCTCCAGCACACCGGCACGATGAACCGCGGCACGCCGCACCTCGTCGTGAGTGTCGTCCCCGACTCCGGCACCGACGGCTTCGCCGGCCTCCGAGGATCCATGAAGATCATTGTCGAAGGCGGTCGGCACTCATACGATTTTGACTACACCATGGGTCCATAAGCGTGCTGCCGATACGCATCGGTGAAGCCACGCCTTGCGGCTCTCGCGGCTGGCCTCGCCAACGTATCGATGTGCGAGGCCCACCGTGCTTGTTAGCCAGCATCAATGGTAACGTCCCGAACCGTTTGAGCGGCGAGGGCCCGTTCAATCGTTCGTAGCAACTCGACCGGATTGATCGGTTTGCTCGCGTAGTCGTCCATTCCCGCATCCAGGCACTGCTCTCGGTCACCCTTCATCGCGTTGGCGGTCAGCGCAATAATTGGCAGGCGGCCACCCGACGCACACAGTGGCGCCGATCGTTCGTGACGACGAATCTCGCGGGAGGCCTCGAAACCGTCCATCACCGGCATCTGACAGTCCATCAACACCAAGTGGTACTGCCCGCTCTTCGCCGCTTCTACCGCTTTTTTGCCGTCGGGAACGATGTCGCGGGCGTAGCCCGACTTGGACAGGAGTTCAGCAACGACGACCTGGTTGACCTCGTTATCCTCTGCCACCAAGATGCGGGCCTTCGCTGGCGCGTTGGCCGGTCGTTCCACGAGGTCGTCCGTGGTGCCGCTTGGTATTGGCATCGCCGGCGCCGGATCCTGCTTGGCCGCGGCGATAGCGTCCATGATCGAGTTGAACAGCTGCGACTGCCGGACGGGTTTGGACATGTGGCCGGAAAAGCCCATAGACCGGAGCTTCTCGGGCTCGATGCTTGCTTCGGCCGAGAGCAGGATCATGAGAACGGTTTCTTTGATATCGTTGCGGGCCCTGACGGCGGTGGCGAGCTCGAATCCGTCCATTCCCGGCATGTCGCTGTCGACGATCGCAACACGGAACGGCAACGAGGCCGCCGCGGCTTCGCCGAGCATCCTTAGGGCCTGCTCACCGTCGGGCGCGGTAGCGGCTTCCAAGCCCCAACTTGAGATCTGATCGCGAAGGATCTCCCGCTGAACATCGTTGTCATCGACCGCCAGGACCCGCAGCGTCCTCGGATCCAGCCGCACGCGCGACTCGGCAGCGCTGGCCGGTCCGATCCGTTCAAAGACCGCGGTGAACCAGAACGTAGAACCCCTCCCCGGATTGCTCTCCACACCGATCGTTCCCCCCATGAGCTCCGACAACCGCTTGGAGATGACCAGACCAAGCCCCGTTCCACCGTAAACGCGAGTCGTCGAGGCATCGGCCTGAGAGAAGGATCTGAACAGCCGGTCGATGCGATCCCTCGGAATCCCGACTCCGGTGTCGGTCACAGTGAAACGGATGGTGACGCGGTCGGTCTGCCCAGAATCAAGCGATACCCGAACAACAACGGCTCCACGCTCCGTGAACTTGGTGGCGTTGTTGACCAGGTTGATCAGGATCTGCCGGAGCCGATCGCCATCGCCACGAACCATGGTCGGCACGCTCGGGTGGATATGGCATGCCATCTCCAGCCCTTTCTTGGACGCCCGCTGTGCCATGACATCCATGACATCTTCGACAGCGTTGTACAGATTGAAATCACTGGCGACGATCTCGAGTTTCCCCGCCTCGATCTTGGAGAAATCCAGGATGTCGTTGATCACGGTGGTCAGGGATTCTGCGGATGACTTGGCGAGCTGGCAGAAGCGGCGCTGCTGGTCGGAAAGGCCGGTTCCCAGCAGCAGGTCGGTCATGCCGATCACGCCGTTGAGTGGCGTGCGAATCTCATGGCTCATGTGGGCGACAAACTCGCTCTTGGCACGGCTGGCCGACTCCGCCGCCATCTTGGCACGAAGCAGTTCCCGCTCGGTCGCACGCCGTCTGACGATGTCCCGCCGAATAAGCAGACCGGAAAGGCCGACGGTCGCAACACCGAGAAAACTGCCGATCGACACCACAGTGACGGTTGCAGTCCCTCCGGCGTCCGCGGCTGCGGAGCGCTGTTCGAGCAGGGCATTCTCGTGCTCTTCCATCGCCGAGAGAACGGCGAGGATCTCGCCCATCAGCCGCTGTCCAGTCCCCGTGGCGACGCGGGCGCTCGCGGGCCCGAACCCTTCATTTCGACGAATCACGATGTTCTGATGCGTCCACAAGAGCTTCTCGACAACGAGTGGCTCCAGTGAATCCAAGAATGGTCGTCGCAGCGGATCGTCCGCAATCATGCTGTGGAGACGGCTGCGCTCCTGATCGACCTGCAGAAGTGCGTCTTGGTAAGGATCAAGCGCCGTCTCAGCTCCCGTAATAATATATGCACGTACGCACGATTCAACATTCGCAAGAGCAAAAGCCAGTTTTCTTTCATTTGAAAGTACTTCTCTCGCACGACTCTCCAGGTTCTTGTCATCGAGAAAGTGTCGAATGCTCGCGAACGTCGTTACTCCGACCACAGTCATGACGGCGCAGGCAACCGCAAAGCCCGCGAGACTCAGTCGATCGCTGGACCGATCTTCAACACCTTGGCCGCCCGGATCGACTCCGCCCTGAGCCACCGGCGCTGCAAGTCGAGCCCAGGCAACAGGCAGAAAGCCCGCCGCCATGACGATGAACGCTACGGATGTGTGCAGTGCCATCCCGATTGATGCCGACACCCCGAACATGGTGATCACGCCGTTGGCGTGCCCGACTAAGGCAAGGGCACCGAGAAGGGCGACGACGACCCCCAGAGACATCGCGGCGATGCTGCACACGACTGATGGGAATGTGAGCAGCAGCACCGTTCCGCCAGAAAAGAGGAATGCCGTGGCGGTGTGAGGAGCCATGCGGTTGGGACCAAGGGGGGACGTATCCAGCCGCGATGAGAAGAGGATTCGATCGATTCCTGGGTCCCAAGCGGTGAGCGAGCCGGCAAGACGCAGCAGGCTGACAAGCACGATCAGGGCGGCGAGCACCCTCGCAACACGGATTGCGGCCTGCCTCGGCGCAGCCGCTGCAACGAGCCAAAGGGCCAGCGCTGACGCGACGAAGGAGATCGCGGTCGCGGGGTTCATGCTGACTCGGCCGGGAAGGACCGCCTTGATCACTTCTGCGTTGAACAACCAACCGAGGAGCACCACGGCGCCGGTGAGTCCAACGCCGGCAGCGAGAGCGCGAGCAACGATCTGCCAAAGCAAAACTTGGCGTTCACCGTTGGCTAGGTCACCTGTCGGGCGTTTCATGTGGGCATCCCTTTGAGCGGATGCCGGGAGATTCCGGCACGGCGCTCAAGCCCCCCAGATTACCAAACCGCGACACCCTTGCATTTTGGACGCAAGTCGCGTCCCGAGATCGAAGCCAATCACGCCGCCAGCGCCTGGGGCTCTGCGTAGCGAGCGCGGATGTCCACAAACTGGTCTTCGGCGCGAACGAAGGCCTCGACCACTTCAGGGTCAAAGTGGATCCCCGACTCACGGATGATCATCGAACGAGCGATTTCATGGGTGAATGCGGCCTTGTACACCCGCTTGGAGGTCAGCGCGTCGTAGACATCGGCCAGCGCAACGATGCGTCCGCAGAGTGGGATTTCCGGGCCGGCCAGCCCCTCGGGATACCCCGATCCATCCCATCGCTCATGGTGGGTCGCGGCGATGTCTCGGGCCATCTCCAGAAACTTGACTCCAGGGAATGCACGCAGCGCCGAGTCCAGCGTCTGGGCCCCGAGCATAGCGTGCATTTTCATAATCTCGAACTCGCGATCGCTCAGCCGGCCTGCCTTGAGCAGCACGCTGTCTGGAATACCGACCTTTCCGATGTCGTGAAGCGGGCTGGTCAAGTAGATCAGACGGACAAACTCGTCGTCGACCTCGGCCTCGAACTTCGCTGAGGAAGCGAGCTCCCGGGCCAGCACCCTGCAGTAACTGCGTACCCGCTCCAGGTGGGCGCCCGTCTCGGGATCGCGGGACTCGGCGAGCTTTGCCATCGCAAAGATGGCGACCTCGCGCGTCTCGAGCGCAACGATCCGCTGCCCCGTCCGCACCCGGGCAATCAACACCGATGGATTAAATGGCTTTGCGACAAAGTCGTCGGCGCCGGCAGAGAGGCCCTCGACCGTCTCCTGGGGCGTATCGTGCGCGGTCACGAGAATAACGTACACATAACCCGGGAGGTCATCCGTCCGGATTGCCTTGCACAGCTCGGGGCCGCTGAGGCCGGGCATCTCCCAGTCCGACACGACCAGGCGGCACCCACCGGTCCGCACCCGCTCCAAGGCCTCGATGCCATCCCGGGCGGTCTCCACCTGGTATCCAGCGCGGGTCAGCGTTGCCTCAAGCAATGCCAGCGAAATCTCGTTGTCGTCGGCGACAAGCACCTTCATGGACGCTGCTCCTTTGGCAGCGGCTCGCCCCCCGCGCATCCCCGAAGTGATTCGCGTGCAGCCGGCAGATATCCGATGCACCGCTCCACTTCGGCTCGAAGCCGAACCATGATCTCACTAAGCAGAGCAAGTTGGTTGCCCTTGGCCATCATCTCGATCTTGGCCGCCAGATCATGGAGCGCAGGCGCCGCAGCCGCCCCGGCCGCGCCCTTCAACGCGTGTGCCGCCTTGGCGACCAGGGCGGCGTCTTGTGCGGCCACGAGCCGTTCAATCTCTGGCATGTCGCCGCGGAGCTGCTTCTCAAGCATGTTGAGGACAAGCATCGCTACATCGGCGCTGCCCATGCACCGTTCGGAGAGCTCCTTGATGGCCAGCGGCGGCGGTGCTGGTGGTTGCTCGGAAGTCTCACTGCGAGTCATGGAACCCTCCTATGCCGCTTCGGACACGGCTGAATTGACGCCCATCGCATGCTCAATGGTCTGCAGCAGTTCCTTCGGATTGATGGGCTTGGTCGCGTAGGCGGTCATCCCGGCTTCGAGGCAGCGCTCGCGGTCGCCTTTCATGGCATTTGCCGTCAGCGCGATGATCGGCAACCCTTGCCGGGCTTGGCCCGCGATCTGCTCTTCCTGCTCGCGGAGACGTATCTCACGCGTCGCCTCGAAGCCATCCATGACGGGCATCTGGCAGTCCATCAGCACCAGGTCGTACCGACCTCGCTTGACAGCCTCGGCCGCTTGGCGACCGTCGGGGACGATGTCGCAGTGATGGCCGGACCTCGCGAGGACCTCGCGGACCACGATCTGGTTCACCTCGTTATCCTCGGCCACCAGGATGTGCAGGCCTTGCAACCGCGATGGCGCCGCGGCAGGAGGCGGCATCTTGGGAAGCGACGCTTGAGGGGTTGGGTACCTATCCGCCGCCGCGACTGTATCCATAATTGCATCAAAGAGCTGCGATTGCCGGATCGGCTTGGTCATGTGACCGGCGAAGCCCATGTCCCGCAGGCGCTTCGGATCGATCTCGTCTTCGGGTGAGAGCACAATCATCAGCGCGGTGCCGCGGACATCCCGTCGGGATCGGATGGCCATCGCCAGGTCGAAGCCATCCATGCCCGGCATGTCGCGGTCGACAATGGCGACACGAAACGGCTCGGACGACGAGGCACTTTCGATGAGCATGCGAAGCGCCTCGTCGCCGTCTGCCGCGGTCGCGGCCTCGATGCCCCAGGAGCCGATCTGCTCTCGCAGCATGTCTCGCTGGACCTGGCTGTCATCGACGGCAAGAACCCGGATGGGGCAGGGATCCAAGCGAGGGGCTGGTGGGGGAACGGCCGCCTGCGATGGGAGCTCGAACGTAATCGTGAACCAGAAGGTCGAACCGTGCCCGGCTTCGCTCTCGACACCGATCTCCCCCCCCATTAACTCCACGATCTGCTTGGAAATGACAAGCCCAAGGCCGGTTCCGCCGTAGACCCTCGTTGTCGAGGTGTCAGCCTGCGAGAAGGCCCTGAAGAGACGGTGCATTCGATCGGACGGGATTCCGATTCCGGTGTCCGTAACGGTAAACCGGACCTTCGCGCTTCCGTCGGCGCGCGTTTCAGGCGTGACACGGATCACGACCGACCCCTGCTCGGTGAACTTGACGGCATTGTTGACGAGGTTGACGATAACCTGCCGCAGTCGTTCGGAGTCGGCGCGAACCACAACCGGCACGTCGGGGCTGATGTGACACGCCGTTTCCAGCCCCTTCCGGGAGGCCGGCTGCGCCATCATGTCGACGATCTCCTCCACAGTATCGTGGAGATTGAAGTCACACGGGCACATCTCAAGCCGTCCTGCCTCGATCTTGGACAAGTCGAGAATGTCACCGATGACGCTGGTGAGGAGCGCGGCCGAGGTCTTGGCCAGTTTCCCGTACCGTCGCTGGTCGGGGGTCAGCTCTGAGCCAAGCAAAAGGTCCAGCAGACCAATGACGCCATTCAACGGCGTACGGATCTCGTGGCTCATGTTGGCCAGGAACTCGCTCTTGGCTTGGTTAGCCGCTTCAGCACGGTTGGCACGGTCACGCTCTGCCTCGGCTCGCTTTCGCTCGGTCAGGTCGGTGCAGATCGTGACATACTTTGCAATCTTCCCGCTGCCATCCTTGAACGGCACAATGGTTGCCTGCACCCAATATGGGGATTCGTCCCGGGACTCGTGGCAGATCTCGCCGTGCCATGCCCCGCCTGCTTCGATCGCCCGCCAGAGTTGACGCCAGAAGTCCTCGTCATGGACATCGGAGCCGAGCATACGGTGACTCTTGCCGATGAGGTCCTTTCGTTCATATCCGCTGGTCCGACAGAGCGCATCGTTGACATCGACGAACTTCCCCGATGCATCCATGACCGACACCAGGGCGTGCTGATCGAGCGCGGCTTTGTGAGCGGAGAGTTCGGCCAGCGCGGATTGCGCGGCCGTCCGCTCCGCCACAGCGGTCTTCTCGCTGATCCGAAGAGCGGCGACGTTCCGGATGATCGATGCCATCATCAACAGGAGTATCCCGGCGCCAATCAGCCCGACCGCGGTGAACGCCTGCGACTGCCGGATCTCACCCGTCAACCACTTTTCATTAGCCTGCAGCAGAACCTGAATCCCGCCTCCCTCAAGTGTCTCGAAGTCCTGAAGGCGAAACAGGCAGAGGTACCCCCCCGCGTGCTTGGTAAGGGAGTAATCGGATCCACCCCCGACCAGTGGCGCCACAATACCGGCCAATACACTCACCGGAACCGGCGGCGTTGCATGCCCCGAGTTGATCTCTTCAGAGAAATACTCGCCGCGATCGGTCACGAACTCCAGAGAGGCGACTTTGCCTCCGATCGACCTGCCGCGGATGAGATCCGTGAGTCGTTCGAAACGAAGCCGCGAGCTTGCAACGCCGAGCTTGGCACCGGTTCGCGGATCGCGGACCGGGACCGAACACGCGATGGAGAGTCCGCTGGAATCAAAGAACGCCGGAGTGATATCGCAGGTGGTCTGGAACTCGAGCACCTGGTCATCCGAGGTATTCCGAACGCACTTCTGAATAATGTCTCGACTGGCGAAGCTCTGACCCATGATCCGATCGATACGATCTCGGGCGATAGGCTTGCCCGACTCGTACACCGTGTTGATGGCTGCGATGTGTCCGTCCATGTCAAAGAGAGCGATCGCATCGATTTCCGTCGATGACTTGATCGCGCTGTTGCACGCACGGGTCTGGGCTTCGCTGTCTCCACGCCGGATCGCATCGATCACTACGGGGTCGGAGGCCAGCTTCCGCGTACGCTCGATGGCCGGCTCCACGACGCGTGCAATATCCGCCCGTACGGAGCCGCCCATGTCCATCAGAACTGCTGCCGCGGATGAACGATCAAGAGCGTCACGGTCGACCGGGCGTGTTGCCCACCAGACCCCCCATCCAATCATCGCACACCCAGCCAGGCGCAGCCCCCAGACCGTGACACCAGACGAACCCATCGCGCTCACCGCCGATCTAGTTCGACTCAAGACCAGGCGCCAACCAGGATGTCGAGACGACTCGTTGTGGTCGCGCATGGACTGGCACTCCCGGGCGTAGGCCATCTGGGCTACCCAACGCTTATCGGTCAGCCAAGTCGCGTGATGGAAGCCGATCACCGCGAAGGTATCAAACTGCCGCCTTCGCCCCGGGCAACGACGAGCTCCACCGCGGCCGATAACACATTGCCAGTGTCTGTGGATCAAAGAGCATCTGAGCAGGCTGGTTTATAGAACCGATGAAACACCCTAGTGCCCGACATCGTGATGCCGTATTACTGGAGTCCCGGGTTTTATGAAGCGTGTTCTCGTCGTGGACGACATGCCCATCTATCGCGAGCCGATCGAGGCGGTGCTGCGCGCCAACGGCTTCACGGTCATCACGGCATCGAATGGCCACGAGGCGCTCGCGGCGATTTCGAATCACCGACCGGACCTCGTCCTGCTCGATCTGGGCATGCCCGTCATGGACGGGCTGAGCACGCTCCGCCGGATTCGTGACGATCCCGTATCGAGACTGACCACGGTAATCATCCTCTCGGCCGAATCCGATCGGGCCCGGGTTGTCGATGCGATGAAACTCGGCATCGCCGGCTATCTTCTCAAGTCTCAGTTCTCGCTCAAGGAGATGCTTGAGAGGGTGCACAAAGCAATGGATGAGCACGCGATGACGGGCGCCACGGGGGATCACGCCGCCCAGGCGTCCCAGGTGACGACCGGTACACCGTCACCACTCGCTACCAAGATCACCGATGATGCTCGCACCGCTGATCCATTGCCAGGGACAGTTGCGCGACCTCCATCCAGCGTACAGCCCGTCTCCGCGCACACGCCGGGTTCTTCCAAACCCTCGGCCCGAGCCTCCGGCCCCCTGATGACCCGATCTGAGTTGTTGAAGGCAATCCAGGCGGACAAGGAACTGTCGGGCTTTTCTCCGACGGTCTCCCAGGTGCTCTCAATCACTGCGAGCGACAACTGCTCGATGGAGCAGGTGGCCAAGGCGGTAAGCCAGGATCACACGATCGCTCTCAAGATCCTGCGGCTTGCCAACTCCGCGGTCTACTCCAGGGGTGATCGGGTTGACACCGTACCGAAGGCCGTCATGCGGATCGGGATCGAGAGCATCCGTCAGGCCGTGCTCAACATCGGCGTCGTAGAACGGTTCGGCTCGCTGGCGTTCGAGCGACACCTGAGCACGCCGCTCTTCTGGGAGCACTCGATCGCGTGCGGTCTCATCGGAGCGATGCTCGCGCACGCGCTCAAACACAGGGAGCCCGATGCGGCATTTACGGCAGGGCTGCTCCACGACCTTGGACGCGTCATCTTCGCGGAACGACTCGGTGAGATGTATGTTCAGGTTCTGGAATCCGCGCGGGCCACGGGCGTGCCCCTCGAGCGGGCCGAGTCACTGATGCTCCAGCTGAATCACGCCGACGCGATGGATCGGGTCCTGCAGGCGTGGCGATTCCCCAAGGACCTCGTCACCCCGATCGTGCTCCACCACATGCCACCCGATGATGTCAAATCACGGGCCCCCCAACAGCAGGTAGAGGTGCTCAGGCTGATCCTTGCCGATCGAATGGCGCACGCGATGATGCTCGGGGGAAGCGGGAACGACACCATCTCGCCTACAGAGGACCTGTGCCGCTCCCTTGGGGTTGAATCCGCAACGATCCGGCAGATCGAGGCCACGGCGAAGCAGCAGACCGATGACACGAAGTTTGCCTTATTGTCGAACTCTCACGCGGCCGCATGGCCGAGGGTCGTCGAGCAATACCGCGCTGCGCTGATCGGGCCGTTCCGCCCTCTCTATGTGAGCGCTTTGCCCGAGCTGGATGCCTACAGGATTTTCTGCACGGAGCTCGCTGGTCCATCGTTGGATGATGCACCACCGACCATCGCTGTGGTGCACCTGGCTTCACCCAAAGAGCGAGAAGAGGTCTCGCGCTTGCTCGCGACCGCGGAGCACGAGGCGGGTGTCCAGCGACTTCCGATGGTGTTGTTCTCGCCCTCAGGCAAGCTCCGGCTTCACGACCAGACGATGGCGGAACGCCCCTGTCGATGCCTGAGCACACCGACTCCGGTCGTACAAATCATTTCCGCAGCGAATGACCTGCTGGCCAGCGCCTTCGAGCAGGCCGCATAGACAAGCAACACCGGCGCAAGGAGGGTGGATAGCTTCAGGCACGCTCCCCAAAGAATGCCTGACAGCAAATGACCCCGATGGGATTCGAACCCATGTTACCACCTTGAAAGGGTGATGTCCTAGACCAGGCTAGACGACGGGGCCGGAAGGCCGCATAGTAGCGTCCCGATCCAGCCGTGGCTTATTTGTCGACGTCTTGGAGGCGGTTCTGGACCGACTGGAGCCGCTCAGGATCGCGGAGGAACTTGGCCCGGTATGCCTCGGCGAGCGTCTTGAGGGCAGCCCTCTTGAGTGGGTCGGGGTGGTAGGGACCCGCGACGGGCTCGGCGATTGTCTCGATGATCTCGCACTGGGTGCGGAGCTGCTCCTTGGCTTCGGCCGGCATCGATTTATCGTACTTGGCCGCCATGAGCCGCTGGGCGCGGACGCAGGCCATAATGACCGCGACCCGGCCATGCCAGGGATCATCGGGGGCGAGCACCTCAGCGATCTTGGCCTGCAAATCCATGCCAACGGATTCCGCCTCGTTGAACGACCCTGTCTGCAACAGCCAGTACACCTGTGCCGTCTGCCATGTGAGCGACTCGAGTGAACGGCCCTGCCCCTTGGATTCGGCCTCAGAGAGGATCCGCCTGACGATCTCAACACGACGGTTCCAGCGGCTCTCGTTGTCCTCCCCCAGCCCAACCAGGAGCGGCCCAAGCATCGATTCCATAATCGTCACGGTCGGAAGCCAGCCCGCTTCGAGCTTGTCCGGGTCCGTCGCCCTCATCACCGCAAACGTTGCGCGGATGGCCTCCCGTCCTCGATCCTGCAGCGCCTGCATCTCTCGGCGCTGCTCTTCGGAGGCGGCGAGCGCTTGTTCCGAAGCGGCCAGAGCCTGCTCGGTGCGCTGCCTCGCCGCACGCTGCGAGAGCACGGCCGCGTACGCGCCAAGAGCGACCAGCGCGGCGGCCAGGAGAACGGCCATGCCCGCAATGACCGGTTGGCGGCGAAGGAACAGCGTCGCCCGCCTTGCGAACGTCGGATGCGTCCAGCCGATCGGTTCATGATGCAACCATGCATCGAGGTCACGACACAAGACATCGGCAGAGCCATACCGCTCAGCGGGTAGAGGAGCGAGAGCTCGCCGGCAGATTGCATCGAGGGCGGCATCGACCCCGGGTCGCACGGCCCGCGGTGAGGGCGCGGCGGTGCGGCCGTTCGACCCTCCGAGGTTGGTGGAGACCTCATTCACCGACTCCCCATTTGGCAATCGAGCCGTTAGCAGCCAGTAGAGCAAGCCGCCGAGGGCGTACACGTCAGCCGGCGGGGTCCGAGCGCCCTCCTCCTGCCGGTACTGCTCGGGGGCGATGAAGGCGAGAGTTCCCTTGAGTTCACGGTCAGCGCCAGGCGCACCCTGATCTGAATCGTCGTCGACCCTTGCAGCGATGCCGAAATCGGTCACCCGGACGACGCCCTCATCGCTGACCAGCACATTCGCAGGCTTGAGATCGCAATGAACGATGCCGACAGAATGCGCCGCCTGGACGCCGCGGGCAATGCTGGCGACGAGCGATGCGGCTCGCCGCTGATCCATCGGCGCCGAGCCCGCGGCCCCGCCGCTACCGAGCCGGGCTCCTTTGACGTACTCGTAAACAATGTAGTGCTCGCCGTCGTCAGTGATGCCCCGGTCGATCACGCGGACAACGTTGGGGTGATCGATGCGACGGGCCTTGGTCGCCTCCTCAACCTCAGTCTCAAACGGCGCGGCGTGCAGGATCTTGATCGCGACCCAAGCCGTGTGTCCGTCCTCGGAGAGGTTGCGGTCCACCGCGGCGTATACGCTGCCATGGGCGCCTGTTCCGATGCGCTCCCGCAGGTCGTATCGCCGCTCGCCGGTGGCGAGCACAGGACCGAAGTCTGTCGGCAATGTTCGAGCGGCGGGTCGCGGGACTCTTCGAGAGATCTCACTGGTGGACCAGAGCGCTTGCCGCAGAGCCGCGGCGGTCTGGATCGCGTCCTCCAGGTCGGGGTGGTCCCGGCGGAGCCTCGCCACAGCCTGCGCCTGGGTCATCCCCTGCGCCAGCATGGACTGGATCGCGATCTCGATCGCGGTATCGAGCGACGCGGGCATCTCCACCAGCCCATCGACAGAGCGGAGATAGAGATCGATCAAGACCGGTTCGTTCCGGCCGATTCGTGCGTGCCCATCGGCGTCGATCACATCTGCAATAGCCTGATCATCAAGGCCGGATTGCTGGCGGAAGTACGCGCCAAGGTCAACCGATCGCCGTTCGCGGTGCAACCGACGGATCTCGGCCACGAGCACCTCGCTCGTCCGGATCATGCGGCGTGCTCTTGGAGTTGGGCTTTCAGCAACTCGCGGATGCGCTGCCAGCGCTTGCGCGCGGCCTCGGGGGAGAGCCCCATCGAATCGGCGATTTCCGCCAGCGACGACCCACCGAGCCACTGCGACAGGATCTCCCGATCGGTAGCCGAGGCGAGCGATCGCAGCAGGCGATCAATTTCCTCCTCGGAACCCTCGGGTGATCGATCGTGCTGCTTGATGCGATCGGCAAGGCCCCGAGCGAACTCGGAGTCTTCCCCTTCGGTGTCGCGGAGGCGGCGGAAGATCCTGACCTTGTCGGCCAGCGAGTTGTCAGCGATGCGGAACACCAGGGCCCAGAGTTGCGCCTCGGTGGCGGCCTCCAGCCGGCCAGACCGGACATACAGATCGAGCCGTCGCGACACGGTGGAAAGCAGCTCCTGTGAATCAAACAGTCGGCGCATCGCCCGCCCGAGCTTGTGCCGGTAGCGAGTCCGGATCAGCACGGCGTGACGCCCCATAAAGGCCGCCGCGGCCTCGCGATCCCCAAGCCTCATCCTTCGCAGCAGTTCAAGCACCGGTGCAGCGGGCGCATGCGACGACTCCAGCCCATCGGCGCCGGGTCGCGTGTTCTCGGTCACTGAGGTGTCCGGGGGTCCGATCATCGATCACCTGCGCTCCGCCGCTCGCCCGGATAAGCGAAAAAAAACTCGAAAATCCCACACTTTCGTGTCACGACTTCACCTCTGGGTCAGCCTGAGTCTGCACTGGCAGCTGAGAGCATGGTGCTCATCGGCTGACCGCTCCCCCAGGCACGAGCGGAGGTTGTCATGCGCGCTAATCGAGTTCAGGGTACCACGGTCATGTGGCTGTCGGCAATAGCCGCAGTCGGGTTCGCTCCCTCATTCGGGCGAGGATCCGCGGCAATCGCGATACCCGACACTAGTGTTTCCGCTGGCACCGGAGCGGTAGTCTCCAATCCAACCTGGAACCGCGATTTCCTGGCGCTGATCCTGTTGCTCAGTCAGTACTACCAGTGCTCCGCAAAGCCTGATTCCTCTACCACGATCGACAAGGCCGCCATCGAGTTGGCGAAATGCCTTACAGGGTCCGGACCTACTGGCCTAACCAAGGGCGATTCTGCTGAGAACACGAAGGCGAATATCCGCTCGCTGTACTACATGACACTCGACGCCCCTCCGGAGTTGAGTGAGACCTCCCGTCACAACCTGTTGAGTGCGTTGCAAGTCGCGTACGAGAAGCTGGGGGGCGATCCCGGCGATCTCCTCTAGGTGGAGATTCGCGAGTGACAAGCACGACAGATTCCCCAGCCTCCCGCGCTCCGACGATCCCGTCGGACGCCGTGGCGGCCTTGCGCGCGCTCCCAGCCATGCCGGCATTCCGAACCAGGATGACGGCCCTGATCGAGAGCAAGAGCCGCCGGGAGATCGCGCGCGCCACGGGGGTCTCAACGGAGACCCTGCGGCGGTATCTCCGCGGCGACTCACCGTCATGCGAGTTCGTCATGGCACTGTGCGAGGAGTTCGGGGTCTCCGCGCATTGGCTGATGTTCGGAAGCGGCCCGCTGCGTTCGTCGGATCTGCCGAGAAGGAGCGGCGAGTCGTGGACACCGGGCAAACCACTAAGCCCCCCATCGACGCGAGAACCACCCATCTGATCCACGGTACCATGGCATGCCATGGACTCGAATCAAACTACCCAGATTGACACCAAGCAGGTCAAAGACCGGCGACAGCTGTCGTTCACCTCGTTCGAGGAGCTTGAGCGAGAGGTCACACGGCTGCGTGCAGCCGCGATCCATGGTCGGGTTCGCTGCACGGGCAACTGGACCGTCGGCCAGACGTTGGGTCACATCGGGGCTTGGATGGAATACCCCTACACGGGCTTTCCGATGAAGGCACCGTGGCTGGTGCGTCTCGTCGGTCCGGCCTTGAAGCGATTCGTCTTTCGTGGCGGGCTCCCCGCCGGATACCGGATTCCAGGTGCGCCGGGAGGAACGTACGGGATCGAGGTGCTCTCGACCGAGGAGGGCGCGGCGCGACTTCTGAGCGCGATCGCACGGATGAAACGGGGTGAAGAACCGGTCCATCCGAGCCCGGTATTCGGCCGGATGTCGCTGAGTGAGTGGTCAAAGCTCAACCTTGGCCATGCGGCGCTGCACCTGTCGTTCCTTCACCCGGTGGACGACCGCGAGGCCGCGAGCACGACAGCATAACGCGAGTACCCACTGGCCCACCCCTCAGCACGCGAGGACGCATGGCGGAGACTACCTACGGACCCCTGGCAGGCGACGGCGAAGTGGGCAGTGTCGCCCGCCTGATCCACCACGCGTTCGCCGGGCCCGTTGACAAGAGCGAAGAGTGGCTGAGAGAAGCCGGGCCGCAGCACGTCCGCGTCCTCAGGGCGCCGGGCGGGCTCATCGTCGCCTGCCTTCTGCGCGTTCCGATGGCGCAGTACTTCGGCGGCGCCAGCGTGCGGATGATGGGCGTCGCCGGAGTCGCTGTGTCGCCCGAGGCTCGCGGAAAGGGATTTGCCCGGACGATGATGCGGGAGTTCGTCCGCGAGATGCGAGGCGAGGGCTTCCCCATCGGCGGGCTGTACGCATCGACCCAGCCGCTGTATCGACAGGTCGGCTACGAGCAGACAGGGTGCCGGTTCCAGGCGACCGTGCCGATCCACCGGATCGATGTTTCTGAGCACGGGCTCGACATCCGGCCGCTGGTCGCGGATGGCGAGGCACAGGTGCGGGAGTGCTACCGCCGCTTCGCGGTGCGATTCGACGGGATGCTCGACCGCAGCGAGTACTCCTGGGCCAGAACCAAGAAACTCCGCGAGGTCGCCTACAGCGGCTTTGGGTGCTTTGATGCCCATGGAACGCTTCGGGGCTACGTCCGGCTCGCGCAGACCAGGAAGCCCGAGACCGGCGGACACGATCTGGCCATCTCCGACCTCGCGTTCCTTGACGCCACGGCGGGCCGCCGGCTGCTGACGTTCATGGCCGATTTTGCAACAATGGGTGAGGACGTGGTCTTCCAGTGCGGACCGATCCACCCGTTACTGACGATGATCGGCGCGAGGCACTACCGCGTGGAGAAGCGGGATTACTGGATGACACGCGTCCTCGACGTCAAGGCGGCTTTGGAAGCACGGGGGTGGCCGGCCGGTGTCGTGGCGGGCGCGGTCATCGAAGTCACTGACGACCTGCTGCCGGAAAACCAGGGTATCTGGTCGATCCACGTCGCTGACGGACGGGCGCGGGTCGACCGGGCGGACCAGGCGACAGGGCCGGTGCTCCGCGCGAACGTCCGGGGACTGGCGGCGATGTACTCGGGGTTGTACTCGGCCAGCCAGGCGGCTTTGGCAGGACTGGTCGAGGGTGATGAGGCGTCCCTCCGTGCTGCGGACAGCGTGTTCCGTTCCACGTCGCCGTGGATGGCGGACTTCTTCTGATCCCTCGCGCGATATTCGCTACAGTGCCGCCATGGCGGCAATACTGCTTGCGATCGTGGCCGGGCTGTGCTGGGGTGTCGGCGAGATTCTGACCAAGGGGGCTCTCAACTCGGGCCAGGTGGGTCCGATGACAACGCTGCTCGTGCGTGCTGCGGTAACGCTGCCGCCCGCGGCGGGAGCGTACCTGCTCGCCACGTACCTCTGGCAGAGCGAACCACCCAACTGGATGCGGGAGGCCTCGGCCGGCGTGTGGATCCGGATGATCGTCGGCTCCGGGCTGATGGCGGGATTCGCGGGCGTGTTCTTCTTCTACCTCGGGCTCTCCAAGCCGGGAGGGGACATCTCGCTGCTTCGACCGATCGCGTTCGGGATGGCACCAGCCACCGCCGTGCTGCTCGGCTGGCTTGTCCTTGGCGAGCGGATGACCCCGAGCAAGGGCTTCGCGGTGGCGATGATCATCGGCGGGATCATCATCCTCGGCCTCGAGCGGACCGGCCATGGCAAGGACTCGCCGCGAGCCGCCAAGGCCGCGAGCGTAAGCGAGGGCATGGCAACTGCCGAAGGCTAGCCGACCGAGTCGCTACGGGCAGTTCCCCTCGATCGCCGCGAGCCAGGACGAAACGAAGGCCGCGACGTCGGCTGGCGTGACCTGGCCGTTTCCGTCGTAGTCGCCGGCGAGCGTGCCGCCTTGGATGCTGGCGATCCAGACCTGAATAAACGACCCGACGTCCGCCGGGGTCACCTCGCCGCTGCGGTCGATGTCGGCCCGACAGGGTCGAGCCTCGATTGTGAACAGCGTGTCGTAGCAGTCAAGGTCGTTCATGGAAATCTGAACGCTGACCGTTCCGGCGGGTGCGCCGCTCGCGGCACCCTGGAAGTTTGCGGGCGGGTTGTCTGCGAGCGAAAGGTCGAGCGAGAGCGACTGGACAACGGCGACCTCGCCCCCGATCCGCAGCGTGCCCTCACCGGTGTAGCGCCATTGCAGAGCCGGCGTATCCAGCACGGCCCGGTCGACGTCGTAGTAGTCAAACACCGGGTCTGAATGCGTGTAGCGCAGCGCGAACGACCCGCGGAGGTCGTCCAAGTACACCACGATGCACTGGCAGGGCGCGATGCACCCCTGGAAATACTTGGAACTCGGTGCGATGGTGTACAAGCCGTTGGGGAGCGGCGGATCGGCTGCAAGAGCCTGGGCGTACACACCGAGCGCCATAAGGCCGGCCGCCAACATGGACGTGAACGTGCGCATGGTGGGCCTCCAGTTTGGATTGTCGATCCACCGGAAGTGTACGGGCCGCCGGCGCGCCGGTTTCGTTCGGACAGATATACGAATGGCCTGCGAACACTGCGACCAGTGCTCAGCACATGGTCATACCGCCATCGATGCAGATGACCTGGCCGGTCAGGAAGCCTGCCTCGTCGCTGGTGACGTACGAGACCGCCGCGGCGATGTCCTCTCCAGACCCGAACCGCTTGACGGCCATGATCGCCATCACGTGATCCTTGATCTGCTGTGGCAGGTCTTTGGTCATGTCAGTCTCGATAAACCCCGGGGCGATGACGTTGCAGGTGATGCCCTTGGAACCGAGTTCCCTGGCGATGGTCTTGGAGAGCCCGGCGAGCCCCGCCTTGGCCGCCGCGTAGTTGGCCTGACCGGCGTTGCCGACAACGCCGCTGGTCGACGAGATGTTGACGATCCGGCCAAACCGGCCCCGCATCATGGCCCGGGCCGCGGCGCGGATACCGACGAACGCGCTGGTCAGGTTTGTATGGACCACCGAGGTCCAGTCCTCATCGGACATACGCAGGGCGAGGCCGTCACGCGTGACGCCGGCGTTGTTCACGAGGATGTCGATGCGACCGAGGTCGGAGGCGATGCGGTCGACCAGCTCGCCGAAGGCCGTCGAGTCGGAGATGTCACCGCGGTAGGCTGTGGCCGCCCCTCCTGCGGACTCGATCTGAGCTCGAAGGTCCTCGAGGGGACCCTCGGTGCGAGCGATCATCGCGACGTGACGGCCGTCACGGGCCAGACGCAACGCGATCGCTTTTCCAATTCCTCTCGAGGCCCCTGTCACAACGGCGACGCGGCGGGCGGGTGTGGGCTGAGTCAATGTCTCTTACCTTCCTGGAGGACCGTTATGGCCTTTCATTCGGACCGCAACGCCACGCACCGTCAACCACCTGGAATGGTGACCGGCCCGGCCGGGGTGCTCTTCTTCCTCGGTCCCTTCGGGGCTTCATCCGTCGGCACCGGCACACCGGCCGCCGGATCCGTCGAGGCCTCATCACCGCTGCCGACAGACCGCTCAGTCGGCTTCCACGCCGCCGCCTGTTCGGAAGAGAACGCGGCGAGACCGATGGAATCGAAGTCGGAAGCCCGCGGCCGCGTGAGGGATGCACTCGGCGCCCCGGTCCAGACAAAGTCGTCCCCCGACGACTTGCTGAACCAGCCGAGCAGATAGGCCCCAGCGGGATCCTGCATGGCGAGGACGACCGCGCGCTCAGGGACGAAATCGGATCGCCCGCCGGTCATCGCGGCAGGAAGGGCTTCGCTCACAGCGTCCTGAAACTTCTGCATCTGCTCGTCTGTGAACTTGCCCTCGCCCTTCATCTCCTCGATGACCTGCGGCGCGTTGGGTCCCGCGGCCGCAATCCGCATCATGTCCTCCTGGGTGAGGTTGAGGGACGCCATGGCGCCCTGCATCTTCTCGGCGAGCTTCATCATCTCGGCCTGGCTGACCTCGGGCAGCGAGCCGGGGGGAGGAAGACCGAGGTCGGAACTGGGAGGCGCCCCGATGTAGACGATCCGCACGGCCTCGAGTTTGCCGGTCTCAGCGGACCAATCGCCGCTGGTCTCGAGCATCGAGAGCACACCCGATGTGGAGGGCGTGACCATGGAGCGGAGGCCCGAGGCGCTGCCCCGAGCGATCGCATCGGCCAGTGACACCACGCTCCGCGCGAAGGCCTCGTCGAAGACCTCGACGTTGTCAGCAAACTGCACACGCGGGTCGGCCTGCATGTCCTGCGCCAACGTGCCAAGGGTCAGCGGCGGAGGAGCCGGCGGAGGGGCCGGCGGGGGCGGCGGCGGGGGTGGCGCCTTCTTGGCGGGACAGCCGGCGAGGACCGCGACCGAGGCGAGCAACGCCAATCCAAACACCCCAGCCCACCCGCGATGTCCTTTCCGTTCAGACCGCATTCCCAACTCCTGGCTCATCGTGAGCAGCGACCTTGATCGTCTTCTCGATCCGACGCATGAGGCCGGCAAGCGTCTTGCCCGGCGCGAGCTCGTGGTACTCCGCCCTGTCGGCCGGCCACCCGGAAGCCAACCACTGGCACGACTGCGACCACCGCACCGGGGACGTGAGCTGCTCAACGAGCCGGCGCCGAATGGACTCTTCGATGGTACCCGAACCGTCGGCTTCATGCGGAAGAGCAGTGACATTCGATACCACCGCGCACCTGGGAGGACGAATCGCGGTCCTCTTCAGGGCCAGCGCAAGCCGCTCGGCGGCGGGGGCCATGATCGGTGAATGGAACGCCCCGGCGACGGGGAGGGGGGTTGCCCGAACGCCCACGGTGCCCGCCGCTTCAATGGCCCGCTCGCAAGCCGCCTTGGACCCGCTGATGACCACCTGACCCGGGGCATTGAAGTTCGCCGTCACAAGCACATCGTTCCCGCGAGCCTTGGCGCAGACAGCCGCTGCCTGGGCCTCATCGGCCCCGATGAGGGCGACCATCCCGGAGGGAACCGCCTCGGCCGCATCCTGCATGGCGCGGCCACGGACAGCGACAAGTTCCAACCCGTCCTCGAATGAAAACGCCCCTGCAAGGTGCAGGGCCGTGTACTCGCCCAGGCTCAGGCCCGCAATCGCGAGGACAGAGGCCTCGACGGCGGCGCCGCCCGCGTTGCCCCCGGCATGCCACTGTGCCAGCAGCCCTCGCCAGCAGGCCACACCGGCAACATAGAGGGCCGGCTGGGCGGCGTCGGTCTGATTCAGCCGCTCGACGGGCCCCTCGAAGCACAACAGGCTCAGCGGAGCGCCGAAACGGTCACCAAGAAGTTCATCTGCTGTGTGGAAGACCTTCCGCGCCTCGGGCGAGGCGTCGTACCACGCCTTGCCCATGCCGACCACTTGGGCGCCCTGACCGGGACACAGCACAATCCGGGGAGATGCCATGGAACAAGGATATGGGGGAACACGCGCCGGCGTGCGATCCGGTGGACCTCGCCATTCCGACGCCGCTCAGAGCTGCCAGAGGCTGCTTCCCCACGTCAGGCCGCCTCCAAAGGCCACGAACATGACCCGCTGACCCGCCTGAACTCGGCCTGCCCGCCGGAGTTCATCGAGGCACAGGGGGACGCTGGCCGCGACGGTGTTCCCGTAACGGTCAATGTTGATATAGAGTTTGTCGGCTGGGAGCCCGAATCGGTCGCGGGCAGCCTGGAGGATGCGTGCGTTGCTCTGATGGCAGACGTACATGTCGACCTTGTCGGCGGCGATCGCGGCCTTGGCCAGCGTCTCGGCGATCAACTCAGGGAAGGTCCCGACAGCGAACTTGAAGACCTGCGCGCCATTCATCTGCACAAAGCCGTGCTTGGCGGCGTCGGGCTCCGTTCCGCTCGGGAAATCGTGCGCACACCGGGGAACGTAGATGTCCTTCCATCCCCCACCATCGGCGTGCATGCTCTGAGCGAGGATCCCCTTGCCGGCGTCGTCGCACGCGCGGAAGATGGCCGCGCCCGCCGCGTCGCCGAAGATGATCGCGGTGCTGCGCCCCTCGGTCGTGTAGTCCATGTTGATCGAGAGCGTGTCGCACCCGATCACCGCGATGGTTCGGTACCCACCGCACTTGATCAGATCGTGAGCGGTATTGATCGCGAAGACAAAGCCGCAGCACGCGGCGGAAAGGTCGAACGCGCCTGCGTTCGCAGCGCCGACAGAATCAATAACGCGGCAGGAAGTCGGCGGGCAGGTCATCTCCGCCGTCATTGTCGCGACGATCACCAGGTCGAGTTCTTCCGGGCCGATCTTTGCATCGGTCAGCGCGGCCCGCAAGGCGTCGGCACTCAGCGAGTGAGCGGATTCCCCGGCCTCGCGGTTGATGATCCGTCGTTCCCGGATACCGGTCCGCTGGACGATCCATTCGTCCGAGGTGTCCATCATCTTCTCGAGGTCGACGTTGGTCAGCCGGCGAGCCGGGAGGGCCGATCCGGTGCCGAGAAGCTCCACCCCGCGCACCGCGGGCGTCGGGCGAGGTCCGGCGGCGGCGGGAGCCGGAGTGGTCATGCCGGCTCCGCCTGGTGCTGGTGCCGGGCAATGTGTTCGACCTCCGCCAGCCGCTGGATGATGGAATCGTTGAACCCGGACTTGACGTACTGCCGGCAGTTGGCGATCGCGGACTTGATCGTCTTGGCCTGGCTGGAACCGTGGGCGATGACGCAGACGCCATTGACCCCCAGGAGCGGGGCGCCGCCGTACTCGTGGTAGTCCATCCGCTTGTAGAGCGACTTCATCACCGGCTCGAGCTGGAGCGCCAGGTCCATGTCGGCGGCAAAGACGTGCTCGATCATGTTCTGGATGAGGCTCTTGGCCAGACCCTCGGCCATCTTCAGCAGCGTGTTCCCGACAAAGCCATCGGTAATCACGACATCTGCCGCGCCGTCGAACAGGTCGCGCCCCTCGATGAACCCGATGTAGTTCATCCCGGGTGTGGCCTTGCACAGCTCGTGGACCTGCTGGATCAGGTCGGTGCCCTTGCCCTCTTCCGACCCGATGTTCATCTGGGCCACGCGCGGCCGCTCGATCCCCAGGACCTGGTGGGAGAATACGGCGGACATGATCCCATACTGCCAAAGGTGGGTCGCCCGCGGCTCAGGGTTGGCCCCGGCATCACAAAGGACCACCGGCCCCTTGAACGAGGGGATTGTCACGGCGATGCCCGGGCGGTGGACTCCGGGCAGTCGCTTCATGTGCATGGTCGCAGCGGAGACGCACGCCCCGGTGTTCCCTGCGGAGAGGACGACGTCGCAGGGAACCTCGGCCTTGCGGGAGCCGAGCAGGGCCATGCGGACCAGCGAGGAATCCTTCTTGGCCCGGACGGCGTCCACCGGGCTCTCATCCATCCCGATGACTTCGGAGGCGTGCTCGACGATCAGCCGCGGGTCGGTAGCGCCGCGCTCAGTGAGGATCTCCTGGATATCGCGCCGGTTGCCGACCAGTACCAACTGGTCATCGGGCCCCAGCGACGGCAGGGCATCCAGGCAGCCCTTCAGGATCGCATCGGGAGCGTGGTCGCCCCCCATGACGTCAACGGCAAGCCGCATCGGCCTTAGCCCTTCTGAGAACCGATCCCAAGCTTCGGAACGCTGATGCGCAGGCCGGGCCGGACGTACCCGGATTCCTTGCAGACGCGGTGGTGCATCTTCGGCATGCCCGAGAGGGGGTCGAGCGTGGGCTTCACAGCCGTCAGGGCATGGTGCGAACGGCGGCGGCGGGTCCGACCGTAGGATTGGCGAAAGGCAGGCTGCATGGCGAGACGCTCCAGTCGGGTGAGGCCACCGGCTGCCGGCCATCCGGCTGAAGCCGCGTTGGACTGAGGTGATGATTCCCCCAAACGAGCCGGGAATCGGACCGGAAGGTTAGGTGAAAGCACTGGGGGAGTCAACGCGGCCAGAGCAGGGGTAAACCGCGGCCGGAACCGCTGGGCTGGGATGGGTTTGGCACTGTCTCAGAGCAGGCGGCACTGAACCGGAAGTCGCCGCGCCGAGAGCGCGGGATCGGACGTTGTGCACTGAGGCCGACCCCGGGTGGAACGACGACAAGGCGCGAGTGTCAGGCATACCTAGGCGGGCCAAGCGGACCGATCAATCTGGACGGAAGGGGCTGAAGGGCTAGAATGGCCGACGGCGGGAGAAATCCGCCGCGTGAACGCCCTCCTAGCTCAGTTGGTAGAGCAGCTGACTCTTAATCAGCGGGTCGTAGGTTCGAGTCCTACGGGGGGCACTTCGATTTGAATCTGCGTTTGCGGTTCTATTCACCTTCGGCCTATTTGAGGCGGATGGCCGAAGCCGGGTTGCGGCAGTTCCGCTTTGAGCGAGCGGCCATGTGGCGAACCCCTCAAGGAAATCGCGTTCTGAAGGGTGCGGAAGCCCGAGCTTTCAAGGCCGGGTTGAGTGCTCTCGTCGAGGAGTTGGCTGAGTGGGGCGACGACCACGAGAGCAGCGTGGAGGTGTTCGATTCGCTTTCCTACGGCCAGCGATTGGCATTGCTTGAAGATATCGCGGGTGCGCTTCTCGACCCCTCTTCTGTGTCGACTCCGGCCCACACCGCCGCGAGCGAGGCGGCTATCTACGCGGTTTACAAGCAACTGCTGGCCCTCGTCGAGTTCGAACTTGATGCGGCCGACAGCTTTGATATCCGGAGCATTATTCGAGCTGGGTGCTACGAGCGTGGCCTTAAAGCCCTTGCCGATAACGACGACGATCTTGAAGAGTGGACTTGGGCGATCGAAGATCTGAGCGATCAGGTCTTGTGGGACCGCGACTTTGAAGACGGAAAAATGTTCTTGGACGCCGCGCCAGACCACGGAGCAAATACCGACGTCGAAATCGACGGAGACTATTTCGCGTCGATACCGCGGGAACTCAGAGACCCGGAAATCACGCCCACCATCGACCGGCTTCGCCGCATCGGAGCGTGACCAACATCAACCGGCGGCTTGCTTGCACACAACAGCGAGAATCTCCTCCACGGTCGCGGCTAGCAGCGACTTCCATATCGCAACAACCAGTTCCACCCCATTGTGTTTCGCTGCGCCGGTGGCCCTATTCATGTCAGCCTGTCGTAGCCGAGGTAGTGCTTGGGTTCTACTTCCTCCGAGTGTCCGGTGATCGCTGTTACCGCCCACGGATCTTGAGTATCTCGCGGTGATCCTGCACCGCGTTTCGACGGAGCGTCTGAAAGAGAGTCTTCCAAGACCGGTGTGGTAATCGGCGAATGCCATCGCAACCATCGGCGCCAGGAGTTCGTCGGATTCCTCAACTCCATCGGCGCGGTGGTGAAGACGTTCGAACCCTGAACACGGCGATGCACATCGTGCTGGGCAGCGACGCCTCACACAGGCCGCCGCTGGCGGCGGCTGACGTGTCATCCCGAATACCACTGCATCCCCCCAACCAACTCCAACTGGCACAACCAGATCGAACACGCTTTCGCCAGCCTGACGCAAAAGCAGCTCCGCCGCGGGGTATTCCCCAGCATCGCCACCGCACTCGATTACCTCGCTGTCCACAACGACGACGCCAAGCTCTTCGTCTGGACCGACGACGCCGATGCCACACTCACTCGGATGGATCGCGAGGAATCATGCGCTCGTCTCGCGGCCAGATCACTAAAATAGGGGACTTCTTTACGCACGATGCCGCTACCAGTTCTGCTCGCCACGATAGCCGCACCTTTGCACGATATACTCGCACGACACGATTCAACCGCCGGCTCGGTCAACCACCCGAAGCCGGGTATCAAACACGAACCAGGAGTCCTGCCATGAACAGACGATTGATCGGGACGATGACGCTGGCAGCCGTCGGAGCGGCGCTGCTGACCGCCACCGGGTGCTCGCCCACCCGCGAAGAGGTGTACGACCAGGCGCGAGTGAGCGCCGTCACGTACAAGCAGGAGCTGTCCCAGGCGATCCCGCAGCTCGACAGCACGATGAAGTCCCTGACCAACGTGATGTCGTCCGCGACCACGAACCGCGAGGCCGCGTTTAAGACCTTCCAGAGCGACCTCGGCGGTCTGCGTCGCCAGGCGGCCCTGATCCAGGCCCAGGCGGGCTACATGCGCGACGACGGCCAGGCCTACTTCGCCGCGTGGGACCGCCAGATCGCCGGCGAGCCGGGAGATGCCATGCCCGATGCCAACGCCCAACGCACGCAGGGCGCCCTGAAGTACTCCGTTCTGCAGGAGTACATGCAACGGACCCGCGACCAGTACATGAGCCTCCTCACCACCTTGAAGGACACCGAGGCCAGCCTCGCCACCGACATGAGCTCCGCCAACGTGCAGTCGCTCATGCCCAAGCTCGAGGACGCCACCAAGCAGTCGTTCATGCTCAAGCAGAGCCTGGGCGTCCTGGTCGCCGAGACGAACAAGCTGATCCCGAACTGATCGCCCTTCCTCCGGTATTCCCCCAAAGGCCCGGCCTATGCCGGGCCTTTTTTCGTGCGCCGGCTGAACCGCTCGAACGCGGCGAGCGTCTCGTCGCTCACGTGGTGCTCGATCCCCTCCGCATCGGCGAGCGCCGCCGCCTCGCTCACGCCCAGTGACAGGAGGAAACTCAGCACGATCCCGTGCCGCCGCCGGGCCATCTCGGCCAGGCGAGCGCCCGAGTCGGTCAGGAAGATCGACCGGTACGGCTTCGCCGTGACCCACCCATCCCGCTGCAGCCGCGCGATCGTCCTCACCACCGTGACGTGGGAGACGCCGAGCAACTGGGCGATGTCCGTCACGCGGGCCTCTCCCCGTGAAGAGATCAGGTCGGCGATCGCTTCGGCATAGTCCTCTGCGGTCTCCTTGGCATGCGCCCGGCGGGTCTGGGCGTGCACCGCCGCGGACTGGCGTGCGGAGACGGGGCGGGCGTTACCGGGCTTGGAGCCGGGTCGTGGCATCAGAAAAGTGTAGCCAGCGCGGCAGAAGTTGCCGTGGGCTACAGATGATGATACGATTTATTTGTAGCCGAGGTTACACTTCTCGTGGATGGAGGCCCCTCATGCGGCACGGATGGTCTTGGTCAGCACCGGCTTGGGCTGCATTCCGACTCGTGGTGGCGCTCATCGCCGGCGGTTTGGTTGCCGCGTGCTCCCGCACCGCCGGCGAGGGCTCGTCCCCGCCCGCGGACGGGCAGAGCGGTTCCCCACTCAGTGTCGTCGCGACCACCGGCATGATCGCCGATGTGGCCCGCAACGTCGCCGGGGACCGGGCGGCCGTCACGGCGCTGATGGGTGAGGGGGTCGATCCGCACATGTACAAGGCCTCGCCCGGCGATGTGCGGCTGCTGACCTCGGCGGACCTGGTCCTGTACAACGGCCTGCATCTCGAGGGACGGATGGCGGATGTGCTCGTCAAGATGGCGCAGCGGCACCCGACCGTCCAGGTCACGGACGCGATCCCGGAAGACCGCCTCCGCGAGCCGCCCGAGTTCCAGGGACATTTCGATCCTCACGTCTGGTTCGACGTCTCGCTGTGGATGCTCGCGACCGAACGCACCCGCGACGCCCTCATCGAGATCGATCCCGCCGGGAAGCCCGGGTACAACGAGCGAAGCGCGGCGTACCTCGAAGAACTCGCGAGGCTGGACGCCTGGGCCCGCGAGCGCATCGCGACCATCCCCGCCGACCGGCGTGTCCTGGTGACCGCCCACGACGCGTTCGGGTACTTCGGGCGGGCCTACGGGATGGAGGTCCGCGCGATCCAGGGGATCAGCACCGATTCCGAGGCAAGCATGCGCGACATCAACGCGCTCGTCGACATGCTCGTGAAGGACCGAATCCCTGCGGTCTTCGTCGAGAGCAGCGTTCCCAGGAAGACGATCGAAGCACTCGTCGAGGGGGCCCGTGCCCGCGGGCACAACGTGAAGATCGGCGGCGAACTCTTCAGCGACGCCATGGGCCCGTCGGGAACCCCCGAGGGCACCTACATCGGCATGGTGCGCCACAACGTCGACGTCATCGTCGCGGCGCTCGCGGAGCCCGCACGATGACCACCACCAGCAGCACCGCCCGCACACGGCCGCCGCATGCCCCGCCCGCGACCGCCGCTGCCGTAGAGGTGCACGACGTCACGGTGGCGTACCACCGCAAGCCCGTTCTCTGGGACGTCGACGTCTCGCTCCCCGCCGGGCAGTTGATCGCCGTGGTCGGGCCGAACGGCGCGGGCAAGAGCACGCTGATCAAGGCGATCCTCGGGCTGGTTCCCCTCGCGAGCGGCCGGATCGACCTGTTCGGCAAGCCGCTCAACCAGGCACGCCGGCTGATCGGCTACGTCCCCCAGCGGGAGACCGTTGACTGGGACTTCCCCGTCGATGCGCTCGACGTGGTCATCATGGGCCGCTACGGCACCCTCGGCTGGTTCCGCCGCCCCGGGCGCAACGACCGCGCCGCGGCGGAGCACGCCCTCGATCAGGTCGGGATGCTGCCGCTCGCCCGCAGGCAGATCAGCCAGCTCTCCGGCGGCCAGCAGCAGCGGGTGTTCCTCGCGCGGGCGCTGGCCCAGGATGCGCCGCTGTACTTCATGGACGAGCCCTTTGCCGGCGTTGATGCCGCGACGGAGAAGGCCATCGTCGACGTGCTCAGGTCGCTCCGCTCCGAAGGACGCACGGTCGTAGCCGTGCACCACGACCTCCAGACCGTGCCCGAGTACTTCGACTTCATCGTCATGCTCAATATGCGGCTCGTGGCCGCGGGGCCGACCGCGGCGGTCTTTACCCGGGAGAACCTGCAGAAGACCTACGGCGGTCGGCTCACCCTGCTCGACGAAGCCGCCGAGGCCGTTCGTCGAGCCGCGGGCGCGGACGGCAGTCGCTAATCGCACAGTCCACTGCTGCAGACACCATGGACACTTCGGACCTCATCCGGCTCCTGACCCTGCAGGACGCGAACACTCGGACCGTGCTCGCCGGGACGGCGCTGCTTGGTCTGGCGAGCGGCGTGGTGGGCTCGCTCGCGGTCCTGCGCCGGCGGGCTCTGGTCGGCGACGCCATGGCCCACGCGGCGCTGCCCGGCGTGTGCCTGGCGTTCTTCGTGGTCGGCGACCGGAACTTCTCGGCCTTCCTGCTCGGAGCGCTCATCATCGGCGTGGTCGCCGCGTGGACCATCTCGGCGGTCAAGCGGTTCACCCGGGTGAAGGAGGACGCGGCGATCGCGATGGCGATCGGCGGGTTCTTCGGGCTCGGGATCGTGCTGAGCGTGGTGATCCAGCATCGCCCGGCGGGTAACCGCGCCGGGCTGGACTCGTTCATCTTCGGCAAGGCCGCGACCATGCTTCGGTCCGACGCCCTGGTCATCGCCGCGGTCGCGGCCGCGGTCATCGGCGTCGCCGCGCTTCTGTGGAAGGAGTTCAAGCTCCTCTGCTTCGACCAGGACTTTGCGGTGTCGCAGGGCTGGCCGGCCGCCCGGCTTGATCTTCTGCTGATGGCCCTCGTCTGCGTGTGCACCGTCGCCGGGCTACCCGCAGTCGGCGTCGTGCTGATGGTGGCGCTGCTGGTGATCCCGCCCGTGACCGCCCGGTGCTGGACCGACCGATTCGGGCCGATGCTCGTGCTCGCGGGGGCGATCGGCGCCGGCGCGGGGGCACTGGGCACGGCCCTGAGCGCCGTCCTGCCAGCACCCCGCGAGGCCCTCAGCCGCGGATGGCCCACCGGACCGATGATCGTGCTGACCGCCGCGGCGGCGTTTGCGTTCTCGCTCGCCGCCGCGCCCCGTCGCGGCCTCGTGGCCAGCCTCGTGCGACAGGTGCGTCTGAGGCGCCGCGTCGAACTCGACCACCTGCTGCGGACCGTGTACGAGTGGTCCGAGCCGCGTGAGATACCAGCCCCGTGGAACGCCGACGATCTCCGGGTCGACGCCCGGGGCGGGCGCCGTGCCTTCAAACACGCCCTCCGCCTCGCGACGCGGCGGGGCTTCGCGCAGCGGGCCCCCGGGGGATGGAACCTCACGCCCGAAGGGGCGGTCGCCGCCGCCCGCGCCGTTCGCACCCACCGCCTGTGGGAACTCTTCATGGTCGAGCACGCGCACATCGCGCCCGACCACGTGGACAGCGACGCCGACCGCATCGAGCACTTCCTGCCGCCCGAGTTGATCAGCCGGCTCGAGTCCCGCCTCGCCGCCGAGGGCCGCCTGCCGGGAAGCCGCGGCGAGGTTCCGCTGTCGGTTCATCCGATCCCGTCGGGCCGCCGTCCGCCAACGCCGCGCAGGAGCCCGTGACATGATTCTGGCAGCTGCCTTCGGCCTGACCGGCGACGACCTCTGGGTGATGCTCACCGCCGCGCTCTGCAGCGTGGCCTGCGGCGTAATCGGCTGCTTCCTGGTGCTGCGCCGGTTGTCGCTGCTTGGGGACGCGATCTCGCACGCGATCCTCCCCGGGCTGGCGGTCGCGTTCATCCTGACCAACAGCCGCAACGTCCCCGCGATGCTGGCCGGGGCCCTGGTCGTGGGCGTCGCGACGGCGGTGCTGTCGAGTGCGCTGCACCGATGGGGCCGCGTCGGCGAGGACTCCGCGATGGGAGTGGTGTTCACCACGCTGTTCGCCGTCGGTGTCGTCCTGATCACGTGGAAGGCCGGGAGCGTCGACCTTGACCCCGGGTGCGTGCTCTACGGGATCATCGAGACGGTCGCCACCGACCCGCACCGGATCGCCGGCATGCCTTCGATGACGTTCTGGCTCGCCGCCGTCGCGGCCTTTAATATCGCGCTCGTGGCGGTGTTCTACAAGGAACTCAAGGTCGTCTCGTTTGACCAGTATCTCGCGGCGACCATGGGGATCAGCGTGCCGCTGATCCACTACGGGCTCATGACGATGGTGGCCGCCACCTCCGTCGTCTCCTTCGAGGCGGTGGGGTCGATCCTCGTCGTCGCGATGCTCGTTGCACCAGGCGCGACCGCGCACCTGCTCACCGATCGCCTGGGGCGGATGCTCGTCCTGGCCGCGGTGCTCGGCACCACCGCCGCGATCCTGGGCTACCTGCTGGCGCTGTGGACCAACTCGTCGGTCTCCGGCATGGTGAGCGTGGTCGCGGGGTGCCAGTTCCTGCTCGCGGCCTTGGCGGCTCCGCGCCACGGCGTCGTCAGCAAGCTCGTGCACGGCGCCCGGCTGAGCCTGCGGATCGCTCGCGAGGATATCCTGGGCGATCTGTACCGGGCGCACGAATCGGGGGGCGCGGGGCCCGCGACCGCGCACGCCGTTTCGAAATCGGCTGGGGGCGGGGTGATCGCGAGACTCGCTCTTGCCTCGCTGCGGCGCGAGCGGCTTGTCGGCGTCGATCCCGCGGGCACGCTCTCCCTCACCGATCGGGGCGCGGCGAGCGCCGCCCAGGTCGTCCGCTCGCACCGCCTGTGGGAGAGTTTCCTCGCGGGCGAACTCGGATATCCCGAGGACCACGTGCACGAGCCCTCGCACCGGGTCGAGCACTTCATCGGCCCCTCGCTCGATGCCCGCCTCGACCGCCAGATCGGCGCCAGCACCGACCCTCACGGCCGCCCGATCCCGCCGGCTGGCGGGCCGCACAAGGACCGCTGACGCTCAGTGTTTCTGCAAGAGCGTCGCGATCAGCGCGGTCCAGCCGGTCTGATGGCTCGCCCCGAGGCCCTTGCCGGTCTCGGCGTGGAAGTACTCGTGGAAGAGCACGAGGTCCTTCCAGTGCGGGTCGGATGCAAACCGCGGATCGTCCCCGTTGCACGGCCTCCGACCGCCTCCGCCCGCCAGGAACAGCGCCGTCAGCCTCGATCGCAGCTCGTGGGCCGCGTCGTGGAGGCTGATCTTCCGACCCGACCCGACGGGGACCTCGACCAGCAGGTTGTCGCCGTAGTAGTGGTGGTACCGCTCGAGCGCCTCGATGATGAGGTAGTTGAGCGGGAGCCACACCGGCCCGCGCCAGTTGGAGTTGCCGCCGAACATCTCGGTCGTCGATTCGCCCGGCGCGTAGTCCACGCGGTACTCGCGCCCGGCACGGTCCTGGGTCACAAAGGGATGGGCCTCGTGGAACTTCGAGACGGAGCGGACGCCGTACGGCGACAGGAACTCGGACTCGTCGAAGAGGTACCGCAGGACCGACTCCAGTCGCTGCCGGGAGGGAATCGCCAGCAGGCGGTGGTTGTGCTGCTGCTCCCCCTTGTGCTCGAGGTAGGTGATGTACCGCGCGAGATCCGTGCGGTTCTTGAGGAACCACTCCATCCGCTTGCGGAACCCCGGCAGGCGATCGATGGTGTCGTCCTCCAGCACCTCGACGGCGAGCATCGGCACGACGCCGACGAGCGATCGCACCTTCATCGGCACGACTACGCCGTCCATGCTCACCTGGTCGTAGTAGAACCCGTCGGTCTCGTCCCACAGGCCGGAGCCACCGAGGCTGTTCATCGCATCCGTGATGGCCACGAAGTGCTCGAAGAACTTGGAGGCCACATCCTCGTACGCCGGGTCCTCCGAGGCCAGTTCCAGCGCGATCGACATCATCGTGCCGCAGAAGAACGCCATCCACGCCGTCCCGTCCGCCTGGGCCAGCGTGACGTCGTCGGGGAGCTTCATCGATCGATCGAACACACCGATGTTGTCCAGACCGAGGAATCCGCCGGCGAAAAGGTTCTTGCCGTTCGGGTCCTTGCGGTTCACCCACCACGTGAAGTTGATCAGCAGCTTCTGGAACGCCCTCGCGAGAAAAAGTCGGTCCCGCTTCCCCCGCAGCCCCGTGATCTTGTACACCCGCCACACCGCCCACGCGTGCACCGGCGGGTTGACGTCGCTGAACGCGAACTCGTACGCCGGGAGCTGCCCCGAGGGGTGCATGTACCACTCGCGCAGAAACAGAATCAACTGCTGCTTCGCAAACTCCGGGTCGATCCGCGCGAACGCAACGCAGTGGAACGCCAGGTCCCACGCGGCGAACCACGGGTACTCCCACGAGTCGGGCATCGAGATGACATCGCGGCAGAAGACCTGCCGCCACTCGCTGTTCCGACCGCGCTCCCGCTCCGGCGATGGGGTCGGCTCGGCCGGGTCCCCCTTGAGCCAGACGTCGACGATGTAGTTGTAGTACTGCTTCGACCAGAGCAGCCCCGCGTAGGCCTGCCGTGACACCATCGACCGCTCGTTGCCGAGGTCGCCGCGGATGCGGTGCGAATAGAACTCGTCGGCCTCCGCCTTCCGGCGTGAGAAGGCCGCCTCGAACTCAGGCGAGAACGGCGCCGGCGGCGTCGCCGCCTCGGCGCAGAGCCTCATGCGGACCACCACGGAGCCGCCGGCGGGAACGGTCAGGTTGTAGTACGCGGCCACCTTGGTCCCCGACCGCTCCGGACTGACCGCATCCGTCTTGCCGTGCACCAGCAGCTCGTTGAACGCGTCCTTGACGTGGGCCGCGGCGTTGGGCCGGCCGAACAGCCGCTCCGAGTTGGTCTCGTTCTCGGTGAAGAGCCAGGCCGGCGCCGTCGAATCAGACGCGGCATCGGCCCAGAACCGGAACGTGCCGAGCGAGGCGTGCGCCACTCGCAGCCCGTTCGAGACGGCCGGCCCGGCCGCCTCGATCGGCGCCCGCGGCCACGACCCCTCGTGCACCGCGCCCCACGCCCACGTGTTGCGGCACCACAGCGTCGGCAGGAAGTGCAGCGGCGCGGCGTCCGGACCGCGGTTGAAGATGGTGGCGCGGATCAGGATGTCGTCCGGCCCGCCGCCGCCGTCCTTCGCGTACTCGATCTGGACATCGAAGTACCGGCCCTCGTCGAAGATGCCGGTGTCGGCGATCTCGTACTCCGGCTCCAGCCGCGTGCGCCCCTTGTTCACCGCCACGATGTGGTCGTACGGATACGCCTGCTGAGGGTACTTGTACAGCCCCTTCATGTAGGAGTGTGTCGGCGTCGAATCGAGGAAGAAGTAGGTCTCCTTGACGTCCTCGCCGTGGTTCCCCTCGGGGCCCGTGAGGCCGAAGAGCCGCTCCTTGATGATCGGGTCCTTGCCGTTCCACATCGCCAGCGCGAAGCAGAGCCGGCACTCGCGATCGGTCAGGCCGAGGATCCCGTCCTCGCCCCAGCGGTAGGCACGCGACCGTGCGTGGTCGTGCAGGAGATAGTTCCAGCAGTCCCCGTTCGGCGAGTAGTCCTCTCGCACCGTCCCCCACTGCCGTTCGGAGAGGTAGGGCCCCCAGCGCTTCCAGTTCTTGATGCGCGCGGCATCCTCAGCGAGCCGCTGCGACTCGGGGTCCTTGCACATCGTGGGGTGGGCATCGTCGGCGTGTGGGTGCTGGTTCGACATGGCGGCCCCGGCGCGGCATGACCTCGCCGCGTGGTGGGAGCATACAGCGACCTGCCATTCCCCGCGACCCCCGCGCCTACCTGCGGGCGCGCGCGCTCGACGGCTTCGCGCCGACGGCCGCTCGACCCCGAGGCGCCGCGGTCACGGGCCTGGGCTCGATCCCGGTTGACTGCGAGTGACCCGGCGCGAGCACCACGCGATCCAGCCGGAGCGCCTCGCCGATCGACCACGCCTGGAACGGGCATCCGCGCGGAGTGAACGGCGCCGCTGCATCCGCGATCTCAGCGATGTGCCCGAGGCCGCCGACGCTCCCATCGTCGAGCCCGGCGAGAATCGGATCAAGGAACCGCCGGCGCGCCTCCGACTTGGCCTCGTCGGTCCCGCCGCGGACCCTGACCCACGCCTCCACAAACGCCCCAAGCACCCACGGCCAGACAATCCCCTGGTGGTAGGATCCGTCGCGCTGCAACGGCGTGCCGCCGTATCGCTCGGTGTAGCCCGGCTCTCCCCGCGCCAGCGACCGCGGCCCCATCGGCGTCAGCAGTTCCCGTTCGGCGAGGTCCACAATCTGGCGGGCCTGGTCGCCGGCAACGAGCTGCACGGGCAGGCCCCCGACCGCGAACAGTTGGTTCGGCCGGAGCGTCCCGTCGTTCCGTCCCGTGACGTGGTCGGTATCGACGACGTCAAACAGGCAGCCTCGCTCGGGATTCCAGAACCGCTCCGCAAAGCCGGTCCGAACGCGCTGCAGCGCGTCGCTCCACGCCGAATCGAACCGCTCCGCCACGGCCAGCGCCGCCGCCCACAGCGCCTGGATTTCTACGGGCTTGCCGATCCGCGGCGTCACCACCCAATCGCCGCACTTCGCATCCATCCACGTGAGCTGGACCCCGGGCTCGCCCGCGGCAACCAGACCATCCCTGTCGACGCGGATGCCGTATCGGGTTCCCTTTGAATAGCCGCTGACGATCTCCAGGACCGCACGCCGAAGGGTTCGCTCCTCCGACGCCGAGATGCTCGCCTTGCCTGCCGCTGCAAGGTCGAGGTATTCCCCGACGGCGACGACATACCACAGCGACGCATCGACCGCGTTGTACTCGGGGCTGTCCGACGGCGAGTCCGGGAATCGATTCGGCAGCATTCCTTCCGACACATGCGCCGCCCACGCGAGCAGGATCGCCCTCGCGTCCTCGATCCGCCCCGCCGCGAGGCACAGGCCCCGGAGGGAAATGAACGTGTCCCGGCCCCAGTCGGTGAACCAGGGGTACCCGGCGATGATCGTCCTTCCAGCCTCCGATCCGGGATCCTCCCGCCGCGAGATGTACGAGTTCGCGGCGACCTCCAGCCCGGAGCCGAGCGCCCGGCGCCGGTGCAACTCGCCGTTCCGGAGGTCCTCGTACGTCGGCACCGCCGGCGACGGCCCGGAGATCAACTCGGCGCTGGAGCACGGCACCGACCCGGCCGCCAGCAGCATCACCGCCGGCTCCGCGCCGTCACGCGCCGAGAGCCTCCACGTCAGCGAACCGGGCGAGGCCAGGTCCTCCGTGCACTCCAGCCCGCGGGCCCGCTCCTCGTCATATTGAAAGTTCCTGTACCAGACCGGATCACTCGCGAACACGCCGTTGGACCGCACGACCACGCTCGGTACTCCGGGGTAAGGCCGGAACACGGCGACCTCTCCCTTGACCTCGGGCGTGAAGTTGAACTCGCCGTTCTCATGGTGCAAGCTGTGGTAGTCCCGACCCGAAAGGAACGGCCTGAGCACCAGCCGCGATCCGCCCGCCCCGCCGCGGACAAGCCGGAAGGAGACCGCGACCATCGCCCGTCCCCTCGGCACGAACACCTCGTGCACAAGTTCTGTCCCGTCCTCAAAGCGACACGTCCAGGTCGGCCACGGTTTGTGCGTGAACGACGCGATGTGCAGCGAACCGTGGGGATGCACCACCCCCGGCGGGTACTTCTGCGACGTAAGCGGGAAGACACCGCCGGGCGTCTCGATCCACGCGTCGAACCCGTTGACCAGCACAAACCGCCCCGTCGGCGGACGGACCGACGCCGTCAGCAGACCGTGATACCGGCGAGAGCGAACCCCGCTGGTCGTTCCCGAAGCGAACCCGCCCAGGCCATCGGCCTCCAGCCACTCTGTACGTTCATCAATTTGAATCGTCATCGCCGCTCCCCAATCAGTCGCCGTGTCCGCGGCGGCCTGCTCACAATAGGTCCACCCCGACGCAAGCACTCGGCGTGCATGCCTAGCGGCGGCTCCCAGGCACCCCCAGCAGGATCCGGTACAGCCCTGTACGAGCCGTCATATACAGCGTCCGTCCATCCGCATCCCCCCACGCGAAGTTGGCCGGCAACTCGGGGAGTACAAGTGTCCCAAGGTGCGCCCCCGCGGCCGAGATGATCCAGACCCCACCCGGACCTGACACATACACATTCCCGTGTGCATCGACCTTCAGGCCGTCGAGCGCTTCCTCTCCCGGCGCTCCCGTCATGTCGAAGAACACCGCGCCATTCGATAGCGACCCATCCGGCGCGACATCGTATCGCATCACCACCTTGCGCTTTTCGTCCCAGTTGTCAACATACAGGTGCTTCTCATCGGGCGAGAGCGCCAGGCCGTTGGGGCCGGTCATATCCGTTCCTACCAGCCGGAGCGTCCCGTTGTAGAGGCAGTAGACGCCGCTAAACTCGAGTTCCTTGCTCGGGTCTGCGAACGCCCTCGGAAGGCCAAAAGGGGGATCCGTGAAATACAGGGTCCCATCGGACCGGTACACAAGGTCGTTCGGGCTGTTCAGCCGCTTTCCGTTGTGCCGATCCGCGAGCACGGTGAGGGTGCCGTTGTGCTCCAGCCGCGTCACACGCCGGTTTCCGTGCTCGCAGATGGTCAGCCGGCCTTCGGGATCGATCGCCAAGCCGTTGGAGCCGGGCTGGTGGTACTCACCGATGTCGGTCCCCGTGTAACCGCTCTTGGTGCGGTAGATGGAGACCTCCCCATCCGGCGACCAACGATGGATGACATTCCTATTTGGATCACTGAAGAGCAGGTATCCCGATTCGACGCTGGCCCACACCGGCCCCTCGACGAAACTGAACCCATCTGCCAGTCTCTCCGCCTGCGTACCGGGGAGGATGATGACGTCGATCGCCGGATCAACTCGCGTGACCTCCGTCGACACCGGCACCGCCCCCACCGCTCTCCCTGGCCGATAGAAGTCCAGTGTGGCGGACCGGATCCAGATGTAGTTCGCCGGCGGCTCGGAGAGCGGCCCGTTGGCGCAGAACACCGCCACCTGGATCCGCTGCCCCGGCTTGGCGTGGTCGGTCAGCAACACCCGATTCGGCGAGTTCCAGCCGCGCACCAGCGCCCCGCCACTCTGGCCCAGCACTTGCGGCAATCTGCCGTCGACCCACACCTCGGCATAGTCGTCGACGACGATCTCGAAGTACACGCTGGCTCCAGCGGTATTCAGCGTTCCAACCCGCTCGGGGATGGTAATGTTGAGACGGTACCAGCCGAACGCCAGCCGCCCGGTCGATCGCCGCCTCTCGAGCCCCGTGGGATCCACCTCCTCCCAGCCTGCGTCGTCAAACTCAACCGAACCGGCATGCGGCGAAACGTCGTGCGTTCGCACCGCCAGTCCCGATGGCTTGTTGTCGGCCCCCGCGACACGGTGATCAACCTCTGTGATCACCGCATCTGTGTAGCGCCATTGCCCATTGACCATCCCCACGCCTCCCGGTGTTCGCAGATCAACAATCGCATCGGGCGCCAGCGGCGACCGGTCCGGCGCGGCGAAAGTCGCGCCGATCGAGGCGAGCACTGAAACGAGGAAGCAGGAGATACGCATGACTGAGCCCTTGGCAACGAGGGTGGATGGAATCGACGGCACGGGAAGCCGCCCGAATCGAAAAGGCCCCGCGCCGGTTGCAGCGCCGGGCCTCGGAACGGAGAGACCGCGGTGGCAAACCTCAGTGGCAGTTCCGCTGGACCAGTCCGGGCCAGTTCTGATCGGCCTTGGCGAGGTTCCCCGGAACATCCTGGTTCCAGAGACGCCACGCCTTTTGGTTGTGCTGCAGCACGAGCCGGCCGTCAAGTACCTGGTAGAGCATGGGGTCCACCGGCGAGATCGTGTTGATCGATGCCGCATACCCGCAGTACCCGCCGAACTGTGGGGCGTACTTCGCGGGATCCGCGTCAAACGTCGCCTTGTCCGCGCCGCTGGTAAAACGGTACGTCGCGCCGAGGTACGTTGACGTGATCGCCGGATCACCCTTCACGGGCTTGGCACGGGTGAAGTAACTCACCGGGTCGTAGCCCTCCAGAGCAACGCCCTGGTCATCGATGTTGACCAGGACCCTTTGCCCTGATGGACCATCGCCGGCGGTAATGCACCGCGCAGCATTCTCGCAACCGGTGATCACAAGGAGCAGCAGGACGACAACTAGATTCAGTGTGCGTGTCATGTGGAAGCACTCGAAATGGGGTTAGGGAAACAACAACTAACGTCGCGGTCACGGCGCGACCGGAGCCTCGCTCTTGACTTTGACCGTCATGTACACCAAGGGGGCATCAACGGCCTTGAACCAGTGGGGCACACCGGCGGGCACGACAACGACGTCGCCCTTGACCAGTTGCCTCGCCTCTCCGCCCCGGATCGATCTGGCACGCACCTGCCCCGGCGCCGAGATGTCCGGCCCAACCACATCGCCGCCGGTCACCAGCGTCGCGGCGCCGTCGAGGACGTAGAACACATCGGTCTCATCGTCATGAACCTCCGCTAGCCCCGGCTGGTCCCGCCGGCTCGCGTTCACCGCGTACCGCGGCGTATCCACGAGAACCTCCCCCTTCGCCAGCCCCGAGTCAACAACGGCCCGCGGCACGTACACCACGGCCTGGTCCTCACCACCGCTCGCTCCGGCCATCGAGGCCACCGCCGCGGCGCCGGCCATCGCGATCTGTTCATCCTGCTGGGCGCTCTTCGCCCCGCTGACACCGACAGCGCCAACGACCTCCCCCTCAACGAAGATCGGCACCCCGCCCTGCAGCGGCGTGAAGTCGTTGAGCGCCACCATCGGCGTCCGCCCACCCTTGATAATCTCCTCGAATGCGTTCGTGGGTTTCTTGAACAGCGCCGATGTGCGCGCCTTGCCGATCGAGATGTTCGCTCCGGCCGCGAACGTGCCGTCGGTGCGCTCGACGGCCACCAGGTTCCCGCCGTCGTCAACAACAGCGATGACCCCGGTGGTCCCATTCCGGCGAATCTCAGCGATAGCAGCGTTGATGACCCGCCGTGCCCCGGCCTGGGTCAGCGTTGCCTTCTGGGTGACCACCTGCGCACCCGCATGCGGCCAGTTGACCTCCCGAGCGTTTGTCCCGATCGGGGGCTCCGTGCCGGCGATCGCCGTCGCAAGGAGAACCGAAGCGAATGTCATCATGGGTTTGGTCCTTGTGCCAGATGCGTGTGCCGAACGAGCGAGCGTGAGCCCGCCTGTGCGCCTGCCGCGCGTGGGCTTGGCTGCACGTGTGATGCCGCCCACCCGCGCCCGTTGCACCGCTCATCCGAGGCTCCTCCATTCACGACTACCCCGAAGGAGCCCCCGGCGCGCGTGCACCGCGCCGGCGCTCCGAGTGCCGACACGGTGCACGGCTGATGAGGATCGTTGCTTTACGTTGCCGCGTGCACGCCCCGCGCCCGACGGGATGTCGTGACCGTTGCCGCTCCCGCACCTGATTCATTCGCACGCCCGGCAGCGCCCGGCCTTTCCCGTACAAGAGATTCGAGCATCGGAAGCACCAGCGCCGTCCAGCCCGTCTGGTGGGTGGCCCCAAGGCCGCGGCCGGTGTCGCCGTGAAAATGTTCGTGGAACAGTACAAGGTCCCGCCAGTGGGGATCGAGCGCAAACCGCGCCTCCTCGCCATGGCACGGCCGCCGGCCGCCATCCCCGGGCAGGAACAGCGCCACGAGGCGCATCCGCACCAGGTCCGCCGCCTGACCAAGATTGACCATCACCCCCGACCCCTTAGGGCACTCCACCCGCAGGTCATCACCGTAGAAGTGGTGATACCTCTCCAACGCCTCCAGGATCAGGAAGTTCAGCGGGAACCAGATCGGACCCCGCCAGTTGGAGTTCCCGCCGAACAGCCCTGTCGTCGATTCCCCCGGCGTGTAATCTACGCGGTACTCCCGCCCGCCAAGTCCCAGCACGTACGGCGACCGCTCGTGCACCTTCGACACGGACCGCACGCCGTACGGCGAGAGGAACTCGCCCTCGTCCAGCAGGTACGACAGCACTCGCTCGAGCCGCTCCCGCGTCGGGATCGCCAGCAGGCGGTGCCCCCGGTCCGCACCGCCGTGGCCGCACGCACATGTCGTGTTCCACGGCAGGTCCTTGCGGTGATCCAGGAACCACTGCATCCGCTTCTTGAAACCGGGGAGCCGATCGATCACCTCGTTCTCAAGCACCTCGACCGCCAGCAGCGGAACCATCCCGACCAGCGATCGCACCTTGAGCGGGATCGAACGCCCGCCATCCAGCCGAATCTGGTCGTAGTAGAACCCGTCCGCCTCGTCCCACAATCCCGTGCCGCCAACCGTGTTGATCGCGTCCGTGATCGCGACGAAGTGCTCGAAGAACTTGCTCGCGACGTCTTCGTACGCCGGATCCTCCGACGCCAGTTCCAGCGCGATGCTCAGCATCGTGCCGCAATAGAACGCCATCCACGCCGTCCCATCCGCCTGCTCCAGGGTGCCGCCCGTGGGCAGCGGCTGCGACCGGTCAAAGACGCCGATGTTGTCCAGGCCCAGGAATCCCCCGGCGAACAGGTGCTTCCCCGATGGGTCCTTCCGGTTCACCCACCAGTTGAAGTTGAGCAGCAGCTTGTGGAACGCCCGGGCCAGGAAGACACGGTCGCGCCCCCCGTGCGGCCCGGTCATCTTGTACACCCGCCAGCATGCCCACGCGTGCACCGGCGGGTTCACATCCCCGAACGCAAACTCGTACGCCGGGATCTGCCCGCTCGGATGCATGTACCACTCCCGCAGCAGCAGCAGGAGCTGCTCCTTGGCAAACTGCGGGTCCAGCCTCGCAAATGGAATCATGTGAAACGCCAGATCCCACGCCGCGAACCACGGGTACTCCCACTTGTCCGGCATCGAGATGATGTCACGGTTGTACAGGTGCAACCAGTCCGCATTCCGCCCCGACTTGCGGGATTCCGGCGGCGCCGGGTGCCCCGGGTCGCCGGTCATCCACGGCTTGATGACGTAGTAATAGAACTGCTTGCTCCACAGCAATCCCGCGGCGGCCTGCCGCGCCACCGCCCGCTGCTCGGGCTCCAGCCGATCATGCCCGAGCCCGGTGTAAAACTCGTCGGCCTCGCCGAGCCGCTGCTCGAACACGCTGTCAAAGTCCTCGCCAACCCCTCGCGCCGGCGCGTCCGACTCCGGGCACAGCCGCAGCCGCAGCGACACGCGCCCCCCCGCCGGGATCTCCATCCGATACCACGCGGCGGCCTTCGTCCCCTCGCCCGATGGATTCACCGCGCTCTCCCGCCCGCCGACCACGCGCTCGTGGAACCCGTCCTTCGCGTACCCCGAGGTGTTCGTCCCCCCATACAGCCTCGCAGCGTTGCTCTCGTTCTCCGTGAACAGCAGTTCAGGTTCCCGCCCGTCCGGCCCTGTCCCCACGGCCAGCCGGAACCGCCCCAGCGTCGGGTGATCGGCGACCACCTGCGATGCGGCGCGGGCGAGCCTCGGCTTCCCGGCCGCCTCGCCTTGCGTCGGCCATGACCACGTGTTCCGGAACCACAACGTCGGCAGCACGTCGATCCTCGCCGGCTCCGGCCCCCGGTTCGACACCGTCACGCGGATCAGCACATCATCCGGCCCCGCCTTGGCGTACTCGGCCTGCACATCGAAGTACCTGCTCTGCGCGAACACGCCGGTGTCCGCCAGTTCGTACTCCGCCTCGCCGCGCCCCCTCGACCTGTTCTCGTGCACCAGCCGCGCGTACGGGAACTCCGCCTGCGGGTACTTGTACAGCACCTTCATGTACGAGTGCGTCGGCGTAGAGTCGAGGTAGAAGTACTCCTCCTTGACGTCCTCGCCGTGGTTCCCCTCTGGGCCCGTCAGCCCGAAGAGCCGCTCCTTAAGGATCGGGTCCTTCCCGTTCCACAGCGCAAGCCCGAAGCACAGCCGGCATTCCCGGTCCGTGATCCCCAGCAGGCCATCCTCGCCCCACCGGTAGGCGCGAGACCGCGCCTGGTCATGCGAGAACGAGTTCCAGCAGTCGCCCCCCTCGGAGTAGTCCTCCCGTACCGTCCCCCACTGCCGCTCCGCGAGGTACGGCCCCCACCGCTTCCAGTTCTTCTCCCGCCGCCCATCCTCCGCCAGTCGTACCGACTCCGGGTCCTTGCGTTCTGCTTGCCCACCAGGACGTGCCGTCGTTCCGTTGTGCATCGCCATCGCCGTCTCCTGAAATCCGCCGCTGCGCGGCCCCGGTTTGAATCACGCTCAGACTGTCTCGGTCCCCGCCACACTGCGCAGCTGCGGACCGATCACCGGCAACTGCGACCGGCGGATCACCACCACCCCCACGCTCGCCGCCAACACCACCACGGCCAGCGCGAACAGCAACCCCCCATCGCCCCGTACCTCCACCCCGAGCCTCGTCAGATGGCTCATCACCGCCCCGCCCATCAGCACCGCCGCGAGAGCCGCCCCGATCGCCGCCGTCTGCGGCACCAGCAGCAGCACCACCGCCACCAGCTCCGCGGTGCCCGCGGCAAACCTCCCCCACGGCTCCACACCGAGCGTCGAGAAGATGTACCGCGACTCCTCCGCCCCGCTGAACTTGAAGAACAGCGTCTGCAGCAGGATTCCCGCGGCCGCTATCTGCATCACCCAGCACAGGATGGACAGGGACTTGCTCATTCTTGGCTCCGCTCCACACCCTCCGGTCGCACAATCCGTCTGATCACCGGGACACCCTCGTGCCAGCGCTCGCCGACGCCGAAACGATCAGCGCGTGTCCATCCGGATCCCGCACCTGCATCGCTACGCCGTCCGGCGTCTCGACCAGCCCGGGCGACACCCACCTCGCCCGCGCCGCTCGCAGCGACGCCTCCGCCACAGGCCCATCCCACACGATCAGCCCGGTCGTCCAGTGCGTCAGGTCGCTCGCCTTCTCATCCGTCGGTGCCGCGCGGCCGTCGCTCGGTGACAGGTACTCCAGCAGTTCGACCCCCGGACCCGACTCGGCCCGGAGCGACGTAATCCGCAGGCGCGCCCCGAACACGTTGTTGAGGTGCTCCTGCTCAGTCCCGTAGTTCTCGCTCGATCCCGCCACGTGCAGGCCCAGCGTGTCGCGGTAGAACTCCAGGCTCCGCTCCGTGTCCGCCACCACGATCGCGGTGTGGTCGATCCCCAGGAACAACCTCGCCGAGTCCGCCGCGGCGTGCCACTTCGGGTCCCCCTTGCCCGCCGGGAAGTGAATCACCTCCAGCACGTGCCCATCCGGATCCTTGAAGTAGAACGCCGAGATCCCCGCCGCGTCCGTGTTCCATGCCGGCAGCGTCTGCGGCCCCGATGAGGCGTGCCGCACGCGGTGCTGCCTGAGCAGCGCGTACGCCCGGTCCATATCCGCCACGACGATCGCGATGTGCTGGAACCAGCGGTCGTTGCTCCGGGAATCCGCCGGGATCGGCCGCCCCTCCGGGGCCAGGTACTGCGTCAGCTCGATCTCGTCCGAGCCCAATCGCAACCGCGCCACCAGCGCCCGGACGCCAAACAACCCGCGCAGCCGCTCCGCGGCGTCCCCCGCGATCTCCACGTCGACCACCCGCTCGAACCCCAGGACACCCGTGTAGAAGCGAACCGCCCCCTCCAAGTCGCTCACCGTGATCCCGATCGGCCCGACGGCCCGCACCAGCGGCCCGGCCATGGCCGTGCCCGATTCCACGGACCGCGCCGGTGGCTCGGTCGCCACCATCACTCCGGCGCCGCCCGCGATCGCGATCCCCGCCGCGCACGCAACGATCCACCGCCTGATCGCTGTGGCCCTCGTCATACCGCCGCGCTCCCTTCCATCTCGGCCGCCAGCGCCGAGCACGACGGGCACCCGATCCGGCCCAGGATCTCATCCCCGACCCGCATCGCATTCGCCATGATCGTCAGCGAGGGGTTCACCGCGCTGCTCGAGACGAAGCAGGAACTGTCCGCGACGTACAAGTTGTCCACGTCATGGGCCCGGCACGACGGGTCGACCACCGACGTCGCCGGATCCGATCCCATCCGCATCGTGCCGCACTGGTGGCTCACCCCGTTCACACCCAGCTTGAGCGTCAGGTACGTCGGCGCCGCGCGCCCGTGCCGGCGCTCCGCCGCGTCCATCATCTCCCGCAGCTTCGCCTCCAGCCGGTCGTACGCCTCGATGTTGTTCTGCGTGTACGCGATCCGGATCGCCCCGTCCCCCCGCAGCAAGACCCGGTTCTGCGCATCCGGCAGATCCTCCGCCGTGATGAAGAAATCAACGGTCCGCTTTGCCAACTCCTCCACCGGCACGTTGTCCATCGTCCCCTTCGCCATGAACGCCAGCGTTCCCGGATCCGGCTTCCCCATCAGCTGGATCGTCCCCAGCGGCAGAGCCGAGTCCGGCGCGCCCCGGTAAAACTCCGTGAGCCCGAACGACTTCTGGAACTGCGACGGGTTCTGTCCCTCCGTCACCGCGATGACCATCCCGTTGTTGTGCGTCATGTAGTTCCGGCCGACCTGGTCCGACGAGTTCGCCAGCCCGCGCGGGTGCCGCTCGTTCGCCGATCGCAGCATCAGCGCGGCGGTGTTCACGGCCCCACACGCCGCCACAACGACATCCCCCGAGAGAACCACCCGCTCACCCGTCCCCTCGCGCCGCACCACTACCCCGATCACCCGCCGCCCCGACTCGTCCGTCTCCAGCCGCTCCGCCACGCACCCGGTCACCAGCGACACGTTCGGATACGCCAGCGCCGGCCCGACGCCGCACACCTGCGCATCGGCTTTCACCTCCGTCACATCCGGGTACCCGTCAAACCGGCCGAGGCGGTACGACGATGCTGGCCGATCCGCGCTCGCCGGCTCCGGTAGGCGAACACCCAGCGGGATCGGGAAAGGCCTGTGCCCCAGCGCCCGAAGATCCTCAAAGACCTCCCGCATCCGCGGCTCGTGTTCGATCGGCGGGAACGGGTACGGCGACGACGCACGCGGTTCGTGCGGGTCCGAGCCGCGTCGGCCGTGCACGCTGTACATCCGCTCCGCCCGCGTGTAGTACGGCTCGAGATCCTCGTACGTGATCGGCCACGCCGGAGAGATCCCCCCGTAGTGCCGCACCTCGCCGAAGTCATCCTCCCTCATCCGCAGCAGCGCCGCCCCGTACACCTTTGTATTCCCACCCACGCAGTAATGCGTGAACGGCGTGAACGGCCGGTCGTCGCGGTCGTACCACGTCTCCTTCGCGAGGTACCGCTGCTCCTCGAACACCGCTTTCGGGTCCCAGTTCGCCCATTCCCGCGGCAGAAAACCGCCGCGCTCCACGATCAGGATCCGTTTCCCCGACGGTGCCAGGTGCCGCGCCAGCGTGCCACCGCCCGCCCCGCTCCCGATGATGATGACGTCGTAGCGACCATCCCGCTGCATGTGAGGCTCCTGGTCCGCGCGCCCCCAACCCGGTTCAGCGCGCCCCGCCGTCCGTCGGATGCCGGTCGCGCTGCGACGTTGCGTGCAGCCGCGACCGCTCCTCAAACTCGCAGTGGAAGAGGCACGGCCCCGGGCCCGAGTGATCCAGTTTCGCGCACGGCACACTCCCCCAGCCGGGAACGGCCGTGTACACCGCCGCCGCGCCCAGCATGCCCAGCGTCGGCGCCGCGAGGTACACCCACAGCGCCGTGTACCGCCGGGCCGCCACGGCCGACGCCAGTGTCCGCGCCGGATTGAGACTCATCCCCGACAGCGGCGCCTCGAACGCGATGTACACCGTGAGCAGCACCCCGACCACCCACGGCGTGAGCGCGGCCGTCCCCATCCGCCCGCTCAGCACCAGCACCGCCAGCAGCAGAACGAACGAGATCCCCAACTCACCCCAGAACGCCCACACCGCGCCCCGCGGCCCCGGCCGCGTGACCACGTACTCCACCGACGGATGAGAGACCACCGCGCCCAGCACCCCCCGACACAGCAGCACACCCGCGACCCCGCCGATGCACTGTGCAACGACATACCACGCCGCGTCCCACCCATCCACCTTCCCGAGCCACGCGAACGCGAGCGTCGCCGCCGGATTCATGTGCGCCCCGGACCGCTTCCCCCACGCCGATGTGATCAGCGCCACCGCCGTCAGCCCCATCGCCGCCCCGACGATCGCCCGACGGGCCAGCCCGCTCCGAACTGCCCGCCGCACCGGCGAGCCCGGATGCTCCACCACGATCACCGCCACGCACGCGGAGACCATGAACAGCCCCAGCAGCACGCCCTCGATGACATACTCCGGCCAGTGCCGCGCCACCGCTTCAACCATGGTCATCGCCGCCTCCTCATCCGCCGCCCGGCGCCGCCGCGCCAGGCCCGATCAGGAAAACGTGATGACGCTCTTGATGCCGTCGGTCGACAGCAGCGGCTCCCGGTAGTCCTGCGCGCGGAACCGGCCCGTCAGCAGTTTCCGCACCGCGCCCGGCCACTTCTCCATGAACACGCCAAGGTCGCGGATCGCTGCCTCGAACGCGTCACGCCCCGCGTTCACCGTCCCCAGCAGCACCTGGTTCTTGAGCACCATGTTCCGCATGATCTGGTCGGTGTCGATCTCCGCCGGCCCCTTCAGCCCCGGCACCCCCGTGAAGATGAACGCCGCGTTGGCCCCCACCTGCTTGAGCACCTCGAACGACAGCCGCGAGGCCCCCGTCGCCTCGTACACCACGTCGATCGTCCCGATCCGATCCACCAGCCCCTCCACCGGTGTCCTCCCGGCCGACACATACGTCGCCCCGAACGACCGCACCAGTTCTGCCTTCTCACTCCCCTCGTCCTCCCTCGAGTACACGAACGTCGAGAACCCCGCCGCGGCGAACGCCATCGCCCCCAGCAGCCCGATCGGCCCCGCCCCCAGCACCAGCGCATGGTGGCAGTGCCCCGGCTTCTTGTCCTTCGCCGTCGGGCACGACCACGGCAGGCGCTGCTGCACCTGCCACACCTCGATCAGCGCCTTCTCCGCGATCGTGAGCGGCTCGACCAGCACCGCGACCTCGCGCAGGCTCCTGGGCACCGGCACCATGTTCTGCTGCTCGTCCACGACCATCTCGGTCATGTACCCGTGCTGCTGCTTGATCCCCCGCTCGGTGAACCGCCCCGTGTAACAGAAGTCCTGCCGCCCCTCGCCGCACGCCGGGCACTCCCGCAGCCCGCAGCCCCGCCGGACCGTCAGCACCGCCAGGTCACCCGGCTTGAACCCGGTCACCCCCGACCCCACCTCCACCACCTCCCCAAGGCACTCGTGCCCGATGACCAGGAACTCCGACCCCTCCGGCGGCGTCCCGTAATGGAACCCGCAGATCTCCCGGTCCGTCCCGCACACCCCCACCTCCAGCGTTCGCAGTTTCACCTGCGTCGGCGACGTGATCCGTGGCTCGGCAACCTCGATCAGACGGATATCCCGCTCCCGCGGGTAGACAGCGACGGCCTTCATGTATCATCTCCGTGTGCGCCCCCACGCCCCGTGCCGGCAGACCAAGGGGCCGCCGGGGGGGCGTGACTGAGCCGCGGTCGTTCGATGCCGCCGCGCCGCCCCGCGTTGCCGTCTCCACGAATTCTCCCGCACCACCCGTAACCCGGGAACGAAAACCGCATCCAACCCACGTCGCCCCGGTATTGCCGGCTCAGGAGTCTCGCATGACGTGCCAAGAGATCGCCGACTTCCTGATGCTCTACCTCGACGACGAACTGCCGGCCGTAACCAGGTCCGCCTTCGAGGGCCACCTGGCCGTCTGCGAGGCCTGCCGCGACTACCTGCGGACCTACTCCCAGGCCGTCAAACTCGGCAAGGACGCCTTCGCTCATGCCAAGGACGACCCGGCGCCCGAGTCCCTCGTCGCCGCCATCCGCGCGGCCCGCCAATCCTCACGCTGACACCCCGCTATGCGGCCCACGCTGGTGCACCCCAGACGCCTCTGGTACCCTGCCCCTGCGGGGCCAGACCATGCCGCGCGTGGACACCCGGCTCCTGAAGGCGCAGCGAGCGTGACCGACCAGGCCCACCCAGCCTCTCCCCCAGCCCCCATCCCCGCCCACCCATCGCCCGCCCCCGACGGCGGACCCGGGGCCCCCCAGGAACTCCTCTCCGAAGACTCGGTCCTCTACTCCCTCCTCAAAGGCATCGCTCAGACCTCCGGCGACGAGTGCTTCCAGGCCCTGGTCCGCAACCTCGCCACGGCCATCTCCGTCAAGTACGCCGTCGTCGCCGAGTTCCTTAGCCCCCCGCTCACCGTCCGCACCCTCGCGTTCTGGGGCGGCACGAGATTCCTCGACAACGTCGAGTACTCCGTCGTCGGCACCCCCTGCGAGAGCGTCATCGGCGGCCGCTTTGCGCACCACCCATCAGGGCTCTGCGCCCGCTTCCCCGCCGACAAACCGCTGGTCGCACTCGGCGCAGAGAGCTACCTCGGAGTCCCGCTGCTGGATCCCGCCGGCGGCGTCCTCGGCCACCTCTTCGTCCTCGACACCCGCCCGATGCCCCCCGTGCCCCGCAACCTCGCGGTCTTCCGCATCTTCGCCGCCCGCGCCACCACCGAGCTCCTCCGCCGCCGCGCCGAGGAAGCCCTCCGCCAGAGCGAGGAGCGTTTCCGCTCCGTCATCAACGCCTCGATGGACGCCGTCGTCGCCTTCGATTCCTCTCTCCGCATCGCCATCTTCAACTCCGCGGCCGAGCGCATCTTCCGCTGCACCCAGGCCGACGCGGTCGGCGCTCCGATCACCCGCTTCGCCCCCCCAGCCCTCGCGGCCCACCTCCAGCGCTACGCCGCCGAATCCGCCCCGGCCCACGCCGGCGCTTCTCACCCGCTCCCCGCCGGCCTCGCCGCCCGCCGCGCCGACGGCGAGGAGTTCCCCATCGAGGGCGCCGTCTCCTTCGCCGCCGCGGGCCGCTCCGCCCTCGTCGCGATCACCCTGCGGGACATCGGCGAGCGCGAGCAGACCCGCCGCCGCCTCGAGGAACTCCGGCACGAGAACGCCTACCTCAAGGAAACCGCTGCCGGCCACGCCCCGGGCTCCGAGCCCGACATCGTCGGCAAGAGCCCAGCCATCCGCAAGGTCCTCGCCGACATCGCCCTCGTCGCGCCCACCGATTCCAACGTCATCATCATGGGCGAGACCGGCTCAGGCAAGGAGCTCATCGCCCGCGCCGTCCACGCCCGCAGTCAGCGCCACGACCGCCCTTTCATCAAGGTCAACTGCGCCGCCCTCCCCGCCGGCTTGGTCGAGAGCGAGTTCTTCGGGCACGAAAAGGGCGCCTTCACCGGCGCCGTCGCCGCCCGCCGCGGCCGCTTCGAACTCGCCAACGGCGGCACCATCTTCCTCGATGAGGTCGGCGAGGTCTCCCCTGATGTTCAGGTCAAGCTCCTCCGCGTCCTCCAGGAACAGGAGTTCGAACGCGTCGGCGGCTCCTCGACCATCAAGGTCGATGTCCGCGTCATCGCCGCCACCAACCGCGACCTCGCCGCCGATGTCGACGCCGGCCGCTTCCGCGCCGACCTCTACTACCGCCTCGGCGTCTTCCCGATCTCCGTCCCGCCGCTCCGCGACCGCCCCTCCGACATCCCCCTCCTCACCGGCTACTTCGTCACCCCCATCGCCGCCGCCATGGGCAAGCGCATCGACCGCGTCGACCCCGAGACCCTGAGCCGCCTCTCCCGCTACCCCTGGCCCGGGAACATCCGCGAACTGCGCAACGTCATCGAGCGAGCCGTCATCCTCACCCCCGACGACGAACCCGTCCTCCGCGTCGACCCGAGTATCCTCCTTCCTCGCGGCGCAGCCCCCGCGGCTTCGGCCCCTCGCGCAGGCTCCTCCCTTGCCGACGTCGAGCGCGAGCACATCGCCGCCGTCCTCCGCCAGACCGGCGGCGCCATCGCCGGCCCCTCCGGCGCCGCCGCCATCCTCGGACTCCCGCCCAGCACGCTCCGCAGCAAGATGGCGAAACTCGGCATCAAGGCCTGAGCCCGCCGACGCGGCCCGTCGCGTCCCCACGCGGCCGGCCGCGCCTCGCCGTTTCCCCGCCGCGAAGTCCCAATCGCCTGCAAACGCTGCTGTTTCCACTACTTAGCAACACACCCGCCCGACCCGGCACCACTGGCACGCGGCTTGCCACACACCCGGCACACGGAGGCACGCCAGTGTTCAAACTCTCGCAATCCACCTCCACCACCAGCAGGACCATCCGGATCGAGGGCCGCCTCGATTCCGACGGCGTCGGTGAACTCCTGCGCCTGTGCAACACGGCCCAGTCACCCAGCGCTGTCACGCTCGATCTCTCCGGCCTGCTGTCCGCCGACTCCCGCGGCCTCGACATGCTCGCCCACCTGCGCGCCCGCGGCTTCCGCCTGCACGCACCATCCCCGTACATCGCTACGCTGCTCGAGGAGACCCAGTCATGACCGCTGCACGACCCGGCTCCACCGCATCGCCGCACGCCGATCCCGAGGCGGATCTCCTCGCCCGGCTGCGATCCGGCGATGAAGCGGCGTTCGACCACGTCGTCCGCGAGTACGGCCCGCGGATGCTCGCCGTCGCCCGCCGCTACCTCCGCAGCGAAGCCGACGCCCAGGACGCCGTCCAGGACGCCTTCCTCTCCGCGTTCAAGGCCATCGCCTCCTTCGAGGGAACCTCTCGCCTCTCGACATGGCTCCACCGCATCGCCGTGAACGCGGCGCTCATGAAGCGCCGAACCGATTCCCGCCACCCCGCCGGCTCCATCGAGGGGCTCCTCCCCGCGTTCGACGAGTCCGGCCACCACGCCGTCGCCCCCAGCCCGTGGCGCCAGCCCCCCACCAACCGCCTCGACCGAGACGAACTCGCATCGATCATCCGCTCCTGCATCGACCGCCTCCCCGAGCCCTACCGCCTCGTCCTGCTCCTACGCGACATCGAGGAACTCGATACCGCCCAGACCGCCGCCCACCTCGGCCTCACCGACGCCGCCGTCAAGACCCGCCTCCACCGCGCCCGCCAAGCCCTCCGAACCCTCCTCGATCCCTACATGCGCGACGGCTCACTCAGCGCCGATTCCGCACACGCCGCCACCGACGGGAACTAGCCCATGGACCCGGTCGCCATCCTGCTCATCCTCCTCGCCGCCTACCTCGCGCTCGGCCTGCTCTTCGCCATCGCGTTCTCGCTCGTGGGCGCCGCCCGCATCGACCCAGTCGCTCGGCACGCCCCGATCGGATTCCGCCTCGTCATCCTCCCCGGCGCCGCCGCCCTCTGGCCTCTGCTCCTGCGCCGCTGGCTGGCCGCCCGACGCAACACATCCCCCGACAAGGACCCCCGGCATTGACCCCGACCCAGCGACGCATCCACGCCGCCCTCTGGACCGTGCTCGGCGCCGCCCTCCTCATCGCGCTCGCCGGCGCCCTCCTCGCCCGCCCCGCGCCTGTCGCGCCGGCCTCCTCCACACCCGGAGCCCGCCCATGAGCGCCTCATACCGCCTCGTGCAGTGGAACCGGCACAAGCGCCTCTACGACCTCACCATGGTCTCCGGCGTCGCCCTCTACCTCCTCGCCTTCATCGCCGTCGGCAAACTCGCCTGGCGCGGCCGCCACGCGATCAGCGACGAGATCCTTCTGATCCGCGCGCTGGCCACCTGCGCCCTGGTCATGCTCACCATCATCCTTTGCATCGGCCCGCTCGCCCGCCTGTGGCCCCGCGCCGCCCCGCTTCTCTACAACCGCCGACACCTCGGCGTCTGCATGTTCCTCGTTGCGCTCGCCCATGCCGCCCTCGCCACCCTCTACTACGGCGCCTTCGGGGGCCGGAACCCCATCGTCGCCACCCTGGTCGAGAGCGGCGGCGTCACCTCCTTCGCCTCGATCAGCGGGTTCCGCTTTGAAGTCCTCGGGTTCCTCGCCCTTCTCATCCTCTTCCTCATGGCCGCCACCAGCCACGACTTCTGGCTCGCCAACCTCTCGCCCCGGATCTGGAAGTCCCTGCACATGCTCGTGTACGCCGCCTACGCCCTGATCATCATGCACGTCGCCCTCGGCATCCTGCAGTCCGAGCGCAGCCTCCTCTACCCCATCCTCCTGGCGATCAGCATCTCCCTGGTCAGCTCCCTCCACCTCATCGCCGGCCGCCGCGAACTCGCCCGCGATCGCGCGGCCATCCCCATCCCACCCGCGCCCGCCTGGATCGATGCCGGCGCCGTCGACGACATCCCCGACAACCGCGCCGCCTCCATCTGCATCAAGCGCGCCGGCAACTCCCCTCCCGCCCGCGTCGCCGTCTTCCGCCACAACGGCTCGATCTCCGCGGTCTCCGACACCTGCGCCCACCAGGGCGGCCCGCTCAGCGAGGGCAAGGTCATCGACGGCTGCATCACCTGTCCCTGGCACGGCTACCAGTACCTCCCCGCCAGCGGCCAGTCGCCGCCCCCGTTCACCGAGCGCATCCCCACGTACCAGGTCCGCATCGAAGGCCGGCGCATCCTCATCAACCCCGACCCGCTCCCACCAGGCACCCCTGTCCCCCCGGCCCGCTTCGAACCGCTGGAGCCGGCCCATGCCTGAACATACCTCCACCCCCGCGCCCGACGACTTCTACGTCGGCTACCTCCCCATGCCGCAGACTCATCGGCGCGCCCTTCGCGTGCTGATCCCCGCCATCCTCTGGCTTGCGGCGATCTCCGCCGCCATCATCGCCTTGACCCAGCGCGATCCCGGACCCGCCGTCTGGGACACCGGCCTCCCCGTCTCCCGTGAGGGAACCCTCGTCGCCCACCCCTACCCAATCCTCAGGGTCGCCCCGCAGCACCCTGGCGATCCCCCAACCACCATCTTCCTCGTCCAGGAAGGCAAGCACGGCGCCCAGGACCGCGTCGCGTCCAACGACGGCGTCCACGTCCGCATCCGAGGCTGGAGGCTCGACCGCGACGGCCGCGAGATCCTCGAACTCCTCCCCGACGCCGACGCCGTCACACCCCTCCCTTCACAATCCCCTGTGCCCGCCCCCACTACCGACACCCTCGGCCCCATCACCCTCCGCGGCGAGATCGTCGACTACAAGTGCTTCCTCGGCGCGATGAAACCCGGCGACGGCAAAGGCCACAAAGCCTGCGCCACCCTCTGCATCTCCCGAGGCATCCCCCCGATGCTCGTCGTTCCAACCACCGACGGCCACGACTATTACCTCCTGGTAACCGACCGCGGCGAACCGCTCCCGCCCCCCATGCTCGACCTCGTGGGCGAACCCGTGGTAGTCTCGGGAATACTCCGCCGTTTCGACGGCATCAACATGCTCTCCGTGCCACCCGACAACATCCGCCGTTCCGCAACCACCCCGCACTAATCCGCCCCGCAACTCCATGCACCCAACGGCATCTCAATCCCGACCAACCCCCGGGGCGCCGCACATGCACACCACCATCGATCACCTCACCCGTCACAGCACCAGCGCCGCGCTCCTCGCGGCCCCGCTCGCCGACATCCTCGCCGAACTCGAGTCCGTCGCCCTCTCCCTCACCGTGGACCTGTACACCCGCCCCTGCGGCCCCACATTCGCGAACGGCTCCCTCGGCGCCCACATCCGCCACGCCCTCGACCACGTCCGCGCCCTCACCACCGGCGCCCGCACCGGCGTCGTCGACTACGACCACCGCGACCGCGGTACCACGATCGAGTCCAGCCCCGCCGCCGCCGTCGTCGAGATCCGCCGCCTCCACCAGGCCATCCTCGATCTCGCCCGCGCCGACGCCGACGATCTGCTCAACGTCCGCGTCATGCCATCCCGCGGCGGCGCCTGCGTCGAAGTCGAATCAACCCTCGGCCGCGAACTCGCCTTCGTCCTCAGCCACACGATCCACCACAACGCCACCGTGCGATCCATGGCGATCTCGCTCGGCACGCCCGTCCCCGCCACCTTCGGCTACGCCCCCTCCACCCTCGCCCACTTGGATTCAGGTCGATGTGCACGGTAACAGTCGTGGCCCCGAGGTTCCGTCGCGCCGCCGGCTCGGCCCGCGAGCACTCCCCCCTCCTCCGCCTCGTCTGCAACCGCGATGAGCGCCGCACCCGCCCCGCCGCTACGCCCCCCATCGTCATCACCGCCGGCCCGCGATCCGCTCTCGCTCCCATTGATCCCCAGTCCGGCGGCACCTGGATCGGCGTCAACGACTCCGGCCTCATCGCCACGCTCCTCAACGCCAACCCATCCCCCGGCATCCCTGCCAGCGCACCGCGGTCCCGCGGCGAACTCGTCCCCCTCGCACTCGCCGAGTCCTCGATCTCCGAGGCCCTCACCTCGCTCCACTCCATCGATCCCGCCGCCTACCCACCCTTTTCCCTGTTCATCGCCGCCCGCGGCGAGTCCGCCGTCCTCACATCAGACTCCCGCACGCTCCGCATCTCCTCACGCGCCCCGCTCGGCCGCCCTCTCATGCTCACCTCTTCGAGCCTCGGTGATCACATGGTCGAACCGCGCCGCCGCCGACTCTTCGAGTCCATCGTCGCCCGCGCCGACGACCCCTCCGCCGCGCAGGACCGCTTCCACACACACACCTGGCCGACCCGCCCCCACCTGAGCGTGCTCATGTCACGCCCCGACGCCCGCACCGTCAGCCGCACCGTCATCGAACTCTGGGACCACTCGGCCTCCCTCGACTACTCCCCCATCCCGGAGGACGCCTCCACTCCCCTCGTCACCACCCGCTCGGCCCTCCCGCTCAAGCGGGCCAGGGTGGCCGGATGACGGCCCACCCCGGCGCGACGCCGATGATCGCTCCGCCAATCCCGGCCCGCCCGGCCGCCGGCATCGCGGAGCGCTGGCGCCACGCCCGAACACGAACCCGTGCAATCATCAGCCGCCGTCTCCGCTGGGAGTTCTGGCCCGCATGGATGATCTACGCTCCGCTCGCCCCACACCTCCTGCGCCTCGCCTTCCGCCATCGCAGCCTCACCGCCTTCACCGCCGCGAACCCCGCCATGCCGCTCGGCGGCGTCATCGGCGAGTCCAAGTGGGACATCCTCTCCCGTCTCCCGGAATCCGCAGTCGTCCCCGCCGCGATCCTCCCGCCCGCACCCGCGCCCGAGCGGTCCGCCGCGCTCCTCCGCATCATGCAGCAGCGCGCATGGTCCTTCCCCATCATCCTCAAGCCCGATGTCGGCCAGCGCGGCGCCGGCGTCGAACTCACCCGCTCCCACGCCCAGGCTCTCGCCTACCTCGCTGCCAACCCGGGCCCCGTCATCGCCCAGGTCTACCACCCCGGCCCCTTTGAAGCCGGCATCTTCTACATCCGCCACCCCGGCGAGCCCCGCGGCCGCATCTTCTCCATCACCGACAAGCGGTTCCCTCTCATCCACGGCGACGGCCGCTCCACCCTCCGCAACCTCATTTGGAACCACCCCCGCTACCGCCTCCAGGCGCACATCTTCATCCGCCGCCTCGGCCCCGCCGCAGGCACCGTCCCCGGACCCGGCGAACCCATTTCCCTTGGCATCGCCGGCAACCACTGCCAGGGCTCGATGTTCCTCGACGGCGCCCACCTCATCACCGACGACCTCACCAATGCCGTCGACCGCATCGCCCAGTCATACCCCGGCTTCCACTTCGGCCGCTTCGATGTGCGCTACTCCTGCGTGGAAGCCTTCCGCGCCGGCCGCGACCTTGCCATCGTCGAACTCAACGGCGTCAGCTCCGAATCGACCAATATGTACGACCCCCGAACCGGCTACTGGGCCGCCCAGCGCACGCTGCGGGACCAATGGAGACTCGCGTTCGAGATCGGCAGCGCCAACAGCAAGCGTGGCCACCCCCCAGCAACGCTCGCCGATCTCCTCCACGCCTGCGGGCTCCGCCCAGCCCGAGCCCGCACCGCCACCCTGCGTCACCGCTGACTTGGTAGGATAAAGCACGGCGCCCGGCGCCGACGCACCCTCTCGCGCGCCCCCGACCGCCGCGCCGCTCCTTCCTTTCACGCGGCATGAGCCCAACCTCCACCATCACCCGGGTCCTCCACCTCGAGCCCGTCGCGGGCCCCCCTATCGACCCGCTCGTCGTCTCGTCCGACCGCGCCTGGGTCCTCGGCCGCCAGTCCGCCTGCGACATCGTCCTCGCCGACAGCGCCGTCTCCCGCCGCCACGCCGAACTCTCCTGCCGCGCCGATTCCTGGCTCCTCAAGGACCTCGCCTCCTCGCACGGCACCTACCTCAACGGCGTCCGTCTCATCCCCGACGACCCCGCGCCCATCCACGACGGCGACTCCATCCGCATCGGTCCCTGGCTCTTCCGCATCGGCCCCGCGGGCCAGCGCGGCAGGCTCCTCAGCACCAGCGACGACGCCGGCTCCACCTACCACCGCATCCAGCGCGTCTCCGCCGACGAACTCGCCATCCGCGCCCAGCACCGCCTCGAACTCATCCTCGACTGCGCCGCCTCCATCACCGCCGCCGACTCCGAGTTCGCCCTCGCCCAGGCCGTCCTCGACGCCCTCGTCTCTGGCACCGGCTTCCCGCGCGCCGCCTTCCTCCGCCCCAGCGCCGGCGGATTCACCTCGCAGATCGAGGTCCTCGCCACCCGCGAGGTCGGCCCCATGGGCATCCGCCCCTCCGAGTCCCTCTTCACCTTCAGCCGCTCGCTCATGGAGGCCGCAGCCGACGGCCAGATCGCCCGCCTCGAAGAGGGCGGCGCCCAGGACTACGGCCAGAGCGTCATGCAACTGGGCATCCAGGCCGCTCTCTGCGCCCCCATCATGCTCGACGCCGCCCCCGTCGCTTACCTCTACCTCGATTCCCGCCGCCACGAGATCGGCAAGACCGCCCCGCTCAACGCCGGCGCCATCGAGCCCGATGCCCCCGCCTTCTGCCAGGCCCTCGCCCGCATCACCGGTCTCGCCCTCGCCAACCTCCACCGCGGCGAACTCGCACACCGACAGCGCCAGCTCGAGGCCGATCTCAACGCCGCCCGCGAGGCGCAGCGTCTCATCATGCCCGCACCCGACGGCCGCATCGCGGGCCTCGAATGGTCCATCCGCTCCCGCCCCGGCCGCTTCGTCGCCGGCGATCTCATCGATGTCATGCCCATGCCCGACGGCCGCGTCGCCGTCTTCCTCGGCGATGTCTCCGGCAAGGGCGTCGAGGCCGCCATGCTCATGGCCACCGCCCAGGCCCACCTCAACGCCTCCCTCCACCACTCCGCCGACCCCGCCGCCGCCATCGCCGACGCCAACCGCCATATCACCGCCCACTCCTCCGAAGGCCGCTTCATCACCCTCTGGCTCGGCGTCTTCAACCCCGCCGATCGCTCCCTCGCCTTCGTCGATGCGGGCCACGGCCACGCCCTCGTCTGCCGCGCCAACGCCCCCGCCGTCCGCGTCGAATCCACCGGCGGCCTCCCCCTCGGCATCGATGCCTCCGCCGCCTACACCGCGGACCGCATCGTCCTCGACCCCGACTCCCGCCTCATCCTCTACAGCGACGGACTCGTCGAGCAGCAGAGCCCCGCCGGCGAGGAGTTCGGAATGCATCGCATCATCTCCACCCTCTCCCGCCCCCGCGATCCCGCGGCGGAAGTCACCGCGCTCCTCTCCGCCCTCGCCGAGTTCGCCGCCCCGGCCCAGCCGCCGGACCGCATCACCCTCGCCGACGATGTCACCATCGCCAGCCTTCGCCTCGCGCCCGCCTAGCGCCGAGCCGCGCTGACCGACATCCCGCTCCACGTCGAGCCGCACAACCACCGCCCAACCGGCCCCTCGCGCGTTCTCCACTCGCGCGCCGGAATCCTCTGGGTCCATCCCGGACCCCGTGGTACGCTGGCCATCCTCGATCGGAGGCGCACACATGTCCCTGCAACGGCAGCTCTTCCGAGAGTCGGCGCTCGAACGCCTCTCCTCCCCCGAGCAGCTCGACCAGGTCCTCCACGTCACCAGCCCCAAGGGCTGGATCGCCCTCCTCGCCATCTGGGCCGTCCTCGCCGCCGTCGGCCTCTGGTCCGTCTTCGGCTCGGCCCCCACCGTCGAAGACGGCCGCGGCATCCTCATCGCCGGCGGCGGCCTCAAGCAGATCGAGTCCCCCAGCACCGGCCGGCTCATCTCCCTCGACGTCAAGGTCGGCGAGCCCGTCTCCGCCGGCGACGTCGTCGGCACCATCGACAAGCGCGACCTCGAGGACCAGCTCGCCGAACTCACCACCCGCCTCCAGGAGATTAACCGCCAGAACGAGGCCCTCGCCGAGTTCGACCGCCGCGAGGAGGAACTCCAGGAGAACCTCGCCGCCGTCGACCGCCGACGCCTCGAGAGCACCATCACCTACTCCGAGGAACGCATCGAACGCCTCCAGGCCCGCCGCGAGTTCATCACCCGCCTGATGAACGAGGGCAACATGGTCGCCATCGACCGCGAGCGCGTCGACGACGACATGCAGGCCGCCCGCCAGGAGCGCGACGAGGCGCGCATCGAACTCGAGCAACTCGTCAACCGCAACCGCTCCGCCTCCTTCCAGCGCGAGCGCGAACGCATGAACCGCAAACTCAAGGCCGACGAGATCGCCCTCTCCGTCAGCTCCCTCCAGAACCGCCTCGACCGCGAGTCCCGCATCACCTGCCCATACGCCGGCCGCGTCGTCGAGGTCCGCGCCGCCGTTCAGAACTCCCTCCAGGTCGGCGACCCCATCGTCCTCATCGAGCCCGCCGATGCCTCCCCGGGCGCCCTCAAGGCCGTCGTCTACGTCTCCGCCGCCACCGGCAAGCGCATCCAGAGCGGAATGCGCGTCGAGGTCGTCCCCAGCACCGTCCGCCGCGAGGAGCACGGCTCCCTCGTCGGCACCGTCAACTGGATCTCCTCCATCCCCACCAGCAAGTCCGCCATGATGACCAAGCTCGCCGATCGCGACCTCGTCGAGAAGTTCAGCGCCCAGTTCGGAACACCCCTCGAGATGGAAATCTCGCTCGCCGCCGACCCCAACACCCCCAGCGGCTACCGCTGGACCTCCTCCGAAGGCCCGCCCCAGCAGATCTCCGCCGGCACACTCTGCAACGCCTCCGTCACCGTCCGCCGCCAGAGCCCTCTCAGCCTCGTCATCCCCGCCGTCAGGAGGGCCGTCGGTGCCGACTGACGCCGCCGAGGCCGTCACCGCCCCCGTCACGACCGGCGACGAGCCCGCTGCGCCGCCGCCGGATTCGCCGCCACAGCCCCGCGCTCCGAACCCGAGTCTCCCCGCCAGGCGCCGCCGACGTCGCACCAGGACCCCCACCGTCATCCAGATGGAAGCCGTCGAGTGCGGCGCCGCCGCGCTCGGGATCATCCTCGCCCACTTCCGCCGCTACGTCCCCCTCGAGACCCTCCGCGTCGATTGCGGCGTTTCCCGCGACGGTTCCAACGCCGCCAACGTCCTCACCGCCGCCGAGAACTACGGCCTCGAGTGCTCCGGCTGGAAGATGGAACTCGACGAGGTTGTCGACGCCCCGGTCCCCTCCATCCTCTTCTGGAACTTCAACCACTTCCTCGTCCTCGAGGGGTTTGGCCGCCGCGGCGTGGTCTACCTCAACGACCCCGCCTCCGGCCGCCGCACCGTCACCGACGACGAGTTCGACAAGGCCTTCTCCGGCATCGTCCTCACCTTCAGCCCGGGCCCCGCCTTCCGGCCCGGCGGCCGCAGGCCCTCCGTCGTCGCCGCCCTCGCCAAGCGACTCCCCGGCATCCGCGTCGCCGTCTCCTTCTGCATCCTCGCCGGCCTGGGCCTGGTCATCCCGGGACTGGCCATCCCCACCTTCACCAAGATCTTCGTCGACGAACTGCTCATCGGAGGCTCCAACCGCTGGCTCGGCCCCCTGCTGATCGGCATGGCCGTCGCCGCCGCGCTCCGCGCCGGCCTCACCGCGCTCCAACAGCACCACCTCATGCGCGCCAGCGCCAAGCTCGCCATCACCAGCACCGGGCGCTTCCTCTGGCACGTCCTCCGCCTCCCCATGAACTTCTTCATGCAGCGATTCGCCGGCGATATCTCCGGCCGCATCTCCGGCAACGAACGCGTCGCCGAAGCCCTCACCGGCGACCTCGCCACCAGCGCCATCGGCCTCGCCACCGCCATCTTCTACGTCGTCCTCATGCTCCGCTACGACCCCGTCCTCACCGCCGTCGGCGTCTCCATCGCGCTGCTCAACCTCGTCCTGCTCCGCCTCATCTCCCGCGCCCGCGCCGACGAGAGCCAGCGCATGCTCCAGGAATCCGGCAAGCTAATGGCCACCGCCATGGGCGGCATTCAGACCATCGAGTCCATCAAGGCCTCCGCCCGCGAGTCCGACTTCTTCGCCCGCTGGGCCGGCTACCAGGCCAAGTCCTCCGCCGCCGAGCAGCGCCTCGCCGTCTCCTCCGCCTTCCTCGGCGTCGTCCCCGTCACCCTCACCGCCCTCTCCACCGCCGCCGTCCTCGGCATCGGCGGCCTCCAGGTCATGGACGGCGCCCTCACCATCGGCATGCTCGTCGCCTTCCAGTCCCTCCTCATCAACTTCTCCCGCCCCATCCAGGACCTCGTCCGCCTCGGCGACGTCATCCAGCGCCTCACCGGCGACATGAAGCGCCTCGACGACGTCGCCAACCACGAGATCGATCCCGCCCTCACCCGCGGCCCCGTCGACCCCGCCGCGCCCCCCGAGCAGCTCACCAAGCGCCTCTCCGGCTTCGTCTCCATCCGCAACGTCACCTTCGGCTACAGCCGACTCGACCCCCCGCTCATCGAGGACTTCTCCCTCGAACTCAGCCCCGGCGACCGCGTCGCCCTCGTCGGCGGCTCCGGCTCTGGCAAGTCCACCATCGCCCGCCTCCTCTCCGGCCTCTACCGCCCCTGGTCCGGCGAGATCCTCTTCGACGGCCGCCCGCGCGACTCCATCCCGCGCCCCCTCCTCTCCAACTCCTTCGCCATGGTCGACCAGGACATCTTCTTCTTCGAGGGCACCATCCGCGAGAACATCGCCCTCTGGGACTCCACCCTCCCCGACGACGCCATCCAGCGCGCCGCCAAGGACGCCTGCATCCACGACGACATCGCCGCCCGCCGCGGCGCCTACGCCTCCATCGTCGAGGAGGACGGCCGGAACTTCTCCGGCGGCCAGCGCCAACGCCTCGAGATCGCCCGCGCCATCGTCAACGACCCCACCATCCTCGTCATGGACGAGGCCACTAGCGCCCTCGACGCCGCCACCGAGAAGTACGTCGACGACCACATCCGCCGCCGCGGCTGCACCTGCATCATCGTCGCCCACCGCCTCTCCACCATCCGCGACTGCAACGAGATCATCGTCCTCGAACGCGGCAAGGTCGTCCAGCGCGGCACCCACGACAGCCTCATCGCCGACGACGGCGCCTACCGCCGGCTCATCCAGTCCGAGTAGCACCTCCCATGCCCCCCACCCTCGACGAACTCTTCGAAATGCGCGGTACGCCGACCGCAACGTCGGCCAACCAGCCGCTCCCCCTCGTCGACCCCGGCTCGGTCTGGCTCGTCACCCGCGGCCACATCGACGTCGTCGCCATGACCATCGCCCGCCACGACGACGCCACCGACCTCCAGCGCACCCACCTCCTCCGCATCACCCCGGGCAACCTCCTCTTCGGCCTCCCGCCCCCAACCGCCTACCACAACGTGCTGCTCCTGGGCTTCGGCTCCACCGACGCCCACGCCATCCGCCTCGGCATCACCCAACTCGCAAAGGCCGCCCGCGACGACGACCTCGCCCCCGAGATCCTCGCCCGCATCGACCGCTGGGTCGGCTCGGTCTGCTCGCTCTGCACCGCCGAGATCCCCCCCCCGGGGACCCACAACCTCCGCTGCGGCGGCGTGGTCGACCTCGCGGCAGGCGAGGCCGCCCAGCCCCAGACCGGCATCGCCTGGCTGCGGCCCCTCAACGGCGCCGTCCGCTTCATGGGCTCCGCCGGCGCGTGCACCGTCGACGGCGACATCCTCTTCCCCGTCGGAAAAGACGGCTGGCTCACCGCCGATTCCCCCTGCCGCCTCGCCTCCTCCCGCTCCGACTCGATCACCCCCGACGACGCCTACTGGCGCGGCCTTTACACCTTCCACCAGGCCCTCGAAACCCTCATCGACACCCAGCGCACCCGCGAGATGGAGCGCGACCGCCACCGCCTCCTCGCCAAGTCGGTCGCCACACGGTCCACCGTCAACGCCGCCTTCAGCGAACTCCGATCCATCCTCAACCGCTCCCGCCTCACCCCCGTCGCCGACTCCTCCGACTCCGCCCTCATCGCCGCGGCGACGCTCGTCGGTCGCCACCTCGGCATCGACCTCACGCCCCCGCCACTGGGCACCCGCGGCGCCGACAACCAGAACCCCGTCGAGGCCATCGCCCACGCCTCGCGGGTCGAGAGCCGCCGCGTCCGCCTCACGCGCGACTGGCACCGCCGCGACAACGGCCCGCTCCTTGGCTTCCTCGACGGCGGCGAGACCCCCGTCGCCCTCATCCCCGACTCCGCCACGTCGTACTCGCTCCACAACCCCGCCGACGGCTCCATCCTCCCCGTCACCGCCGTGCTCGCGCGGAAACTCGACCCCGCCGCGTTCTGCTTCTACCGCTGCCTCCCCTCGCACGCACTCACCGGCCGCGACCTCGCCCGCTTCGCCGCCCACGGCCTCACGCGAGACGTCGTCACCGTCGTGCTCATGGGAGTCGCCGGCGGGCTCCTCACCCTCGCCACCCCGATCGCCGTCGGCACCGTCTTCGACTACATCATCCCCTCCAGCGAGCAGACCCAGCTCCTCCAGATCACCCTGGCCCTCGGCGTCGCCGCCTTCGCCGCCGCCGCCTTCCAGATCACCCGCTCGGTCGCCCTCACCCGCGTCCAGTACCGCGCCGGCAGCGCCCTCCAGGCCGCGATCTGGCACCGCCTCATCCACCTCCCCGCCCGCTTTTTCACGCGATACGCGGCGGGCGACCTCGCCTACCGCGCGATGGGCATCGACACCATCATGTCCGAGCTCTCCACCTCCGCCATCACCACGGTCGTCTCCAGCGTCTTCTCCGTCTTCAGCCTCGCCCTCCTCTTCTACTACAGCCCCCCCGCCGCCCTCGTCGCGCTCGGCATGATCCTGCTGCTGGTCGGCGCGATCGTCGTCTGCGGCCTGCTCCGCGCCCGCTACCAGCACGACATCCAGGAGAGCCACGGCAAGATGGCCTCCCTCCTCCTTCAGTTCATGAACGGCGTCTCCAAGATCAGGGTCGCCGCCGCCGAGGACCGCGCCTTCGCCCGCTGGGCCCGCACCTTCGCCCGCCAGCAGCGGCTCCAGCTCTCCTCCCGCGGTATCTCCAACGCCCTCGACACCTTCGCCGCCGCCTTCCCGATCGTCACCTACATGGTCCTCTTCGCCGTCGTCGCGCGCCAGGTCTTCCTCCCCGCCGACACGCCTCGCACCTTCACCACCGGCTCCTTCCTCGCCTTCCTCTCCGCCTACGTCGGCCTCCTCTACGGCCTGATTGACCTCGGCACCACCGCCGTCGGCCTGCTCAACATCGTCCCCATCTGGAAGCGTCTCTCCCCCATCCTCGAGGAGAAGCCCGAGGCCTCCGAGACCCGCCTCGCCCCAGGCCCGCTCCGCGGCCGCGTCGAGGTCTCCAACATCTCCTTCCGCTACCAGACCGACGGCCCCGTCATCCTCCAGGACGTCTCGTTCCACGCCGACCCCGGCGAGTTCGTCGCCATCGTCGGCCCCTCCGGCTCGGGCAAGTCCACCCTCCTGCGCATCCTCCTTGGGTTCGAGCAGCCCGAATCCGGCACCATCGCCTACGACGGGTTCGACGCCGCCGGGCTGGACCCGCACGCCCTGCGCCGCCAGATCGGCGTCGTCCTCCAGAACGGCGACCTCATGCCCGGCGACATCTTCTCCAACATCGTCGGCTCCTCGGTCAGCCTCACCCTCGCCGACGCCTGGGAGGCCGCCCGCCTCGCGGGCTTCGACCGCGACATCGAGGAGATGCCGATGGGGATGCACACCATCATCTCCGAGTCCGCGGCGTCCCTCTCCGGCGGCCAGCGCCAGCGACTGATGATCGCGCGGGCCCTGGTCACCCGACCGCGCATCGTCTTCTTCGACGAGGCCACCAGCGCCCTGGACAACCCCACGCAGGCCATCGTCACGCAGTCGCTCGACCGCCTCCGCTCCACCCGGATCGTCATCGCCCACCGCCTCTCGACGATCGCCACAGCCGACCGCATCTACGTCGTCGACAAGGGCCGCGTGGTGCAGCAGGGGAACTACGACCACCTCGTCAGCGTGCCGGGCCTGTTCTACGACCTGGTCAAGCGGCAGCTCGCCTAGTGATATCGGCGCGAAAGAACGGCGGGCGCCATCCGGACGCCCGCCGTCTGGGATTCCTGCACGGCCGCGCGGGCTCAGCCGCCCTTGACCACCTGGTCCTTGGTCGTGCCGCCCTTCTGCGATGGGAACTGCTCGCGTGTTCCCGATTGCGCGGTCATCGGGCCGCCCCCGACAATGTTCTGAGCGTCCGTCTTGGTAAAGCGTCCCGACTTCTCGAAGCCGTCGGCCTTCGTCGCTCCGCCCTTGAAGGTGTCGACCGACTCGGCCGGGTTCTTCGAGCCGCCGACGATGCTGTGCGCATCGGTCTTGCTGAAACGTCCGGACTTCTCGAAGCCCTGGGCCTGGGTCGCCGGCGACTTGATGGCGTCGACGGTCTCAGCGGGGTTCTTCGAGCCGCCCGAAGCGCCGGCGAGCTTGCTCTTGTCGATCTTGTTGGCGTTCGCCTTCTCGGCCATCTCGATCTTGGCGTTCTCTTCCTCGCACTCCTTGCCGCCGCCGCCCGACGCGTACTTCAGCGAGCCCTTGCTGCTGATGGGCTTGCCCTGCGTCGTGGTCGGTGCCTTCGGATCCTTCGGGTTCATCATGATTCGTGCTCCACCTTGTGGTCCGGCCTGTGGTTGTTGGTTGGGGTTCCGGACAACCCGCCTCATGAAGCGGCCTCACGAGGAAACGCGAACTGTGCAACACGTCACGTACACAGAAACACGCGCATTCGGCGCGGTGCGCGCCACCGGGCTGGGGGTGATCCGGTGCGGTCTGCAGGCTGATCGCGCACAACAAAAATCGCCCGCGAAAAGCGGGCGATGGCGCGAACACAACACAACCTGGTCACACGACTTTGCTACCCCTTGAGATCCTGGTCCAGTTTGATCTTGATCGTCAGCGGCGGCGCCTTGGTCTGGACCGGAACCTCCTTGGGGGCAAAGCCCCCGCTGACCGAGCGGAGATCCGCTTTCTTCGCGGTCTTTCCCCCTTGTGCGTCGGGCTTCCCTTCCTCTCGACCACCAGAGTTCTTCGCAGCCATGGCTTGTGCTCCTTGCTCCTGCCTGTCTGTTCGGTCCCTTCGTGGCGCTCGGGCGGGTTGTGTGGGAACCCCGCTCGCTCGCACTTGGGAGAGCGCAATCCGCCCCCCGCGCGCCACCGCCGTCAATGTACGCACACCGTTCGCATGATTTCGGCCCACTTGGTGCGTTTTCCCTCGACACCCTCCCGTTCCGCGGCTTCCCCCAGTAGGATGAGTCGGCCCGCTCGAGCCAGGGTCGGCTTCCTCGTGGAGCGATCATGAAAAGGACTCCTTCGAACGGTCGCCGCGCCACCCCGCAGCCCGCTCCTGCCTCCGCGCCACGCCAACGGGCGGCATCCACCGACGACCTGCTGCCGGTGGTGTACGACCAGCTCCGCGCGCTGGCGGGGTCGTTCCTGCGGCGCGAGCAGCGCGACATCATGCTGGAGCCGTCGCTGCTGGTGCATGAGACGTACCTGCGCCTGGCGCGGAACCCGCCGGAATCGTGGAACGGCCCGGCGCACTTCTTCGCGGTCGCCGCGTCGGCGATGCGCAAGGTGCTGATCGACCATGCGCGGCGGCGGCGCGCGCTTAAGCGCGGCTTCGGGCACGCCCGCGTGTCGTTCGACATGGTGACCAGTTCGGGCGAGCGTGAGGTCGAGATGCGGGAGCTCGATGAGGTCATCACGCGCTTGAGCAAGGTCAACCCGCGCTGGGGGCGGCTGGTCGAGCTGCGTTTCTTTGCGGGGCTGAACCACACGCAGGTTGCCGAGGTGCTCGGGGTCTCCCGCAAGACGATCGTCGGCGACTGGCAGCAGACCCGGCAATGGCTCGCGGATGCGCTGTCGGATGCACCCCTGCCGGAGCGCCGGGCAGCAGCGCCGAGCCCGGAGGTGGTCGTGAGGCGGCGCAAGCCCGCGCTGGCCTCGCCCGCAGTGGAAACCGCCTGACCCCACCCTCCCTTGCTCCATCCTCCTCTTCCCCCTATGGCGGGACTTCTCGGACGTTGAACCCCTTCCGGGCCGCCGGTTTGCGGGGCCCAACTGAGGGATCGTCTTGATGCAGCCGCGGCGGGCGCCGATAAGCCATATATGGATTCCATGTCACGACGCCTGTTGTCGCCGCTTCCCCGCTCCGTGAACCGGATTGTCGCGATCGCTGTCGCGGTGATGGTGTTCGCGGCGATTTCCTCGGTGATCCGCCCGAGCGACTCCTCGGCGGACCCGCTGCACGCGCGGACCCCCAAGCCGACGCTGGGCCCGGCCCCGGCGGTGTTCAAGGCCCCTGACCGCGATGCGCTGGGGAACATGCTGATCGGGCAGCTCACCTCGGCGGACCACCTTGTGCTGGCGTACGCAACGCGCGAGGGACCGCGGTACACGGTGTGTGCACTGGACGGGACGGTGCTGGAATCGAACCTGATGGCGGACGACGTGTACCGGGTCTTCCCGAGCCTGAACATCGAGAACATGGTGCTGGACCCGGACGAGGGTTCGCAGCCGGTCATGATGTTCGACCACGGATCCTGAGCGGGCGGCGGGGGCAGACGAATAACCTGGGCGATTCCTGAGGCGACCGGCACAGCCCCGGCCGCGGCGGCTATGCTGCGGGTCCGACGCCCGGCACCGGCCCGAACGACCAGGAACCGCCCGTGAACACGAAGAACTCGATCCTCGACGCCATCGGCAACACCCCCCTGATCCGCCTGAACAAGGTCGTGCCCGAGGGGTGCGCCACGGTGCTGGTCAAGTGCGAGTACATGAACCCGGCGGGGTCCATCAAGGACCGGATGGCGTACTACATCCTCGAGGAGTCGCTGAAGCGCGGCGACATCAAGCCGGGCGCGACGATCGTGGAGAACACATCGGGCAACACGGGGCTTGGGGTGGCGATGTGGTGCGCGGTGCGGGGCTACCGCTGCGTGTTCACGATGCCGGACAAGATGTCGCTCGAGAAGGTGAACATGCTCAAGTCCTTCGGGGCGGAGGTGGTGATCACGCCGACGGATGTGCCGGGCGACTCGCCTCAGCACTATGTCGAGACGGCCAAGCGGATTGCGCGGGAGACGCCCGGGGCGTTCTACGTGGATCAGTACCACAACCCGCTGAACATCGATGCACACGAGAACCTGACCGGGGCCGAGATCTTCCGCGAGACGGACGGGGGGAAGATCGACGCGGTGGTGGCTGGGCTGGGGACGGGGGGCACGCTGTCGGGGATCGGGCGGTACTTCAAGAAGCACGCGCCGAAGGTGCGGATCGTCGGCGTCGACCCGATCGGGTCGGTGCACTACCACTACTTCTACACCAAGACGCTGCCGACGCCGCACGTGTACAAGGTGGAGGGGATGGGCGAGGACATCCTCTGCCGCGCGACGGACTTCTCGGTGATCGACGAGATCCACCAGGTGAACGACAAGGAGTGCTTCACGGTCGCGCGCCGGCTGGTGCGAGAGGAGGGGCTGTTCTGCGGGGGGTCCAGCGGCGGGAACGTGCACATCGCGATCCAGGTGGCGAAGAAGCTTGGGCCGGGCAAGACGGTGGTGACGGTGCTGCCGGACTCGGGGACGCGGTACATCACGAAGTTCCTCTCCGATGCGTGGATGAAGGACTACGGCTTCCTGGACGGCGGACACGACCTCGGGCTGGTGGAGGACATCCTGCGGGCGCACCCGCAGCGGGTCATCACCGCGAGAGAGACGGATTCGGTGGGCGAGGTGATTGCGCTGCTGAAGGAGCACGGGGTGTCGCAGGTGCCGGTGGTGGATGGGCAGGGTCATCCGCATTCGATGGTGCACGAGGTGGATGTGCTTCGGGGTCTGCACGGCGGGGAGGTGACGCCCGCATCGCCGGTGCGGCTGGTGGCGCACCCGATCGGCGGGCTGATCTATCCGAAGGCGCGCATCGAGGAACTGTTCCGCATCTTCGAGACGGACCAGGTGGGCGTGGTGGTGGACAACGGCGCGATCACGGGGATCGTGTCGAAGATCGATGTGCTGGAGTTCCTGACGTCGCGGCCGTGATGCCGGGCGGCGTGCAGCGACGCTTGACTCGAAGTGACGGGCGGCTATCGTCATCGCCGATGAGTCTCCGCTTCGCCAACCTGATGGACATGCCTATGTCCATGTCCAGCCCGGGCACGGGAGTGAATCTCCGCGTGCGGCTGGGTCGGTCTGGCTGATGGCCGTCTGACTCGCCACCGCACCAACGAGATTCGCTGACTCCCGCGTCCGGGCTTCTTGCCGCCGCCGCCATCGGACGTGTTTTCCCGTTGTGACCCTCGATCGGCCCACTCCGCCGCGATGCGGAGCACGGTCATCCCTCGCTTGCATGGAGTCAGATCATGCCTCTCGATTACGGATTCGACACTCTCGCCATCCACGCCGGTTCTCCCAGCGACCCGCTCACCGGCGCGGTCGTGACCCCGATCTACCAGACGACCACTTTCTCGCAGGACGAACTCGGCGGCACACCCGAGTGGTGCTACTCGCGATCGGGGAATCCGACGCGGGCCGCGCTGGAGGCGTCGCTGGCGGCGTTGGAAGGGGCGAAGCACGGCTTTGCGTTCGCCTCCGGGCTCGCCGCGGCGAACGCGGTGCTGCAGTGCCTGTCGTCGGGGGACCATGTGGTCGCGTCGCAGGACCTGTACGGCGGGTGCTACCGGCTGTTCACCAGGGTGTTCTCGCGGTTCGGCGTGCGGTTCTCGCTGGTCGACTCGACGGATGTCCGGGCGGTCGGCGCGGCGATCACGGCACAGACGCGGCTGCTGTGGCTGGAGACGCCCTCGAACCCGCTGCTGAAGATCACGGACCTTCGGGCGTGCGCTGCGCTCGGCCGCGCGGCGCGGATCCCGACGCTGGTGGACAACACGTTCGCAACGCCGGTGTTCCAGCGGCCTCTGGCGCTGGGCGCGGACCTCGTGCTGCACTCGACCACCAAGTACATCGGCGGGCACTGCGACGTGATCGGCGGGTCGGTGGTGACGTCGGACGCGGACTGGGCGGCGCGCCTGAAGTTCGTGCAGAACGCGACGGGTGCAGTGCCGGGGCCGCAGGACTGCTTCCTGCTGCTTCGCGGGATCAAGACGCTCGGTCTCCGGGTGGAGCGGCACGCGAAGAACGCGCTGGCGGTGGCGCGGTTCCTGCAATCGCACCCGGCGGTGGAGCGTGTGTACTACCCGGGGCTGCGGAGCCACCCGCAGCACGACCTGGCGGCGGCGCAGGCGTCGGGGTTTGGGTCGATCGTGAGCGTGGAGTTCAAGGGGGGACTGGAGACTGTGAGGGCGATCCTGCCGCGGCTGCGGCTGTGGCCGCTGGCGGAATCGCTGGGCGGGGTCAAGTCGCTGCTGTGCCACCCGGTGACGATGACGCACGCCTCGGTGGAGGCGGAGGAACGGGCGCGGATCGGAATCAGCGACGGGCTGGTGCGGCTGAGCGTGGGGATTGAGGAGGTGGCCAACCTGATCGACGACCTGGATCGGGCGTTGAGCGGCTCCGGGGTGGATGCCCGGGAGAGCCTGGAGAAAGGGGTGCGGGCGTGAACGGATCACCATTGCTGTCCAGGGTTGACGCACCTCAGCGGCCCCCCATGCGGGTGGCTCTGCTGGGGTGCGGGACGGTCGGCAGCGCGGTGGCGCGGCGGCTGGTGGAAGACCGGAGCGGCCGGTTCGAGTTGGTGAAGGTGCTGGTGCGCGATGCGGGGCGGGACCGTGGGATTGCCGGCGGGCTGTTCACCACGCGGTTCGAGGAGGTGATGGATGCGGAGCCAGGGGTACTCATCGAGGTGCTCGGCGGATTGGATCCGGCGCGGGCGTGCGTCCGGCGCGCGCTGGAGTCGGGAGTAAATGTGGTGACCGCGAACAAGTCGCTGATCTCGCACCACGCCGAGGAACTGGCCCGGCATGCGGAAGCGGGCGGCGCACGGCTGGCGTATGAGGCGAGCGTGTGCGCCGGGGTGCCGGTGCTGGCGGCCCTGGAGCAGCTGCGCGGCGATCGCGTGGAATCCATCCGGGCGATTGTGAGCGGGTCGTGCAACTACATCCTGTCGCGGATGGCGTCAGGGATCAGGTTCGCGGCCGCGCTGGATGAGGCGCGGGCTCGCGGGCTGGTCGAGCCGGATCCGAGCGCCGACATCTCCGGGCAGGATGCGGCGGAGAAAGTCTGCATCCTGGCGATGGCCTGCGGATGGGGGCCCGTCAGGCCTCACGAGATCGAACGTGGAGGGATCGATCGTGTGCAGCTGGAGGACATCCGTCACGCCCGGGAGAGCGGGCGGGTGATCCGGCTGGTCGCCGACCTGGACTTTGTCGAGCGGCGGCTGCGGGTCGGGCCGACGCTCGTTCCGCTGTCGCATCCGCTCGCTGGTGTGCGGGCCGAGGAGAACGGGGTGCTTATCCGGTGCGAGCTGGCCGGCGAGATCTTTCTTCGGGGGCTCGGCGCCGGGCCCGGGCCGACCGCCGCGGCGATCCTGGGCGACGTGGTAAGGCTTTCCGGCTCTGCCGGCGCTGTCGAGGAGATCGGCGGGCAGGCGCGTCTCGGGAGCGGGCGGGGAAGGGGAAGGGCCAAGCGGGCGAGCGTCCGGTTCGCGGGGCACGGGCACGAGGTCGGGCCCGATCGCGTGCTGGAGATCGCGCGGGGGGAGGGCGGACGCGTGCGGGAGATCGCCCTCGGGCGAGGGAGCGTGCACATGGAGGTGGAAGGTCTCGATGGCGGCGAGCGTCTCGCGGAGGCTCTGAACGGCGGGTCTGAGGTGGCCAGCTGGGAGCGGACCCTGGTGATGCCCGTGCTCGATGGACGGTGAGGACGCCGCGCGGGGCCCTCGGGGTGTGGAGCGGGAGCCGGGGCGAGGGTCGGACGTGCCCGGATGGGTGAGACGGAGGAGTTCATGGGCGGCGCGGCGGACCTCGGCGGGCTTGCTCTCGTGGTCGCCGCAGGAGAGTTGGCGGAGGGTCTCGATGGCGAGGGGAGCCGCCGCGACGGCGGAGCAGGCGGCGCGGATTCTTGAGACGCGGATGACGGCCCTGAGTTGGTCAATGGTCCGGGGGGTTTCGGCCCAGTCGGCGAGTTCCTGCGGGGTCATGTCGTACTGGGTGCAGAGTTGGTCGATGGGCGCCGAGTCGTTGACGAACTCGAAGAGGAGGGCGGGGAAGAGTTCCTCGACATGGCGAGGGGGCTTCGCGGCGGGGGCGAGGGTGGAGGAGGGCGTTGCGTGCATGGCGGGAACGTAACGCGTGGCGTGGAGGGTGCAAGAGGAAACGGGGGTATCGTCGCGATTGAGCGCACAGGAGTGATCACTCGGTGCAAAAAGGCTGTGGAGAACTGGGTGGAGTGTGGATGGCAGGCTGGACGCCCGCCCCACCGCCTGCCCACCGCCGGGTCACGGGGCCCCTACTGTTGACGCTCTTCAGGAGCGAGCCATGCACGACAGCGCACAGGGGTTTGGCACGAGGGCGATCCACGCGGGGCAGTCGCCGGATCCGACGACTGGCGCGATCATGACGCCGATCTACCAGACTTCGACGTACGTCCAAGAGTCTCCGGGCGTTTTTAAGGACGGTTACGACTATTCACGGTCGAAGAATCCGACGAGGACGGCGCTGGAGGACAACCTTGCTTCGCTTGAGGGCGGGAAACACGGGCTGTGCTTCTCCTCAGGGCTCGCAGCGATTGACTGCGTGCTGCACACGCTGAGTTCGGGGGATCACATCGTGCTGTGCGACGATGTGTACGGGGGGACGTTCCGGCTCATCGACAAGGTGTTCAAGCAACTGGGCCTGACTGTGACGCGGGTGGACATGACAGACCTGAAGGCGACTGAGGGGGCGTTCACGCCGAAGACGCGGCTGGTGTGGATCGAGACGCCGACGAACCCGATGCTGAAGGTGATCGACATCGGCGCGGTGACGACGATGGCGAGGGCGCGCGGAGCGGTGAGCGTGGTGGACAACACCTTCGCTACACCGTACCTACAGAACCCCCTGGCGCTGGGGGCGGATGTGGTGATGCACTCGTCGACCAAGTACATCGGCGGGCACAGCGACGTGATCGGCGGGGTGCTGGTGACGAGCAACGATGAACTGGCGGAGCGGCTGCGGTTCGTGCAGAACGCGGCGGGTGCGGTGCCGGGGCCAACGGACTGCTTTATGCTGTTGCGATCAACCAAGACACTGCACGTGCGGATGGATCGTCACTGTGCCAACGCACTACAGGTTGTTGATTTTCTGTCAGCCCATACACGTGTGCTCGAAGTGTTTTTCCCCGGGCTCAAGGCACACCCACAGCACGCCTTGGCGACTGAGCAGATGAGGGGCTATGGCGCCATCATCAGTTGCCGCATCGACGGCGGAGTTGCCGGCGCGACTTCGATGCTCGAACAAGTGCGTCTCTTTTCGCTCGCCGAATCGCTGGGCGGAGTGGAATCTCTGATTGAGCACCCCGCGATCATGACACACGCCTCCGTCCCACCAGCTCATCGGCACCAGCTTGGCATCACCGACGACCTCGTCCGTCTTAGCGTGGGCATTGAAGACGCGAAAGATCTTATCCAAGATCTCGACTCCGCACTGCAGTAGGGTGCCATAGGTACCGCCGAACCCAGCCATTGTTCTGGGACTCTATTGCTATTGCTTGTCAAAGCGGAACATGTGCATGTCGCCGGTGAACCGCAGCTTGCCATCGTACGCGTCCTGCACATTGCCAATGGGATGCAAGTCCCTTGGCCGCATCCCATCAGCAAACAACTCTGAAGGGCTGACCAACGAAAGCACGCTGTGACAATGGGCATACGTAGACCGTACCGTATCCACAAAGGATCCATGCGCCGCATCTGAGGCATGGCTCATTACCCAGTCATACGCCTCAGGAAGATTCAGCTTGGGGAGGTCCTCCGCAGCATTGCAGAGATCAAACGCGATGTCGACAAAGAGATCGTGATGATTATGACTAGCGGCCTTTGCCAAGCGCCTCGTTGCTCGCTGTGGCATCCGATCGACCATCTGAGAATGCCCATTCATACGCTCAGGCGAGTGGCACACCATCTGGAGCAGAGCACTCCCACCGGGCCTGAGCACTTGACTGATACGATCGAGCAGCATCTTCATGCCATCTCGTGGCAGCATATTGAGCACATCCACTCCAAGAACAAGATCAAACTGCGCCTTTCTAAGCAAATCCAATCCCAACCAGTTAATTGGCAGTAGCACCTGCGCGGCGCATCGCTCTCGTGCGCGATCATCGAGATGAGGCGATCGACGAATAAAAGCATTCATTCCATCGTACATCGCCTGCGACAGATCAACCAGCTCAACTCTGACGCGATCCAGAGTCTTTGTGGTTGCCACGAGTTCCCGAACTTCCGGCGTGCAGCCGAGAATACAGATCCGCTCAATCCTTCCGTTCGTCTTCATCTTCGACGCAATCTGGTCCGACATCCATGCCATGGTCTTGGTGCTCGGCCTTACTATTGTTCCTTCCAGCTTTCTCCAATACTCAGCGATGCCGTCAGGAGATCTCGGTGCATTACGTAGGTATTGAAGGCTATTCGTACGAATATACGTCTCATTTAGTCGCTCGAGATAAGCCTTTGATGCGGCCACACCGCGCAGTTCATGGAGCCCCTCGGGCAGGTCGCCACTTGATGGCGCAGCCCGCAGCTTCCGGTATGCAGCGTAGAGCTCGTCGAGCGCACCGCCGGGCAACTGAACCGTAACTCCGAGAGCAGTGCCGTGACGATCCACATCCCACTCGATACCCATCAATGGAGCGTCCTTGCGCAGCAGAATGAACAAGTCTCGCGGCGAGCTTCCAGAAACAGTCAGCGGAGACCGAACATGGCATTCGCATCCATTGCTGCGAAGAAGACGTATGACTTCACGAAGCTTTATGTTGTCTCGATACCCATCTTTCTCCATGACTCCAAAAATGCGCTCCATTTGAAGCGACTGATTTCGATTGTATTCCGGATCAGGCCTAAGCAGCGACAAGTTGAGTTCGAGATAATCCAGTCCCGTCTTGGTGCACCAGAAGTCGTCCATCTTCGTGAAGCACGTCGCCACAACACGGTCGGCATGGGCCGCTGTTGTTCGGATTAGATCTAGAATCCGAGGTGCCGAAACTCCTTCCACCTGCAAGCGGATATGCTTACTAGCAATGCCAGCGTTGACTTCTGAAATCGCTGCGTCGTAGCAGCGAGCATACTGCTGTCGAGTTTCGGCTGGAGTCCGCTGTGCTATCAGTTCAAGTGTTTCCCGAATACTGGTCGCGATGTGCATGACCCGCCGTCTCGTATCGGCATCCTCGACGTCAGGCAGCTTTACCCGGTTGGGGGCGTCAAACTCATCCTGGAGCCGTCCAGTAGCACTAAGGAGCATGCCTACCCGCCTTGCGACATCGACGAGTACTATGGCTGATTCAAGCAGCAACGATGCGACGATGCCTGCCTGAAGCCCCCTCCACCACTCTTCACGCGGAGCCGACCAGAGATTGGTCAACCATTCCGTCATTGAGTGGGCGTGCATGGCTCTTTCAACACCGAAGTGGATAAGCCCCGCACCGATTGCAATAGCAATCATACGGAACACGTGTTTTGCGTACGGCGTGCCTGACGCCTTTTCGCCACGATCGTCAACCTTGGTACTCGTCATGGGGCTGGAGTGTACCAAAACTGATGCTTGACCGTCCGATCGCGTCTTCACTTCTTGAGACCCATACCCCTGCGGTCGTATGGGTGATATCGCAACACAAATCCTTGTTGCGCCATATGTTGACACCACCGCGGCGGATGCTCTGCAGAGTTGTAGACTGCAACCACCGTGATCAGAATCCGGGCGATGCGCTACGTATCGGCATGAGAATCGTGCGATCAGCTCTGCGGAGCGGCGCGGTTCCACGGCATCTTGGCGATGAGCATGGCCATGCCGCAGGTGCCTGTGGCGCCGGCAACGACCAGACCGGCGCCCATGAAGGCCGCGAGGGCGAGGAACCAAGGGGAAACGAAGGCGCCGAGGGCAACCCAGAGCAGCACGAAAGACCCGATGGTGATCTGGGTCTGGCGCTGCAGATCGAGGCGCGGTGCGGATGCGTCCTTCTCGATGGGGAGTCCGGCGGCTTTCCAGGCTTCGAGACCGCCGGTGAGGCAGGTGACGGATTCGCGACCGGCGGCGAGGAGTTTTTCCGCCGCGGTGGCGGATCGCTTGCCGGAGCGGCAGTGGAGGACGATGGTCTTGTCGCCGGCGGCGGGGACGCGGGTGGGATCGAAGGAGGAGAGGGGGAGCGAGATGGAGCCGGCGATGTGCTCGGTGCGGTGCTCGACGGGCTCGCGGACGTCGATGATGACGGCGCGGCCGGCGCGGAGGAGGGAATCGAGATCTCGCGGTTCGATCTGATGCACGTGCTGCTGGGTTGAGGTCGCGGGGGAGGCGAGGGTGGTCATGGGGTGTCCCTCCTGTTGGGCCCCGACGCTGCGGGCGGGGCTGCGGGTGAAGTGTGCGGCCGCGGACGCTTCGGGGGGCTCGGGCGGGCGGAATGAGCGGACGACGCCCGGGCCCTCCTTGATAAGGATAAACACGGCGAGGAGGAGAAGGAAGCCCGAAAAGATCTGGCGGAGGCGTCGCTGGTCGAGTCGGGCGCCGAGGGAGGCGCCGACGAGGCTGCCGCCGATGCCGATGGCGGCGAAGAGGGCGATGGTGGGGCAGTCGACGTGGAGGCCGCGGGCGTCGAGGGCGCGGAGGTTGGAGACGAGGCCCGCCGCGGAGTTGAGGGTGATGATGGCGAGGCTGGTGCCGATGGCGATGTGCATCTCGACGCCGCCGAGGAGGACGAGTGCTGGGACGATGAGGAAGCCGCCGCCGACGCCGACGAGCCCGGTGACGGCGCCGACGAGGAGGCCCTGGGTGGCGACGGCGAGGTAGCGGATCTGGCCGGGAGAGCGGGGTGTTGGGGGCGAGCGGCGGGCCATCATCGCGGCGGCGGCGAGCATGATGACGGCGAGGAGGGCGAGCTTGGCCGGGCCGGGGACGAGGCCGCCGAGCCAGCCGCCGAGCGCAGCGCCGGCCATGCCGGGGATGCCGAAGACGGCGGCGCGGCGGAGGTCCACCCGGCCGGCGCGGGCGAGGAGGGCGGCGGAAATGAGGCTGATGAGGCCGACGATCGCGAGGGACTCAGCGGTGGCGGTGTGGCGTTCGTGGCCGGCGAGGTAGACGAGTATGGGGACGGTGAGGATGCCGCCGCCGGAGCCGAGGAGGCCGAGGGCGAGGCCGATGATGAGGGCGCCGAGGAGGGCGTAGATCACGTGGAGGCTCGTGGTGGTCGACTGAGCAAGAGCGGGCGGGACGCCGGCCCCACCACGTTGCGATCAAGGGGTCGCTACTTCTCGACGGGTCCGCCGGACTTGGCCCAGGCGCCAAAGCCGCCGGCGAGGTTGGTGACGTTGAAGCCGTGGCGCTGCAGGAGGGAGCAGGCGCGAGCGGAGCGCATGCCGCCCTGGCAGCTGACAAGGATGGGGCGGTTCTTGGGGAGGCGGTCGAGGGATTCGGGGAGACGGACGTGGACGGCGTTGGTGGCGCCGGGGAGGTGGCCGGCGGTGAACTCGACGCTCTTGCGGACATCGAGGAGGAAGGGGGGCGAGGCGGAGTTGAGCAGAGACTTGGCCGCGGCGACGTCGATCTCGGGGGTGGAGACGGCGCGGGAGGGGTTGGATGTGGTGAAGGTATTGAGGGTGTCGGGGGTGGCGTAGGCGGTGATGCGGTCGAGGCCGACGTTGATGAGGTCGCGGACGGCCTCGGCGACCTGGTGGGGCTCGGCGATGAGGATGATGGCGGAGCGGGGATCGATGTAAGAGCCGGCGATGGTGGGGAAGGACTTGTCGAGGGGGGCGCTGAGGGCGCCCTTGAGGTGGGCGGCGCGGAAGGCGGGCCATGGGCGGGTATCGAGGATGACCGAGTCGGGGGTGAGATCGGCGAGGTCGGCGGGGGTGAGGGCGCGGGGTTTGGGGAGGGCGCCGAGGAGTGCGGGGCCGGACTTGTTCTCGCGCTTCATGCGGGCGAAGTAGAGCGGGGGTTCGGGCTGGCCGTCGAGGATGGAGTCGACGAAGCGGGCTTCGTCCTGGGCGATGCGGAGGAGGGGGTTGAAGCGCTTCTCGTAGCCGACAGTGGACTGGGGGACGGCGCCGAGGGCCTTGCCGCAGGCGCTGCCGGCGCCGTGGGCGGGCCAGACCTGGAGGAAGTCGGGGAGATCGAGGAAGGCGCGGGCGGATTCGCGGAGTTGGCGCGCGGAGGACTCCTTGACGCCGGCGTGGCCGGCCGCGGTCTCGAGGAGGTCGGGGCGGCCGAGGTCGCCGACGAAGACGAAGTCGCCGGAGACGATGCCCATGGGCTCGGCGGCGCCCGAGCCGCGGTCGGTGACGAGGAAGGCGATGTGCTCGGGGGTGTGGCCGGGGGTGTGGAGGGTGGTGAAGTCGATGTTGCCGACGGAGAAGGTGTCGTGGTGCTTGAGGAGCTGGTGAGGATAGTCGCCGCCGGAGGACTTGTGGTGGACCCAGAGGTACTTCCAGTCGGCGCCGCCCTCATCGGAGAGGTAGACCTTGGCACCGGTGCGCTCGGCGAGTTCGCGGGCGCCGGAGAGGTAGTCGGCGTGGATGTGGGTCTCGGCGACGGCGGTGATCCGGAGGCCCTCGGCGCGGGCGGCGGCGATGTAGCGGTCGGCGTCGCGCTCGGGGTCGATGACGATGGCCTCGCCGGTGCGCTGGCAGCCGATGAGGTAGGCGGCCTGGGCGAGTTTGTCGTCGTAGAGCATGCGGAAGAGCATGGGCGCTCCTTGGTGGGATCCGGGATGGTATGGAAGAAAAAACCGGCGTCCCAGGGGGGACGCCGGTCGGGGGAACAGGGGAGATGAAGGACGGGGGGGAGCCAGTTCTTTGGTCAGTTCTTGGAACCGGCGGCCTTGTACTCGGCGAGGGACTCTTCGAGCTGCTCGCGCATGTCGCCGTCGGCGAGGCGGACGGCCTTCTCCTGGAGTTCGATCGCCTTCACCTTGTCGCCCTTGAGGAAGTAGACGCGGGCGAGGGTGTCGATGAAGGCGGGCTCCTTGCTGCCGGAGATCTCGTCGCAGCGCTTGGCGGCGGCCATGGCGAGGTCGAGGTCCTTGTTGGAGACATCGGCCTCGGGGTCAACGATGGACCAGGAGATGATGTTCAGGGCCATCGCGTTGTCCTTGGCGGAGCCGTCGACGGCCTTGCGGGCGAAGGCGTAGGCGCTGGTGGGGTCGTCCGCGCCCTTGAGGACCGTGGCGAAGACGCTGGCGGCGATGTCGCCGCCATTCTCGGGGTCGAGTGCGATGAGTTCCTCGGTCTTGGCCAGAGCGGTGTCCCACTCGCCGGCCTGGATGGACGAGCCGATGGCCTTCATAAGGGGCGTCCGCTTGGCCTCGCGCTCGGCGGCGGCCTTGATGTCGTAGGTGCCGGCGATGATCTGCTCGAGGGGCTTGTCGAGGCGGGATGGGTGGCCGATGTAGGCGATGACACCGGCGGAGTTGACGACGAAGGCGGTGGGAATGCCGTTCTGCTTGGCGGCCTTCATGTAGGCGTCGTAGGTTTCACGGTCGGTGTCCCAAGCGACGGTGTAGCCCATGCCGTCGCCCTTCTCCTTGACCATCTCGGTGACATCGTCGAGGGAGTTGTTGGGATCGGCGCTGGTGACGCCGATGATGGTGAGGCCCTTGTCCTTGTAATGGGACTGGAGTTCGGTGAGGTGGGGCATGCTGGCGATGCAGGGGCCGCACCAGGTGGCCCAGAACTCGATGACGTAGGTGCGTCCGTTCTCGAAGCCGGTGACGGGCTCGCCCTTGACCCACTTCTCGATCGAGAGGGCCGGGGCCTTGTCGCCGGGGCTCAGTTTCTTGCTGGCGGGTTTTTCGGCCTTAGCGGGCGCGGGCTGCTCCTTGGACGGGCTGTCCTGGGCGACGACGGCGCCGGCGGCGCAGAAGATGAGGCCGGCGGCGAGCAGACGGGTCAGCATTGGGAAGGCTCCTTGGGTTGGACTGGTGGGTGCCCGGGGAATCGGGGGTCGGGCCGATTGTCCGTGCGGGCGTGTTGGTGAGTCAAATAAGAACCGTACACGGCCGTGGATTATTCCGGCGGGCGAAGTCGGGGTTGCATACGCGGGGACCGGGGCGGTCGTCGGGTCGATTCAGGCCTTGGGGGGGGCGGGCGGTGGGGTGGCGCAGGTGGAGACGAGATCGCGGACCGCCGCGAGGAGGTCGTCGAGCGGGTAGTCGCCCTTTTCCAGAACATTCATCACCTGCTCCTGGAGGCGGGCCCGTTCCTGGGCTGTCAGGGGCTTGGCGGTGACCACGACGACAGGGATGGACCGCCAGCGCGGATGGGTGCGGAGGGCCTCGAGAACCTGGAAGCCGTCCATCTCGGGCATCATGAGATCGAGGACGATGAGGCCGGGGAGGGCGCCCTCTTCGCAATTCTGGAGTTGCTCGATGGCGCGGCGGCCGTTCTCGGCTTCGACGACGCGGCGGCCGATGCGCTCGATGCTGCGACGGACCAGTTCGCGGAGGGAGGCGTCGTCCTCGACGACGAGGATGTCGCCCGAGTGGGTGCGGTTGAGTCGCTCGAGGATGTCGGCGAGACGGTCGAAGTCGACGGGCTTGACGAGGTACTCCGAGGCGCCCAAGGAGAAGCCGAGTCGCTTCTGGTCGATGATGGTGACCATGACGACTGGGATGGGGGCGAGGTCGGGGTCGGACTTGAGGGCGGAGAGGACGGACCAGCCGTCGCGGCCGGACATCATGACGTCGAGGGTGATGACGTCGGGACGGAGGCGGCGGGCGGCCTCGAGTCCCGCATCGCCGGAAAGGGCGGTTTCGACGCGGAGGCCCTCCTTGGCGAGGGTCCGGCGCATCAGGTCGTGGACGATCGGATCGTCGTCGATCACGAGGACGCAGCGGCTGGGGCCGGCGGGGGCGGCGTCGGGCGTGTCCGTGGCGGGTTCGTCCGGCGCGGGCGGCGGCTCGAGCTTGGGATCGGCGACCGTAGCGGGGATGCGGATGGTGAAGGCCGAGCCCTTGGATGGCTCGCTGCGGACGGAGATGTCGCCGCCCATCATGCGGCAGAAGCGGCGGGTGATGGCCAGGCCCAGGCCGGTGCCTCCGTACTTGCGGGTGGTGGAGGCGTCGGCCTGGGAGAAGGCCTCGAAGAGGCGGGAGAGCTGCTCATCGGACATGCCGATGCCGGTGTCGGAGACGGTGAAGGAGATGATGTCGCCGGAGGAGCCGGGCTCGCGGCGGACGTCGACGGTGATGACTCCGCCCTCGGTGAACTTGGAAGCGTTGGAGAGGAGGTTGAAAAGGGCCTGGCGGAGCTTGGTGAGGTCGGCGCGCATCTGGCCGGCGTCGGGGGCGATGCGGACTTCGAGGCGGTTGCCTTTCTGTTCGACAAGGGGATGCACGGTGGTGACGACGTCGGTGATGATGTCGGGGACGGCGAACTCCTCGAGGAAGAGATCCATCTTGCCGGCCTCGATCTTCGAGAGGTCGAGTACGTCGTTGATGAGGCTGAGCAGGTGGCGTCCGGCGGACTGGATCTTCTTGAGATCGCCGACGAAGGCGGTGCCGGCGGCGCCGAGGTCGGTGACTTCCTCCTGGAGCATCTCGCTGTAGCCGATGATGGCGTTGAGGGGGGTGCGGAGCTCGTGGGACATGTTGGCGAGGAACTGGCTCTTGGCGCGGTTGGCCTGCTCGGCGGCCTCCTTGTCGCGGGTCGCCTCTTCGGCGCGTCGCTTTTCGGTGACATCGCGGAAGACGACGACGATACCGGCGACGGCGGGGACGTCGAGGAGGCTGCTGCCGGCGGCCTCGATGTCGCGCCAGGAGCCGTCGGCGTGGCGGCAGCGGAGGCGGACAATGGGGCTGACGCCGAGCTTGATGACTCGCTCGTGCGACTCGCGGGCGGCCGGGCGGTCGTCGGGGTGGACCAGGTCGAAGGCGGATGTGCCGATGAGTTCGTCGGGAGAGCGGCCGAGCATGGAGGTGATCGCGGGGCTGACGTAGCGGATCTCGCCGTCGGGGGCGACGATCAGCACGGCGTCGGAGGACTGCTCGATCACGGATCGGAAATAGACCTCTCGCTGCTCGGAGGCGGCGCGGGCCCGGCGGAGGTCATCCTCGCGGGCGCCGACCTGTTGGGCCATGGAGTCGAAGCCGGCGACGAGGGTGCCCAGTTCGTCGCCGCGGCGGGCGGAGCGGGCGAGGATGGGATCCTGGGTGGAGATGCGGGTGCTGGGCGGGAGGTCGCCCTTGCCGACCCGGGCGACGGCTCCGGCCAGGTGCCGCAAAGGGCGGACGACCCGGCGGCCCAGGACGAACATGATCATGGTGATCATGAGGCCGAACGTGCTGATGAAGATCAGCATGACGTTGCGGGCGGTGCGAACGCCGGCTTCAACGACCTGCTTCGCGGGGACGTAGACGATGCGGGCGCCGATGACATCGCCGAGGTTCCAGCCCATGCCGCGGTCCGGGCCGTAGGTGCGGATCTGGCTGGCGGGGGCCATGTCCGGGGTGGTGTGGCACTCCAGGCAGGACCGTTCCTTGATGACGATGGGCTGAGCGATGTAGAAGACGTCCTCACCGGTGTCCGGATCGATGTGGAATCCGCTGGTGGGCGCGAGGGGGACGGCGGGGTCGGCCTCGTGCTCGGCGACCTGCTTCCGGAACTCCTGGACGATCTCTCGCTCGAAGGGGTTGGCCTCGTTGCGCTCGTTGGTGGCGTTGATCGTCGCTTCCTTGAAGAGGAAGGCGCTGTACTCGGGCTTACCGTTGCGGAAGTTCTCGAAAACCTCTCGCGCGGAGTAGCCCGGGACCGTCTCCTTGATGAACTCGGGCTCTGCTGCGAGGAGGGGCTTGAGGTGGAGGTTGACGTTGTTGGTGGTGTAGTCGCGGACGCCGATCATGGTCTGGAGGAGGATCTCGGCCTTGGAGACGACCTGGCGCTGGGCGTTGGCCTGCATCGCCTCCGAGATCCGGTTCCAGCCGACGACGCCGCCGGCGACAAACGCGACGAGGAGAAGCAGGAGCATGAGGGCTCGGATCGGCATGGAGGGCCTCGTGTTCTTCGGTGCGGGACAGGATCAGGACGAGGGTTGGGACGGGCGGCCAAGGAGGGCCTCGATCTTGGCGACGAGGCGTTCGAGGTCGACGGGCTTGGTGTCGTAGTCGTTGCATCCCGCTTCCATGGCCCGGGTGCGGTCGGTCTCGAGGGCGTGGGCGGTGAGTGCGATGACCGGGATGGCCGCGGTGGCGGGGTTGGCCTTGAGTCGCCGCGTGGCCTCCCAGCCGTCGAGGACGGGGAGGCTGAGGTCCATGAGAATCAGATCGGGGCGGGCGGAGGAGGCGGTGTCGACACCCTGCTGGCCATCGGCGGCCATGATGACCTCGTAGCCGCGGCGGGTCAGCCGGCGCGAGAGCATGTCGCGGTTGGCTTCGTTGTCCTCGACGATCAGGAGTCTGGGCACGGGTGACGGCTCCTGGGCGGCCGCGGGCGCGGTGGCTCCACGATGCGGAGTCTATTCGATGGCCGTCATGGGCATGGGCGATCAGGCGGAGCCGGTGAAGGCGACCCCGAGGGCCGAGACATCGTCCCGAAACGGCCGATCGGAGGCGCCGGAGGCGGCGCGGACCATGTCGTCAAGGGCATGCTTGAGGGGGGAGTTGCGGGAGGCATCAAGGGTGCTGAGGACGCCGGGCGTGCCGAAAGCCCGACCAGCGAGGTTGGCCGCCTCGGAGATGCCATCGGAATAAAGGATCAATCGGTCGCCCGGCGCGAGGCGGACGGATCGCTCCTGGAAGACGGTGTCGGGGAACCAGCCGACGGCGTGGTCGGAGCCGTCGATGGTTCGGCCGGGTCCGTCTCGGGGGATCAGGATCGGGGGGGGGTGGCCGGCGCAGACGAAGCGGAGCGAGCCGTCGGTGACATTGAGAACGCCGTAAAAGAGCGTGAAGTACTGCAGGGTCGAATCGTCCATCGGAAAGCGGCGGTTGAGTTCGGAGACGACCGCGGCGGGGGGCACGGGCTCGAAGCCGCCGTCGTGCCGCCGGCGGATGGTGAGGGACTCGACGCCGGGGACGGTCGCGAGGATGCGGCTGAGGGTGACCGAGAGGAGGGCGGCGGGGACGCCGTGGCCGGAGACATCGAGGAGGTAAAGGCCGACGTGGGAATCATCAAGGTCGAGGACGCCGAGGATGTCGCCACCGAGTTCCTCGCAGGGGCGGTAGGTCCAGGCGAACGATGCGGTCGGGAGCACGGGGAGCGAGGCGGGGAGGAGGGCCTGCTGGACGCGGGCGGCCATCTGGAGTTCGCCGCGCATGCGCTGGTTGGCACGATCCAGGTCGGCGTTGCGGGCCTGGAGGCTGCGTTCCAGGGCGAGGATGCGGTCGACGCTGCGCTTGAGGTCGAGCTGGGTTCGAACGCGGGCGTGGGCGACGGCGAAGTCGATGGGCTTGGTGACGTAGTCGCTGGCGCCCAGGTCGAAGGCGCGGACGATGTCGTCTCGCTGGTCCTTAGCGGTGGCCATGATGACCGGGAGGGCGGTGGCGGGGTGGTGTTCGCGGAGGCGGCGGAGCACCTCGAAGCCGTCGATGCCGGCCATCATGACGTCGAGGAGAACAAGATCGAACCCCTGAATGGGATCGGGCTGCCCATCGAGGCCGGGTGGGGGGCTGGATGGCAGGAGCAGGGCGAGGGCGGACTGGCCGTCCGGGGCGGTCTCGACGCTGTAACCGGCCTTGATGAGACGGCGCGAGAGCATGTCGCGGTTCATCTCGTTGTCGTCGACAACGAGGATGCGGGCCGAGCCGGGGGTTTGGGCGGGGGCCTGGGTCACGCGGGACAGCGTACCAGATGGACCAAGCGCGGCGGGCGTGGGCCTGGTGGGGCTCTAGGATTGAATCCACTCTTCACCCGAAGGAGGTTCCGCCGTGATGACGATCAGCCGGATGTTTGGCGTGTGCGCCGCGGGCGCGGTTTCGATGGTTGCCCTGGGCGCGCCGCCGGAGACGGCAAAGAAGCCGGTGACGAACGAGTACCACGGCGTAAAGGTGGTGGACGAGTACCAGTGGCTGGAGAACTGGGAGGATCCGGCGGTGCGGGCGTGGAGCGATGCGCAGAACGAGTATGCGCGGAGCGTGCTGGATCACCTGCCGAACATCGAGGCAATCCGGGCGCGGATCACGGACCTGTCGTCGTCGGACACGGTGCGGCACACGGAGCTGCACGCGGCGGGCGGGAAGCTGTTTGTGCTCAAGCACCAGCCGCCGAAGCAGCAGCCGTTCATCGTGGTGATGGAGTCGGCGGACCGGCCGGAGACCGAGCGGGTGGTGGTCGATCCGAATGTCATCGACACGAAGGGGCTGACGGCGATCGACTGGTACCGGCCGTCGGCGGACGGGAAGCTGCTGGCGGTGTCGATGTCGCAGGGGGGCTCGGAGGCGGGTGATGTGCACGTGTTCGACGTGGCGACGGGCAAGCCGGTGGGCTCGGTGGTGCCGCGCGTGAACGGCGGCACGGCGGGCGGGGACCTGGCGTGGGCGGCGGACGGCTCGGGATTCTGGTACACGCGGTACCCGCGCGGGAATGAGCGGGCGGCGGAGGACATGGACTTCTACACCCAGGTCTACTTCCACCCGCTGGGCGGGAAGACGGAAGAGGACCGGTACGAGATCGGCAAGGACTTCCCGAGGATCGCGGAGATCAACCTGGAGACGTCCAAGGACGGGAAGAACGTGCTGGCGACGGTGCAGGACGGGGACGGGGGGGAGTTCTCGCACTTCGTGCGGTTCCCCGATGGGTCGTGGAAGCAGTTGACGGGGTTCAAGGACAAGGTGGTTCACGGGTCGCTGGGAGGAAACGGGGATGTGTACTTCGTCTCCCGCAACGGGGCCCCGAAGGGCAAGATCATCACGATGCCGCTGACCGGGTCGCTGAAGGACGCGGTGGAGATCGTGCCCGAGGCGCCGGATGCGAACATCGAGACGTTGTTCTCGGACAAGATCGGGATCGTGGTGACGAAGAACCGGCTGTACCTGATCGACCAGGTGGGCGGGCCGAACCGGGTGCGGGTGTTCAACCGGCTGGGGATGCCCGAGTTGTCGCCGACGGTGCTGCCGGTGTCGTCGGTGGACCACGTGGTCGCGACGGACGGGGACGAGGTGCTGATCCACAACGAGTCCATGCTGGAGCCCGCGGCGTGGTACCGGTTCAACCCGAAGAACGGCGACCTGAGGAAGACGGCGCTGGCGTCGACCTCGCCGGTGAGTTTCGCGGACTGCGAGGTCGTGCGGGAGACGGCGGTCTCGAAGGACGGGACGAAGGTGCCGATGACCATCCTGATGCGAAAGGGGACGAAGCTGGACGGGAACAACCCCACGATCCTGTGGGGGTACGGCGGGTACGGCGTGAGCATCTCGCCGAACTTCCGGGCGGTGCGGAAGGTGTGGCTGGAGCAAGGCGGGGTCTTCGCGGTGGCGCACCTGCGGGGCGGCGGCGAGTATGGGGACCAGTGGCACCGCGAGGGGAACCTGACGAAGAAGCAGAACGTGTTCGACGACTTCGCGGCGTGCTGCCGGCGGCTGGAGGAGGCGGGGTACACCTCGCCGAAGAAGCTGGCGATCATGGGCGGGAGCAACGGCGGACTGCTAATGGGCGCGCTGATGACGCAGCACCCGGAGTTGTTCGGCGTGTGCGTGTCGCACGTCGGGATCTACGACATGCTGCGGGTGGAGCTCTCGCCGAACGGGGCGTTCAACGTGACGGAGTTCGGGACCGTGAAGGACCCCGAGCAGTTCCGCGCACTGGCGGCGTATTCGCCGTACCAGCACGTCACGGCCGGGAAGGACCTCCCGCCGATCCTGATGCTGACCGGGGCGAACGACCCGCGGGTGGACCCGATGCACTCGCGGAAGTTCACGGCGGCGCTGCAGGCGGCGTCGTCGAACCCGGTGCTGCTGCGGACGAGCGCGACGTCGGGGCACGGGATCGGCTCGTCGCTGAGCGAGCGCATCGAGCAGGACGTGGATGTGTACGGGTTCCTGTTCGACCAGCTCGGGGTGAACTACACCGTGCCCGGCGGAGCGACACCGGGGGCGAAACCCGGGCGCTGACCCAGGCTATCGCTTGACGGCGTTGATCTCGGCCGAGCGACCGTCGGGATGGCGGAGCGTGACCGACCATGCGTCGTGGTCGATCTTGTCGACCTTCCAGCCTGAGGCGACCTCGTCGCCCTTGCGGTAGGTCTTGCCGCTGAGGATGGCGACGGACTCGCCGCGGCTGTTCATGATGAGCGAGAGGGTGAGGGGCGGGAGGCCCGGGGCCGCGGGCGGCGGGGGCGTCGGCGCCTCGGCGACGACCTCGACGGGCTCGTCGTCGACGACGACCTTGCGCAGCGGGGCCTCCATCGGGGATCGGGAGGGCCGCTCGGGCTGCTTGGCGAGCCACTCGATCGCGCGGGTCTGCTCGGGGCTCAGCGCGGCGGGGCCGCGAGCCGGCGCCGCGGGAGCGGGGGCGGCGGTCGTCGTCGCGTTGGCGGCGGAGGGCGCCTGGGGGGTGCTCATCAGGAACCTCGCCGACTGGAACAAAATGACAGGGCCGACGAGGGCGCCGAGGACCAGGAGGCGGCGGCCCGTAGTGGAGTGGATCTTCATGGGTTGCCCTCCGCGCCCGCGGCCACGGTGGGCTGAGCGATCTCAAAGGTGAAGTGCTCGGTCTCGATCATGGCCCTGAGCAGGGGCGGGTTGGAGTTCTGGACCGGGTCGAGGCGGACGGAGCGGATGCGGAGGAGGCCGCCGCCGTCCTGGAGTTCGCGGAGGAACGCGGTGAGATTGCCGTAGGCTCCCTCGGCGGTCATGAGGAAGATCGTCGACTCGCCGCGGACGTCGATGGTCGCGGGGGCGGGAGCGGAGGCCCAGACGCCCGGAGCCATCGGGGGTGGGAGCGGCGCGTTCTTGTTGGCGGAGCCGGTGGGCTTGGAGGAGTTCGCGGGCTGGACCTGGTCAACCTTGATCGAGTGCCGCTCGGCGGCGGACATGAGGCTGGTGTAGAGGGCGGCCTTGTCACGGACGGCCTCGCCCTGCTTCGCGATCTGGGCGAGTTGGCGCTGGGAGTTGGCGAGCACCTCGGCGGCGCGGTCGGCTGGGATGATGGGACCGGCGGCGCCCGGGCCGGTGAAGGCGACGAGGCGGGTCGCCTCGTCGTTGGCCGCGACGATCTTCTTGTGCAGCGGGTCCACCAGGATGGTGGCAGCAGCCACGCACGCGGCGACGCCGAGGAACAGTTCGATGCCGATCTGACGGGAGGGGTCGTTCATTGGCGGTTCACCGCTCGCCGGCGGAGATCTGGCCGGCGTCCTTGTCGCTTATCACGGTGTTGGACGGCAGGCCCAGGAGCAGGACGGAGAGTTCGAACTGCTGGACCGGTCGGCCGTCGCGCTGGCTCCGCTGGGTGGTGCCCAGGGAGACGTTGGCGACGAGTGGAACGGCTGCCAGGCTGGACATGTACGCCTGCAGGGCCGAAGCAGCCTCGGCGCCCGAAGCGCCATCGAGGTAGCCGGTGAGGGTGCAGGCGCGGCGGCCGGAGAAGCCGACCTCAACGCTGGAGAAGCGGATGTTCTCGGGGGTGGTGTCTGCGAGAAGAGTCAGGAAGGCGCTCCAGTCGACCTTGTCGCCCATCTGCGTGGAGATAGCCTCCCTGAGGGCGAGGACTTTCTCGCGGGCGGCTTCCGCCGCGACCTGCTCCGGCGTGGTGGCGGAATCGCGGGCGACCTGGTTCTTGAGCTGGGTGACTCGCTCGTTGGCGTGGCTCAGGGCCATCCAGGAGGTGCCGATGTCGGCGGCAACCACCGCGGCGGCGGCGGCTAGGCCGACCCAGACGGTGCGCCGCGTGGTGCGGAACGTCGAGGCCTGTTCCATTGAGAACGGGCGGAGGATGGGCAGAACCGACTCGCCGGCGCGGACCGCCGCGGCGAGGCCGTGGGCATCGCGGTCGCTGGAGGTCTGTTCGGCGCCGAGCGAGAGGCCGGTCTGGCGCGCGAGAGTCTGCGGGAGATTGGGGAGAAGCGACCCGGGTCCGGCGAGCGAGAGGCTGAGGGCCTCGCGCTCCGCATCCTCGAGACCGAAACGAAGGGACTGCTTGACCTCGACGCTCAGCCGCTGCAGGACGGGCTGCATCAGCGGGAGCAGGCCGGCGCCATGAATGCCCCGGGCCTCGTCGACGACCTGCTCCGCGGCCGGGATGCCGGCGCGGGCGAGCAGTTCACGGGCCTGGTCGCGGGTAAGGGTGACGGCGTCGCGCGGCGGCTGGCTGTCGCTGGATCGGGCGCGGATCGGGCGGATCAGGGCCTCGACGAAGAGGTCGGTGCCCAGCGAGGGGTTGCGGACGAGGCGGAGGCGGCCGGCGTTGGCCACGGCGAGCACCGAGACCTGCGTGCCGAGCCAGAACACGGCGTGGACGCCGCCTTTGGCCGAGGCCTCCAGGGCAAGGCGGACGGCATCGGCGGTCGCGGCGGCCGCGGCGGGGATGAAGCAGATCGGAGCAAGGCCGGCGCGGCCGCAAAGGTCGGCGATGGCCTGGACCGAGGCATCGGTGTCGGCGGCGCCGAGATTGTGAACCTGGACTCCGGCGGCGCCGTCGGCGCCGGGCTTGTCGGTGCCGAGGTGCCGGACACCGGAGGGCTGGCCCTCCAGCGGGAACGGGCAGACGCCGGCAAGACCGAGCATCGCGGAGGTCGCCGCGGAAGCCTTGCCGGCGGAGGCGGGGCAGGAGAAGACGCCGACGGCAGAGGTGGGCGCGACGTACACGACGGTGGGCGCTGCGCCCACGAGACCAGACTGCTGGACGAGGTTAGCAAGAGGGTCGGAGAGGCCGCGGAGAACGCCGGGCCAGTTGTCGCCCCACTCGGACTGGTCAAGGAAGAACGTGTGAATGGCGGGCTTGCCGCTGGAGAACACCGACACCTCGAGACGCGAGGGCGAGATCTCGACAATCGCGGACTTCGCACGAGTGTTGGTGGTCTTCATGGCATGCCTTCGGGGAGCGGTACCAGTCGAGCGAGAGAAGTGCGTACCTGGCGCTATCGGCCTGATCGGAGGGGGCCTTTCGTTGGTTGCGCTAGAGGAAGCAGATGCCAAGGCATTCCGTGAGATCCCCAGCCCCGGACCGGGGGCGCAGCCGGAGAACGGATCACCCTTGATTGAGGGATTGAACGAAACTGAAACCGATTGCAGGACCGGCCTTCGCTCAGTTGGGCTCGATCTCGTTCCACTGCAGGATTCGGAGCGACGGCACGGTGCCGAACTCGTAGCAGCCGCGATCCCAGCCACCGCCGAGGGGACGCGGCTTGCGGTCGAGGTCGGTGGCGGTGAGCGAAGACGCATCGAAACCCGAATCGACGGCGGGGGAGTCGGTCAGAGGGCGATAGTCACCCAGGCCGGCGAACTTGGGATCGGCGATGAGGTCGGACGATCCGGCGGAGACGCCGGAATAGGTCGTCGGGCAGTTGTAGTAGAGGTTGTGGCTGTGGGTGGTGGTGCCGCCGGTGCGCTGGAAGCCGGTGGTTGAGCCGGCGACGACGACGTTATGCATGACAAACACGCCACCCTCTTGCTTCACGGCGGGCCCGGAGACGGCGGCGATGGTGGTGTTCACCATCTTGACGTCAACCGACGAGTGGGAGCCGACCCGAACGCCCATGGCCGCGCAGGAGACCGCGAGGATGTTGGAGAGCCTGGCGACACCACGGTCGATGTTCACCGCGCGGCCGCTGATCGAACTGAGGATGCAGCGATTGACGTTCAGAGAGGAGTTGGGCCAGAGCAGCGACATGCCGCCGGACAGCGAGGAGAACGACGTGTCGCGCACGACGACCGTGGCGTTCTGATTCACAACCAGGCCTGAGCCGCTGCAGTTCGTGATGGTGCACCCGTCGACCGTGATCGTGCCGATGATGCTGCCCGAGTTGGTGACGGAGACGGCATCGCCCGTGCAGTTGCGAACGGTGCACCGCAGAAGCGTCGTGCCGTCGCTGTTCTGGATGCTCACCCCTTCAGTCCCGGATCGGAACTCGATGTCCAGGTAGGTGAGATAATCCTGGTTCTTGATGGTGAGGACGCTTTTTCCAGCAGCGGTGGCGATGACCGCGCCGGCGTCGCCGGTGCGCGAGCCGTCGAGGTCGGCGGCGAAAATGATGGGTGCTACAGCGGTTCCCGACTTGCTTGCGGAGAGAGCCGCCGCGTAGGTGCCGGCGCCGATGTAAACCGTGTCGCCGGCACCCGCCACGGCCATCGCCTTGGTGATAGTGCGGAAGGCCGTCGCCGGCGCGGTGCCGGCGCTGGCGTCGTTGCCGGTGACTCGGACGAAGTAGGTCGTGGCCTGGGCGGCCTGGGCGGCGAGCGCGAGGACGACGACGCCGATGAGGGAGACGCGGGAGCGGATCATGCGAGGTTCTCCGGTGACCGGGGACATGCGCTGGGGGCGAAGCTGAAAGCGATGCAAGAGGTTTATGGCTCGATCTCCGTCCAACTGACCAGTTTGGGGGTCGGGGTGCCGCCGGCGCCGAACTCGTAGCAGCCGATGTCCCACCCGCCACCCTGGGGGCGCACCGAGCCGCCGAGGTCGGCCGTGGTCACCGGGCTGGCGCTGGTTCCCGTGTTGATCGCGGGCGAGGAGGCGGAGAGATGAAAGTCGATGCCGGTCCAGACGAACTTGGGGTCGGCCGTGGTTTCCCCGACGGCGGAGGAAGTGCCCGAGTAAGCGCCGGCGGCGATGTTGTGCAGGATGTTGTGAGAGTGGATGAGCGAGCCGCCGGTGACGTACAGCCCGCGGCCGGAGCAGGTCGAGACGATGCAGTTCTTGATGGTGGCGGCGCCGTTGCGCATATAGAAGGCGTTGCCCGAGATGCCGTACGCGGTGAGGTGCCAGAAGGAGGCGTTGATGCCGCTCTTGTTCTCCAGGCGGACAGCATCACCGGACATGGTGTGGATCAGGCAGTTGGCGGCAGAGAATGTGCAGTTACCGGCGAGCCAGATGCCGTTGATCGAGGTGAAGATCTGCGTGGAACGGACGGTGGCGCTCACCGCACCGGAGATGTTGATGGCGTCCTTGTTGTTGTAGAGGGAGCAGCCGGCGACGGAGACGGTGCAGGAGGTGTTGAGGTCGATGGCGTTGTTGCCGCAGTCACGGATGACCGAGTCGGTGATGGTGATGACCGAGGTGGATCCCGATGCGATGACGCCGTGGTTCTTGGTGTTGTAGATGGTGCAATTGGTGATCGTGAGGGTGGCGTCGTCGATGTCGATGCCGTCCTTGGGGCTGTCGCGGATGATGCAGGAATCAAGGAGCCCCCCCACTGCCTTCTTCCAGATGACGGCGTCCTTTCCGGTCGAACCGACGAACTGGAAGCCGGTGAACTCGGTGTAGTCGGCGTTGTCGAGCGAGAGCGCGTTCTTGCCGTTGGGGGCCTGCACGATGACGGCCCCCGAATCGCCGGTGTAGGTGCCGTTCACATCGGCGATGTAGCGGATCCGCGAGCCGACGGTGCCGTCCTTGTCGGGCGAGACCTGCTCGGAGTAGGTGCCGGCGCCGACGTAGACGATGTCGCCGGCGGAGGCAACGGTGGCGGCCTTGTCGACGGTCCGCCAGGCCGCGTTCTTCGACGTCCCGCTGTTGCTGTCCGAACCGGTCTTGCGGACAAAGTAGGTCGTGGCGTCGGCGGCAGAAGCGGCCGCGAGCATCGCCGCGGCGGCGAGGATCCATGGCAGACTGGCGCGGACGCTGGTCATTGCTGGTCCTCCGGCGGGCCTACTGGAGCACCGCCTGGGCTTTGCGCCGGGCGATGCCGGAGCGGCCCTGGCTGGTGAGGGTGATCTGGGGACCGGAGATCGACTTGGTGACGACCAAGCGGGCCGCGGCGAGCGCGGGGTCGTTCGCGGCGTTGCCGTCGTCGCTGATGGTGCCGATGACGCCGTCGCCGTCCTCGTCGACGTTGTTCATCATCTCGCGGATGGCCATGTTCATGCCGCCCTCGGCGGCGTAGAAGGCCCGCAGGGTATCGAGCCGCTGGATGGTGATGTCCTGCTCGCGCACACCGGTAGTAACGACACCGATGACAGTGAGCTGAACGATGATGAGCACGATGACCATGGCCAGACCAATCGAGCCCCGGTGGCGGGCTCGGCGGCGGGCGGCTGGGATGGGCCTCAGGGTTCTCATCCGATGGCCGCTCCCTTCATGGTGCTTCGCAGATAGACCTTCATCCGGATCGTCTCGCTGAGACCATGCTCGGTGACGGTGATCTGCATCTGGATCCGGCGGATGCCCTGCGTGGCCGCGCCGCTGAGCGTGGCGCCTAGGGCGTTGTTGGACTCGTCGTAGCACTGGATGGAGAACGCGGAGACATTGTGGACCAGCGGGGTTGCGGTCTGGCCGTTCTCGCTGAGGAGCAACTGGCCGCCGGAGAGCGAAAGGCTCCAGTTGGAGTTGAAGGTCATTGCCGACGGGGCGACCGATGAAATCGCGGGGGCGACGACCGAGGCGGAGGTGTCGCGGTTGATGCTCCACAGCGACCTGGTGAGGCGATCGGCGGCGGCGGAGACGTTCTGGTGGATCTGGCCGCGGACAGCCGCGTCGCGGTAGCCCTTGATGGACTCGAAGATCATGGTGGAGGCGACCGAGCCGAGGAGCGCGACGATCACGATGGCCACGATGGCCTCGACCAGCGTGTAGCCGGCGCGGCGGCGGGCGGCGCGTGGGTGCGTGCGGCGATTGCGGGCGGGGCGGTTCATCGGGTGGCTCAGTTGTAATCCGTGAGGACGGTGCTGACCGGCAGGGTCCGCGACGTCCCGGTGGAGTCGGTCCAGGTGACGGAGACGGTGACTTTCATGTAGCCCGTGCCGGCGGTGGCGAGGTCCGGACCGGTTTCGACGAGAGCGACGGAGCGCGAGAAGCCCGGGTAGCCGCTGATGGTGGCCTCGGCGGGGTAGTTGCCGGCGGTCAGGTAGGCGTAGCCGCGGGTGGTGCTGTGGCGGTCGGCGATGATGTCCTCGAGTTTCTCGGTCGCAAGCCAGCGGGCCTTGGAGGCGTAGAGGGGCGAGATGCGGTTGCGGTGCTCCTGGCGAACGGCCCAGAGCATGGGCGGGAGCGCGATGCCGAGAATGACCATCGAGGCGATCGCCTCGATCAGCGTGAACCCGCGGCGGGCGGGTGAGCGGCGGGATGTGCGTGCGGGGGCGCGGGGGACCATGGTGGCCTCAGGGCATGGTGCACAGCCCGGTTCGGGCCTGCACGGTGACGGTCTTGGAGCCGGTGAGGGTGACGACGCCGTTCGCGGCGAGGAACGCGGAGGTGGTGTTGAGCGGCCGGCCGCACCAGTCGAACCCGACCTCGACCTGGCTGTCGAACGCGGCGCTGACGATCTGGACCCCGGAGAACTCGCCGGTGTTGAGCAGTTGCTGGTAGGTGCGGTTCGGGGCCGACGGGTCGGGGATGATGGCGGCGCCGGCCCGGCCGGGGGCGGCCGGGTTCTCGGCGAGCACGGAGTACGAGTTGCCGCTGACGGAGAAGACGACCCAGACGCGGGTGCCCGTGGCGATCGCCCGCTCGCGGGCGTAGGTAAGGTCTCGGAGCAGGAGCCTCGCGGCGGCGATCTGGCGGGTCCCTGCGATCGAGGAGAACGACGGGATCGCCACGGCCGCGACCACCGAGACAACGACCATCACCGCGATCATCTCGACGAGGGTGAAGGCGCGGCGGCGGGATGCGGCATGAGTGGCGGCTACCACGTGTTTTCTCCGACGGTGTCGCTGTTGGCCCAGAAGCGGCCGGAGGCGGGGTCATAGTTCCAGCCGTGGGACCCGCTGACCGGAGGCGGCGTTGCGGGACTCGCGGGGTAGGTGGCGGCGGCGATCTCGCTGGAGGCCATGTAGGGATTGGCGGGGAGCGGCTCGTTCATGACGCCGCCGAGGGTCTGGAACGTGACCAGGGCGGGGGGCGTCGCGGCGCCGTTCAAACCCGACTGGGCGATGTAGTTGGTGATGGCGGAGCGCGCAGCGCCGAGGGTAGCACGGCAGGAGGAGGCCTTGGCCGAGGCGGAGTAGTCAAGGTACTTGGGGATCGCGACGCCCGAGAGGATCGCGAGGACGACGATCACCACGATCAGCTCGATCAGTGTGAATGCCCTGCGGGCGCTCGTCGGGATGCGGGAGCAGGTCGTCATGAGGTCTCGCTGGTCTCGATCGTTTCGCTTGCCCCAGCCCCACTTGCCACGTGGAGCAGAGACGGCTATCAGGAAAGAAAGAACCCGCCGGCGCGTTACCACCGGCGGGTCGATTGCATCGGATCGGCGACCCGCCTGCGAGTGATTACCAGGCGTTCTCGCCGACGGTGTTGCTGTTGGCCCAGAAGCGGCCGTTGGTCGCGTCGTAGCGCCAGCCGCCGGTCGCGGTGGTCTCGACCGGGGGGAGCGTCGGGGGCGCCGGGAAGGTGCCCGCGATGACGTACGCATTGGTCGGGATGCTGGTGCCGCTGACCAGGGTCGTGGTCGAGATATAGGGGTTGGCCGGGATGGCTTCCTGCATCACGCCGGTCGAACCAAAGGTGTTCATCTCGCCCACGGTGGGGTACGCGGCCGTGCCGTTGGCGGCGCGGTTCGCATAGAAGTTGGCGATCGCGGAGCGAACGCCGCCGAGCGTGCCCTTGCAGGAGGACGCCTTGGCGTTGGCCGTGTAGTCAATGTACTTGGGGATGGCGATGCCGCTGAGGATCGCCAGAACGACGATCACAACGATGAGCTCGATCAGCGTAAACGCCCGGTTCTTGTTCCCCCGATTCAGCACGAGATCCATCTTGGCTCCTTTCCGGCCCCGGCGGGGCTCGAGTCTTCCGACAACGGGAATGCGTGGTTGCAACGGACGATTGCGATCGTGGCACCCGCCGTGTATGTATCCGACAGGAGACTGGCCTTCATGAGCGTTTCGGTGCAGCGCCGACCAGCCCCAGAGCGCCAGAGCGTCATAGACGGACTCCGCGGCACAGGCGCTCAGGCTTCACGCGCAGCCGGCTTGGGGCCGCGGCGGGCGCATGGGAATGAGAGCGGACGCGTCGGGGCGTCCGCTCTCCTGCAACAAGGGGTCGTGGTGCCTGGACGGGTCTAGCTCACCAGCTTGACCATGTCCCACATCGGCAGGAAGATCGCGAGGGCGACGACCAGCACGACGCCGGCGATGAGCACGATGAGCACGGGCTCGATGACCGTGCCGATGTTCTTGGTCAGGTGTGCAGTCTCCCGCTCGTAGTGGCGGGCGATGAGCTGGCACATCTTGGGGACGTCGCCCGACTCCTCGCCCGCGCTGAGCATGCGCTTTGCGAAGTTGGGAATATAACCGCAGACAGCCAGGACGTCCCTGAGCCGTCCGCCGGTGCGGACCTGTTCGGCGATGCGCTGGCCGTCGCGGAGCAGCGCGGGGCGTCCGGAGGCGTTGGAAGCCAGTTCGATCGAGTCGATCAGGCCGACGCCCGACTGCACGCCTAGGCCCAGGACTCGCGTGAAGCGGCTCATCGCCGCGCCGACGAGGATGTCCTTGATGATCGGGATGCGGTGGAAGATGGCCTCGATGAAGTTCCGGCCCCGCGGGCGATTCCAGGCGAACTTGATCATGAACACGCCCGCCACGGCGGCACCGAGGTAGGCCCACCAGTAGGCCTGCATGGACTCGCCGACCGCCATGAGGATGCGCGTGAAGATCGGGAGCTGCTGCCCCTTGGAGGCGAACATCTTGGCGAACTTGGGGATGACCACGCCGATCAGGAACGTGACAGCCAGGACCAGGACGACGACGACGCAGGTGGGGTACATGAGGGCCGACCGGACCTGCTGCTGGCTTTCCCGCTGGCGCTCGAGCAGCTCCGAGAGGTGCTCCAGCACGGGCACGAGGTTGCCCGTGCGCTCGGCGGCGCGGATCGTCTGGATGTACAACTCGCCGAAGACCTTGTGGTGATGCGTCATCGCGTTGGCGATCTGCTCGCCGGCCTCGATGCGCGTGGCGATGTCGGTAATGACCTCGCGGAGCTTGGCGTTGGTCTCCTGCTGGGCGATGGAGAGCAGGCCCTCTCCGATCGGGATGCGGGCGCCCATGAGAACGCTGAACTGGTACGTGAAGTGCGCGATGTCCTTGACGCGGATGGTCCGGCCTCGGGCGCGGACGACCTCCCGCACCTGCTTGATGCGGACGGGCGTGAGATCCAGCGCGGCGACCTGGCGGAGGGCGTCGGCCTTGCTGCCGGCGCGGAGCACGCCCCGGCGCTTGACGCCGGACTTCTCGAGTGCGGTGTATTCGAACGCGATCGTGCTCATGCGCTGAGCCTCCCTGCGGTGCCGTCCGGGTGATGCGCGGCGTGGTCGGCGGACCCGGCGTCCTCGCCGGAGAGTTCGAGCGCGACGACGCGGGACACCTCTTCGAGCGTGGTGTGACCGAGCTGTGCCTTCTCCAGGCCGTCGAACCACATCGGGCGGTAGCCGCACGACTCGGCGGCCTGCTTGATCTGGATCGTGGTCGCGCCCTTGTCGATCGCCTTCTGCACGGGGATGCCCATGTCGAGCATCTCGTACACGCCGATGCGGCCGCGGTAGCCGGTGCTGCTGCAGCGTCCGCACCCGGCGCCGCGCTGGAAACTGGCCTTGTCGGGGCTGAGCCCGAAGCGGGCGAGCACGAGCGGCGTGGGATGGTCGGGTGCGGCGCAGTGCTGGCAGACGCGCCGCACCAGCCGCTGGGCGACCACGCACAGCAGCGCCGAGTTGATGGCGAAGGCCGGGAGACCGAAGTCGCGCAGCCGCGCGATCGCGCCGGGCGCATCGTTGGTGTGCAGCGTGCTGAGCACCAGGTGGCCGGTGAGCGCGGCCTGCACCGCGATGCGGGCGGTCTCCTCGTCGCGGATCTCGCCCACGAGCACCACGTCCGGGTCCTGCCGCAGGATCGAACGCAGCGCCCCCGCGAAGGTCATGCCGATCTCGCTGTGGACCTGGATCTGGCGGACCATCGGGAGCCGGATCTCGACCGGGTCCTCGATCGTCATGACGTTGACGTCAGGGCTGTTGAGCCGCTTGATGGCCGTGTAGAGCGTCGTCGTCTTTCCCGAGCCGGTCGGGCCCGTGACCAGGATCATGCCGTGCGGGTGCTCGATCGCGGACTCGAACTGGGTGGTGATCGCCGGCGGCAGCCCCAGCTCAGCGAATCCCTTGATCGTGCCGCCCGAGGCCAGGAGCCGCATGACGACGTTCTCGCCGCACACCGTCGGGATGATGCTCAGCCGGATATCCACCGCCCGGTCGGCATGCGTGAAACGGAACTTGCCGTCCTGCGGCCGGCGCGTCACAGTGAGGTCCAGGTTGGCCATCACCTTGAGACGCTGCACCAACCCGAGGTGCGCCGACAGCGGCGGCCCCTGGCGCGGGTGCAGCGCCCCGTCCACGCGGAAGCGCAGGTGCAGCGACGACTCGTCGGGCCCGATGTGGATGTCGCTCGCGTTCTCCATCACCGCCTGGGCGATGATCTGGTTCACCGCGGCGACGATCGGCTCGTCGCCCGTGGTCAGGCTCGCGGCCTGCACGGCGGGCGAGAGACGCGTGTCACCGCCCGCGTGCAGCGAGTAGGCGCTCGCGATCAGCTTGGCCAGCGCGCCGGGCTCGCAGAGCACCGGCTCGATGTCGGTCTTGAGCAGGGCGCGGAGCTGATCGACCGCCTTGAGGTCCAGCGGGTCGGCCATGCCGACGGTCGTCAGGTCCCCGAGCTCGAACAGCGGGAACGCCTCGAGCCCCTCGGCCACTGTCCGCGGCAGGCGAGAGGCGTTGCTGATATCCGTTTCAAACTGATCAAGATCAACAAACGGACACTCGGCGATGGCGGCCCGCGTGATCGTCACGTCCCTCGCGGGCACGATCCCCAGGTCGATGACCGCCTGCGACTTGCCGACCTTCTTCTCCAGGGCGTGCCGCGCGACATCCTCCGCGCGGGCCCGGTCCAGCCGCCCGTCCTCGACGAGCATCGCGATCACGAACTCATCGTGGCTAAACATGCGCACCCGCCTCTCCCGCCGAGAGCGCGCCGTTTCGGATCTGCTCCATCAGCGCCCGGCGCTGGGATTCCTCGACGGGATCGTCGCTGATGAACGCCGTCCCGATGTAGTACGTAGGCGACTTGTCGACCATCGCCGTGCGCTGGATCCGCACGCGGGTCTCGAAGATCGTCCGGGCGGACTTCGATCCGCCGGCCTGGTCGTCGGCTCGTATCAGGCGGACGTCGAGGTGACACCCCTTGGGGAGGAAGACGTTCGACGAGAGCCCGAGCCCGCCCGAACTGATGTCAACCATGGTCACCTGAATCGTGCCAGCGCCATCCCCCACGGTCCGTGAGAGCACCACCTTGCGAGCGTGCTCCGACGAAACCGCAACCTCAACGGCGACCTGGCACTCATGCCGGTCATGCTGACGGACGACCAAATGTTCGTTACCGGACGTCATGGCTGCTCTCGTTGATGTCAAACGGACCCAACTGGGGTATCGGCGGCGGGGCAGGCCGAGTTGATCGGGGTCTGGAAACTCGGGGTTTCTGCGTCAATCGCGTGGTAGGCTTATGGCATGCCAATGTCGGTCCCCATGAGGCGCGCCATCGCCGGAACCGGGGTCTGCATCCTCATGCTGCTCTACATGCCGGACTCGGCCGTGGTTATTGCCATCGCCGGGCCGTGCGCCGCGTGGTACTGCTGGCGCCACCCGCCAGAAGGCTGCTGCCAATCGTGCGGGTACGACCTCACGGGGCTCACATCCGACGAATGCCCCGAGTGCGGCGCCCGCCCCGAGCCGGGGGCGCAACGCCACGCGGCGGCTACGCTCAACCGCGATGTCCACCCCCTACCGCCTGCTGGCCCTGGATCTTGACGGCACGCTGCTCGACCCGTCGGGCAACGTATCGAGGGCCAACGTTGAGGCAGTCCGCGCAGCGCGCCACGCCGGTATCACGGTCTTGGTCTGCACCGGTCGCGGCTTGGTCGAATGCCGGCACGTCCTTGACCGGATCGAGCAGGACGACCCCGTGGTCATCGCCGGCGGCTCGATGCTGGCCTGCCCGCGCACGAGTTCGACGCTGCACCGCTTCCCGATGGAGCGAGACCTGGTCCGAGCGGCCGTTGACCACATCACCGGCGACGGACACGCCGCCCTCGTGCTCAAGGACCGGCACGCGGCGGGGTACGACTACTTCGTCATCACCCCCGACGGCGCGAGCCTCGACCCGGTCACGAGATGGTGGTTCGAGGCACTGGGCGTGGCCGTGAGGCACGCCACCTCGCTCGACGAAGACGAGCACCCGGAGCACACCGTCCGCGTCGGTCTCTGCGCCCCGGGCCATCGGTCCGCCGCGGCGGCCGCGCGAATCCGCGAGGCCTTCCGCGACCGCGCCGTCCTGCACTATTTCCCCGCCGTGATGCCCGGGTCGGACATCACCGACCCGGCCGAGGTCGCCCTGATCCTCGAACTCTTCGATCCGCGGGTGTCGAAGTGGACCGCGATCTCCTGGTTCGCCGCCCAGCGGGGGATCCCGCTCGGATCGATCGCGGCGATCGGCGACCAGGTGAACGACATCCCGATGATCGCCCACGCGGCGCTGGGGATCGCGATGGGCAACGCGATCGAGGAGGTCAAATCCGCGGCAAAGCGGCACACCCTCCCGAACACCCGCGACGGCGTGGCCCACGCGATCGGCGAGATCCTCGCGGGGCGGTGGTAGCCCATGCAGACGCTCGCGCAGATCAAGCAGGTGCTCGAGACCCACGGCCTGACGCCCAAGAAGTCGCTCGGCCAGAACTTCCTGATCGATCAGAACCTCATCCGCAAACTGGTCGACGCCTGCGGCGTCAAGCCCGGCGATCTCGTGCTCGAGGTGGGCCCCGGCACCGGGACGCTGACCGAGGAACTGCTCTCCCGCGGGTGCGACGTCGTGGCCTGCGAGCTCGACGACCACCTCAGCGCGATCCTCGCCGAGCGAGCCCACGAGATCCCCGGCGGCGAGCGCCTCACCGTCGTCCACGCCGATTGCCTGTCGAAGGAGCGGGAGCTGAGCGAAGCCGTCCGATCGGTCCTCCGCCGGCTCGCCGCGGGGCGCGGGTTCCGGCTCGTCGCCAACCTCCCCTACGGCGCCGCAACGCCGCTGCTCACCACTCTTCTGCTGGACCACCCCGCGTGCAGCACGATGGGGGTGACGATCCAGCGCGAAGTGGCCGACCGGCTGCTCGCCAAGCCCGGAACCAAGGAATACGGCGGGCTCACGGTCATTGCACAATCGCTCGCCCGTGTCACCCGCATCGCCACCCTGCCGCGCGAGTGCTTCTGGCCACGGCCGGAGGTGACGAGCACGATGGTGCTGCTGGAACGCTCCGAAGCCCCACGCACGTCGGATCCCGCCGGGCTGTCGGAGTTCTGCCGCGTCATCTTCGCCCAGCGCCGCAAGCAACTCGGGTCGCTCTTGAGCGCCGCCGGGGTGACGATCGCCGGCCCCTGGCCCGAGGGCGTGTCGCCCAGCGCCCGCGCCGAGCAACTCAGCATCGAGCAGATCGAGTCCCTGCGCCGGATCGCACACCGGGGTCCGCCCCCGGCCCCCTGAGCGGCACGGGGCAGAGATCCGCCGACGATTTCGCAGCCACGGCCTCGACGCCGGTTGGGGCCCGGGGTATCTTGTGGTAGGTCTTCCAGCCGAGGGCTGCGAGCATGGTCGCTCAGCCATCTCCAGGCGATTCCGACACTCATCACGCCCATCATGCCGACGCCCACCCCGCCCAGGGCAACGGCAGCGGCGATCTCGCCGCGCTGCTCGAACCGGCGCTCCGCGCCGCGTGCCGCGACCGCCTCTCGGGGATCCAGTGGTTCAAGTCGACGTGGCAGGCCGGGGGCGCCTCGACCGGCTTCGCGGAGTTCAGCGATCCCGATGGCGGCGGCGTGCCGGTCGTCGTGAAGCTCCCCGTGGGCCCCGCCGAGTACGTATGGACCACCGGAGTCGCCGAGCACGCCTCGGCGCTCGGCGGCGATCAGCCCGAGCGGCACCTGCCCACACCGCGCGTCTTCGCATCAGGGCAGGAACTGGGCGGGTACGACCTCGCGTGGATCGTTGTCGAACGCCTGGAGGGCCAGCCGCTGAACCACGGGCTCTCGGAAGCCGGCGTGCTGGACCTGCTCCGCGCTGCGGCACGGTGGTACCTGCTGTCATCGCGTATCAAGCCGCCGGGCAAACCCCCGCCCCAGCCGGATTGGGAAGCGGTCCTGCACAAGGCCCGCGAAGCGCTCAAGCAGGCGCAAGGCCCCCACGGCACCCACGCCATTGAGAACCCCCAGCATTGGAACGCCGTCCTCAAGGACGTGCACCGCGCACTGCCGCGCCTGACCGTGATCTGGGACTCCCGCCCCATCAACTCCTGGTGCCACGGCGATCTGCACCCCGGCAACGCCATGCGCCGCGCCGCCGCCGGGAACGGCCATGCCGCGGCGGGCAACGGAGACAGCCCGTGCGTGCTGCTGGATCTGGCCCTCGTGCACGCCGGGCACTGGGTCGAGGATGCGTGCTACCTCGAAAGGCTGTACTGGGGGAAGCCGGAGATGCTGCACGGCGTCAAGCCGGTCACGGCCCTCAACAAGTTCCGCAAGGAACTGGGCATGCACCACGGCCCGGAAGAGGACCACCAACTGCTGGCGAACGTCCGCCGCGTGCTCATGGCCGCGACGGCACCCGCGTACCTGCAGCGAGAGGGGCACCCGAGGTACATCAAGACCGCCCTGGAGACCCTGGAACGCCTGCTGCCCTTGATCCCGCGCCATTAGCACGTGCAAAGAACCGTTTCCGGCCCTGCCAACGCCCGACCACGAACCGCCGTATACTCGTCTGGTGTGCATCGCCCTTGGGGCGGTCGTCTTGGCAGGAACTATTGAAAGGTCCAGCCGTGCAGCAATACGAGCAGATGAAGCAGATGCTGGCAGACATCGAGGAAGATGTGCGCAAGGCCGAGGGCGGCAACAAGGCCGCGGGGACTCGCGTGCGCTCCGTGATGCAGGACGTGAAGAACCTCGCCCAGGACATCCGAAAGGCCATTCTGGAGAAGCGCGAGCAGCAGCCCGACCAGAAGTAAGCCGCTACTAGCCCCTTATGACCACGTCCCACGCCCCCCACTCCCGGCCCACCGGTGCCCCCGGCACGGAGACCGCCTCCGCCGGCGGGAAGCCGTTGTTGTTTGACCTGGCCGGCATCGACATGTCGGGGCGGATTCTCTCGCGCGACGACATCGCCAAGTACAACCCCCACCGGGGCGAGATGGCGCTGCTGGACTGGATTGTCTGGCAGAGCGAGGACCTGAGGCGCGGCGTGGCGCTCAAGCACGTCCGCGACGACGAGTTCTGGGTCCCAGGGCACTTCCCCGAGCGCCCGCTGATGCCCGGGGTGCTCATGCTCGAGGCCGGCGCCCAGCTCGCGTCCTACCTGTATAACGCCCGATTCCCCGAACCTCGCATCGCCGCGTTCATCGGGATCGACGATGCGTCGTTCCGCAACCCGGTCTCGCCGGGCCAGGACCTGCTCCTCCTCTGCGAGGAAATCCGCTTCACGCCCCGCCGGTTCAGCAGCCGCATCCAGGGCGCTTCCGGGGGCAAACTGGCCTTCGAAGCCCAGATCACGGGGATGACGCTGTAGCGGCCCCTGCCGGTCCCACTGGCGGAGCCGCGGCGGGTGAATAGACCTCGCGATTGACGATCTCCATGTACCGCGACGGGTCTTCGGTGTGCCTGAAGCCGAAGCGTTCGTACAGGGTCTGTGCATCTCGCGTCATCAGCGCGATGCGCCGCAGCCCCCGGAGATCGGGATGAGCAAGGACAGCCCCTATCAGTCGCACACCCAGCCCGCCGCCGCGGTGAGACTCCAGGATGTACACATCCGAGAGGTAGGCGTACGTCGCCGCATCGGTGATGACTCTGGCGAAACCGACCTGGGCCGGCAGATCCGGGCGCGCGGGACGCGGGACCAGCCGGTCGTAGACGCCAAACGGGAGAGACCCCGCCACAGCGCGCCGAACGATGTCGCTGGGGATCCCAGGCGACCAGTACGACCTCGCGAGCGCCGCATGGATCGCCTCAAGATCGAGAAGTGATCGGTCGGTGGAGATGAAGACGCTGTCATCACGGGCCTGATCGTTCATGGCTGAGCATAGATCACGGCCATCCGGCTCGGACCGGCGCCGCTGACAACAAAAAACCCCCGGCCGGGGCCGGGGGTCGTTGGTCGTGAACTCGAAGCCGGATCAACCGGCCTTCATCTTCTCCGCCTTCTTGCGTGCGTCGTCGAGGGTGCCGACGTACATGAACGCACCCTCGGGGATGTCGTCGCCCTCGCCGTTGCACAGCCGCTCGAACGACTCGATCGTGTCGTTGAGCGGGGTCGTGACACCGGGGAAGCCCGTGAACACCTCGGCCACGTAGAACGGCTGGCTGAGGAACCGCTCGATCTTGCGGGCGCGGGAGACGACCAGCTTGTCGTCCTCGCTGAGTTCATCAACGCCGAGGATGGCGATGATGTCCTGCAGGTCCTTGTACCGCTGGAGGATCGACTGCACCCGGCGAGAGACGCGGTAGTGCCGCTCGCCCAAGATGTCGGCGCTGAGGATTCGGGACGTCGACGCCAGCGGATCGACCGCCGGGTAGATGCCCTTCTCGGCGATGCCGCGGCTGAGGACGACGAAGGCGTCAAGGTGCGCGAAGGCCGTCGCCGGGGCCGGGTCCGTGAGGTCGTCCGCGGGCACGTAGATGGCCTGCACCGACGTGATGGCGCCCTTGCTCGTCGACGTGATCCGCTCCTGCAGCTGCCCCATCTCCGTGGAGAGCGTGGGCTGGTATCCGACGGCGCTGGGCATGCGGCCCAGCAGCGCCGACACCTCGGAGCCCGCCTGCGTGAAGCGGAAGATGTTGTCGATGAAGATCAGCGTTTCCTTGCCCGACGAGTCGCGGAACTCCTCGGCCATGGTCAGCGCGGAGAGCGCCACGCGGAGGCGGGCGCCCGGCGGCTCGTTCATCTGGCCGAACACCATGGCCACCTTGTCGAGCACGTGGCTCTTCTTGCCGGAGGCGTCGAAGTACTCCGCCTCCTTCATTTCACGCCACAGGTCGTTCCCCTCGCGGGTCCGCTCGCCCACGCCCGCGAACACGCTGTAGCCGCCGAAGTTGCGGGCCACGCGGGCGATCATCTCCTGGATGACGACCGTCTTGCCGACACCGGCGCCGCCAAACAGGCCGATCTTGCCGCCGCGGACGAACGGGCACAGCAGGTCGATGACCTTGATGCCCGTCTCGAGGATCTCGGTGTGCGGGTTGAGCTCGGAGAACTCGGGGGGCGAGCGGTGGATCGGCCGCGTCTGCGCCCCCGCCACCGCGGGCAACTTGTCGATCGGCTGCCCCAGCAGGTTGAACACCCGCCCCAGCACCCGCTCCCCCACCGGCACCTGCACCGGCGTGCCGATGTCCTGGCACTTCATGCCGCGCCGGAGGCCGTCGGTCGAACCGAGCGCCACCGCGCGGATGCGCCCGCCGCCAAGGTGCTGCTGCACCTCGCCCGTCAGATCAAGCTCGCCCGCCGGCGTCTTCTCCTTGATCGTCAGCGCGTTGTACAACTCCGGGAGCTGATCCTCCGAGAACTGGGCGTCGAAGGTGGATCCGATGACCTGCGTAATCGTGCCGGTAGTCGCCATGTCGCTTCCTCTGCACGCGGCTGTTGGCCGCGGCCCGAACAATATCCTTCCTCCACTCGGGAGGGAAGGGCCCAAAGGATAGCGGGCGCTTTACCCATCGGCCAGCCTGTTCAACACCCCCCGCCTCACCCCGGCAGCGGCGGCTGTGGCGACCGCACCACGGCACTCGCCTCGCAGGTGACCTCGACAATCACCATCCGCGCCCCCACCGGAGCCCGCGCCGAACGCGGCACCCACGCCGGCTCCGCCCCGATGCGCACCCTTCGCGCCACAGGTGTCGCCGCCGAAACCGGTGTCACACCCCCACCACCAGCAACACCCCTCTCGAGCACCTCGTCACCCACACCCGGCCCCACCATCGCCAACTCCGCCACGCCCCCAATCGCCTTGCCCAGCATCGCCGCCACACCGAAGGCCGACCCGAATCGGTCCATCGCGGAACGAACGACCGAGCCAATCGAGGTGCGGAACCCCCCGGCCCGCGCGAGCCACTCCGCCACCGGCCACGCCGGCGCCTCGGCTCGCTCCGCGGCAACTGGCAACTCCAAGGCCGCCGAAGCCGGCGCACTGGCCGAAGCCTCCTGCGCCTCGCGCCCACGCACCGACCCGATTCCCCACACCGCCGCCCCGAGGGTGATCCCCACCACCACCCCGGCGATGATGAGCAGCCACGTCTGCGACCTCGACCCATCGCGAGCCTGGCCAAAATCGCTCATCGTGGGTTCCGATCGACTTCCCACTTCCACACTCCTGCGGCCATCCCACTCGTCACTGGTGCTACCGACACCCAGATGCCCGGTGCCACTTCTTCCGTCACGCCTCCTTGAGATTCCACGCCCCCGCCGCCGCGAGCCCGCAGGGCCGAAAACCGTCCGCACCGGCCCGATCCCCGCCCTCCGCTCCCCTACTATCGCCCTCATCGAATTCCCCACCATCACCCACTGCCCCCGCCGCACCATATGAAGATCCACGAATACCAGGCCCGCGACCTTCTCCGCTCCGCCGGCGTGCCCGTCCCCCCCGGTCAGATGATCGAGACCGTCGACGACGCCGCCGCCGCGTACAAGGCCGCTACCTCCGCGAAGTCCCCCCTCGCCGTGATCAAGGCTCAGGTCCACGCTGGCGGGCGCGGCAAGGCCGGCTTCGTCAAACTCGTGAACTCCGCCGATGAGGCTACCCAGGCCGCCCGCTTCATGCTCACCAACCGCATGAAGTCGCCGCAGACGCCCCCCGAGGGCCTCGAGGTCAAGAAACTCCTCATCGCCGCCGGCGTTGATATCGCCGAGCGCCGCGGCGGCGCCCCCGGAGCCCGCGAGGAGTTCTACCTCGCCATCACCACCGACCGCAAGACCCGGCGCAACGTCCTCATCGCTTCCCGCGAGGGCGGCGTCGAGATCGAGCAGGTCGCCCACGACACCCCCGAGGCGATCATCACCGAGCCCCTCCACCCCCTCCTCGGCCTCCAGCCCCACCAGGCCCGGCGCGTCGCCTTTGAAGTCGGCTTCCGCGGCAAGCAGGTCCCCCAGGCCGTCGGCATCATGCTCGGCCTCGCCCGCCTCTTCGAGGAGAAGGACTGCTCCCTCGCCGAGATCAACCCGCTGATCATCACCCCCGCGACCCCCGACCACCCCGACGGCCAGGTCCTCGCGATCGACGCCAAGTTCAACTTCGACGACAACGCCACCTTCCGTCACGCCGACATCGCAGCGATGTTCGACCCCTCCGAGGAGAATCCCGCAGAGATGCGCGCCCGCCGCTTCGGCCTCTCCTACATCGCCCTCGACGGCACCATCGGCTGCCTCGTGAACGGCGCCGGCCTCGCGATGGCGACCATGGACATCATCAAGCTCCACGGCGGCGAGCCCGCGAACTTCCTCGATGTCGGCGGCGGCGCCTCCGAAGAGGCCGTGACCGAGGCGTTCGGCATCATCCTCTCAGACCCCGCCGTCAAGGGCGTCATGGTCAACATCTTCGGCGGCATCATGAGGTGCGACACCATCGCCCAGGGGATCGTCAACGCCGCCAAGGGGCACAAGAACGCCGACGGCAGCAAGGGCTTCAGAGTGCCGCTGGTGGTCCGCCTCGAGGGCACCAACGTCGAGGCCGGCCGCAAGATCCTGAACGATGCGAGGAAGGACATCCCCACGATGCAGGCCGCGACGGACCTGACGGACGCGGCGAAGAAGGTGTGCGCAGCCGTTGGGTAACTTCAGTCGCCCGCACACCGCCCCAAGTCGATCCTCGGTATTCACACTGATGCGTGCGATTCGCCGCGCCGATGTGGCCTTCTCTACGGCACCCTGACCACATACACCGACCTCGGCGCCAACCTCGCGATCGGCTCCCCTCCCGACGCTACCGGCTCGCCGTGCAGCACCTCTACCGCTCCCGCTTCCTTCAGCCGGTCCGCGATTCCCTCGCCCAGTTCCAGCCTGTAGCCGCTCACCGGTTCCGCGCCGAGGTTCGCGATCACCAGGAACTGCTCGTCCCCCATCCACCTCCGGAACGCCAGCACCCGCGGCGAGCCCGACGGCACCACCTCGAACTCACCCCGTCGCAGGGCCGCATGGTCCAGCCGCAGCCGGGTCAACTTCTGGTACAGCCCCAGCAGCGATCCCGTCTCCCCCTCCTGCCCCTTGACGTTCCGTGTCTCCGCGTCGGCGTTGAGACGCTCCCACGGCGTCACCCCCGCCGCGGCGAACCCCGCGTTCGCCGAGCCGTCCCACTGCATCGGCGTCCGAATCCACTCATCCGGTTTGTCGCCGCTCATCCCGATCTCCTCCCCGTAGTAGATGAACGGAATCCCCGGCAACGTCAGCAGCAGCCCCGCGGCGAGCCGGGCCTTGGACTCGTCCCCCTTGAACACCGTCATCACTCGCGCCTGGTCGTGATTAGTCAGAAACGTCGCGAACTGGTTGCGCGGAAACGCCGCCCACGTCCCCGCCGCGGCCCTGGCCAGCGGCGCAGCGTCGCCGGTGTTCGCGGCGTCCATCACCGCCTGCGCCAACTGGAACTCGAACGACGTGTCCATCTGGTCGCCGACGTACGTCGAGATCACATCCGTCGTCGACCACACCTCGCCGACCGTGAACGCCTCGGGGTTGCGGGCCTTGTAGAACGTGTAGAACCCGCGGAGCCAGTCGTGCGTCTGCGGCGTGTTGTCCTGGTTCGGCCCGTTCTCGATCAGGTGGCGGATGGCGTCCAGGCGGAACCCGTCGGCCCCCATGTCGTCGAGCCAGTACGCGATCGTGCGGTTCATCTCCGCGGTCACCGCCGGATTCGCGTAGTTGAGGTCCGGCATCTGCCGGCTGAAGCAGCCGTAGAAGTACGGCCCGCCCGCCGACCGGTCTGTCAGCGGGTGCCACACCTTCTGGTTCCATGGCCCGCGATAACCCGGGTCAGAGTCGGACCAGATGAACCAGTCGTGGTGCGGATCGCCCGGGTCCGCCGCGAGCCGGAACCACTCGTGCCGGTTCGAGCAGTGGTTGAGCACCAGGTCGATGATGACCCGTATCCCCCGCTTGTGGCACTCCGCGATCAGGACCTTGAAGTCCTCGTTGGTGCCGTACTCGCGGTCGATCGTGAGGTAGTCGGTCGTGTCGTAACCGTGGTAACTCGGCGATTCCGTGATCGGCATGAGCCAGATGCCGGTCACGCCCAGGTCGGTGGTGGTCGCCGGGTTGCCGTCGTTCAGGTAGTCCAGTCGGGCGATCAGCCCGCGGAGGTCGCCGACGCCGTCGTTGGCAAGCGGACCCTCGCGCGAGTCGTAGAACGAACGCACAAAGACCTCGTAGAACACCGCGTCGTTCCACCACCCCTCCCGCACCGGCCCGCGGAACCGCTCCCCCGCGGCCTGCGTGGGCGGAACCGCCGCGCTGGGGTTGGTCGTGGCCTGGCCGAGTGTGAACTGAACCGCCGCGGCGTAAAGGCACGCGCCGGCAATCAGCATCCGCGTGGTGTGGCTGCGCATGGACACATTCTTCGCCCGCGCCGGGACCAGGGCCTGAGAATCGATAGGTCTACTACCGGGCGAAGACTCAGCCGCCCCGCTTGGCGAGTTCGGCCTTCAGTTCCTGGGCGACGTACTGAAGCTTCTTCTTGTCAGGCCCCTCGGGCATGAAACTGACCCCGGTCTCGATGCCGACCAGGCTCTTGCGGATCGTGTCGATCGGGGCCTTGCTGATGTTCTCGAGCATCTCCTTGGCCTCGGCCTGATGCTCCGGCGTGAGGTCCTCGAGCTTGATCTGGGGAGCAGCCGCGGCCTTGGGCTTCTCCACACCGTCCGCCTTGTCGGTGCTGGCCGACTTCACCTCGTCGGGGAGTTCGAAGACCTTCGGGTCGACGTTGTTCACCTCGACAAGCGTCATCTTGATCTCGCTTGTGCCCTCCACCCGTTCGCCACTGGCGGTGCGGGCCGTCGGCGAGTTCATCTTGATGAGGTGAAAGAACTTGACGCCGTTGATGGTCTTCCAGTCCTCCAGCGTGATGGTCGTCGTGCCGACCCGCTGCGTCTGCTCGAACCCGACCGGCAGCGCCGTCTCCTTGTCGAAGAACATCGTCCCATCCTGCCCCGTCTTCTTCGTGTACGCGAGCTTGTAGCACTCCCGCCCGTTGAAGTTCGCCGTCCCGGCTACCGCGATCCGGCTCAACTCCTCCTTCACGAACGACTTGGGATCGATCATCATCATGTGCATCCCGGCGGAGCCGTTGATCTGCTGAACATCCTCCGGAGTCGTCGCGAGAACGTACCCCACTGGAGTCTTGATCCACGGTGTCTTGCCGTCGGTGCCCCGAATAACGTCACCGAACTCCATCTTGGCGATGGTGAGACGGCCGCCCGACCGGGACCAGTACGTCTCTATTTCGACGTTCTGAGGGTTCAGGCCGAATGTCGCCTTCGTGTGAATGGTCTCGATCTTGTCGATCGCATCCTGCCCGCCGGCCGCGGCCATCGCCTTACCCAGCACGTCGTCGACACTCGGCAGATCGTCGGAAACCGCCGACGGGGCACGCTCGCTCGGCATGGCCGCCGCGAGCGGCGCTCCGGTGAAGATCGCAAGGCCACAGCAGACTACCAACAGGTGCGCACGGCTCATCGGCGGCTCCATCAAGGCGGTCGGTCGCCCATCGCGGCCACACGGCTCGCTGGGCACGCAAGGTTCGGGGAAGCGGCTGATAGTACGGGCCGGCAACCGGCCCTTCCGCTACCCCACTCCTTCCCAAACCCCGATGGACGGGTGGATATTGCAAGGCCGCAAAAAAGCGAGCCCGGCGGAGCACCCGCCGGGCTCGTTCGCGCACGACGTGGCGCTGGGACCGATCAGCACCCGCCGGAGAGGGCCGAGAGCCATGCCGAGATGAACACCGCGATATCCGTGGGCTCCACGGCGCCGTTGCCGTCAAAGTCGCCGTCGAGCGTTCCGTTCGTCACGCCGCTGAACCAACTGTTGATGAACGTCGCGACGTCCGCCGGCTCGATCACGCCGTTCCCGTCCGCGTCCGCCGGGCACGTCGGCGTGACCACCTCAACAAGCAGGTTGTCGAACCCGACCTCCCAGAAGTTGGCGCTGTAGAAATACCCCGGCTGGAACGTCGTGATCCTCGTCTCACTCACATCCGACAGCACCATCGAGTACGTCCACCCCGCCGGCAGGATCGGCTCGAACGTCTCAGGATCCTCATCCCCGGTGCCGCCCCATCCCGGTGGGAGCGCCGCCTGGCTCGGGTTCGGCACCACGAACTCGTAGGTCACCCAGCCGTCGCCCGTGCCGGGCACGGCGTCTCCGACGAAGTACACGGTGCGGTACCCACCGTCGGATGTGTTCACAAACTCGAGGACCAGCGGAAACGCCGAGGTGTCGAGCGGGTCACCGAAGAAGTTGTTCGCCTGGAACGTCCGCATGTCCACGCGGAAGCGCAGGCCGGGGTATTGCGTCAGATCTCCCAGTGCCGGGTTGCCGGGCTCGTCCGTCCGGAGCGTGATCCCCCAGAAGTCCAGGTAAGGAAGCGAGAGGTAGTCCCCGGGGTTGCCCCCGGGCAGCGTGTCCGTCGCGCCGTTCACCGTCCACCCCGATGTCGACGAGTTCTCGAATCCCTCGTTGATCAGCACCTGCGCGCTCGCCGCGCCCGCCATACACCCCGCGGCCACCACCCCCGCCACGCCCATTCGCATCATCCCCATGTCCGTCTCCTTGTTGACTTGTGGTTGATCCGTGCCACCTGTGTTTCGCGATATCCGCCGCCCCTCACCAACAACTCACGGCGACCAATCGCCCTCTGGATACGGACACCATACCGCGCAGTTCCATCGCTGCAATAGAGTTTCCCGGAAACTTTATACGATTTCTTGGATCGCGGCGGCAACTGGCAGCGCAGTGCTGTATGCTGTTGACACCAGGGCCGATTTTCATTACTCTGTTTGGTGTATATTATGGAGTATTCCAGTCCATCCCGAGTCGCTGCCGGCAACACCGCGGAAGCCGATCACGATTCCGCCTGGCTCGAGGGGGAGGTCACCTCGGTCGGGTCCGAACTCCTGGTCCGGATCCGCGAGGTTCTCGACGCCCTCCCGCGCGCCATCAAGGGCCCCCAGTCCCTCGCCCGGTCGCTCGGCGTCGACAAGGTCCTCGCCAGCCGCGTCCTCAAGGCCACCAGGAGCGAGGACCCGATCAGCGTCGCCTACCGAATGCCGGGGCCCGACCCGCTCCGGCGGGTCGTCAAGGCCGCGGCCAAGCGCGGGGTCTCCAACGAGACCGCCGCCGACGCCCTCCGCGCGATCGACCGGTTCGAGGCCCTGATCCGCGACCACATCGGCGACCGCAGCCTGCTGGACGCGATGCTCAGCGCGTGGATCCCCGAAGCCCGGCGCGAGTTCGAACTGCGCCGCAAGCAGTCCGCGTTCAAGGCAATGAGCCAGCTCAAGGGCGTGCAGACCGAGGCGATCGTCGCGACGGTCGTGCTCAGCCCCTCGCCCGACGGCGAGCACATCGACGTGGTCTGGATCAACGGCCTGACCGGCCTCCACCGCGTCCGTCCCGGGGCGCCCGTCAAACTCGCCACCCGCCGGATGTCCGTCGAGCCCTCGGCCCGCCGCCCGGTCACGCTCGATGGGCAGGAGATCGAGAGCCCGCGCACGCTGCTGCTCGATGGCTTCTGTTCGCAGCCCCCGCCGCGGATGGACGTCCGCCGCGTCGGCGAGGTCGTGCACTACTCGCTGGCGGACCACGGCTTCGGCGCGCGGTCGGCCGTGGACCTGTTCTTCGCCGAGGTCAACATCGCCGAGCTCAAGCGGTTCGTGCCGGCCGGCGTGCAGCGCAAGGGGTACTTCTTCGCGGAGATCATGACCCCCGCGGTGCTGCTGCAGTTCGATGTGCTGGTCCACGAGGACCTCTACCCCGCCCAGTCCCCCTCGCTCCTGATCTACGACACGGCCTTCGAGGGCGTGGCGGATGTGAACAACCCGGCCCGCGACATCGACCGGATGGAGATGCTCGAGTCGATCGAGCCGCTCGGCTCGGGCGCCTCGCGTTTCCGCTCGCCGGACATCGGCCGCTACACCGACCTCGTGCGGCACGTCATGGAGACGATGCGGCTGGACCCCGCCCGGTTCCGCGGCCACCGGTGCCACATCGACTACCCGATCTACGGCTCGCAGGTCGTCATGGCGTTCGATGCGGTGCAGCGGGGCGGGCAGTAGAATGCCCCACGGAGGCCCACATGCCCTCGAACATCGACGAGACCAACAAACTGCTGCTGGTGATCATCGCGATCCTCATCCCGCCGCTGGCCGTCGGGCTGAAAGAGGGAATCGGGGGGCAGTTGATCCTCAATATCGTGCTGTGCCTCCTGTTCTACATCCCCGGCCTGCTCCACGCGCTGTACATCGTTTTGCGCTGATCTGGCCGCGGTCAGGCCGGGGCGCTGAACTCCTCGACGGCGCTCCAGGCGTCTCCGCCGTACACCGTCGCCGGGCCGCCGCCCATCTGGATCGCGACGCCGATCGTTTCGGCGAGCTCCTGCTTGGTCGCGCCCTTCTTGATCGCGGACTTCACGTGGAACGCGATGCAGCCGTCGCAGTGCGTCGAGATTGCGATGCCCAGCGCGATCATCTCCTTGACCTTGGGGCTGAGCGCCCCCTCGGCGCCGGCGGCGCGGTGCAGCGCGGTGAACGCGCCGGTGGTCTCGGGGATGTGGGCGGCGAGCTGCTTCATCTGGGCCGTGGTCTGCGCGAGGCGGTCGGAGAATCGGGGCATCCGGAGGCTCCTTGGGGCGCCGTCAGCGGCGCCGGCTATGCTAAGTCCGCGCGCACGCGCCGAGCATGGAGGCGGACATGGCGAAGGGACAGCACCTGTCGCGGTACCAGCAGGGGATCGTCAAGCGGTACTACGAGCACCTCGACACGCTGACGGTGCAGAAACTGCAGGAGACGCTCTCGGACCTGTACCTCGCCAAGCCGGGGAAGGCGGCGGACAAGCTCTGGCAGCGATCGCACGAGCTGCTGGTCAAGGCCGGGGCGGATCCTGCGAAGGTAGAGCATGCGGTGGCCTCGGGGAGTGTCGAGAAACTCGCGGCGATCGTGAACGAGGTGTGCTCGCCGAGGAAGTGATCAGTTGTCGGCGGCGGCGGCGGGGTCCTGGCGGAAGTAGTCGGCGAGTTGGCGGTACAGGGCGGGGTGGCGGGCGCGGAGGGCGTCGGGACGTTCAAAGAAGACTTCCGTGGCGACGGCGAAGAACTCGGCCGGGCTGGTCGCGGCGTAGTTGGAGAGGATCGTCGGGCGGTGGAGGGAGAGGTCGCGGCGGAGGTCGTTGAACTCGGCGCCCAGGATGCGGGCCCAGGCGGCGTAGGCGCCGTGCCCCTCCAGGGCGGGGGCGCCCTCGACGGCGCCGGACTCGGCGTCGAGTTGGTGGGCGAACTCGTGGTAGACGACGTTGGCGCCGTCGGCGGCGTCGGCCGCGCCGCCGAGGACATCGTCCCAACTGAGGACGACCGGGCCGCCCGAGTGGGGCGCGGCGGCGCCCTGCCAGGACTCGCCGAGGCGCATGGCGTATTCCTCGGTGACGACCCCGCCGGGGCCCTGGCGGACCTGCTTGACGAGGTAGCGGTGCGGGTAGACGAGGATGGTGTCGAGCCGGGGGTAGTAGTCGGTGTCGCGGTGCAGCAGGAGCATGCAGGCCTGCGCGGCGATGGTCAGGCGGATCTCGTCGGTGATCTCGAGCCCGGCGCACCCCTCGAAGCGTTTCTCATCGAGGAAGACGCCGATGTGGCCGTGGAGTTCGTCCCGGTCGGCGGGGCTGAGGCGGCGGTAGGCGGGGACGCGGCGGGAAATGATGGCGGCCCACTCGGCGGGGAATGGCTGCTCGCGGAGCCTCCGGCGTTTTCGGGCCTTGAAGAAGAACATACCGGGGTCTCCCAGAGCATCATGCCACACACCCACCGCGCCCGCCGCGACACCAATGGTTGGGCAACCCGGGTGCCGGGTTGTGGTGGCGTGGGAGCGTGTGGCGCGGGTTTGTGGACTGCGGCGGGGCCCGGCGGCTGCCGTTGTGGCAGGGGCTAGGTGGAGTCGATTGCGGGCGCGAGGAGGGACGTTGAGCGGCGAGGTGGAGATGCGAAGGTGGGTTCGGGGGAATGCGGAGCGGCGCCGCGCCGTGCAGGAAGAGGCGTGGGTGCGGCGGTTGGGTGCGGGGAATCGTGGAGAGGTTGGGGATCACGCGCGGAAGGAGAAGAGGAGGGAGAGGATGCGGGGGAGGTGGAGGAGCACGGAACGGGGGCATCGGGCGCTGAGGAGGAGACAGAGGGAGCCGGACTGGTGGGAATGGGAGTTGAGGATGGTGCGGGAGTTGGACGTGGTGTGTAGATGTAGCGGCGGGGGCCGGGGGTGAAGTTGGCGAGGCGAAGCAGGAGGGCGGTGGCGCGGCGGGCGGTCTCTCTGGAACGGCGGCGGAGTTCGAGGCCGCGCTGGTCGCCGGGGCGGACGGGGAAGTGGGATTCGTCTGAGTTGTGCTCGTCGATGGAGCGGCCGAGGGCGATGGTCGCCGCGGGGAGGAAGTTGGAGGCGACGATGCGGGTGCGGCGGGCGATGGTGGATTCGATGTGATCTAATCGCTCGGCGATCTCGGGCTCGGCGAACCAGAGGACGAGGGCCTCGACGGAGGTGTGATGGAGGTCCGCGACGTCGCGGAGGGTGAGGGTGGGGTCGGTGACGGAGTCGAGGATCTTGGCCGCGAGGTCGGGGGAGGGGTTGAAGGAGGAGGGGAGGTTGAGCATGACTAGGTCAGGATACGGGTTTTTGACGGTGTGTCAATAGGGTTTTGATAGGAATTTAGAGAAACTATCGCAAATGGAGGCTGGGGATGGGGTTGCGCATGGGGTTCTTGGACTGTTGGGGCGAAGGGAGATCCTCTCGGCCATAATTGGCGCCTGATCAGATTCTGAGTCACCCTGTGTCGTCAATGCACGTCCCGCAGCGCGGATGCATCGGAACGTCTCAAACGCGTGCCGAGTTATCGGGCCACTAGGCAGCTCCCAATTCGCGCCGCTCCCAAGGACGCAAGAGCTGTCACTTCCCATCGTAACGGGCGAGATGAATGAGTTCCTCGATTGCGAGCCTGAATCGCGGCCGAATGGAGTCAACATCTGGTTTCCGGACATTGAATCGCCGTTGGTGGGCAGCGAGATTACCAAGATCCCTGACCGACTCGATCACGTCTACGGTTTGCTTATTGAGCATCCACCTCGAATCCGAACAAACAGCTTCAATGATATCAGAAAACTGAGGGAGCCTGCCGTTGCTTCCACACAATGCAGCAAGACTCTCATGTCGCTCTAGAATGTCCAACGCCAGCACTTCAACCAACCTTCGCATTATTAAGGCCGTGGCATCAAACCACTGCTGCTCGTAGCTGCCGTTCGCCTGTGCAGCCAGAGATTCGATATAACCCCTCGTGCCACTGACAACCGACATAGGAAGAACCTGCTCCGAGTTCGGATGACCAACTGTTTCAACCGCCAACAGTGAAGGATAATCGGTGCTCAGCAGTAGTTCAATGCTGCGTACGGCATTTACGCGTTCAACAGCCGTGTACTTCGTCGAGATCGATACTAGTGGCTCTAGCATCATGGTAAGTTTGGAACTGAATATATCTCTACTGTGATCATCAGGTATTGATTTCAGCAAATCTGATTTGCTTCTCGCGAGCGACACGCGTACCTGGTGGAACCAGTTTGCGTTACTGCTAATGCCATCGAGCGCATCTCGATTCCGAAGCGCCGCCACCGCAGCATCCCTGAGTCGAGCGACTGTGCCGAGAAACTCGCGTGAAGATGGCATGGTGCTCGGCAATCAAAATTCTCCGCAGGCCCTAGCGTCGACAACTACCAAGTGCCCGTTGGGATCACACTTCGCGTCTCATTTCTATGGTACTCGAATGAGGTGCTTCTTGAATAGGTTTTAGGCTACGGGCTTGCGGGCGATGACTTCGTAGACGGCGGGGAGGGTGATGAAGGTGTCGGGGGAGCGGGAGAGGTCGGCCCATTCGGCGTGCCAGGCGGCGCGGTCGGACTCGGTGAGCAGGCCCATCTTGACGAGGACGGGGAGGAAGTTGGACCAGAAGGTTTCGGGCCAGGCCCACATGGAATCGCCGGGGCGGCAGAGGCGCTGGTGGACGGCGAGGTGCTCGATGTGCAGGCCGGCATCGCGGCAGAGCAGGCCGATGCGGCCCATGACGTCCGGGTCGCCGCCGCGGGCGCGCCAGGAGGCGCCGGTGGCGCGGACGGCCTTGGCGAAGGCGTCGCCGCGGGGGGCGACTCGCATCGCCTCGTAGTTGTGGTAGTCGTGGATCATGAAGGCGCCGCCGGGCTTAAGGGAGCGGGCGACGCCGCGGACGACGGCGGCGGGATCCTTCACGAAGCAGAGGACCCAGCGGGCGAAGGCGAGGTCGAAGGGGGCGTGGTCGGGGACGCTGGTGTTGCCGGGGGCGGAATCGAGGGCGTGGACGTCGGCGCGGGAGGCGGTGATCCAGGGCATGGAGCGGGCGGCGGCCTGGGCGGCGATGTGCTCGATGAAGGGCTCGGACTCGTCGATGGCGTGGACGTGGCCGCGGGCGCCGACGAGGAGGGCGAGGTCAAAGGTGGCGAAGCCGGGACCGGAGCCGACGTCGAGGATGCGCATGCCGGGGCGGACGCCGGCGAGCCGCCAGAGGGTGTGGGCGGCGTCGGACCAGAGGCGGTGCTGGAGGCCGAGGCGTTCGAGTTCGTCGCGGCCGGTGCCGAGGACGTATTCCTTGAGGACGGACATGGGGGCAGGATAGGCGGGGGTGGATTTGGGGCCGGGGGTGCGTGGGAGGTGGTGGCGCGGGGTGCGGGAAGGGTGAGAATATGGGCCGGGTTTCGCGGGTTGGGCTCACACGGAGGGGTCGGCGGGCGTCCAAACTGGTGGGGGCGGGTGTGGGTCGCGCTCGACTCGCGGGCGGGATGGTCCGAACAATGCCGAGTTGATGGCGCCGGAGTTGATGGGCAGCCGCGGTTGGTGGGCGGGTATGTTGGCCGCGGAACGCTTACGGCTGCCGGATTGGAGGCTGCGATGAAGTACAACGCGATTGGTGTCGCGGGGCTTGTGCTCTGTGTGGGCGTGGTCGCGGTTGGGCAGCCGACGGGGGGCGGGCTGCCGTCGCCGTCGTCACCGCCGCCGGGGGCGCCTTCGCCGAGCGTGCCGTCACCGAGCACTCCGGCGCCGGGTACACCGTCGCCGAGCGGGCCCGCAACGGGGACGCCTTCGCCGGCCGCGCCGGGGGGCGGGACCAAGGGGGATGGTCGAGCGGGGGAGGTGGACCTGCGGCCGCGGTTCAAGAGCGGACAGCAGATCCGGTATCGGCTGAAGATGACGAGCAAGAACGAGGTGACGTCGGCGCAGATGCCGGACCTGGAGCAGTCGCAGGAGATGACGCAGGAGATCGGGCTGCTGATGCGGGTGAGGGAGGCGGCGGATTCGGGGACGACGGTGGAACTGGTGTACGAGACGGTGCGGTGCGAACTGATCGCGGATGGGATCAAGGCGAAGTACGACTCGACCAAGCCGAAGCGGAGCACGAAGCCGGGGCAGACCGGTCCCGGGGGGATGCCTGCGATCGCGGACATGGATGACGATGAACTCCTGGCCAACGCGATGCAGGGGATCGCGGGGTCGGTGGTGACGATGACGATCGATTCGAAGGGGAACGTGACGAACGTGTCGTCGCCGGCGGGGCTGTCGGGGGGCGGGAACATCGGGGCGATACCGGGGCTGCCGGGGGGTATTCCTGGGGCGGGCGGCGGAGCGGCGCCGGGAGGCGGCGGCGGGCCGCTGGACTGGCTGGTGTCGTCGCCGGGGCACTCCGGGTTTGCGCGGGTGGGGGAATCGTGGACGAACAGGGACCGGCTGGGGAACACGCCGCTGGGGAGTTTTCAGATGACGACGGTCCACACGCTGCGGTCGGCGAACGCGTCGCAGGCGGTGGTGGACATCTCGGGGCGGATCGAGCCTGGGAGCGCGGCCGCGGGGGGGCAGGGGAAGACGCAGGTGAAGGAGTCGGGCTACAAGGGGCGGTATGTCTGGGACACGGCGCTGGGGCAGCTCAAGGAGATGACGACGGATTCGCAGGTGTCGATCGATGGATCGGCGCTGGGGACGGAAATGAGCATGCTCTCGAACTCGAAGGTGAGACTCGAGCGGGTGAGGTAGGCGGGGCGGGGGGGCGGCGGGGGCGCGGCGGGCTATTGGGCGTTGATCATGAACGTCGCGGCCTCGTGGAAGAAGCGGCGGAGCGGGGCCGCGGCGTCGGGCGGGAGGGCGGATTCGTCGATGGCCTGCTCCATGAGCGAGACCCAGCGGTCGCGGGCGGCCTGGTCGATGTGGAACGGGGCGTGGCGGGCGCGGAGCCGCGGGTGGCCGCGGCGCTCGACGTAGCGCTGGGGACCGCCGAAGCGGCCGATGAGGAACTCGCGGAGGCGGAGTTCGGCGCCGGCCATGTCGTGGCGCGGGTACATGGGGCCGAGGAGATCATCGAGGGCGACGCGGCGGTAGAAGGCGGCGACGAGGCGGGCGAAGCCGTCTTCTCCGACGATGGCGTAGACGCGGGTGTCGAGGAGGTCGGTCATCCGATGACCTTGAGCCGGGCGTATTCGAGGACGAGGGTCTTGCGGCCGACATCGCGGAAACTGACGGTGGCGCGGGCGTTGGCGCCGGGGACGATGGACTCGACGCGGCCGACGCCGAACTGGGGGTGGGCAACCATGGCGCCGGCCTTGAGGCCGGCGACGGTGGGCTGGGCGGAGGAAGGGGCGCGGGAGGGGCGCGGGGAATCGGAGAACGAGTCGTGGTCGGCCGAGTCGTCCCAGGCGCCGGGGTCGGCCTGGTCGGAGACGGCGATGTACTCGCGCGGGAGTTCGTCGAGGAAGCGGCTGGGGATGGTGCGCTCGCCGATGCCGCGCACGGTGCGGTAGCGGGCGGAGGTGATGAGCAGGCGCTGCATGGCGCGGGTGATGCCTACGAAGCAGAGGCGGCGTTCTTCTTCGAGTTCGGCGTCGCTCTCGTTGCTGCGCATGTGGGGGAGGCAGCCCTCTTCGAGGCCGACCATGGCGACGGCGGGGAACTCCAGGCCCTTCGCGGCGTGGAGGGTCATGAGGGTCACCGCGCCCTGGGCGGGGTCGATGGCGTCGGCATCGGCGACGAGGGTGACCTGCTCGAGGTAGGCCCGGAGGAGGGCGAGCAAGGGGGGCATCGGGGCGGAGAGGGATGGGCGGTCGTCGGCGGCGGAGGGGGAGGCGGGGGTGACGGCGATCTCGTTGGCGGGGTCGGCGGTGGGGTCGTAGGTCTGTTCGAACTCCGCGGCGGAGGAGACGAGTTCGGCGAGGTTTTCGAGGCGTTCCTCGTCGGTATCGGTGCGGCCGGCCTTGTACATGGCTTCGAGGCCGGACTCGCGGATGACGCGTTCGACGAGGTCGGAGAGGGAGGAGGCGACGTCGGAGCCCATGAAGGATCCGGAGCCGGTCCAGCCGTCGATCATGTCGAGGAACTTGCGGATGGCGTTCTGTGCGCGGGCGCCGACGTCGACGCCGACGGCGGCCGCGTTGCCGGAGGCGACGTCGCGGAGGGCCCGCATGGCGGTGGAACCAGAGTCGGTGGCGGCGGCCTCGACGCGGACCCAGGTGGCGTCGCCGATGCCGCGGGACGGGGTGTTGATGACTCGGCCGAGGGAGACGCCGTCGGCGGGGTTGGCGACGACACGGAGGTAGGCAAGAGCGTTCTTGACCTCTTCTCGCTGGTAGAAGGCGGTGCCGCGGGCGATGACGTAGGGGACGCCGGCTGCGCGCATCTGGTCTTCGAGGACGCGGGAGAGGGCGTTGGTGCGGTAGAAGACGGCGCAGTCCTTCCACGCGGCGGCGGAATCGGCGCGGCGTTCGCGGAGCCAATCGACGACGAGGCGGGCCTCGTGGTGCTCGTCGCGGCAGAGGACGACCTCGATCTTGTCGCCCTGGGCGCGGGCGGTGAAGAGGTCCTTGTGCTTGCGGCGGCGGTTGTGGCGGATGAGGGCGTCGGCGGCGGCGAGGATGGACTTGGTGGAGCGGAAGTTCTCGCCCAGGGCGATCACCGCGGCGCCGGGGTACTGCTCTTCGAACTGGAGGATGTTGGCGATGTCGGCGCCGCGCCAGCCGTAGATCGACTGGTCGGGATCGCCGACGACGCAGATGTTGGGGCCGCGGCGGGTGGAGGCGGCGGGCTCGGCGGCTGTCGCGGCGGCTTCCGCCTCGCCCGCCCCCCCACCGCCCACTTCGCCGGCCAGCAGCGAGGCGATGACGAACTGGGCGCGGTTGGTGTCCTGGTATTCATCGATGAGGAGGTATCGCCAGCGGTCGCGGCAGGCGTCGCGGACGGCGGCGCTGGTCTTGAGCATCTGGGCGGTCAGGAGCAGGAGGTCGTCGAAATCGACCGCGCCCGCGCGCCGGAGCGACGCCTCATAGGCGGTGTAGATCTTGGCGACGGACCGGGAGGAGAAGTCCCCGGCGGTGCGGGTGAAGGCCTCGGCGTCGAGCAGGTCGTTCTTGGCGGTGCTGATGCGGGCGAGGACGCTGCGCGGGGGGAAGTTGGCGGTGTTGAGGCCGAGGTCGGAGATGACCTTCTTCATGAGGGCGGACTGGTCGGCCGCGTCGTAGATGGCGTAGTCGGGCTTGAGGCCGGGGAGGGCGGCGATCTCGGCGAAGCGCCGGAGGAGGCGGGCGCAGAGGGAGTGGAAGGTGGTGACGGTGAGGCCGCGTGAGGCGGGGCCGTCGCCGAGCATCTGGTGGACGCGCTCGCGCATCTCGCCCGCGGCCTTGTTCGTGAAGGTCAGGGCGAGGATCTGCCACGCCGGGATACCGCAGGCGACGAGGTAGGCGATGCGCCGGGTGATGACCCGGGTCTTTCCAGAGCCGGGGCCGGCGAGCACGAGCAGCGGGCCCTCGGTGCAGACGACGGCGCTGCGCTGGGCCTCGGTGAGGCCCTGGAGCACCGGATCGTCGTCGGGTTGTGGCGGGTTGGGCATCGAATCCGGCACGGCGGGCTCCGCCCAGGTCTCAACATCCCTGCTCATCGGCAACACTATCCGCCGGCGCTGGTCGGGGCGCGGGGGCGGAGCGGGGTCAGGTCGCGCCGGATGCGGGCGGCTCGGGATGCGGCGAGGCGGGGCGCGGTGTGCCGTTCGTGGGCTGAGCGTCGGCGCCGGGCGCGGGCGGGGTGGCGGCGTCGAGGGTGGGCGCGAGGGTGAGGAGGTGCGGGGAGTCCTCGCGGGTGATGAGCGCTACCTCGCTGGGGAGGTGCTGGACGACCCGCGTGATGACATCGCCCTCGAGGGCGCGGGCGAAGGCGCGGCGCTTGGTCTTGCCCATCACCAGGGTGTCGCAACCGAAGGTGACGGTGTAGTCGAGGATCTCCGCGGCGACGTCGGTGGCGCAGACGTAGATCGGCACAACGGGGACTCGAACGCTGCGGGCCAGGGCCGCGACGCTGCCGAGGCTCTGGAGGGCCTGGGGATCGTCCTCGACCTTGGGGACGGCGCCCGGGACGACGTCCATGAGCCTGAGGGTCCGGACGTACATGACGAAGAGGGTGGCACCGCGGCGGCGCGCGAGGTCGACCGCGAACTCGGCCTGGCCGCGGCCGCGGGCCGCGAGCATGATGCGGGGCTTGGCGGGATCGATCGGGGCGATCTCGCGCCGGAGTTCCTCGAGCCAGCCGTGGGCGGGCTCGACGACGGGCGCGGCGAGGGCGAGGCGGCGGGCCCTGAGCCGCACGACCCATCGGGAGATGAGGACGAGGCCGACGGTGGACCCGGCGAAGAGGGTCGCCTGGGGCTTGCTGACGGTGATGGTGAGGGTGATGGCGAGCAGGAAGAGACCGAGGGCCCAGAGACCGGCGCGCTCGCGCGAGGAGACCTCGAGCCTTTGGTTGAACGCGCAGCAGAGGATGTTGGTGGTCACCGCGCCGCAGACGCCGATGACGTACATATCGGCGAGGCGGGCGACGTCCCGCTCGAGGACGAGCACGGCGATGCAGACCCCGCACGAGACGACGAGGGCGACCCAGGGAACGCCGGGGTAGTTCAGCGTGGTGAGGCCACGGGGCAGTTCGCGGTCGTGCCCGAGGGAGTAGAGGACTGAGACCATCGCCATGATCGCGGTGTTCGCGGCGGAGATGAGGAGCAGGCCGAAGACGACGGCGGCGCCGCGTCCGACCGCGAGGCCGGCGGAGTCGCCGAGCCAGTGGGAACCCGCCTCGATGGCGAGCACCTTCATGCCGGTATCGCGGTAGGCCTGCACGTCGGCGGGGATCGGGCCGCCAGAGGCCTGGTAGACCGACCAGTCGGGGACGTGCTTGGCGGCGAGGCCGCTGAGACCGGCGAGGGCGACGCCGAAGAGGAGATTGAAGATCACGACCTCGGCTGCGACGGGCCAGATGGTGCGGCGGGCGGTGCGGCCGACGGGCTCTTTCATCAACCCGGCCATGTTCGCGACGGCTTCGACGCCGGCCATGGCGAGGCAGATCTTGGTGAAGACGACCCAGGACATCCAGGGACCGTGCCCGGTCGAAAGGGTGAATCGGCTGAGGCCCGCGGGGACGTAGGGGAGGCAAAGGAGGGCGATGATGCCCGACGCGGCGAGGGCGACGATGGCGGCAACGGCGGCGAAGGTGCCGGCGCTCTTGGCTCCAAGCCAGTTGACTCCGCCGAGCGCGAGGACCGCGAAGACCGAGAGCCACAGCACCACGGTGGTGCCGCCGCCGATGCCGCCATGGCCGATGCCGAAGTAGTGGAACGCCTCCACGAGCGAGATGACGACAGTGATGATGTAGCCGCAGAGCAGGAGGGTCGAGCCGACGACGGCGAGGGTCGGGTCCACCTGCTTCGCCGCGGCGTAGACGCCGCCGCCATCGGGGAAACACCGGCAGACCACCGTGTACGCCCACGCGACGGCGATCATGAGAAGGCTGATCGCCGCGAGGTACATCAGGGAGGCGTGACCGGCGTAGAAGAACGCGAGGCCGAGGACGTAGAGGCGGCTGGTTCCCCAGTCACCGAAGAGGAGCGGACCCGCGTGGTACCAGTGCAGGTCGCGTGGGCGTCGTTGGGTGACCAGCATCAGACGACTCAACGCCCCTGGAAACGCCCGGGCCGGGTCGCGCGGCCAACCGCGCTGACGACGCCCATCCGGACCGGGTCGATCAGAACGATGCTACCCGCAAAGTCATGCCGGGGCGCACCGTGCGGCCGCTCTTTGTCGCTACCGAACGGCCCTGGCGGGCGCTATGCGGGCGATCACGTTGTCGATCATCTCGCCGATGCCCTCGTACACCTCGTGGACAGGAGCCGACCCGTACATGTACGCGGGCGCGGTGATGACGCTGTTCGCCTCATCGATGCACGCCTGGTGAACGGGGCGGGGCTCGTGCCGGCTCCCCATCGCGGTGATCGCCGAGGCGGCTCCCGAGTCGTCGCCGATCGTGACGGCGACGCCGGGGCCGCCCGCCTTCGTGCCCAGAACCCGCGCGGCGATCACCGGGGCGATGCAGCACATGCCGACCGGCTTGCCCGCGGCGTGGAACTGCTTGACAATTCGGGCAACCTCGGGGTCCACGTCGCAGGAGGCTCCCTTCTCGGCGAAGGTGCAGAGGTTCTTCGCCGCGCCGAAGCCGCCGGGGAAGACGACGGCATCGAAGGCGGATGGGTCGAGCGCCGAGAGCGGCTCGATCTTGCCGCGGGCGATGCGGGCGGATTCGACGAGGACGTTCCTCGAATCACCGGCGGGCTTGCCGGTGAGGTGGTTGACGGTTGGGGCGGTCTTGTCGGGGGCGAAGCAGCGCACGCTCGCGCCGTGGCGGCTGAGGTGGATGAGGCACGAGACGGCCTCGTGGATCTCGGAACCGTCGAGGAATCCGGAGCCGGCGAGGACCACGGCAACGGTTGATGAATCGGTGGACATTGGATGGCCTCCGGCGGTCCCCCGCGCACTCCCGTAGACAGGGTATGCGGCGTTGCCGCGGCCATGCTCGCCTCACCGCTCCACGAGTATCAGCGATATTCAGGGTTTTCGCTACCAAACCGATCCCTGAGAACGCATACTAGAATGGGACAGCAGTTTGCTCGACGACAAGGAGACACAACCATGTCGACCGTGCGCGAGATCCTGCGGCAGAAGGATGCATCAAAACCGAGCCTGGTAACGATCTCACCCGCGGCGAATGTGCTGCAGGCGGCGAAGGTGATGAACCAGCATCGGATCGGGTCGCTGGTCGTCGCGGAGGCTGACAAGCCCGCGGGGATCATCACCGAGCGGGACGTGCTTACGCGGGTCGTTGCGATGGCCCTCGATCCCGCGGCGACGCCGGTGTCCGCGGTCATGACCACGCCCGTGCTGTGCTGCTCGCTGGAGTCGCCGGTCTCGGAGCTTCGCGGCACGATGCGGGAGCGCCGGATCCGGCACGTGCCGGTGGTGGATGGGGGCCGGTTGATCGGCATGGTCTCGATCGGCGATCTCAACGTGGCCGAAGCCGAGGCGCTGGTGCGCACGATCACGACGCTCGAGGAGTACATCACGCGGGGCTGACCCCGCCGCGAGGCGTGGGGGAATCAGGCCGGGAGCATCGCCATCTTCTGGATGGTCGCGGGGGACTCGCCCTCGCCTGTCCGAGCGCTCAGCAGCGCCGCGCCGGCCATCGCGAGCACACGCCGGTAGTTCACCGGGGCGGGCGCGGCCTCCCGCCCGGAGACATACCGCTCGATCGCTTCGCCGATGATGGCGGCGCTGCGGCCCTCGCCGGGTGCGTGCTCGGGGGACACTCGGCCCGAGCCGACGCCGCGGGAGGAATCGACGCGGGAGCCGTCGGGGCCGATCCACTCCAGTCCATCGTCGTAGACACGGAGCCGGCCGCGGGACCCGATGAGCGTGATGGTCCGTCCCCACCGGCCGGCGTTGTCGGAGACGGCGATGCAGGCGGATCGGCCGTCGGCGAACCGCAGATTGGCAGTCAGGTCGCCCGAGAGGCCGCGGAGGGACTCGCCGTTCATCTTGCGGAGCGCGGTCCCCGAGGTGGCGCGGGCGCCGGGCCAGACGTAGGCGGCGTCGATGGACTCGGGCTCGCCTAGGAGTGTCAGGATGGTGTCCATGGCGTCCATCACCCGGGCGCCGAGAGAGCCCTCGATCGGCCGGGACCAGGATTCGAACACCATCGCGCGAATCTCGCCGAAGTGATCCATGACATCCGAGACCGCCTGCATGGGAGAGGAGAGGCGTGCGAGCGGGATGAAGCGGACCAGTTCAGAACTGACGACCGCGTCGCCGGGGGTATCACCGACAAGGGCGGGGCTGGCCAGGTGGAGCGCTGAGCAGGGGATCGGCTCGAGCGAGGCCACCTTGAGGCCGCGGGCCCGCGCGGCGCGGAGGGAATCGAGTTCTTCGTCGACGCTGCCATCGGCCCGGCCGGCGAAGTCGCCCGGCGCGACGAGGAGCATGAGCGAGCACTCGGTGGTCGCGAGGGCCGATCGCAGGTCGCTCGGGGCCGCGGCCGAATCGCCCGGGTCAAGACCGAGGAGTTCGGCGACCTCTCCGGAACGACCTGGCGTGGGGCACCCCGCCGCGAGGAGGTGCACGCCAGCGGCGTCGAGTGCGGCGCGGACCAACGGCACCTGCTCCGGCTGGAGCCAGGCGACGGTGGTCGGTTTGGTCGCGGGAGCGGCCATCGCGGCATGCTACCGCGCCTCCAAACCCGGCGCGCGAGACGTCCGTATGATGCGGTGCAGGTGCGGGCACGCGGCCGCCGGCCGGTCCGGGCAACCGGGTCGCGCCGGAGGAAAGTCCGAGCACGGCAGGACACGGCGGTGGGTAACCCCCACCCGTCCGCGTCGGTGCGGGCGCGGGACAGTGCCACAGAGATTGAACCGCCGATGGCCCGGGGCAACCCGGGATCAGGCAAGGGTGAAAAGGTGCGGTAAGAGCGCACCGCCCGGCTGGCGACAGCCGGGGCACGGCAAACCCCGCCGCGTGCAAGGTCACGCAGTCGCCGCTCCGGGCAACCGGGGACAGCCGGTCCGGCTGGAAGGCGGCGGGTAGATCGCTCGACCCCGGTGGCAACACCGGGGCCAGAGAAATGGCCGCGGCCGCCGTCAGGCCCGGGCCCGAGCCCCCGTCAATCAGCACGGGACCGGGAACCGGCGGCGGGCACAGAACTCGGCTTACAGCCCGTACCGACCGAGCGCGGGCCCTTGGGAAACCAGGGGCCCGCGGCCTTTTTGGGGAATCGGGCGCGGCGGGCGTTACGCGCGGGCAACCCGGGGACGGGCGGGGGCACGCGCGACGATGTAGACGACCCAGTTGTCGCCGAGTTCGGGGCCGCTTGAGACGGGGCGGACGATCATGCCTCCGCGGCTGTCGATCGCGTCGGCGTAGCGGTCGTAGACCTCCGTCGACGGGAAGCCGGCTTCGGCCATGGCCTCGCGGACCTCGGCCATGGTCCACAGGCGCCAGCGGTAGGTGAACGCATCCTTGAGAACGCGGTCCCGTGTGGAGCCGGGATCGCGGAGGCGGAACGTCATCGTGTTCACGACGCGGGCGGTGAGGATGTCCGCGGATCGCTGGGTCCAGGTGTATTCGATCCGCTCACCGGCGGGACCCCGGAGGCGACGGGTGTAGGAGCCGGGCGTGTATGCCTCGGCGCCGCCGTAGAGGTCGCAGGCGAAGACGCCGCGGGGGGTCAGGCTCGCCCGGGCGTTCTTGAGGTATCGGAGCAGGGCGGCGCGGTCGGAGAGTTCGCAGAGGGCGAAGTTGAACGCGGCGATGACATCGGCGCGGCGGCGGGTGCGGGTGGCGTCGGCGCGCAGGCACTCGACGCCGGGGGAGGCGCGGCACTTGGCCATCGGCTCGGGGTCGAGGTCCACGGCGATCGCGCCGGCGCGGGGCACGATGCGGGTCCAGGCGCGGGCGACGGCGCCGGGACCGGCAAAGTCGTCGCGCAGGACTCGGGGGCGGGCGCCGTGGACGGCGTGGAGGAAGCGGGCCTCCTGGTCGGGAGCCTGGGCGCACAGCTCGTAGAGATCGAACCGGTCGAGGCGGCGGGGGCGCCCGGGCGGGGCGGTCATGCCATGCGCACCCATTTGGCGAGCGTCTTGAGGTTCGGCGGCTTGCCGTACATCAGCACGCCGACGCGGAAGACCTTGGCCGCGGCCCACGCGGCGATGCAGGCGGTTCCCACGCCGACGGCGATCGAGAGCGGGATCTGCCAGCCGGGCACGGGCTCGGAGCCGGCGAGGCGGATCACCATCACGAAGGGGTTCAGCACGGGGATGAAGGACATGATGGTGGCAAAGAGCGAGTTGGGAGCGCGGCTGATGGGCATCCAGAGGAGCCATGGGGTCATGACGACCAGCATCACCGGCGTCATCAGCGTCTGCGCCTCGCGGAGTTCGTTGACGGAACTCCCGACGGCGGCCATGAACGACGCGATGGTGAAGAACGCGATGAAGAAGAAGATGACGAGGTAGACAACGTTCATCGGATTGAGCAGGTAGTACAGGCTGAATGTGATCAGCGATGCGATCATGAGCCCGGAGTAGACGAGCAGCAGCAGCAGGCTCGCGGCCATCTGGCCCAGGATCTTCCCGGTCATCAGCTGCAACGGGGAGACGGCGCTCAGGAGGACCTCCATCACTCGGCTGCCCTTCTCCTCGATCGTCGTCGTCAGCAGGTATTGGCCCCCGGTCATCACGGACATGAGCAGCAGGAGCATGAACCCGGCGGGCACGAGGACCGACGCGATCTCGCTGGTCTTCTGGGCCCCGGAGGCGGTCATCGCCTTGGTCTCGGCCCTGGGCCGCTCGAGCAACTGACGGACCTGCGCCGGGTCGATCCGCGCCTCCCTGAGGCGCGGATCGGCGGCAAGGCGGGTGTCCACGATGGCGCCCTGGACGCGCTGGGTCAGCCGCTGCTGGACCTCGAAATCGAGTTTCGACGCGACGAAGAGGTCGAACCCGGCGAACTGCCCGTCGGGGCCGGGGGTCACGCTGGCGTCGGGTATGACGACCAGGGCGATGCGTTCCTTCCGGGGGCCATCGGACTCTTCGCCGCGGGAAACGCGCGGGTTGGCCGTCTTGAGGGCTTCGAGGATCGGATCGAGATGCGTGTCGGCGCTCAGCACCTCGACGGCGATCTGGGCGCCGTCGTCCGACTGCTTCGCGGCGGCGGCGGAGGCGGTCTCGTTGGCCTGCTTGGAGGCCTCGGCGTCGAGGCCGAGTTGTTTGACGCCCTCCGCGATCTGCTCCTCGGTCCTGGCCTTTCGCTCGGCGGACTCTTGTGCGAGGCCTTCGGCGGAGAACCTCTCGACGATGCGGCCGGCGACGGCTCCGGAGTGGTCGACGACGGCGAGCGTGCCGGAGACCCTCGGGCCGGGGAGGCTCTTCAGAAGAGGGATGATCATCAGGGCGACGACCATGATCGCGGGAGGGATCACCACCCCGAGCAGGTAGCCCTTGGTGAAGACCGTGGAGCAGAACTCCCGCCACGCCACGCACAGGGTTCTAAACACCGGCCACCTCCGCCGGGGCGCCGGCCTGAAGTTCCGCGCGGCTCGGGGCGGCGGCGCCCGAGGCGGTTACGAGTTCGATGAAGACATCCTCGAGCGAGGCCCGCTTGACCTCGAGGCGCCGAACCGGGATCGCCTGGGCGACCGTGGTGATCGCGCCGGCGGGATCGACGTCGTCCTCGAGGTACACCTCGATCCCGCGCGATGCGGCGCCAGAGCCCTCGGGGAGGGTCACGCCCCGCACGCCGGGCAGGGCGGCGAGCCGCTCGCGGGCTCCCTCGCGGTCGACCGGATCGACGAGCAGGGAGCGGGGGTCGTAGCGGGAGAGGATGTCGTGCACGGGCGCATCGAGCACCTTCTTGCCCTGGTGGATCATGAACACGCTGTCGCAGAGCTGCTCGGCCTCGAACATGGCGTGGGTGGAGAAGATGATGGTGCGGCCGGCGCGGTGCTGCTCGTCGATCAGCTCCCGCATCAGCCGGCGGTTGACGGGGTCAAGGCCCGAGAAGACCTCGTCGAGGATGATCAGTTCCGGCTCGTGCAGGATCGCGGCGAGGAACTGCACCTTCTGCTGCATGCCCTTCGAGAGCTCCTCGCAGCGCTTCTTGTAGCAGTCCGCGAGGCTGACGCGGTCCAGCCACTGCCGCACCTTGGGGCCCAGCACGTGCCCGTCGACGCCCTTGAGGCGGGCCATGTAGCCGAGGAAGGCGCCGACCCGCATCTTCCGGTAGACCCCGCGCTCCTCGGGCAGGTAGCCGATGCGGTCCTTGCTCTCGACCGCGCTCGGGCGGCCGAGCACGGAGATCCGCCCGGAGTCCGGGAAGAGGATCGACATGATCATCCGGATGGTGGTGGTCTTGCCGGCGCCGTTGGGGCCGATGAAGCCGCACACCGTCCCCTGCCTGATCCGCAGGTCGACGCGGTCCACGGCCACTTTCGGGCCGAAGGTCTTCGTGAGGTCTTCCAGGACGATCGCGTCGGACAAGCGGGTGCTCCGGTGCTGCCGTTCAGAGTGGTTCGGCGGTGCATCATACCGGTTTCACGCGGCCCGGCCCCTTTCTAGCTTCGCTATCATCCCGGGCCCATGCCGTCGCTGCTGGATTCCATCCCGCCCGCCCTGCTGTCGAAGCTCGAGGAGCTCGCGTCGCAGCATGCGCAGTGGGAATCTCGCCTGAACGATCCGGCGATCATGGCCGATCACCGTGCCGTCCGGGAGGCGGCGATGAAGAAGGCGGCCCTGGAGAAGGTCGTCCTGGCCTACCGCGAGTTCCGGCGACTCGCGGCGGAGGCCTCGGACCTGCGCGGGGTTATCGATGACGGCGGAGACCGCGACCTGGCTGCGCTCGCGGCGGACGAGTTGCCGCAGGTCGAGTCGCGCGCGGCGGCGATCCTGGACCAGGTCAAGAAGCGGCTGGTGAGTTCCGATGACGACGCCGTCGGCTCTGTCATCTTCGAGCTCCGCGCCGGGACCGGGGGGGACGAAGCGTCGCTCTGGGCCCGGGACCTGCTGGACATGTACTCCAAGCTCGCGACCAAGCGCGGATGGGCGTTCGAAGTGCTCGAACTCTCCATCGAGCCCGCGGTGAGCGGGGTCCGCAGCGCCGTGGTGAACGTCCGAGGCGAGGGGGTGTGGTCCATCCTCGCGTTCGAGTCCGGGGTGCACTCGGTAAAGAGGGTCCCGGCCACCGAGGCGCAGGGACGCGTCCACACCTCGACGGCGACCGTGGCGGTGCTTCCCGAGCCCGAGGAGGTCGACGTCAAGATCGACTGGGCGAACGACGTCGTCGAGGATGTCACGACGGCGCAGGGACCGGGCGGGCAGAACGTCAACAAGGTGGCGACCGCGGTCAAGTTGTTCCACAAGCCGACGGGGATCGAGGTCCGGATGCAGGAGAGCAAGAGCCAGCACCAGAACCGCGACAAGGCCCGCCGGTTGCTGCTGGCCCGCATCTACGAACTGGAGCAGCAGAAGAAGCACGCGGCGCGGGCCGAGGCACGCCGCAGCCAGATCGGCGAAGGGGGCCGCAGCGAGAAGATCCGCACGTACCGCTTCAAGGAGGGGATCGTGGCCGACGAGCGGCTTCCGGGCGAGTACAAGCTCCGCGAGGTGATGGCCGGCGACATGGATGACATGCACAGCGCGCTGGTCGAGCAGGAGACCGCCCGCCGGCTCGGGGCGCTCTGACCCGCCTCTGACGCGGCCAATCGGTCGGGGCGGAGCGGGCCGCCCGATAAGACAAGCCAATGACGCGACCGCGACTGGCCGGCGCGGATGGTGCGCGGCATACTTGGATCTCACGGGGGACGACCATGCGACGCCGCGTCACAGACAGCCTGATCGGCGCGACAAGCGTGCTGGCCGTGACGGCCCTCGCGAGGGGTGATGTCGTGCCATTTGCGTTCACGGTTTCCCCTTCCGCGTCGGGCCTCAACGCGAACGCCTCGTTCTCGATCTCGAGCCATGGCTCGCTGGTCGGCGCCTACGACCCGGTAACGAACCCCTCGGGGACCCGCACCACGCCCGGCCTGGTCGGTCCGTTCGGACCCGGAGAGAACAACGCCGTCCCCGCCACACTGGGGTCGGAGATGGGCGATCCGATCCTCTCCAGCGTCGCGGGCGGCTTCGGCGTGGTGCTCGACCCAGGTGCGGGGACGCTCACCATGGGCGGGCTCGCCGCGAACCTCATCGCCTCGGGCTTGGCGCCGCTGACGGCAAGTATCCAGTTCGCCAGCGATCCGTTCCGGACCCGCGCACCGGACGCCGAGTACCCGGGCGGGAACTCGGTCCAGCTTCCGCTGCGGACCGCCACGGTGACCGCGCTCTCGATCGCGCAGATCGGCTGGAGCCCCGCCGGCACACTGACCGCCACCGGCAACCCTGGGGAGTTCACGTTTACGGTTGTCCCGATGATCACGCTGTCGGCAACGATCTCGTTCCTTGGGCTCACGTTCGAGGCGACGGGGGCTACTGCGGTGCCGTTCCCAATGCAGGGAATGATCCTGCTCTCGGGTGGTGGGGCGACGCTCGACTCGGTGCAGCCGATCGAGATCGGGAACTCGGTTGATTCCGACCTCGCGCTGCCGCGGCTTCCCTTTGACATCCCGACGCTCATTCCCGAGGGCGGCACCGCCAACCTGCTGCTTGATCTCTCGCTGACGAACGTCTCGGCCGGGTTCAGCGGCACGCTCGGTCTGGGCGCCGGCGGGACGCCAGTTCCGTCGCCCGCGGCGGCGTTGCCCGCGCTGGCCCTTTTCGCGGTGCGTCGGCGCCGCAGGCCCGCCGCGGCGCCGTGACTTCGGCCGACGGACCTTTGCTACCCTCGTCGCGTGCCTGAGCAGTTCGACATTGCCGTGGTGGGCGCCGGGGCTGCGGGCCTCATGGCGGCGATCTGGGCGGCCCGCACTGCACGAGGGCGCAAGGAGCCGCCCCGGGTTGTGGCGCTGGACGGCGCTAAGGCTCTTGGCGTCAAGATCCTGGTCGCGGGGGGCGGCCGGTGCAACGTCACGCACCACGCCGTTGATGAATCGGCATACGCGGGCTCGTCGAGGCACGCGATCAAGAAGGTGCTCCGCGGATTCGGCGTTGCGCGGACCGTCGAGTTTTTCGGCGACCTCGGCGTTGAACTCAAGCGCGAGCCGACCGGCAAGCTTTTCCCGACGACCGACCGGGCACGCACCGTGCTCGAGGCGCTGCTGGCAGCCGCGGCGGAGGCGGGCGTGGTCGTCCGGCATCCGTGGCGGGTCGAGGCCGTAGTCGCATCTGATGGCGGCTTTGCCCTGCGGCGGCACGAAGGCGACGGCGCCACGGACTCGATCACGGCCCGGCGGGTCATCCTCGCGACCGGGGGCAAGTCGCTGCCCAAGTCCGGATCGGACGGCCATGGGTACGAGTTGATGCGATCGTTGGGCCATTCGCTGACGCCTCGGGTGTTCCCGGCGCTGGTGCCGCTCACGCTCCCGCCAAGCCACCCGCTGTGCTCGCTCTCGGGGATCGCGGTGCCCGCAACGCTGCATCTCCGCTCATCGACGGGCAAGCGGCTGGTGTCGTTCACCAACTCGACCCTGCTTACACACTTTGGGCTCTCTGGCCCGTCGGTGCTCGATATCTCCCGCTACTACATCGACCAGCGCGCGGCGGACCCCGGGGCCACGCTCGTGATCAACTTCCTGCCGGAGCAGACACCGGAGGCCATGGACGCGGCACTGCTGGCGCTGAACGCCTCGAGCCCCGCGCGGCTGCTCTCGCTCCCCCCCCACTCACTCCCCGACCGCCTGGCGCGATGCCTCTGCGGGATCGCGGGTGTCGACCCCGCGGCGCCGGGTCACTCGCTCACCCGCGACAAACGCCGGGCCCTGGTCGATGCGGTCACGCAACTCCGGCTCCCCATCACCGGCGACCGCGGCTTCGTGCACGCCGAGGTTACCGCGGGCGGCGTGCCGCTGTCCGAGATCCACCTGGACACCATGGAATCACGCATCTGCCCCGGGCTGCACCTGTGCGGCGAGATCCTGGACGTGGACGGCCGGATCGGCGGGTTCAACTTCCAGTGGGCGTGGGCCAGCGGGTACGCGGCGGGGGTCGGCGCCGCGGGCTCGCCCGCGGCCGCTAGACTCGCGCCGTGACCCTGGTGTGCGTCTCCATCGTTGTTGAAGACTTGGCGTCGGCACTCGCCGATGCTCAGGCCGCGAAACGCGCCGGCGCGGACCTGGTCGAGTGGCGCCTCGACGGGTTCTTTTCCGGGGGAAATGACCCGCTGGATTTTGCCCGGATCGTCCGCCTTGTGAGCGAGTCCCCGCTCCCGTGCATCGCGACGTGCCGGCCGGTTGCCGAGGGGGGTCACTACGACGGGGATGATGCGGCGAGGATCGCGCTGTTCGAGGCGCTGGGCGCTGCGACGGGACCGGGGTCGCACCCGCCGCGGTTCCTGGACGTGGAATACTCGACCTACGTCCGTTCGGCGAACCTCAAGCAGAAGGTCAACCTGGCGGTCGGGCATCCCGGGCAGGTCCGGGACCTGGGAACATCGCTCGTCCTCTCGCTGCACGATCTCGCCGGTCGACCCTCGGACCTGACGCGGCGGCTGCTGGCCATGGGCGCCGAGCCCGCCGCGGCGGTCGTGAAGTTCGCGTACCGCGCGAGATCGCTGAGGGACAACCTGGAGGTGTTCGAGGTGCTCGCGGACAACTCCGCCGGGCGGCCGACGATCGCGCTGGCGATGGGTGAGTTCGGGCTCATGTCGCGGGTCCTGGCGCCTAAGTTCGGCGGGTTTCTCACGTTTGCGTCGTTGCGAGAGAGTTCGGCGACCGCGCCGGGGCAGCCCACGATCGAGGATTTGCTGAGGCTGTACCGATTCCGGGAGATCCGGCGTACGACGGCGGTGTACGGCGTCGTCGGCTGGCCGGTCGCCCACTCGCTCTCGCCGCTGCTGTTCAACTCCGTGTTCTCCGAGAAGCGAACCGACGCGGTCTACCTGCCACTGCCGATCCCGCCGGAGTACGAGCACTTCAAGGCGACCCTGCTCGCGCTGATCGACGACGAGCGGCTCGGACTCGCCGGATGCTCGGTCACCCTTCCGCACAAGTCCCACCTCGTGAGGCTCGCCCGCGAGGAGCGCGCAGCCGGGCGGGCATGGGAGATCGACCGGTTCGCCGATCTCTGCGGCGCCGCCAACACGCTGCGGATCGCGCGCGGCCCCGGCGGCCGGGCCAGCGGATGCGAGGTGCTCAACACGGACGGCCCTGCGGCGGTCGGGCTGCTGGCGAGAGCCCCCATCCGCCGCGCGGTGCTGCTCGGCGCCGGGGGGTCGGCGCGAGCGGTCGGCGCAGCGCTGCGGCTCGCGGGGTGCTCGGTCGCGGTCGTGAACCGCACTCGGGCCCGGGCTGAGGCGCTGGCCGACGACTTGCGAACCATCGCACCCGAGAGCGCCGCGGAAGTGCCGACCATGGAATCGGTTGATGCGAGCGCCGTTCCCCGGCTCGATCCCGATGCGATCATCAACTGCACGAGTGTCGGGATGACCGGCGGACCGGACCCGGGTGGATTCCCGTTCGATCTCGCTGCGCTCCCGGATGGCTCTCGCCGTGCCGTCGTCTTCGACCTGGTGTACAGCCCGGCCCGGACGCCGTGGCTGACCCGGGCACAGGCACTTGGCCACCCGGTGATCGATGGAATCTCGATGCTCGCCGCCCAGGCGGCGATGCAGTTTCCGGAGTCGACCGGCCTCGGCTGTGCCGACCTTTTCGACCGCATCGCGCGGGCAGCAGTCCGCGTGCCACGCACGTAGATGGCCGGATTATTCCAAGAACCTCCTGGGACTTTTGGCGTATTCCCTAGTGAACGCGGAGCGACGGCCTCCGGTCGCTGCGGCCACGGATGCCGCTCGACACGCCGGTCGCTTCCGAACCGCCCCCGCGGGGGTCTTGTCGGTGTGTACCTCCGGAGTCGAGTCCATGTCCCACAACCTGACCGGCACCGTCCGTCCGGAATCCAAAGCCCAGAGCCTCTGCCCGGTAAGGCCGGTAGCCAACGCCGAGCCGTATGTGTGGCTCGTGCTTGTCGGCGCTCTCGACGTCATCCTGACGTGGATCGTGCTGTTCTTCGGCGGTTCCGAGGTCAACCCGATCGCGGAGCGTGCGCTCGCCGTGGCGGGGCATTGGGGCCTGATCGGGCTTAAGTTCACGGTGGTCTGCGTGGTGGTGCTGATCTGCGAGTACATCGCGATGCACCGCCCGGCGCTCTCCAGGCGTGTCGCCGTCGTCGGCGTGGCGATCTCGTCGATCCCGATTGTCATGGCCCTGGCGCAGCTCACGGCCCACATGGCCGGCCTGTAGCAACGGCGCGAACGAGCGAACTCAATCGACGGCGATGCCGCTGGATCGCAGCAACGTCTTGAACTGTTCGCCGAACACGAAGTTGTGACTGGGGAACGCCTCGCCGCTCGCCCCGGCGCCGCCCATGTTGTTGTCCAGGTGGCTGAACATCAGTTCGATGCGGCCGATCTCGCGGTACCCCGCGCCGGCGTTGGCGTGATCGAACAGTTCGACGAGCCCCTTGGTGGCCGCGCCGGCGCCGTCCATCCGCTCGATCTCGGCGGTATACCGGAGGGTCATCCCTGGGCCGGCATCCCGGGAGAGTTCGGCCCGCCCGATCTTGGCCAGGATGACCTTCTCGCGGAACCCCTCGGAGTGGCCGACAAGGATCCCCGCCGCCTGGGCCATGCCCTCGAGGATCAGGCTCGCCGGCATGACCGGCAGGGCCCGGAGGCCGCGCGACTCGTCCGCGGCGAAGTGATCGTGGAGGTGCTCCTCGGCCAGCGAGACGTTCTTGATCGCGACAAGCCGCTTGCGCGGCTCGAGCTCGATCACGCGATCAATCCACATCCATCGCATGGTCGCGCTACTTGGCGTTCAGCTTGCGCTCGACGTACCGGACCAGCGTGTCGACCGTGAAGATGTCGCCGACGCGGGCGACTTGCGGGTCCTTCTCGAAGGACGAGAAGTCCACGTGCGGCAGGCGGGCCTTCATCGCGGCGATCCCCTCTGGCGTCACCTTGCCGCCCTGCACGTACTTGGGATCCTGGGCCACGTTCTCGGGGAACAACTCGCCCTGCGGGATCTTGAAACCGAAGGCCTGCTCGAGCTTGAAGACGATGTCCAGGAAATCGATCGATTCCGCCCCGAGGTCCTTGGTCAGGGACGCCTCCGGCGTGACCTCATCCTCATCAACAGCCAGCGCGTCGACCAGCACCCCCTGAACCTTCGCAAAGATCTCATCGCGTGTCATGTGGCCCCAATCTGTGTCAGCCCGCCCCCAGCATGCCGGCACAGTGCCGAACATTATCCATACAATACAAGCCGCTCCGGGCAGCGTCCATCGTATCCGGGCTAGTCGCCGCTTCCCAACCGGACCGGACGCATCGAGAACCGCCCTGAGACGGCGACCGCTGCATCAGCAGCAGCCGGCACACCGGGAACGACCACGGTCCCCTCCCCCTTGCACTCGACCACCCCCTCCACACGCTTCACGACCGACACCTCGACCCGGAGCGATTCGCCGGGACGGACAAACCGGCCGTACTTCAATGCCCGGACCCCGCCCAGCACCATCCGCTCCTGCCCTGGAAAAGTCTCCAGGAGCCTCCTGGCGGCCTGAACCATCGACTCCACCATCATGACCCCAGGCAGCACGGGAAAGCCCGGGAAGTGGTCCTGGAGGTACTCCTCCGCGGCGGACACCTGCTTGAGCGTGACGATCCGGCTGCCGTCGGCAGCCTGTTCGATCAGCGAGTCCACGAGGTCAAAGTGCATGGGCCGAGGATACGCCAAAGCGTGCTCCGCCGCGCGGCGCCCGCGCCCGCATCTATGCTCCATCCGTGCCCGCCGTGCTCGATGATGCCCTGTGCGTTCGCCATTGGGACTGGTCCGAGACCAGCCAGACGGTGTCGCTGTTCACGCGGGCTCACGGCCTTGTCCGAGCCCTGGCCAAGGGGGCGAGGCGGCCCAAGGCGCCCTACAGCGGCGGTATCGAGCTGCTGACCCGCGCCGAGGCCTCGCTCATCATCAAGCCCAGTTCCGACCTGGTGTTGCTGACGGCTTGGGACCTTGCCGAGACGTTCGCCGCGGTGCGCCGATCGCTCGCGGCGTACTACGCCGGCATGTACATCGCTGAAGTAGTGCAGGTCAGCGTCACCGATCGCGACCCGCACCCGGCCATGTTCGATTCGGCGGTGGACTGCCTGCGGTCCCTGGACGAGCCATCGGGAGCGCGAGCGGCGCTGGCGATGTTTCAGTGGAACGTCCTTGTCGAAACCGGATACCGCCCGGTTCTCGGTAATGACGATCAGGGCCCGGGTGGCACGAGACGCTTCAGCCCGGCCCATGGCGGCGTTGTCAGGGACCCGCCGACGACCGGCTCCCCGGTGTGGAGCGTGCGGGCGGAGACGGTGACGCTCCTCGAACGCCTCGACGCCGAAGGGCGCCTGCCGACGGACGCTCACCCCCAGACCGTTGATCGCGCCGGCCGGCTCCTCGCGGCGTACCTGAGGTACGTTCTCGGACGTGACCTCGCCACCGCGGCGCTCGTGTTCGGTCCCGACCTGCCGCGCTAGGCCCTCGGCCTGTCGCCCGCGTGAAGTCGCGGCACCACCGGGCCGATCTTCTGCACAGAAGGATCGATCGGCGCAACCCCGCGCCGGACAGTGAAAGACCGAGCACACGGCCGAGTACGCGGCACGGAAGCGCGATGAATCCGGACGTTCTGGAACAGGTGCTCGAATGTCCGAGGCTTCCAAGCCTCCCGGCGGTCGCCCTGCGCGTCATCGAACTGACCCAGGACCGCGAGGTCGCGGTCACCGACCTGGCCGAGATCATCACGAGGGATCAGGCGCTCGCGGCGAAGGTGCTCCGGACGGTCAACTCGTCGTTCTACGCACTGAGCAAGCCGTGCTCGAGCATCAACCAGGCGATCGTTCTCCTGGGCCTCACCGCGGTGAAGACGCTGGCGCTCGGCTTCACGCTGGTCGGGGCGATCTCCAAGACCGCCGCGGACGACTTTGACTACCGCGCCTACTGGAGACGTGGCCTGCTCACGGGAATCGCCGCGAAGCACATCGCGCGGGCGGCGGAGATCGGCAGCGAGGAGGAGTGCTTCCTCGGCGGGCTGCTGCAGGACGTGGGCATGGTCGCGATGCACCTCGGGCTTGGACGGCCGTACCGCGAGGTCCTCGCCCAATGCGCGGGCAACCACCGGAAACTCGCCCGCCTCGAACTTGCTGCGTTCGAGATCCAGCACGCCGACGTGGGCGCCCTGATCGCCTCGCGCTGGCGACTCCCCGAGTCCCTGGTAATGCCGATCAAGTACCACGAGCGTCCGACGGCGGCCCCGCGGGAGCATGCCGAGGTTGTCTTCGCCGTCGGCCTGGGCAACATCGCCTGCGACGTTCTGGATGCAGAGGAGCCCGCGGGACCGCTGACACGCTTCTACGGCCGCGCCGAACAGTGGCTCCGGCTGAACGCTGCACAAGCCGACGACGTCTTGCGAGAAGTCGGACAGGTCTCAAAGGAGATCGCCGCGCTATTCCACCTCGACGCCGGCCAGGGGCCGGATGGCGAGGCGATCCTGGCCCGCGCACGCCAGCGGCTCCTCTCGCTGACGATCACCGGGCACGCGGAGGAGCCGACTGATGGGGGCGATGCCGACCCGGTCAGCGGGCTCCCGACCCGGACCCCGTTCGACCGAACCCTCATCGCCGCGTTTGAGCAGTGCACGTCCGGCGGTCCGCCGCTCTCCCTGGCCCTCTTCGACATTGATGGGCTCGACGAACTGACCGTGCGGCATGGTGACGCCACGCGCGACGCGACGGTGGTCGAGTTCGCGCGGCGGCTCGGGGACGCCCTGGCGTCGACCGACAGCACGCTGTACAGGCTCGATACCGGTAGGTTCGCGGCGCTCATGCCGGGCACCAACACGGTCGCAGCAACTCGCCTGGCCGAGGCGGCACGCCGTCGTATCCACGGCGTCCCGCTCGTCTTCCCGCCGGGAACGGCGGCGGTGTCGTCGATCAGCGTGTCGACCAGCGCCGGGCTGGTGTGCCTCGACTCCGCCGGCGGCGCACGGTTCAGCGATGCGGCGCAGTTCCTGTCGTACGCCGAGCGGGCGGTGCAGGCCGCCGCCTCCGCCGGACGAAACACGCTCCGGGTCTTCACGCCGGTCCCACGGGCCGCGTAGACCTCGCGATCAGGCGGGCATGAGCCGCCCGATAGTCCTGGGTCTGAACGGATACTCGGCAAGTACGTCCCGGACTTGCTGTACGGTGACCGCGCTCACCCGCTCCAGTTCCTGCTCCAGCGTGGTGTACTGGCCCAGGTAGGTCCACTGCCGCCCGAGGCGCTGCATCCGGCCCCCCGGCCGCTCGCCCGCGACGGTGATGCCCGTCGCCAGTTTGGTGCGGATTTTCGCGAGGTCGTCCTCGGTGAGGGACTCGGAGAGCGAGGCGACCGCCCGCTCCACCTCGCCCCACACCTCGTCGATCCGGTCCGGATCGCAGGACACGCTGACCACGAAGTCCCCGGTTCCGTCCCGCGCATCGTGCCCCGCCTCGGCCTCGTCGGCGAGGCCGGTCTCGACCAGGGCCCAGTGGAGGCGGCTGTTGTCTGAGCCGCCGAGGACCTGGGCGCCGAGGCTCGCGGCGTACCGGCGGTCGTCGGACATGCCCGGCGCCGGCGTCGCCATAATCGCGTACGCACGGTTGACCTTGTCACGCCTGAGCGTGAACTCGTGGTCGGCCATCCGCAGATCGCCGGGATCCCGGGAGGTCCCGGTGCGGCGCCACCCGCCGCACCGCTCCGCGATGGCATCGACCGCCGCGTCGAAGTCCAGACGCCCGGCCAGGGCGACCACGGTGTTGTCCGGCGAGTACCGCCGTTCAAAGTACTCCCGCATCTGACCCGCCGTCAGGGCCGCGATCGTCTCGTTGGTGCCGAGCACCCGGTGTCCCAGGGGATGATCACCATAGTGAGCGGCCATGACCGCCTCGTAGATCACCCACATGGGGTTGTCGTCGTACATCGCGATCTCTTCGAGGATGACGTTCTTCTCGGTCGAGAAGTCGTCCTCCCGGAGCGCCGGTCGCATCATGTCGGAGATCAGATCCACCGCCCCCCCGCTGCCGAGCAGGACCTCGGGCAGGACGCTGGCGTAGAAGCACGTCATCTCGTGCGACGTGTAGGCGTTGTTGCGCGCCCCGATGCGGTCGAAGGACCGGTTGAGTTCCTCGGCGGATCGGCCCGGCGTTCCCTTGAACATCATGTGCTCGAGGAAGTGGCTCACGCCCATCAGCGACGACCGCTCGTCACGGGCGCCGGTCTTGACGAAGAACCCCGCCGCGGCGGTGTGCGCCCCCGGCTCGGTCTCCGCGATGATGGTGAGCCCGTTGTCCAGGGTCCGGTGGTGAAACGTCACAGCCATGGGCCCAGTCTAGTGCGTGCCATCCGTCGCGACGGGAGAGTTGCCCGGGCGGCTAGCCAGGTGACCAGAGCCCGCCATCAGTGGCCACCGCCCGCCACACCCGACCAGGTCACTGGCAACCACCAATCGGGAGGGCCGGTTCGCGTCGCCGCATCGGGTTGGCACGCCCTTCGCATGTTTCCCCGGGACGCGTTGCGCGGCAGGAACGAGAGGGAAGCAAGAGGACACCGGCCCAAACCGGCGTCGTCGCTGAAACTCGAAGAGCCTTTCCCGAGTTGCCTCGGTGCGTCGGGGCAACATCACCAGCGGCGCTCGGATTACCTCCCCGAGCGCCGCTTTCCTGCGCGAACCATGTGCACGGATTGGCGCACGCCGCGGACGGCGGGTTCACTTGGGCTTGGCCGGCGGCTCGTCGTCATCATCGTCGAGGTCCAGACCCTCGAGAAGGTCGCTGAAGTCGACATCCTCGTCGTCGTCATCGTCCTTCTTCTTGGCCGGACCGGGCGCGGGCTGCCCGGTGGGACCCTTCACGACCGGGTTCTTCGGAGGCTCGGTGGGGGTCATCGCGGCGGTCTTCGGGCCTTCCGAGCCGCCCCAGGACGGAACCCCGGCGAAGCCCTCTCCCTCCGCGGCGACCGCTCCCGCGGCGTACGAATCCGCCGCGTCGATCTCCTTGGGATGCCCATCGATCCGCACCACGAACACGACCGGGCCGACGGCGAGCAGGTCCCCCGGAACCAGTTCCCGGGAACCCTCGATGCGCTCGCCGTTCACGTACGTTCCGTTGCTCGACTTGAGATCGCGAACGAGCAGCTCGTCGTCGGCCTCGACCAGTTCGCAGTGGCGCCGGGAGACGCTGCCCATGGGAATGCGGATCTTGACCGCTTCGTCCCGCCCAATCGCGGCGGGAAGGCTCGTCAGGGGGATCTCACGCGCCTTCCCATCCGCTTGAACCATCACCAGGGAAATCTTCACGCGAGACCTATCCTTCCGTAAGCCCCCGCTCCGCGTCCGCCGTGGATCGGTCCCGGGGGGCCGATTCTGATGCCGCACCTTACCGTCATCCCGACGCCCCGGCAAACCCACACCGCCCAATTTCCCGGCGTACAGCCCGCGGATGCCCTGGCGGCCCCGCGCCCACCGGTCCGGTCGCTCTACATCCATGTTCCGTTCTGCTTCCACAAGTGTCACTACTGCGACTTCTACTCGATCGTGGATACACAGGACCGGCAGGGGGCGTTTACGGACCGGTTGGTCGCCGAACTCGCGGCCCTCGCGCCCCACGCGGCCGGGGCCCCGCTCCGGACGATCTTTGTCGGCGGGGGAACGCCGACCCTGCTGCAAACACGGTACTGGGAGCGACTCCTTGCGGCGCTCGATCACCACTTTGACCTGTCGCTCGTGCGCTCGGCGGCCGGCGCTGACGACGGAATCGGAGAGTTCACGGTCGAATGCAACCCCGAGACGGCGCACGCGGAGCAGATGGCGTTGCTGCGAGCGGGCGGTGTGAACCGGATCAGCATCGGGGCCCAGTCGTTTGACCCGGTGCACCTGAAGACCCTGGAGCGGTGGCACGACCCGGCCAACGTCGAGCGCGCCGCCACGCTGGCGCGGGAGGCCGGGATCGGGCGCGTGTCGATCGATCTCATCTACGCGATCCCCGGCCAGACGCTCGAGGAGTGGAGCAGGGATCTTGATCGAGCGCTCGCGCTTGGGGTGCACCACCTCTCCTGCTACTCGCTGACCTACGAGCCGGGGACCGCGATGACCGCGCGGCTGGCCACCGGCACGTTCGCACAGGCCGATGAGGACCTTGAAGCGGACATGGGCCTCCTGACGCGGTCTCGCCTGCGTGACGCCGGACTGGATCGCTACGAGATCAGCAACTTCGCTCGACCCGGGCACGAGTCGCGGCACAACCTCGCGTACTGGCGGCAGGAGCAGTGGCTCGCCGCGGGTCCCAGCGCCTCGGCGCATGTTCTCGCATCGACCGACCGGCGCGGGGGTTCGCTGCGATGGAAGAACACGCCCCGCCTCGGCGATTACCTGGCGTCGACCGGGCACTCGCCCGTGATCGACTTCGAGTCCGCTGATCCGGCGAGGCTCATCCGGGAGCGGCTCATGATGGGCCTCCGGTTGCGCGAGGGGATCGATGCGGATGGCCTGCTTATGGACCTTCGCGCGATCGATCCCGCCGGAGAGTCTTCGCTACGGGGTGCCGCCAACCGCGTGGCCGCCCGGGGGCACCTGCTGGACACGGCGGGGCGGTGGACCCTGAGCGAGGATGGATTCATGTTTGCGGATGCGATCGCGGGGGAACTGATGCGGGCGGTCCCGTCCCCATAGGCGGTCATTCCGGCGGTGCGTCATCGGAGCTGTCCGCCGGACGGCCCGCGGGCGGAGCAACCTGATCCGGCCGCTCGAGCTTCATCCGCTTCAAGAGCGGCTTGAGATCATGCGGCCACTTTGAGCGTACATCGACGGCCTCGCGGGTGATCGGGTGGGTGAACGCGAGCCGGTGGGCGTGCAGGGCCAGGCGGGGTGATGATCCGGCGATCGCGGGGATCGCGTAGAACTCGTCGCCCAGGATGGGGCAGCCGATGGCGTCGAGGTGCACGCGGACCTGGTGGAGCCGGCCCGTAAGCGGTCGGCACTCGATGAGTGTGGCGCGATCCGACGCCTGCAGCACGCGGTAGGCGGTGGCGGCAGGCTTGGAGTCGCGGCTGCGGGACACCCTCGAGAGTTTCGGCTTGCCGCGCGTCCCCCCCGACTCGATCAGCGGCAGTGTGATGAGGCCGGTGGGCTCCTTCGGCGGCTTGGCGCACAGCGCCCAGTAGAACTTCCTGACCTCGCGTGCCTCGAACGACGCGCGGAGCAGGTCGTAGGCCCGCACACTGAGCGCGACGACGAGCAGGCCCGACGTGTCCTTGTCGAGGCGGTGCAGCAGGCCGAAGTCCCGCGAGGCTCCCAGGTTCTGCAGCGTGGAGCCGAAGCGTGCGAACAGGGCGTTGAGGAGCGTGTCTCGCTCGTGGCCCAGGCCCGGCTGCGTAGCCAAGCCGCTGCGCTTCTCGACCACGATCAGGTGCTCGTCCTCCACGCACGCGCGGAAGGTCACCTGGTCGTTGGGCTCTACCGAGAGTGTGGCCATGGCGACACGGTAGCCGCCGAGAGGGGCCCTACGTACCGCGGGGGGCCGCGGCCGGGCAGGCCGCGTGATCGAGGTACCACCGCAGCTCACCGCCGACCGGCCGGACGCCCAGGATCGGGAGTTCCTGCACGACCTCACGCCCGCCCGGACCGGCGGCGTCGCCAACGGCCTTGACGACCCGCTCGAATGTCGGTTGCTTTTCCGGACCAACCGCGAGCACGCTAACGAACCGGGAGGCGTTGATCAACCGGAACGTCATGGTCACGCGGTCCGGCGGGGTCACCCGGGGGCCGGAGTTGATCCGCACCAACCGGGGGCGCTCCGGCTCCTCCACCAGCGCGGGGGAGTGCGGGAACAGGCTGGCGGTATGGGCGTCCGGACCCATCCCGAGCAGGACGTAGTCGAGCCGGTCGTGCCCCTTCTCGCGCCAGGCGAGGCACTCCTGAAGTTCCCGCTCGTACCGCACGTCGGCGTCGTCGGCCATCGCGAAGATCGGGTGCACCTGCTCGCGAGGGATGTCGGAGTGGTCGCCGATGATCTCGTTGATCGCCTTGAAGTTACTGCGCTCGTCATCGAAGGGCACGCGTCGCTCATCAACGATCCACAGGTGGGTGCGGTTCCAGGGGAAGGCGCGGTAGGCAGGGTCGTACATCATCCGGAGGTACAGGGGGAGCGGCGTCTTCCCGCCCGAGAGCGCCAGGTGGAAGTCGCCGAACGCCCGGACGCACGACATGGCGTGAATCATCAGGTCCGCGGCGATCGAGTCCACAACGGCGTCGGCGGTTTCACGGACGACGACGGTACCGGGGAGTTTGGGGGTCGGCGGCGGCGCGGCGAAGTCGGGGAGGCTGCTCATCGGCTATTGTCGCCCCGCCGCGCGGCCCGGGCCAATCGCAAAAAAAGGAAAAGGCCCGCATCCATGGTGGATACGGGCCTTGTGATTCCAGTTGCGAGAGCCGCTCGAACTCAGCAGCCGCCGCCGAGAGCGCTGAACCACTCGCTGATGTACTGGGCGATATCCGAGGGCTCGACCACGCCGGAGCAGTCGAAGTCGCCCTGGAGCGTGCCGCCGGAAATGCCGGTGAACCAGGCGTTCACGAACGCCGCGATGTCGGACGGGGTGATGCCGGCCACACCGTCCTGCTCCGCGCGGCAACCCGCGGCGGGGATGGGCATGTTCGGGACCGACAGGCTGTCCGGCGCCCCGGCGTTGATCGCCGGCTTGAACAGCCCGAGCGTCAGGGTGCCGGTGGTCGTCGCCGTCGCGGTGGTATCGAACGAGAACGTGTACGTCGTGCTCCAGCGGAGGGCATTGGTGTAGGGATCGGCGCTATACACCTTGGGGGACTTCCACTCGATGCCGCCGGCGGTCTGGGTGACGCCCCAGTCGGTGTTGTCCCAGACTTCACCGCTGTGGTAGTCCACGTCGTTGAAGTACAGGTTGGACACATCCACGCCGCAGCCAACCGGCACGGTCAGCGAGCCGCCGCTGCGATCGGAGTTGACGTTCATGACGGAGTAGGAGTACCGCGTCACGCCGCCACCGAGGTTGGTGACCTTCGCCGCGACCCAGAAGCGAGCCGTGACCGTGGCGGTCAGGGTGGCGCCGGGCGTCGGGTTCGGGTAGTTGGTTTCGGGGTAATCAACGGCCTGGAGAACGACGGAGGGATCCTCGTTGTCCTTCCAAACCTGGATCGCGGCCTTCTGGCGGATGGTCGCACCGATGAAGCTGAGGCTGCCCGGTGCCGAGGCGTTGTTGATCTTGCGGGCGGACAGATTGTTGAGCCCGTTGCCGGCGAGGGCGTCGTCCTGCGTGACGTAGTGCGTATCGCAGTAGTAAATCGCGCCGGGGTTGCTGGCCGGGGCGACATCCGCCGTGGCCACCTGCAGACGGCGGCCAATCGTGGCCGGAGCGCTGGGGGGCGCGGTGTAGCCGTACGTCGCGCTGCTGGAGGTAAACGGATACGGGTAGAAGCCCGAGTTCGCGTTCACCGGCCACTTGGGGCCGAGGTTCGACTGGGTGGCGTTACGGCCGGCGGTGTAGGGGTCGGAGCAGGAGGGCGACAGGTAGCTGCCGCCGCCGCCGGTGCACGTGCAGCAGACGCTGCCGGTGAGGGCGGTAAACCCGTGCTTCAGCCATGACTGGCCGAGCTGCTCGAAGCGGCCGTCCTTGATGCGGTACAGATTCTGTCCGATCACCGGGTGTTCCCGCGTACCGGAGACCCATTTGATGATGGCGTTCCCGATGTTGCAGGAAGTTGTACCAAAGGAGTACGTGGTGGTAGCGCCGACCGGACCATTGGTCACAGGGGAGGCCATATCACCAACGATCACATCCGGGCCGGTCGGCACCGGACACTGTGCAAATACCGCGGCCGAGGCAAGGCAGCTACCCACTGCGGCCAACAACTGGATCTGACGACGCGCCATTGGATCTCCTTTCGTGGCTGTCAAACCGAGCCCGCGGCGAGCGCCTCGGAACGAGCCGACTTCCGTCCTCTAACCAAACGTGAGCGGGGAGAACTCCCCGTACGATTCTCTCTCAAATCCATCTCCTGTCAAGGAACGAGACAAGAGACGGGAACTTCAGCTCCTATCAGACGTTATGAACCAGACAGCGACAGGACACGCCCCTGGGGCTTCCATCAGGCCTACGCCGGTTGTTGTTGCACCGGACCGTGTCAACTGCTTGTCCTTCGACCCGCTTGAAGAAGTACAGTGCCCATCGGGCTGACTGCCCGATACCTTCGGACTAGATGGTCCGAAACGCAGGTGCGAGTGCCAATACGCCCCATGTCGGTCCGAGGTTGCACCTGATTTGAGAATACCGGTTCTTTCCCAGGGATCCCGCTCACTATGGGCATCCGTTCTGCAAGCCGGTGAGCCATGCGGCAACAAACTGGGCGATATCAGAGGGTTCGACTGTCCCGTTGCCGTCGTAGTCGCCTCCCAGCGTGCCCTGCGAGAGGCTGGTAGTCCAGGAAACGATGAACGCGGCGATATCCGAGGGCTCCAGCGACCCGTTGTGGTCCCAGTCCGGCCGGCACTGACAGGCCTGCGGGCAGGCCGTGCCGGCACCCCGCCACGTGGCGCCCGGGATCAGGGAGCAGTTCGCTTGCGTCTGGGTCAGGCAGCCGCCACCGGATGTGCAACAGGCGCCCGTTGGTTGCGGACAGTTCGCCGAAGCACAGGAGACACCGACGCCCTGGAAGGTTCCCGAGGCGCTCACGCACCCAGGCTGGGTGGTGGTGATGCACCCACCGTTTCCGAGGCAGCAGGCGCCCTGTGGGCACTGATTGCCCGAGCAGGCCGTCCCATTTCCGAGATAGGTGCCAGCCGCGGTCGTGCAGTCAGCCTGGGTCAGAACCACGCAGGCGTTGTTTGAGAAGCAGCAGGCACCCTGAGGAGTCGGGCAGGGATTCGTAACGCAGGTGGTGCCATCCCCGGCATAGACCCCACCACCGCCGACACAGGCCGCCTGGGTGGTCACCTGGCATGACCCCGCGGTGCAGCACGAGCCTGTCGCCGGCTGGCAGTCGACCTTGGACCAGGTCGCCTTCATGACCCAGTCGCCCGAGGGGCGGCACAGGACATTGAGAGCCTGGAACGTGGCCCAGCCCCCATTAGGCGGGCATCCGAAGGTGCCGCAGTTCAGTCCAAAGAGCCAGTTCCGGCTCGCCTGCGAAAGCCCCGATGTATCCGTCACCGGGAACGCATTGGAGTTTGAAGGGGGTGCCGTGATGCAGGGATTAGCGGTCTGGTTGTGGTGATCCACGATGACCAGCCCGATGCTGAATGTGTTGGTTCCGCTGACATTGGTCACGAAGATCTGCTCGGGATCGCTCGGATCCACGGAGACCTGGATATTGACGCCGGCGGTACCCGGGCCGATGCGTGCGTGGGGCAGGATCAGGTCGTCAGAGTCGTACTGAGCGACCAGGGTCCCGGTGTTCGGATTGCCATCCCACACCCTGACCCCCCACTTGGTGACGGTCTGCTGGTTCAGGCTCTGTCCCGCCAGAATGAACTCCATGAGGTCGATCTTGATGGGGAAAGACGCCGCGGGGATGGTGTAGGACGCGGCGGCGATCTCCTGCTCGCCAAAGCCGGCCTGGATGACGTACGAGCCGCCCTGGAAGTTGGCATCCGTGTGCGTCGAGACGGTTGGCGGGCAGGGGCCACGGAGGCCGCCTCCGCCGGGCATTTCGTCGAGGATCACGCGGCCGGAAGTGGTGACGTGCAAACGGGGCAGGGCATCAATGGTGACCGGGAGTTCCTTCCGCCGCCCGCCCTCGGACTGCATGGCGGTCTTGGAGGGCTGCTCCGCGGAGACCGTCAGGGGCATCAGGCACGCAGCGATCAGGGCAGCAGCAGTGAAAACGGCACGTCGTGTTCTCATGGCATCCTCATCTGGGAGTGTGGCAATCGCCTCTCTCTTGGGGGCTCGCACGATCGGCTCGCCCACAGCCTGTCACTAGCCGGTACGTCTATCCTGACCTTTCCGATGCGGGAACCCAGCGGTCCCCAGCGAATTCCTGTTCCTATGACGGGCACCCGCCGCCGTTGATCGCCGCGAACCACTGGCCCACATACGCGGCGATATCCGACGGCTCGACCGTGCCGTTCAGGTCGTAATCGCCGCCCAGAGTGCCCGCCGAGATGCTGTTCAGCCACGCCGCGACGAACACGGCGATATCGGTCGGCTCGACCTGGCCGTTGCGGTCGCCCCAGTAATCGACGGGGCAGGGAATCCGCGTGACGGTCGCCGAGCCCGACGTGAAGGTCAGGTAGCCGACAGTCGACGGCGTAATGACCACGTTGGTCAGCGAGAAGAACGCCTTGTTGTCCGCCCCGATGCCCGAGGCGATCGTGGCGCTGAAGGTGACCGTCGTGCTCAGAATGGTCGTCGTGCCGCCCTGGGTCACTGGGGCCGGGGCGAAGGGGTGCGAGGGGGGAGTCGTCGGATTCGTGCTCGTGGTGTCAAGGGCCTGGGACGCGCCGGGCGCAAAGGTTTCGAGCACCTGGGCGAGGGGTGTCGGGCTCGGGTACAGGATCCCCAGCAGCGACAGCGGGCTTCCCTGCACGTTTCCAGCAACGACGATCCGGTACCGCTGGGCCGGGAGCAGCGTCGCCGTGCTCTGACGGGACTGGGTTACAGCGTTTCGGATCTGGACCCCGGTCAGATCGATAGCGACAGACTGGGCCAGAGCCGGCGCTGCGACACACGCAACCGCGCTCGCCGCGGCGGTCAACGCAATCTTCATTCCCGGGACTCCTCCAGCCTGCACCGTGGGCACCAACGGGTGCCGAGACGACCCATCGAGAATACCAAAGATCCCCGGGTTCGCAAGAGATTATGGTGGCCTACCGACTGCCGGACCGACCCTAGCGAAGACCCGAGGACCGAATACAGGGCACTCGATGCCAGTCCGTCAGCAGGCCCCGTTCAGCGCGGCGAGCCAGGCGGTCACTAGGCCTGCCACATCGGAGGGCTCGACCGATCCGTTGAAGTCGAAGTCGCCGCGGAACCCGCCGCTGGAGAGGCTGTTGAACCAGTCATTGATAAAGGACGCGATGTCGGATGGATCGATCACGCCGTTGCGGTCCCAGTCGCCGGGACACGGGACGATGTTCATCTGGCGGATATCCCCGAGCACGGCGGTGACGTTGGCGAAGTAGTCGGCCCGCTCGCCGGCGGAGACAAAGAGTCCGTCAGTGTCGACGTCGGTCAGGACGATGGCTTTCTTCCCGGAGTTGTCGGTCAGCAGCACGCGGCCGTCGTACATCGCCAGAGCGTCGATGACGGTGAACCCAGCCTCGGCGGTGGAGAAGACGAGCACCGCCTCGCCGGCGTCGTTGGCATCGCCGTCGGCGTTCAGGTCCGAGAGCCGGTAGAGCTGGTCGACACCGCCGGTCGCCGTCTGCTGGAAGTAGAGCGATCGGGGGCGGACCGGGTCGACATCGATGGCGAACCCGGCGCTGATGGTCACGCCCGAGGCGTTGGTGGAGTCGAAGAAGACCGTCGCCTCGCCGGCGTCGTCAGCCCGACCGTTCGAGTTCGCATCAACGAACCGCCAGACGCCGTGGAGGTTGGCCGACGAGTTGTGAAGGTACATCGCGTCATCACGGTCGAACACGATTTCCTGCGGCGAGTACGGGCCGTTGCCCGCACCAAAGAACGGCACGGCGACGTACTCGGTGATCTCTCCCACATCCTGGAAATCCCCGTCGCCGTTGAGATCGACAAGCCGGACAATGATGTCGTTGCCGAACGTGTTCCCGGCGTTGACGACGTAGAGGCGGCCGCGGGAGTCGAACTCCGATCCGGTCGGGAATGCGAATGAGACCCCGGACGCATTGGTCGCGTCCGCGGCGATGATCGCCTCCCCGGCGTCGTTGGCGTCGCCGTCACCATTAAGGTCCTTGAGCAGGTAGAGCAGGCGGCGTGTGGAGTCCTGATCGCCCATGAGCGTCAGACCGTCGCGACGGACGCCGAGCGTGGTCGGATTGAGCGGGCCCGGGAGACCGCCGGCGTTGGCCGCGGAGAAGTAGAGCGTCACCTCGCCCGGCTCGTCGATCACGCCGTTATGGTTGGCGTCGAAGAACTGGTAGATCGAGTCGTTGGTACGGTCATTGACGTTGAAGCGGGTCTGCGCGTTCGCGACTCCGATCCCAAGCCCGACGACACCCGCCACCGCACACGTGCACACTCCGCGCATGGAACAGACCTCCAGTTCCCCGGCACCCGCTGCACAACGAAGAGCCTAGCCGATCACGACCGATGCACAACCCGGGGTTTTCGCCTTCACCCCTTCGCTTCGGGCTGGGGGTTGTGCCAGGAGCGGGGATTGGGCGAATCCCGCTGGATCAGCTCGTCGGCCGCGCCGGGCCCCCAAGAGCCCGGCGTGTAGGTGTGGATCGAGCTGCGGAGCGGCTCGCAATCGAGGAATGGCTGACAGATCCGCCAGCCACTCTCAACCTCGTCGCGGTGTTTGTAGAGCGTGCGGTCGCCGCGCATCGCATCGAGCATCAGCGGCCCGTACGCCTCGACCGGCTCGCCGCCAAACCGCTCGAGGTAGTTGAGATCGAGGTCCGCCGAATCGAGCTTGATCCCCGCGCCGGGCACCTTGCCCTCGATGCGGAGGGTGATCCCCTCGTGGGGCGCGATGCTGATCACCAGCCGGTTGCCGGGCCGCTCCTCGGAATCGGGCCGGATCACCCGGAACGGGTTCGTCGGCGGGCGGCGGAACTGGACAACCACCTCGGTCAGTTTGGTCGCCATCTTCTTGCCGCTGCGGATGTAGAACGGGACTCCCGCCCACCGCCAGTTGTCGAACTCCAGTCGCATCGCCGCGAACGTATCGGTGCGGCGGGCCGGATCGACTCCTTTTTCGTCGGCGTACGCCGGCTCGGACTTCGCGGGGTCGGGCCCGTAACGGCCAAACGTCGCCCAAAGCGGCAGTTTCTCGGCGGGAACCGGGCGGGCGGTGTTGAAGAGCTTGATCTTCTCCCGCATGATCGCGCCCGCGTCGTACAGGCTCGGCGGCTCCATGGCCACCAGCGCGAGCACCTGCAGGAGGTGGCTCTGGATCATGTCTCGCATGGCGCCGGCCGCGTCGTAGAAGTTCGCGGCGCGGCTGCCGACGCCGACGGTCTCCGCCGCTGTCACCTGCACATGGTCGACGTGGACCCGGTTCCACACCGGCTCGAAGATCGAGTTGGCAAACCGCATCACCAGGATGTTCTGGACGAGCTCCTTGCCGAGATAGTGGTCGATCCGGAAGATGTCGTCCTCTTCGAACACGCGCCCCAGCGCACGGTTCAGCGACTCGGCCGAGTGCAGGTCCTGGCCGAAGGGCTTCTCAACGATGATCCGCTGCCACGACGCCCCCGCGGGATCGATCGAGCACCACCGCTTCCCCTCGCTCACGAGTCCGCAGGACCCGATGTTCGCGATGATCGGCTCGTAGAGACCCGGCGCCACCGACAGGTAGAAGAGTACGTTGGCGCTACCGGACTTCTTCTGGATGCCCGCGGCGACCGCCACGCTCTCGATCCGCTTTGCCAGCGGCGGCATGGCGTCGGGAGCAGCAGCGTCCCCGGCGTGGTAGTGGAGCCGCTTGGCGAACTCGTCCCACTCACCGGCATCGAACCCGGACGCGAACTTCGCGGCGCTCTCCCGCATCTTCGCGCGGAACTCGTCGTCGCTCATCGGGGTCCGGGCCATGCCGATGACCTGGAGTCCCTTGGGCAGGCGCCTGGCGTGGTCGAGTTCAAACAGCGCGGGAACCAGTTTGCGGTGCGTCAGGTCGCCCGACGCCCCGAAGATCACCAGGACGCATGCATCGGCGGTTGCACTCACGTGCGTTGTCATGCGCCAAGGGTACCGCATCCGACGGAAGGAAACCGGGACCGCCGCCGGGGCCGCCGCCGCATCCGTACCCTTGGTGCATGGATCCGCGCCTCCGCATCATCGATGCCAACCTCAACCGCGCCCGGGAAGCCCTGCGCGTCATGGAGGACATCGCCCGATTCGCCCTCGACCACGAGCCGCTCTGCCGCGAACTCAAGGGCATCCGGCACGACCTGCACCACGCAACGAGTGCAACGCTGGGGGACAACCCGACGGAAGTCGCCCTGTACGCGTCACGCGACACCGCCGGGGACGTCGGGACGTCCGTCTCCACCGCCGGCGAGGGCCGGCGCGACGACCTGCGGCACGTGGCGATCGCCGCGGGAAAGCGGCTGACCGAGGCCCTCCGCTCGATCGAGGAATGCGCCAAACTCGCGCCGGGCGCCGGGGCCGAGTTCGAGCGGCTGCGGTACCGCTCCTACGAAGCCGATCGCCGGCTGGTGCTCGCCTTCGGGTGCGGCCGGGCGCGCCAGTGGCGCCTATGCGTGCTCATCACCGAATCGCTCTGCACCCACCACTCCTGGCGCGACGTGGCGGAGATGTCGATCCGGTCCGGCGCCGACTGCATCCAACTCCGCGAGAAGGCCCTTCCCGATCGCAAACTGCTGGATCGCGCGGCGTGGCTTGTTGATCGCGCAGCCGCCCTTTCCTCTTCGACCACCGGGGAGGCCCGTACCGCCATCATCATCAACGACCGGCCGGACATCGCCCTCCTCGCCCGCGCTGATGGCGTCCACCTCGGCCAGGACGACCTGCCGCTCGCCGACGCACGCCGCCTGGCACCGGGTCTGATCATCGGCGTCTCCACGGAGAACCTCGCGCAGGCCCGGGCCGCATCCGAGGGCGGCGCCGACTACTGCGCCCTGGGACCGATGTTCCCGACCACCACCAAGGACAAGCCGCGTCTCGCGGGCCCGGCGTACCTCGGCGAGTTCCTCGCCTCGCCACTCGCGACCTCCCGCCCGCACCTGTGCATCGGCGGCATCGGACCGGGCAACGCGGGCACGCTCGCCGCGATCGGCTGCCGCGGCGTCGCGGTGTCGTCGGCCGTGTGTGCCGCGGCGGACCCGGCGGGCGCATGCCGGGCGATCCTGGCGTCGCTTTCCGCCGACACCGCGGCCGAGCCGGCCCGCGGGCCCCGCGTCACAACCGCCTGATCGTCTCGAGGATCTCGAGCACGCCCTCGACCTCGTCGTGCGCGGCGACAAGGTCGGCGTGAGGCTTGAGGTCCTCAACGGCGTTCGCGGGGCAGCCAAACCACGCGACGTGCCGGCGGATCGCCAGGTCGCTCGTCGTGTCGCCGATGCCCGCGAGCCGGTCCTTCGTCGCGCCGACCATGTCGATGAGTCGGTCGAGCCCGGTCGCCTTGGAGACGTGCTCCAGGTCGCAGTTGATGTACAGCCAGGTCATCGAGACCCGGAGCGGCCAGCCGCGACGATCAAACTCGGCCTTGATCCCATCACGGATCTCGTGGAGCACGCCCGTCTTCGGGTGGTACAGCGAGATCGAAGCCGACTTGCCTGGCTGCTGCGTCACGCCGCGTGGACCGAACTCCTCCCGCAGCCACTCGGCCGCGGCCCGGACGGCCTGCAGGTGCTCCCGCGTGATGCGCGGGTCCATCAGGTACTCGTTGGTTCCCGGGTGGTACACCCACACGCCGTTCTCGGCGACGCAGGGGACGCTCGTATTGCCGATCAGCCGGCACATCGCCTCCGCGAAGGGCAGCGGTCGCCCGGAACAGACCGTTACAACCGGCCGGTCCCGGCGCGCCTGCGCCTCGCGGTTGAACGCGGCGATCTTCGCCAGCCGCGGCGCGTCGAACGCCAGCGGCCCCTCGGGCGAAAGGCACCCGTCGATGTCCGAGACCACGATGTCAAACCGCCGCGACGCCATACGGGCCGAGTCTATCGCTCTACGCGGGCTCCGGTAGAATGATCGAGCGCGCCATGGGCTCTCCCACCCCTCGCACACCGCCCGATCCGACGCGTCGCTGCAAGCGATGCCGGTACCCGCTCGCGGGGCTCACCGAGGGGCACTGCCCCGAGTGTGGGATGGCCTTCCCGGTGGCCGCCGTGCCGCCGGGCACGGGTGAGGACCTCGCCCGCGCACACGAGACGCTGCTTGCCGGCGGCGGCCCGCGTCGGTGCTCCGCGTGCTCGATGCGGCACAGCGATGCGAGGTGCCCGCGGTGCGGCTCTCGCTATTCGAAACCAGCCTGACGCTGGACGGATTACCCACCCCGTGAGGCCTCGATCCCGCCACTCCGGGCCGCTCCAACCCCGAGAATCCAGCCCGTCTCCTACGCTTTCCCATGCCCGCCCTGCATTACCTCACCTCCGGCGAATCTCACGGCAAGGCCGTGACGGCGATCGTCTCCGGCGTACCCGCCGGCCTGACGGTCGATGCCGGATTCATCGATGAGCAGCTCCGTCGGCGCCAAGGCGGGTATGGCCGCGGGGCGCGCCAGCGGATCGAATCGGACCGAGTTGAGATCCTCTCGGGCATCCGCGGCCAGGTCGCTATCGGGTCGCCGATCACGCTGGTCATCCACAACGCCGACGCCCGCCTCGACGACCAGCAGCGAACTCCGCCCATCCATGTGCCCCGTCCGGGGCACGCCGACCTTGCCGGCGCCGTGAAGTACCTCTCGACTGACTGCCGCCCGGTGCTCGAAAGGGCCAGCGCCCGCGAGACGGCGCCGCGTGTGGCCGCGGGAGCCGTCGCCCGGCTGCTCCTTCGTGAACTTGGGATCCAGACGTTCGGATTCGTTCGCGCGATCGGCGGACGGGAATGGCCCGGCAAAGTGTCGGAGGAAAACCACTCATCGCTGAGCGCGGCCCGCGATGCAAGCGAGACGTACTGCCCAGATACCGCTGCAACGTCGGAGCAAGTCGACATCATCCGGCAGGCCAAGGTGGACAAGGACACCATCGGCGGCATCGTGGAGACCCACGTCTTCAACTGCCCGCCCGGGATCGGCTCGACCATGGACTGGCGAGACCGACTGGATTCCAAGCTCGCCGCGGCGGTCATGGGAGTTCAGGCCATCAAGTGCGTCGAGATCGGGCTCGGCAAGGAGGTCGCGTCTCGCCCGGGCTCCCAGGTGCACGATCCCATTGAGTGGGACCGGGACCGCATCGATACGCACTCCCTGGGGTTTACCCGGCCGACCAACAACGCCGGCGGCATCGAGGGAGGCATGAGCAACGGAGCGCCCATTGTCGTGCGCGCCGCCATGAAACCGATCTCCACCCTGCTTCGGGGCATGCCGAGCGTCGATCTCACATCCGGCACGGCGGCGCCGTCCGCGTACGAGCGGAGCGACATCTGCGCGGTCCCCGCCGCGAGCGTGGTGGTCGAGCACGTGGTCGCCTTCGAGGTCGCCCGTGCCTTGCTGGAGAAGTTCCCATCGGACACGATGGACGAACTCCGCAACTCGTTCGACGCGTTCCTGCGGGTCGCACGCGCCCTGCCCCTGAGCCCGCCGCGGGCGACCCTGGCCTGAAACCTGTGCCCAAGGAGCGCCTCTGTGCGCCGAATTGGCGCACTGCACGCGCTCCCCCTTGCACGGTGCCGGCCAGGAGGTACCGTTGCGGCATTGGGTGTGGAGGGGGCATGCACACATGCGAAATCGAATACCGTCGTTGGTCGATCCGGGAAGCCGCGGCGTGGTTCTCTCGCGGGCCCGGACGCCGCCCCTGTCAGTCACGAGATAGGATCGTCCCTGATGATCACACCACTCTCACCTCGACGAATCGTGCTGGCGGCTCTGGCTGCCGCGACCCTGACCGCGTTCGCCTGCGTCTCGGATCGGGACCGCTTCGCGAACAAACAAGGCGACGTTGTCCTCACCGGAGGCAAGGCCTCTCAGGAAGAGGCGTCTGCAACAATCGACCCGTCCACGACAATCATCGTGCGGCTCGCCTCGCAATCGGGAACCGGTTACAGCTGGCGGCTCGTCACCGGGACCAACGAGTGGAGCGTCCTCTCGTTCCGTGGCAAGGCCACCGAGCGCGAGCCGGGAACGGCGAACCTCCCGGGCGGTCCCTTCCAGGAGGTCTTCTCGTTCAGGGCCAACCGCACCGGCGAGGCGACGCTGGAGTTCGTCAACGAGCGGCCGTGGGAAACCGGTGTTGCCCCTGCAAACCGCTACATCCTGCATGTGAAGGTGCAGAACCGATAACCGTCGGCATCCGCCGGGTCGCGCGTCGGGGTCGCGGCCCTCCTAGTATCCCGTGATCGCCGGTAGCTCCCATGGCCTCAATCTGGGTTTCTGCTGGCCGCGGCCAAACAGCGCACCGTCGCGCACGCCGCGTCACACCTTGACCCAGTACGGCCTGATCCGCCCTACGGAGATACCCGGCTCATGCTCTTTTCCGATCTCAACCTGTCCAAGCCCATCCTGCGCGCGCTCGAAGCGGAGGGGTACCACACCCCCACCCCGATCCAGGCCCAGGCCATCCCCCACGTCCTTGAAGGCAAGGACGTCCTCGGCTGCGCCCAGACCGGAACCGGCAAAACCGCGGCATTCGCGCTGCCGATCATCCAACGGCTCGCCGGCACCGCGCCCGACAAGGCCCACCGCGGCCCGCGCAAGGCCCGGGCGCTGATCCTCTCCCCCACCCGCGAACTCGCCCAGCAGATCTCTGATTCGTTCTCGACCTACGGCAGGGGCACCCACCTCGATGTCGCCGTCATCTACGGCGGCGTCAGCCAGCACCGGCAGGAGAAGGCCCTCCGGGCCGGCGTCGACATCATCGTGGCAACTCCCGGCCGCCTCACGGACCTGATGGAGCAGGGCATCGCCGACCTGAGCGCGGTCGAGATCTTCGTCCTCGACGAAGCCGACCGCATGCTCGACATGGGATTCATCCAGCCCATCCGGCGCATCGCCGCGGCTGTCCGCCCTGGAGCGCGGCGCCAGACGCTGCTGTTCTCCGCCACGATGCCTAAGGCGATCGTCCAGCTCGCCCATTCGCTGCTGCACGAGCCTGTCAAGGTCTCGGTCGACCGGGTCGGCTCGGCGGCGCCGAAGATCGAGCAGGGCGTGTACATGGTCGACCGCAAGAGCAAGCAGGCCCTGCTGCACCATCTCCTCGCCGATCCCGCCCTCAAGGTCGAGCGGGCGCTTGTCTTCACCCGCACCAAGCACGGCGCCACCCGGGTCGGAAAGCGGCTCGCCCGCGCCGGCATCGGCTCCGACACGATCCACGGCGACCGCTCCCAGAGCCAGCGCCAGCGAGCCCTGGACCGCTTCGCCTCCGGCGCGGCCCGCGTGCTGGTCGCCACCGACGTCGCCGCCCGCGGCCTGGACGTAGACGACATCACGCACGTCATCAACTTCGACCTCCCAGTCGAGCCCGAGGCCTACGTCCACCGCATCGGCCGCACCGGCCGGGCCGGGGCGACAGGGATCGCGGTGTCGTTCTGCGACCACGAGGAGCGGTCGCTCCTTCGCGAGGTCGAGAAACTCCTCGGCCAGAAGATCACCGTGCTCAAGGCCCAGGGCGTCGCGGCGCTCGCCGAAGTCGAGGGGCATTCAGACCGGTCCGAGGAACGCGTGCACCACCGCTCCGGCCACCGGCCCGAGGGACGCTCCGCCCCGAGGCGCTCCCGCCCGGGACGGTCACCCAGCGCGCCGGCGTCCCGCGGCTCCAGCGGTCACTCCGAGGGCTCCCGCGGGCACGCCAGCGGGAACGGGCGGACGCCGGGACACTCCTCCGGCCATGCGTCGGGCCACACCAAGTCGCACTCCCGCGGCTGGAACAAGCCGACCAAGCATCGCGGATCGCGATAAGGGCCGCGCCGGCTCCTATTCGTCCGGCTCCACAACGACGGCGGTGCCGTAGCACAGCACCTCGCTCGCCGCGATCTGTCCGCCGATCTCCGAGGCGTCGTACCTGAACCCGACGACGGCGTTGGCGCCCAGCGCCCGCGCGTGGTCGAGCAGCAGGTCGAACGCCTGCTGGCGGGTCTGCTCGCACATCTCGGTGTACGCGCCGATCCGGCCCCCGACGATGCTCTTGAGCCCGCCGATGATGCCCTGCGCGATCGTCGGCGAGCGGACGATCAGCCCGCGCACCACCCCGCAGTACTTCACGATCCGGTGGCCCTCGATCGTGAACGTGGTTGTTACCGCGATATCCATCGCCGTCCTCCTTTGGCCGCTGGCCCGGTTGACGGCTGAATCTACCACGATCGCGCGGTCAGAGCGGCTACTCGACCTCGGGCACGCACAGGCACGTCGCGTGGATCGTCGTGTCGGCGCTTGCCCAGGCCTTGTTGAAGGCGTCCTTTGCCGCGCCGGCCTGGGGGGAGTTCTGCAACGAGAGGGCCCGGGCAAGGCCGAAGAGCGACCAGCCGTTGCCTGGCCAACGGGCCAGGTCCTCGCGGTAGGTCTTCTCGGCTTCGGCGAACTGGCCGTCGGCGATCAGGATGGCCCCGAGGGCGTGGCGCGTCGGCTGCACCCAGTCGGGCGGTTCCATGTAGAGCAAACTGTCCTCGATCTCGGCGGCCTTCCGCAGCTGCGTGATCGCCTCCTTGGCGTCTCCTTGCCGGAATGCGATCTCGCCGGCCAGCGTGTGTTCGGCGATCGAAAGGACGGTGTGGGCCGGGTTGATTGCCATCATCGCGTCCTCGGGCACCGCCTTGACGGCGGCGCGGAACTGGGCCTGCTCGGCGCTGGCCTTGTCGGCGTCCCCCTTGGCGTTGAACGCGCTGGCGCGGGCGAAGTGCCAGAGGGCGGTCGTGATCGGGAGGAACTCCGGCGGCTTGGAGAGTGCGATCACCTCGTCCCAGCGGCCGAACCTGAGGAGGGCCTCGATCTCGATGGCGGCGTACGCATCGGCGAGGGGGGCGTTCTCCTTGACCCAGTCGGAGGGGATCTTGGAGAGCATGGCCCGCGCGGCCGACACGGCCTCCTCGCGGCGGCCGAGCATCATGCAGGCGTACGAGAGGAAGTGGTCGTTGTGCGCCATGTACAAGCGGTAGACGCCCTGCTTGGGCGAGATCTGGCGGTATGTGGCATCGACGGCGCTCGCCCGCCGGTTCTGCTCGGCGGCCTCGGCCCACCGGCCGGTTCTGACGTCGATGTGCGCCGGCATGTGCACCAGGTGCCCTGATGCCGGGACCAGCGGGGTGCGGAGCCGGTCGGCTGCCGCGGTGGCCTTTTCAGGGTGCGGGGAGGCCTCGACGGCGTGGATATAAAGGTGGCTCGCGCCCGGATTGGTCGGCTGGGCCGTCATCACCATCTCGAGGAGGGCGAGGATCTCGGGGGTCTCGGGGCGGGGCTGACCCGTCGCCGGATCCCACAGGTCCCACGGCCGGAGGTCCATCAGCGATTCGGCGTACAGCGTGGCGACGTCAGGGTCGTCCGGGAACTGACCGTGGACCCTTTTCATTGCGTCCGCGTACGCGCGGTCGAGCGGGGCTCGCTCCTCAAACGTCAGGGGCAATGAGCCGGAGGCCGGATCGGCGTAGCGGGCTGCGAGCGCCTGGATCAGCGCCTTCTCCACCGGCGACGCCTTGTCGGCGAGCGATTGGGCTTGCTTGATCGCGTCCCAGGCGGCCTTCGAGCGTGCTTCGTCCATGAGCGGGACGTTGATGTGCGGACCGTTGCAGAGGGCGACTCCCCAGAACGCCATCGCACAGTTGGGATCGAGTTCCGCCGCGCGCTGGTACGAGCGGATCGCCTCATCGTGATTGAAGGCGTAGGTCCAGGTGAGCGCCTGATCGAAGTACTTCTGCGCGTCGGGCGAAGTCGTGGTCACTGTCCGCCGGTGCGGACCCATGCCGTCGAACAGGGGAGGCGTCTTGGCCGATTGAGGCGCGGCCGGGGCCGCCGGCTGCTGGGCGAGAGAGACCGGTGCAATGGACCCAATGGCGAGGACTGCGAGGGCAGCGAGCGTTCGAGAGTAACGGAGGTGCATGGCGTATCTCCGGTATGAGTGAGCCTCGAGCATAACCGGACGCTGCACGGGCATGGAGTGGCTCGCACCTATGTCGCGCATTTTGCCGCGATTTCGTGCAAACAGCCGCCCAACTCTCGCGGAGCACACGCGAAACACACAGAAGAGCGTGTCCCCTGGCGATCCAACTGACGCAATCTGTCAGCAGCGTGTGCGTTGGACTTTCGGTCACAAGTGTGTGATTCCAAGGAGCGTGTCATGAAGCGAGCAGCGTGGTGGGCAGCGGTGGCGGGAGTGGTGGTCTGGGCGGGGGGCGCCGTGGCCCAGCCTGGTCGGGGCGGGGGCGGACCGGATGGCCCGCCGCGGATGGGAAACCGCCTGGACGATGATGGGGCGCGTGGGCGTTGGAACGAAGGGCCACGGTTCGGAGGTCGGGATCGGGACCGCGATCGCGGCGGTCCGCGGCAGTTCGGGCCTCGCGCCGGGCGAGGGCCGGGGATGGATCGGATGCGGGGACCTGGGCCTGAGGTGTTCCGCGAGTGGCTTCGAGCGGATCCTCGTGCACGGCGGGAGTTTCTGGGGTGGATGAGGGGCCGGATGCAGAAGATGCACGGCGGGCGGTTCTCCGATCAAGGCCCGGGCATGGCGCCGCGGCACGGGGGCTGGGGACGGGGTCAGATGGAGGGGACGCGGCCGCGCGGTCGGCAGTTTGGTCCGCCGCCGATGATGAATGAGCGGCGGCTTGGAGGGGATCAGGGCATGGGGGGTCGACAGTTCCAGGGTGGACCTCGGTGGGGTGGGCAGGGTTGGGGTGGCCCCGAGGGCCGGGGCCCGGGTGGACCATCGGGCGATGGGCGCGACACTCCGCGCGATCGCCGCGGCATGCAGCAAGGACGCGAGCGACAGGACGATGGGGCCGATCGGATGCGCGGCCAGTCTGATCGTCGTCAGCGACCACCGGCTGATGGGCAGGGGCGCGATCGCGGTGGCATGGATCGCGGTAGCGACCGAGACAACGGCGATCGCAGCCCACCGCGGGGGCGGCGTGGGCAGCCGGCGCCTGCGGATCGTGATGACCAGACCTGAAACGGATTACAGACCGGGGTACTTCGCAGGAGCGAGGGCGTTGCCCTCGCTCTTTGCGTTGGCGAGCGTGCGATCACAGGCTTCTGCCGCGGGATTGAGGCCACCACGGACCGATCCATCGGTACGACCGATCGTCGGCCTGTGGTAGTGTACCGATCCGGGACGGGGGTACTCATCAGGAGCCCTGGCATGAACTGGAAGCACACAGCGGTTGCGGTCGGTGTCGCGGTGGTGGCGTACGCGGCGGGCCGGGCGGGATCGATCGGGGACAGCGCTCTCGCGCAGCCGCCGGACAAGAAGGCCGCGCAGCCCGCGGGCGACCACCCGGGCATGGACATGGACCCCGCGATCATGAAGGCGATGACGCCCGGGGAGCATCACAAGGTGCTGGAGCAGATGCTTGGCGTGTGGGAGGGGAACGTGACGATGTGGATGGCGCCGGGTGCGGAACCGATGAAGACCCACGGCACGGCCAAGCGGGAGATGATCCTGGACGGGCGGTACCTGATGGAGCACGTCTCCGCTCCCCCGATGGGTCCCGATGAGCAGCCGTTCAAGGGGCTGGGGATCGTCGGGTACAACGGGCTGGAGAATAAGTACGAGAGCGTGTGGATGGAGAATGTGGTCACGTGGATGGCCACCGCGACGGGCACGTACGACGCGGCGAAGAAGACGCTGACGTTCGAGGGGGATCGGCTCGATCCGATGACCGGCAAGCGGGTGCGCTCTCGCGACAGCATCGACATGTCCAACCCGAAGCGGCACACGATGGTGTCGTACGCCACTGGGCCGGACGGCAAGGAGTACAAGTGCTTCGAGGGCGTGTTCGAGAAGCAGTAGCAGCGCGACGGGGCGAGGAGAAGGAATGCCGACGGGCCGGGTAGACCGGCCCGTTTTTCATGGTCGATCGTGTCGCCGAGTCGCTTCTGTCTCGGCCTGCCGAGGCTCCGGTGCGGGGCTACCGCTCTCCCGCGAAGTAGAACTGCTCGCGGACGATCTTGTCGCCCTTCACGGTGTACACGCCGACTTCCTCGAGCGTCACCTGCTTGCCCGTCGCCTTGGGGGTGACCTTGTGGACGAAGTGGACGGCGAACTGGGTGGGGCCGCTGAAGAACGGGCCGCGGATCACCTGGCTGTCGAACGATTTGTCGGAGACCCAATCGGCGGACTTCTTGATGACCGCTTCCTGCCCGGCGGTCTCGCGGCCGTCGCCTTCGACCGAGACGATGTCCGGCGCGTACAGCGTGCGCATGACGTCGAAGTTCTTGCCCTGGTTGCACAGGTCGACGAACTGCTTTGCGATGCTCTGGACGGACATCGGAGGCTCCTGTGTTGCGGGTGCGTACCGGTCGGATCTTTCGGCGGCCGGAGTCTATGGCGCCTACGCCCCGCCATCGCCCGGGCGACTCACACCGCCGGCTGCCGCTGGAACATGAGGGCGTTGTAGTCGAGGTCTTCCAGCGGACGGCCGAGTTCTCGCAGCATCACCATGACCTGGGCGCGATGATGGACCTCGTGGAACGCGAGTTGTGCGAAGAAGTCGCCCGATGTGGCGGTGATGTTGAATCGCCTGCCCTTGTCGTCGGGGAAACTCAGCCAGGTGATTGACCGGGCCCAGTCCCGCTCGGCCGCGACCGTGGCTCTGGTATTCCTGGCCTGCTCGCGCCAGGTGCGCTCCACGACCTCGAAGGCGGGCGCGTGTTCGTACTTGATGGGCCACTGGCTGTAGGGTGCGACCGTACGTCCTGCAACCCGCTCGACGTAGTACCACTCCGAGATCATGATGTGGGTGAGCGTGGCGGCGATCGACTTCAGGCCGAACGAGAACACGCGGGCGTACTGCTCCGGGGTGAGCGGCCTGATCGCGTCGAAGACTCGCTCGCGGGAGGTGGTCAGGTAGTCATAGACCTTGAGCGCATCCATCGTTGCAGTGTAAGCAACGGGGACTGGCTCACGGCGGTTGAGCGGCTAGCGGGGTCGCGACGGTTGGACCGTGCGGTGCACTCGGCTCGTGGCCGATCGGTCTTACCCCAGGAATAAACGGATTCGTAGCGGCGCGGTCATCTCCAAAACTCGTACCACCAAGGATTTACCACAATCGCCGACTCCTCGCGAGGCGGACAAGAAACTGCGAGTCGCTGCGGGCAATGCGCGAAATGCCCCACGGTCCTCGTCTTGAGCAGCAGGTGTGTCCCCAGTGTGTCCTGCTGGGTAAGCTGCCGCTACGCCAAGTCGAGAGGAGCATCCATGCGATACACCGCTCTCATCACATTCCTCGTCTTCGCCCTGCTGCTGACTTCCCCGACGGTCGCGAGCGAAGGCCCACCCCCAAAGCTCCAACCCAAGACGTACTTCTCACCCTCCGGCGAGTACTCGCTCTATGTAGACCCGTCCCACCTGCACGGGATCGGCCCGGGCCGCTACACCTTGAAGCGACGAGGCGACACCGTGTGGTCGAAGGACGTCCCGTTCACATTCTGGGAAGCGGTCGTCTCTGACGATGGGCGTGCCGCTGGCTACGCCTACTCCCACGGGTTTCAGGGGTGGGGAGCCCCCGCTGGCTACGGCGATCTCATCGTTGCGCTCATCGGCGACAACGGATCCGAGATTGCCCGCGAGACCACTCCACGCGACGACTGGGGCCACACCTGCCCACCAAGTCGGCATCCGTCTCCTCGCGGGATCCTGTTGCAGCCGGACCTTGGTCGATTCGTGATCCGGCTGGATGCGAAGCCGGACTACAACGTGCGTGACGAGCGGTGGCTGCTCTACTCGATCACCGACGGAAAGCTCACCGGTGACCTCGCTGTTGCGGCTCCCGCTGGCGGAGAGCGACTCTGGTACATGGCGGCCGACGCGGACGCCGTGCCGGGCACGGAACTCTCCCTCGTAGTCTGGACTCGCACCGCGTGGCGGCCCAGCAACGCCAGCGATGAGGGCATCCGACTCGTACTCATCGACAAGGATGCAAACGAGGTCTGGTCGCAGGAGTGGACGACCGAGTTCACCGGCCTCGAGTACTTCAGCCCCAGGTACCTCAAGGAGACGGACGTCACGCCCGCCGCTCGCTTTGCCGACAATCGCTTTGTCTACTTGAGCCGCGCTCGGCAAGCCGCGGTGACCTTCGCGACAAACCGGGGAGCCGATGGCGGGTGGAGTGTTGAAGAAGTCGGTTCAACCCCAGAAGTGGTCCAGATTGGACACCGTCCCGATCCGAAGGTCGTCGCCCCAGCCGAACCCAAGCCTCCGGCGCCCACCCTGGTGAACATCGGATCGTTCCCACTCGGCAACAGCGACACTTCCGACAACCTAAGCGTCGCCCGATTCGCCTTCGACGATCGCTCCCGCTGCGGGTTCATTCCTTTCCGGGGCGACGGGGTGTTCGAACTGGTTCTCATTGACCCCGCTTCACCGGACCCAGTCGGGAGTGTTTTGCATCTTCCGCTCGAACTCGCCGAGGTCGAAGGAGAGACTGCCGCCCCTCAGGTTGCGTGGATTGGCGGCGACCGATGGGTAATCGTCCAGGGCTTCCACAACAACTCTCCATCGCTCGCGTGGATCGCCGACCTCGACAGCAAGACGGTCTCCCCGATCGTCGGCTTCTCCTCGCCAAAGCCCACGTTCGGCCACGGTGTCATCAGCGGCGGCGAGACCGGATTCGCGGTAGTCGGTGACTATCGGTCCAACGAGGTCGTCCGCTACGACTCCAACGGAAAGCGTCTGTGGACCACGCGTTGCGCCATGACCCAGGACGCCGCAATCCGGCCCGACGGCACTCTTGGCGTGCTGGTTGGCGTCCCGGGCCTGATCCTCAAGTTTGACAGAGACGGGAGCCACACCGGCATGGTCAGCATCGAAGCCGGGTTTGGCTCACGACCAAACTACGTCGTCGGCCTGGAGCCCGATGAGGACGGCGGCTGGATCGTTCACGACTTCCGGGGCCAACCTCCCGTTGTCCGCCTCTCCGCCGACAACACAAAGCGTGCGTCGTTCACCCCCCACTTCGACGACGGTCGCACGTTCCGCCTCTACGGCGACGTCCGCCGCGCCCCCAACGGGCGGCTCTGGACCTCCGACCGCGCTTCGATCCTGCGCCTCACCGAGGACGGCACGGTTGACATGGTCATCGGCGCGAAGCCCGACAACGACACCCTTGGTGAGATCCGCGCGGTCACCGTGGATCGCGCCGGCCGTATCTATGCCCTTGACGGCCACACCGCTGCCGTTCACGTCTTTGACTCCTCCGGCAGGCGCACTCGCATCCTGCGTCCCGACCCGACGGACTTTCCAACCGATTGCGGGATCGGTTCGATTACCATCGCCGGGGACGGGGAGGTGTACTCCAGACCCACCAGCATTGGCCCTGGCAAGTCGAGATACCTCAGCTTCGACGCGGCGGGGAATCGCGTCGGCCTCCAACCCTGCCGCTCGGACGACGTCTCCGAGGAGTGGTTCTTCCGCCCCGGAACACAGGAGTGCGTCGTGGTCGGCTACGAACGGGCGTTCCTCTACGACGCTGACCAGGAGATGACTCGCACGCTTGAACGGCGCGCCGACCAACTCTGGCTCGACTACCCGTTCAGCGCCGCCGTCGCGCCCGACGGCTCCTTCGCCATCCTTGCCCGTGCTCCGTTCGGAAGCGGCGGTATCCCGAGCTCGGTCACCCTGTTTTCCGCCGCTGGTGATGCCCTGGAGACGCACGAGCTGCCCGAGGAGAGCATCATCGCCCGCGCCGCAGCGAGCGACCACGCGGTCGCGGTTGTCTCGCAGCGTTCACTCCTGTACATCAATCGCACCGCCAACACGGCCAAAACGTACACGATCCCGGGCGACCCCGCCAGCGGTTCCTTGCTGGTCCCCTTTTTCTCGCCCGATGCCGGAGAGTTGTGGCTCATCGACCAGGCGAAACACCGAGTGGATCGATACAAAGCACCGTCGGAGTAGGCAAGGCGCATCCGTTCCAAAGGTCGGCAGTATGGATCTGCCGTGGGAAGGGTACCAGAGGCCGGCATAGCCCTATTGAACGCGCTGATCGGCATCGCGTTCTGCTGGTTGCGATTGTGCACAAGTCAATGGGCCTTGGCCATAAGCACAGGCGCTGGCACTGGACGCTGTGGTCGTTACTGACCATCTCGTGACCAGCTTCAGGGCCGCGCCGCCAACGGTGTGGCGGATGCACGCCACTCGCGTGCTCGGCTACGTTTACCCGGGAATGGAGGCGAGGAGACTCGAACTCCCGACCTCTTCCATGCCATGGAAGCGCTCTACCAAAACTGAGCTACGCCCCCGGGATGGGTTGCGATTTCGGACGCCTCCATGGTACGGCGTCCGGCCACCCGGTCAACCCGGGCCTCGAACACGGTGGCCGTGACTCTGTCCACGGCTGGTGGAGGCCCTTCCCGCGAGTTATCCGCCGCTTGCGGTCCACGCAGCCGGGCGAAATGGCGAAACCGGCAAGACCAGAACCGGCGGACTCATCCGCAGGACTCTCCCGACCGATCTGTATTGCCACGACGTCCCGGGGCCGCTGCCGGGTCGCAGGAAAGGGAGCGCACTGCCATGACACGCGTGCAATACCACCATATTGGGCACCGGCCGCGCTTTGGGCCCATTGCTCTCTGGGCCCTTGGCGACGACGGGCGGCTGCACGAGGACCGCCGTGCGTATGACCAGCCGGATGCCTCCTGGCTCGACTGGTCCCACGACAACCTGTTCGCCGAGGTCAAGCCTGTGGCCAAGGGGCGCGTGGAGCTGGACTGCAAGGCGGGCTCGATCCACATCTCGGATCCGGCGCTGATCCTGAACCGCCACCGGCTGGTGCGGATCGTCCGTCGCCTGGAGCGGGCCTACCCACGGACACGCTGGTTTGTGTTTTCGGATGGGCTGACGGGCATTTCGGTGTCGCAGGTGCTTGACGACCGACAGGACTGACGGCGAGCCCGCGTCCCCGAGGAACTCAGAACGCGAACTCCATCCCGATCAGCGGGCCGTAGGTCGTGACATCCCAGATGAAGTTGCCGTTGGTGTAATCCTGGCCGAGGGCGCGGAAGCCGCCGAAGAGGGCCATGCTCCAGTCCTTGTGGTACCACCGGTACCCCACGAGCCCGGCCGCCTGCCATGAAAAGTCCGACCCGACGTCAAAGCCACCGACGTCGCCTCGAACTATCAAGGACCATCCCGGTGCGAAGTCCAAGCCCATCCGGAGACCCACAAACGGGTCAAACCATGTCTCCGAGGGTTTGTACGTCCTCGACTCCCCGGGATTCAGCACGGTCCCATCGGGAAGGGTCACGACGGCACTGGCAGTCAGCGTGTCCTCCATGTCCAGAAACGTGACACGGCCGCCAACGATGCCGTCAAGATAAAAACGCCGGGTCGACTCCAGATCGCGGTCGAGTCGTTCGTCAATAAACCGGTAGCCCCCGAAGAACTCGAGCCACGTCATGTTGGACTTCAGGTCCGCGGAGAGCGTGCCCCGCGACGCCAGCCCGACAGCCTCCTGATCCTCGACTTTCGCGTACATCCACGATGCATCGATCTGGAACACTGCGCGGTCATACTTGAAATCAATCGCTCCCATGAGTCCGAACACCGTCTCGGTGTCGCCGAGGATGTCGAAGAAGGTTGCATTGACATCGGCCTTCTGCCCCGCCGCGGTGATTGAGCCTGTGAGGCTCGGCAGCCAGATGTAGGGCGAAATCCCGATTTCGAGCCGCGGCTCGGTGTTCGTGACGTCCTCGATCTTCGCGCCGGGCGCTGCCTCGGCCTTGACACTGGCCGAGGGCGGCGGCGATGCCGCAGCGCCAGGCGCCTCCTGGGCCGCGGCGGAAGAGGCCAGTCCCGGCGTGAGCGATACAGCGACCGCTGCCAGGACCCCGGCCGTGGTCGAACGCACGGGTGCTGACGCCGCAAAACATCTGTTCCGTCCTGCCGTCGCCATTATCGCTTTCCCTCAATCTCGTCGTGAACCCCGCTCTCCTCGCCCGCCGGCCATGGTACCGGATCTATCCGATCGGTGCATCCGGCCTTCGCACACCCGCGAGGAGACAGTCCACCTCCTCTGCGACGCGACCGAACTCGATCCGATCGATTCGACACCGCTCGGGATGATCGTCGGCGACCTCTGAGTCGGGCAGCGTTGGGTCCGCCAGGATCTCGCGTTCCTCCGCCCGATCATCGTGGGGGAGCGTTGTCCAGCGCCGGTCGGTCGGCCCGAACAGGACGACCCGCGGCACCCCGAACGCCGCCGCGATGTGACGCGGCCCGGTGTCGTTGGTCACCATGATCGCGCAGCGGCGGACAACCGCCTTGAGCGCTCCGAGTGTTCCGCCGAAAGCCGCGAGCGACGCGATCGGGGCCGCATCGGTGGCGTGCCGACGTGACTCCGCGGCGATCTCTTCGCAGAGCTCCGCTTCGGCCGGCGCCCCGGTCACGACGACGTTCATGCCGTGTTCTGTCGCAAGGCGGGATCCGATTCGTGCGAACCGCTCTCCCGGCCAGCGCTTCGCCTCGTTGTTGGCACCCGGATTCAGCACGGCAAGCGGGCGCGGACCTGTGTGCAACGGCGGCGTTGCCCTTCGGAGCATCTCGTCCGCCATCGCCTCGTCGGCCGCAGAAGTCGCGAGTTCCAGCTGGAGTGGCCGGCCCGCGGCGGCCTCGCCCCCCACCACCGCTCGGGCCGCCCGCAGGTAGTACTCGACCGCGGGGACCGGCGCGAAGCCGTGGTGCGGCGCCTGGCGCCTGGCCGGCTGCAGCCGCTCGGTCAGCAGCAACCCGCGGGCGTCCCGGTCGTACCCGATCCGGCGCGGGATGAACGCCAAGCGGGTGATCAGGGCGGTCGAGAAGGAGTTGGTGAGCAGCAAGGCCGCGCCGTACCGCATCGGGCGGATCTTCGCGGCGACGTTCTTCGGCCCCATGACCCCCCTCGCCCGTTCGACGTGTACCTGGTCAAACAACCCTGTGCCCGCGAGCACGTCGTCGATGCCAGGCCGGGCCAGCGCGCCGATGAAACTCCCCTTGAGCGAGTCGCGCAGCAGCCGGAGCGCCGGGGTCGCCATCACGGCATCCCCGACCCACGACGGAAGCACGACCAACAATCTCAGCGGCCTCTCCATCCAATCCTCCAGCGCAGCCCGCGGTCAGGCCGGTTCCGTCTCCCTGGTCGCCTGCGACGCGACCCACTCGGCCGCCTCACCGAAGGACCGGAACCGCTCTGATTCTCCAACCAGCACCGTTCGCTCCACGGGCATCCCCGCGGCCACGCCCGCTTCCCGATCGCGGGGGGAGTCGCCGATCAGCCAGCACTGCGGGATTGCGAGGCCGAGATCGCCGGCCGCTTCGAGCAGCATGCCCGGCGCGGGCTTTCGCCAGGGATGCTCGACGTTCCACGGGCGGACGATCCCCTTTGGGTGGTAGGGACAGTAATAGGTGGCATCGATCCGACCCCCCCCCTGCTCGATCAACTCCCTGACTCGCCGATTGACCGCATCGACCTCTGCGACGGTCCCGACGCCGCGTGCGACCAGCCCTTGGTTGCTGATGACGATGAGCAGCAGACCGGCTTCTCGCAGCCTTTCACACCCCGCCGCGACCCCCGGCAGCAGCCGAACCAGAGCCGGATCGATGAGGTCGCCCGGGTGGGTACTCGCCGCGGTGGCCTCCCGGGTGGCGATCAACGTGTCGTCCCGGTCCAGGAACACTGCTCTTCGCATGCCCCACGATACTCCGACGGGAGCCGCATCGGGAATCCGCTCCGTTTGCCGGCGGCTGACCCACGCTCGCGTACCATCCCCGGCCCCCCCGCGTCCTGTCGACTGTCCCATTCCCGAGGCCCCGGTTCCACCCCCATGCAGATCCGTAACTTCTCCATCATCGCGCACATCGACCACGGCAAGTCCACGCTGGCCGACAGGCTCCTCCAAGCGACCAATGCCGTCTCAGCACGAGAAGCGAAGGAGCAGATCCTCGATTCCATGGACATCGAGCGTGAGCGGGGCATCACGATCAAGGCTTCGGCCGTCACGGTCTTCCACCGGCACGCCCCCGGCGATACGAGCGACCAGCTCCGGTCCGACACCGCCCCCGGCGGCGACTCAGCCGGCGAGGACGAGGCCGGCCCGGCCGCCGCGGGCGAGCTGTTTATGCTCAACTTCATCGATACGCCGGGGCACGTGGACTTCAACTACGAGGTCTCGCGGGCCCTGAAGGCCTGCGAGGGGGCGATCCTGGTCGTCGACGCCACCCAGGGGGTCCAGGCCCAGACGGTGGTCAACGCCTACCTCGCGATCAACGAAGATCTGAAGATCGTCCCGGTTGTGAACAAGATCGATCTCCCCTCCGCCCGTCCCGAGGAGGTGGCGATGGAGATCGAGCAGGTGCTCGGAATCGCGGCGGAGGACTGCATCTACGTGTCCGCCAAGACGGGCGTCGGCATTGCTCAACTGCTCGCCGCGGTGTGCGAGAAGTTTCCCCCGCCGCGCAAGCCCGTCGTCACCCAGACGCGTGGGCTGATCTTCGATGCGGTGTACGACGACTACCGCGGCGTCATCGTGTACGTGCGTGTCTTCGACGGAGGGACGCACGGGGAGGGCGGGGCCATCAAGGTCGGCGACAAGATCCGGATGATGGGGACCGGCCGCACGTTCCAGATCACTGAGCTCGGCAAGTACACACCCAAGCCGGTCCGCGTGCAGACCCTATCTCCGGGCGAGACCGGGTACGTCGTCGCGGCCATCCGCTCGCTGAAAGATGTGCGGATCGGCGACACCATCACGCTGGAGCACGACCCGGCCGGCGAGGCGCTCCCGGGCTACAAGCCCCCGATGCAGATGGTCTTCTGCGACTTCTATCCCGCCACCACCGAGGACCAGAAGGGCAACGACTTCGAGCAGCTCCGCGAGGCGATGGAGAAGCTGTCGCTCAACGACTCGAGTTTCACGTTCATGCCGGTGCACTCGGATGCTCTGGGCTTCGGGTTCCGCTGCGGGTTTCTCGGGCTGCTCCACATGGACATCGTCCAGGAACGGCTGGAGCGCGAGGGGGGTGTCGAGATCGTGCAGACCGCGCCCACGGTCTCCTACCGCGTCGTCGCCCGCACGACCGTGGCGACACTCAAGTCCGGCAAGCGGGCCACCTCGGACATCCGCGTTCTCGAGGAGGGAGGCACGCCGGGCTCCACCCTAAAGGAAGGCCGGCTGCTCCTGGAGGTTCACAACCCCGCCGACCTGCCCGATCCGGGGCTCATCGACGAGATCCGCGAGCCGATCTGCCGCGTCGACATCATCCTGCCCAAGCACTACATCGGCGACATCATGAAGCTGTGCCTGGAGCGCCGGGGGGTCTACAAGCACCAGACGTTTGTTTCCGACGCCCGGGACATGCTCTCGTTCGAGATCCCCCTCGCGGAGATCATCTACGACTTCTACGACAAGCTCAAGAGCATCACCAGCGGCTACGGCACCATGGACTACGAGCTGGTCTCGGAGAACGGCGGCTACCGCTCGGACACCCTCGTCAAGCTCGACATCCTTGTCAACGGTGAGCCCGTGGAGGCGCTCTCGGTCATCGTCCACCGCGATCACGCCGAGCGCCGCGGCAGGCTCCTGGTCTCCAAGCTCCGCGAGCAGATCCCCCGCCACCAGTTCGAGATCCCCGTGCAGGCCGCCATCGGCGGCAAGATCATCGCCCGCGAGACCATCAAGGCCTTCCGGAAGAACGTCACCGCCAAGTGCTACGGCGGGGACGTCAGCCGCAAGCGGAAGCTCCTCGAGAAGCAGAAAGAGGGCAAGAAGCGGATGAAGGCCATCGGCAGCGTCGAGATCCCGCAGGAGGCGTTCATGGCGGTTCTCGACCAGGGGGACTGAGTCGACCAAGCGCGAAGGGGCCCAGCGATGATGATGACAACTGCCGCGACCCGGGTGATGCACACAGTTGTTGCCACGGCGGCCGTTCTCGCGATCGGCTGCTCGGTCGATCCCCCCCGGAGTCATGATGACGTTCTGGGCAGGCCCTCGCTCGTTGCCAAGGACGCCGACGGGGACCTCAAGCACACGGTGGTCGCGGCGACGCTCAGCCAGCCTCAAGCGCCGGGCACCAGTCTGCTCTGGTGCTCAACCTTCCAGCTTGCATGGAACGAGCTTGTGTCTGTCATGGGACCGCCGGTCCACGTCGATGGCGACCCCCCAATCGTCGAGCTATTGAACAGGGCTCCGCAGGGCCGCGCGGACCTGGATTCGGCGTCGTTTGTCGCCATGGCGGGGTTCGGGCGCGACGGCATCATCGGGGCAATCCGATCGCGACTCAACGACACGTTCGGCGGAGCGGCCTCGCCGAGCATGCTCCCCGAGAGCATCCCACCGGATCGCATCCTGGCGTACACGTATCTCTTCAAGAACCTGTCGTTCGCTCACCCGTTCATGCGACGCACGGTGCCCCTGGTCTTCAATGACAAACGGCTCGCTTCCTTCGGGCTCTGGAGCGGCGGTAATCTCCCGAACCGCTCGAAGATCGCGGACCAGATCATCGTACACCGCTACGACTCACCGACCGACTGGGTCGTCGAACTCAAGAGCACCTCCGCCGGCGACCGGCTCGTGCTCGCGCGCCTTGAACCCGGCGGCACGCTGGCCGACACGGCTGCATGTATCGTCGGATCGCTCGTGTCCGAGGGAGCCGGCGGCGGGGATCCCGGCGCGAGGCCGATCCAGTTTGGCAGCGATGACGTGTTGATCGTCCCGCTCCTCAACTTCGACATCACCCGCAGTTTTCATGAGTTGATCGGGAGGGAGATCGTCGGCACCTCGACCCGCGGGGTAATCGACGAGGCGATGCAGAACATCCGGTTCCGCCTCGACGAACGTGGGGCCGTGCTCAAGAGCGAGGCGGCGATCGGCGTTGTTACCAGTGCACCGATGCCGCGGGATCCCAAGCGGATGATCTGCGACGGACCGTTTGCGATCCTCATGATCCGCCGTGGCGCAGCGCATCCCTACTTTGTGGCCTGGGTCGACAATCCCGAGCTGCTCGTCGCCTGGGAGTAGAGATCGGGGACAGCACGCGGGGCTCGACTGGAGGCTACTCGAGGAGCCTCGCCCATTGACGGATGGTCGGGTGATGCCTGTCCCAGGCTGACCACACCGATCGTGCCCAGCGATGGACGGCTTGTTCGTGCTCGCGCGGTGAAACGGCGGCGGCCACTTCCACGATGTTCGCTGTGCCCGCGAATGAGGGCGCCTCAAGCCACACAAACTCAGACGAAATGCTCACCGCCGCGGCCATGCGACGGGTTACAAACCGGGGCTCGAGTCCCTGATCGATGACCCAGTGCAGGGCGATCAGGTGGATGGCGACGGACTGCCGGGCCCGCCGCGATTCCGTGCCGGGATGCTGCACGGCATAAGCGTCGACTGTGAGTCGATGCCATGCGGGGTTGCGGAGGTCCCCATACTCCCGGCCAAGGACATCGCCGTAGACCTTCCAGCACCCGGACGTGGCTCCGATGTACGGGTGCGTTGGCACGTCGGCAACCGGAACGACCGCACCACAGCCGCACGATTCGGTCGGGCGCGATTCGCTCATAGGCGAGCGTATTCGACAAACGTCACTGGTCGGGCTTGACATATGCCCATATGGTGATATATTTGGGTATGGCCCGCGCCGCGACCACCACCGATGCCTTCGCAGCGATCGCCGAACCGAGGCGCCGAGAGATCCTCGGGGCGCTTGCTGGAGGCGGGGGCGATCGCGATGTCTCGTGGCTGGTCGAGGCTTTGGGCTGGCCTCAGCCGCAGGTTTCCAAGCACCTGGGCGTGCTGCGGGAGGTCGGCCTTGTCAGCGTGGTCCGGAAGGGACGCCGCCGCGTGTACAGCGTCAATGGCGAGGAGCTTCGGCCCGTGCATGACTGGGTCAAGACGTTCGAGCGGTTCTGGGAGCACCAGCTCCATCGCGTCAAGGAGCTCGCGGAGCGGAAGCAACGCGAGTCCAAGCAGGAATAGGCCTATCCCCCACTCTCGCCCTCAAGCACCAAGGAGTTGTTCATGCCAAGCCCCGCGACAATGACAGATCACGAGACCGTCCAGTCCCTCGACATCCGCAGGGACATTCTCATCGCCGCCTCTCCCGAGATCGCGTTTGAAGCGCTGCTCGAGGAACTCGGGCCGGGGAGCCAACTCCCCGATGGCAAGCCCTTCCCCATGAAGATTGAACCGTGGCCGGGGGGGCGGTGGTACCGCGATCTCGGAGAGTCCGGAGGACACAAGTATGGCCATCTCTGGGGTCATGTGCAGGTTATCAAGGCGCCGATGCTGCTGGAGCTCAACGGTCCGATGCCCATGTCGTACCCCGCTGTCAACCACGTTCAGTACCGTCTGACGGCCGAGGGCAACGGCACCCGCCTTTCCCTCGTTCATCGCGCCATGGGCTTTATCCCGCAGGAACTCAGGGATGGGATGCCGCAGGGCTGGGAGCACGGCATCAATCGCATCAAGCAGGTCGCCGAACGACAGGCCCAACGCCGGGGCTGAGTTTTGGGAATGAACGCATACCGCGCGCCCCTGGGCGGCGGGACAAGGAGTCAAGCAATGAAACCCACCGATGCGCCCGCCGCCCCCGATACGGGGCACCGTGTCGTTTCTCGTGACGAGTGGCTCAAGGAGCGTCTTTCGCTCCTCAGCGAAGAGAAAGCCCTCACCCGTCAGCGAGACGCCTTGAGCCGCAAGGTCCGCAGCCTTCCATGGGTCAGGATCGACAAGGCGTACACGTTCGATTCGGCTCGGGGCAAGCAATCGCTTGCAGACCTCTTCGGCCCCCGCAGCCAGTTGGTCGTCTACCACTTCATGTACGACCCGACATGGTCCCAGGGCTGCAAGTCCTGCTCGTTCGTCGCCGACCACTACAACAACATCGTCGTGCATCTGGCCCATCGCGATGTGTCGTTTGTTACGGTTTCGAAGGCGCCGATCGACAGCATCGAGCAGTTTCGAGGCCGCATGGGCTGGACGTTCCCCTGGGTATCCGCGGCGAACACCGACTTCGGCCGCGACTTTGGCGTCTCGTTCACGGATCCGGAGCTGATGTCGGAGCGAGCGGTGTACAACTTCAACCGAAAGCCCTATCCGATCCGCGAGCTTCCGGGTCTGAGTGTGTTTGTCAAAGACGCGACTGCGGCCCGCAGCACGATCTATCACACCTACTCCACCTTCGCCAGGGGGCTGGAGGACTTCCTCACCGCGTACCGGTATCTCGATATCACCCCCAAGGGACGCGATGAGGCGCAGACAGACGGCATGGGATGGCTCCGCCACCACGACCGGTACGACGACACCAACTTCGTAGACCCGTGGGCGGAGAAACCCGGAATCACCGGTCCTCTGCCTCGCTAATGCCGCACCGCCCCCGGCCTCATCCGCTTGAGGACTCAACATGCACTGCTGCGCCGCCGACGATCCTTCCTATTCTGCTCGTCGTGCTCGCTCATCAAGCACCGCACCGCTGCGATGGCTCCGCCGAACCGCCACGCTCGCGGAATGGGCGCTTCCTCTCACCGCACTCGCTCTCATGCCGAAATGCCCCGCCTGCGTCGCCGGCTACATCCTTCTGTTCACCGGCATCGGCCTCTCCGTTCCAACCGCCGCGGTGGTGCGGTGGGCACTGCTTATCGCCAGCGTCGCCGCGCTCATCTTCCTGCTGACCAGGCTCATGGTGAGTGTCGTGAGGCTTACCAAGGCGTCGCGTGGCCGCCTGACGGCTTGATCGAGCGAAGGGGAAGTAGGCGGCTACGCGCCGACCACCTTGTAGTAGACCGTCGTGCTGCAGACCTCGCCGCGGGGCATCAGGGCGTATCCCGGGATGACGCCCACGCGCTGCCAGCCCAGCCGTTCGTACATCCGGGCCGCGTCGCCGTCGGTGACCGCGTCGAGCACCAGCAGCGTCCGGCCGCACTCTCTCGCGGCGGCCTCCGCGGCCCCAATCAGTGCGGCACCCAACCCCTGGCGGCGCGCGCGGCGGTGTACCAGCGCCTTGGCCAGGTCAGCGCGGTGCGGCTGGTTCTCGGGCTGATCGAGCAGGAGTTGCACGGTGCCGCACACGCCGCCGGCGTCCTCGGCGATCAGGAGCACCCGCTTCCCCGCCTCAACCCCGCTCGCCACGTGGCGCCAGAAGGCCGTCGCACGTTTGCGCGACAGCGGGTGCATGAAGCTCACCGAGGCGCCGCCATCGACGCAGTCGATCAGAACGTCGGCGAGCTGTTCGATCTGCGGCTCATCAAGCGTGTGAACGCGGCGGAGAGACCACGGGGGTGCTGTCATTGATCCTCCATGCGGCAAAGGCTCTGACGGCGGAGCCTATGTTGCCGCGCCGCGTTTGCGCACTTCTGTCCCCGGCGTGTAACGCCGGGCGTGCACCGGCACTCTAAGGGCGTGACGGCACGTCCTGAAGGTGTCAAGCGACGGCACGCTGCCGTGCCACCTGAGCGGGTGCCCAACCAAAGGAATCCCGAATGAAGCGCTCCGCACGCATCCTCGTACCCATGCTTCTCCTGCTGCCGGCCTGCACGGTTCCGCAAGGCCAGCGAGGGACTCTGTCCGCTCCGACCAGCCCGGAGTTCAGCGACAGCGCGCCGGCCGGCCGGCCGGCCTCCCGGTCAGTCTCCGTGGAGAACCACTCGGACCAGACCGTGGCCATGACCCCCTATCTCGTGCCGGCGGTTGACCCAAGGACGTACTGAGCCCCTTCCCGCGGGCAAGACGCGATCGGGACAGTGAACAACAGCCTCTTTGCATGGGCTGTTTGTTCCCTGTATTGAGTGTTTGCGGCGGGAGTCAACATCCTCCCGAGAGGGCGGACAGCCACGCAGTGATGAACTGCGCGATGTCCGCGGGCTCGGCGGTGCTGTTCCCATCAAAGTCGCCTGAGAGTGATCCGGTTGAAAGTGATTGGACCCACGAGTTCACAAAGCCCGCGATGTCCGCTGGCTCGATGGTCCCGTTGGCGTTCCAGTCGGCGTCGCAGATCGGTGCAGCCGGGTATGGGATGGCCAACGAGCCGTCGATCAGCCCGGGATGAAGGAGCTCGCCGATCGCGAGTCCGGCCAGCGTCACGTCGGGGAGACCGGCCGAGTTGGGCGTGTAGGTCCGATCGACGTCGCTGCGCCGGTACAGGAGGATGGCGCCGCTCTTGAACGCCTGGCGTCCGCCCTTGCGGTAGGCGTGGTACGCCGAAACGGCCTCCGCGGCCGGGTTCGGGGCGCCGGGCGCGGCGGCCGTGGCAATCAGGCTGGTGAAGGTCGTCACGTTACCCGGGTGGAATCCGAGTGAGTCGGCGTTGTAGCCACCCCAGTCCGAGCGCGTCGTCCCCGCCGAGAAGACCGTGTAGAACTTGGGCCCGAAGTCGTCGGTCCACGCCGCGGACGACCACCGCAGGTTCTGCACCTGCTGGCGCCACGCCGGCACGGCGCGGTAGTCGGACTGGAGCAGGTGGGAATACAGGCTGATGAACGCCGCGCCGAACGCGTTTGGGCTCGTGGAGGTAATCGGATGGCCGACGAGGTAACTCGCCGTGGGCCAGTTCCCGCGGTCGAGCCATCGCGAGTACGAGGTGCCCGCCACCGCGCCGCCGTACCTGGCTGCTTGCTCGACGAAGATAATCCCCTCGAAGAACGGCTTTGACGCCGAGCTCCAGTCCGGGCCGCCGGCCGGCAACCCCTTGAATGACATCGCGTCGGTCACCGGGTTCAGGTAGGCATCCCAGTTCACCACGCCGAAGACGATCCGGTTCCCCGCCCGCCGGATCACCGCGTCCTCGGGCCAGCGGGACTGTGCCCTCGCGGCGGCGGCGAGGATCTTCATCGTGCTCAGGGTCGCGAACTCCGGATCCCACCCGGGTTTGACACCGCCGGTGGCGGGGTCGATCCAGTGGCGGTAGATGCCATCGGCGCTGCGGGAGGGCGCGATGCCGTCGGATGCCAGCCCGGCATACCTCGTCAGGATCGTACGAACCAGCGGACGGGCCTGTGGGTCACCCTGGACCACATCCGCGGCGATCAGCATCAGGACTGCCCACGCCGCGGCGTCAGGCGTCGCCGGATGGAACCGGGAGATTGAGGGGACTACATCGGCGTCGATCACCCAGCCCGGAGGCTCGCCGTCTGGGGAGATTAATCCTTTGGCGAGCGCCACGTGCTGCGAGAATTCGTCGGCCAGGAACGCATCGAGGCCGAGACGAAGATCGGACGAGTCGGTCATGGCAACGGCGTCTTCGTCCGCGCCGATGAGGAGTTTCCCATCCGAGGTCGCCGCGAGCGCGTGCCAGACCGCTGTCGTGCTCGCGTAAAGAGTTGGCGCGAAGGCCTGCGTTCCAGCCGCCTGGGCGGCGGCCACAAAGTCGATGCGAGACACGGCTGGCGAAGTCGTGTCGCGGAGCACGAACAGCCCGCGGTTCATCGGGCCGCCATAGTGATCGCCAAACGTCATCGACCGGATACCGGACAATGAACCCACCAGCGAAAACGAGAGCGGTGAGGCTGTGGCCGAGGAGCGATAGATCGCGGCGTCGCTCGCGGCGTAGAGCACGGAGTTGTCGCGATCAATCGTCAGGCCATGGACCGCGGCCCCTGCGGGAAGCGAGACCGTCGACAGCACCGAACCGGTCGCGGCTGAGGACGGGGCGTTGATCACGGTAATCGTTGGAGACAGGCCCGACCCGACGTACAGACGACCCTTGAAGTGAGCCGCCGCGAGGTGGGGCCACGCTGCGTCCGAATCGAAGAGTTCGAGCCGAGCGAAGAGCGTCAGTGCTCCGGAGGGAACGTCGTAACGGAGCACCGCGTCGGAGGGCTGCCCGTCGCCAGCGGGTGCGGCGTCGTGAACGAGGATGAAGAGCTGGCGTCCTGAATCGGACCAGGCGAGCCCGCTGAGCCCGTCCTGCGAGCCGTTCAGCGACATCCACGGCAGCAAGGCTTCGATCTGGGCCTTGGTGACGGTGTGCACCAGCGTCGCTTGGACATCCCTGATCTCGACGTTGTCCTCGTAGGAATCGGCGGTGGCGTACCAGCCGGCCACACCGGCTGCGGCGACGGCGGTTGTATCGTCGGGGCCGTCGACCGGCCACGCGGCCGTCACCGGCCCGGCGCTTGAGGTTGTTGCCCCAAGGATCAACGTGAGGAGCCCAACCAAGAAGAGCGCCGAGGGCACTCGGCCCTCGGCGCTCGTTCGCACGCGATCGGGAGTGAGGACGATCACGGGCAATGACCGGTGGACACAGCGGTGAACCATGCCGAGATAAAGCCAGCGATGTCAGCCGGTTCGACGACGCCGTTGCCGTCAAAGTCACCGACCAGGGTGCCTTGGCTGATACTGGTAAACCAGTCGTTGATGAACACAGCGATGTCGGTCGGTTCGACAAGCCCGTTGCCGTCACGGTCCGCCGGGCAGGGGTTCCCTTGTGTGACCTCAAGGTCATCCCAGTAGATGATCCCGGACTGGTTGTTCGGGTTGGCGCCGAAGCGGATCGGCAGAACGCTGACCGCCACCGGACCGGGCGGGAACTCGTCAGCGATCACCTGGAGTTGGGCGTTGGTGACGGTCATGCTTGTCTGGACCCACACGCCGTTTGTCGACTGGTTGATGTTGAGCGATTCGTAGGCCGCGAAGATCGATGTGTTCGCACGGCGGAACTCGAGTTTCAGGCCCGAGTTGCAGTTCTGCAGCGCCTGGCCCGTCGGGATCATGTACCACCCCTTGACGGTGATATCGCCGCCTGGGAACTGGATGGCCGGGTCGTAATAGCCGAGCGTCTCAGGGTTGAACACGTTCGTCGTGGCACCCACGAACGCGTTGTCGATGTCGGTGGGCAGGGCCATCGAACGCAAGCCCGTGCGGGCGGCGGCACTCGACACGTTGGCCGCGTTGAACGTCTGCCAACCGGTGGCAAATGCGCTTGCTGCAGGCTCCTCGAAACTGGGGTTGAAGACCAGATTTGGCTGGGCGAAGGCCGCCACGGGAACGAGCGCTGCCGCGCACGTGAAAGCGAGCATGGTGTTGTTCATAAAGCATCTCCGTGTGTTCTGCGTTCGTTGGTCCAACGCCACTGAACCGTGCGCCGGGTGGGGACTGGAAGTGCGATAAAACGCGGCCGTAACCGCTTACATCGAGTATGGCCGATGATGTGGTGGTGTGTCAACCCTTTTGGTGGGTATTGGAGCATTCGGGGCAATCCCGGGGCCGGTTCCCAGGGGGGAATCCGTTCAGCCCTTGATCCCCTCCGCCGCCACCCCCTGGACAAACGTCCTTTGAGTCAGAAAAAACAGGAGCAGGACCGGGGCCACGACGAGCGTGCTCGCGGCCATGAGCAGGTTCCACGGCGTGTTGCCCGCCTGGGATTGATAGAGCTGCAGGCCGAGCGCCAGGGTGAACTGATCCTGGTGGTTCAGGAAAATGTACGGTGTGATGAAGTCGTTCCAGACGTAGTTGAAGTAGAAGAGCGCCACCATGGCCAGCGCGGGCTTGCTCAGCGGAAGGATGATGCGGAAGAAGATGCCGAAGTGTCCGCATCCATCGAGCCGCGCGGCCTCGTCAAGCTCACGCGGGATGGTCATGTAGAACTGCCGCAACAGGAAGATGCTCAGGCCTCCGCCGTAGGCGAACCACGCCGGGACCCACAGCGGCTTGAACGTCCCGATCCACCCGAGCGAACGGAAGATCGAATACAGCGGCGTCATGACGACCGGAAACGGGACCATGAGCGTCGCCAGCACCAGCGCGAACATCACGCCGCGGAACCGCCAGCGGACGCGCGCAAACCCGTACGCCACGACCGCCGATGAAACGACCATCCCCGAGACCGCCAGCGCGGCGATGATCAGGGTGTTGCGGAGGTAGAGGGGAAAGCGGACCGAGGGGTCGTTCCAGACCGCCGAGTAGTTCTCCGACGCGAAGCGGGGGGCTTCGGCGGCGGGAGTCGGCAGCAGCACCGGCGGGGTGGAGATCGCCTGATCCTCGGGCTTGATCGATGTGAACACCATCCACACCAGCGGCATGGCATAGAGCACCGCCAGCACACAGAGCACGATCCCCGACGCAATCGGCGGCGCTCGACGGGGGGAGGGTGGTGAGGTGTCGGGGCGTATCATGCGGCGCTGTAATGGACAAGCCGGCGCGAGATCAGGAACGCGACCCCGGTCAGCGCCAGGATGAGCACGAGCTGCACCCACGCCAGGGCGCTGGCGTACCCCATGTTCATGAAGCGGAAGGCGTTGTCATAGAGGTAGTGGGTGTAGAAGTACGTTGCACGGCCGGGCCCGCCCTCCGTCATGATGTACGGGATCGCGAAGACCTGCCACGCATCGATGATGCCCAGCACCACGTTGAACAAGATGGAAGGGGAGATCATCGGGAGCGTGACGTGCCAGAAGCGGCCCCAGCGACCGAACCCATCGATGTGCGCGGCCTCGTAGAGGTGCCGCGGCACCTCTCGCATCGCCGCGATGTAGACGACGACCGACCGGCCGATCTGCCACAGGCTGATGATGATGATCGAGATCATCGCCCAGTTCGGGTCCTTGAGCCAGTTTGGGGCCGGCAGTCGCAGGGCGCGGAGCGCCTGGTTCACCAGGCCGTACTCGCTGTTGAACAGCCACAGCCAGATCATCGCGGTAGCGACGATCGGAACCAGGGAGGGAACAAAGACCGCCGCGCGGAAAAACGACACCCACCGCATCGGCCTTGCCAGCAGCGAGGCGATGGCGAGCGCGATCGCGGTGGACAAGGGGATAAAGACCGCGGCGTACAGGGCGTTATTGCCCAGCGCCGTCCAGAACAGCGAATCGTGCAGCAGGTGTCGGTAGTTGTCGGCGCCCAGGTAGACCGGCGGCTCGAGCACCGAGTAGTCGGTGAGGCTGTAGTACAGCGAGAGAGCAAGCGGGAAGATCACCAGGCCAACGAACCCGATGAGCCACGGGCTGATCCAGAGCAGGCCGGTCCACACCGGTTCGGTCCGCTCCCCTCTTGCCGTGGGCCGCGGTGCTCTCACGCCCCGAACTCGCGTGCCGGTCCGCCGGGGTGCCCTGTGAAGCGGGCGTGCCGCTGACCAGCCCTGGCGCGGCGGCGATCCGCCAGTCGGTCCAGCTCCGACTGCACCCGCCCCTGCAGGAGCAGGAGTTCGTCTGCCGGCTCCGACTGGAGCGTCCACATCCGCTGCTGGGCCGCATCAAACTCGGAGCGGTAGAGCGGCCATGCGCGCGTCCTGGGAAAGTGAAAGGCGCGATCACTCTGCGCGATCGAGTCGTGGACACGCACATAGCGGTTCGGGTGCTCCCGGATGAACCGGTCAGAGGCCGACGCCAAGGGAGAGTTCTTGCAGTGCACCGTCGAGAGAAACTCCACTTGATCCTGTTGCTGCGTGAAGGCGATGAACTCGAACGACGCCTCTGGGTTCCTGGCGCCCGCGGGCACGACCAGGATATCGCAATCGAGGAGCCCGATCGGCCGCGACGGGTCATAGAGTCGCTCCTCGACCGGAAACGGGGCGACCGCGTAGTCAAGATCGGGCTTGAAGCGGTTGATCACGTTGGCGAGCCATGGACCCTGGTTGGTCATCGCGACCTTGCCGGTCAGGAACGCGTGCTGAGGCGTGAAGTAGTTCCCGAGGCCAGACTCGAACTGGGCAATGGCATCCGCCCCGTAAGTCAACGGCAGCTGCTGCATCCACTCGAACGCCCTTGTATTGTCGGCCGACGCCGCGGTCGCCTGCCCGGTGATCGGGTCGTAGATCGAGCCCCCGAAGAAATACCCCCAGTGCCATCGCCACCAGTTCGGCTCGGTGTGAAGGAAACCGAGCCGGTCAATCCGTCCCTTTCCCTCCCGCGTCAGCCTCGCGGCGAACGCGTCGAGCTCGGCGATGGTCCGAGGCGGACGATCGGGATCGAGCCCGGCCTCACGGAACAGCGACCGGTTGTAGTACAGCGCCACCGAGCCGCAGGTGTTCACAACCCCCCACAGCCGACCGGCATGGGTGAGCAGGGGCCAGATCGCCGGCGCGTAGTTCTCCCGGCGCACGCCGAATCGATCGGCCAGGTCGTCGAGCGGCATGATCGCGTTCGACTCCGAGTACGCCGGGATATTGAAGTTCCAGAGCCCGATGACGTCCGGAGGATCGCCGCCCGCGATCGCGACCATTGCCTTCTGGTCGATGAGGTTCATCGAGAAATAGCGGACAAAGATGCGATCCTGCGAGACATTGAACCGGTCCACGACCGTGCGCATCGCGGCGCCCTCGTGCCCTGTCCAATGCTCCCAGTAGTCGATGACGGTCCGGCCGGCGACCGACTCCTTGGCGCCGCGCGGTCCGAACGCTGCGAAGGCGAGACCTGAGCCGGCAAGGGCGGCGATCGCTGCTCGACGCGTGATGACCATCGGCGCCATGGACACGGCTCGAGCCGGAGTGTCTTGCACGGCGTTGCCTCGCTGTGGGCCTAGTTTCCCCCGGGCAGCGTAGCCGGCGTGCTGGATTGCTGCGGCGGCCGCAACTGCCTGGATTTCACCAACTCTTGGGTCTCGCGATTGAGCCGCGTGACCGTCTCTTCCCACTCACTGTTCTTGGGAAACCCGGTCAGCGTGCCCGTCTTTGGGTTCGGAAGCCCCTCCTTCGCGTCGAGACTCAATCCGCGCTCACGGAGCTGGGTTTCCATGACGCCACGCGGCATCGTCCATTCTTCTCCGGTCTGCGAATCCTTGAGTGTCACCGTCTCCGAGAGCCGCTCGACCGAGTACGGATCGTTCGCGCCGCTGAGTTTGCGGTAGAGGATCACGCTCGCGACGAGGAACACCATCGCCAGCACCCACCCGGCCCAGGCGTTCTTCTTCAGAAACTCGCGAAAACTGTCCATCGGCGTCTCCGTGCGACTATCGGCTGGCCGCACATACGAGCCACGACTACGGGTAGTAGTGGCCCCAGTTGTAGTAGGGGCCCGGGGACCCATACTTGTCGAGCGAGAGGGGCGACCTCGCCCGCAGCGGTGTGAGTTCCTCGATTCGCTGATCGCCGAAGACGAAGAAGTTCTTCCCTTCGTGGCGAGGGACCTCGTCGTAGGCGTCGGTCAGCCAGACCACCTCCTCCGGGTGCTCGATGCCGCGGAGCAACTGCCCGGAGACGCCGTGCTGCCGGCGGCCGCCGAGGTAGTTGCCGATGGGCGAGTCGTTGAACCAGTACTCCGTGATGAGTTCGAAGCCGTCCTCGCCGGTCGACAGGTCGTTGTCGTAGTTTCGCCAGAAGATGCGCCCGCCGTTCTGCAAGTATTGGCGAACATTGGGGTCTCGTACGCTCGTGCCGGGCCCCGCCGAAGGGCAGTTGAACACGCCGGTGCGGTTGGCGACCATGTTCGATCCGCCCAGGTATTCGTCGAGCTGAACGATCGCGTTCCAGTGGTCCCTCGCCGCGGGCGACCTGGGGTACAGGTCGAGGAACCGGGGATCCTTCTGGTCATCCATGTACATCTGTATCGCGAGCGCGATCTGCCGCTGGTTGTTCTTGCACTTGAGGTTTCTTGCCGCGTTGCGGGCCTTGCCCAGCGAAGGCAGCAGCATGCTGATGAGCAGGGAAATGATGCTGATGACGACGAGCAGTTCGATGAGCGTAAAGCCGCGGCCCACGTCCGATCCGGTGCGCGTCTTCATCGATAGGTTCTCCCCGCGGCGACCGCGGCGGCCTCCGCTGTGCCGGCGTTGTTGCCCCACGAAACCTCGATACTGATCGGCATCCCCGCTCGGGCCGTCTCGGCGGGCACGGTGTGGCCGTCAATCGTCTTCCCATTGACGACAAGGCGGGCCGCAGCGCCCGCTTTGAACTCTCTGGCATCGAATCTGACCCGCACCGGGCACCCTCGCCAGGTTCGGGTGACATCGACCCGTCCCATCGACGGGAATGGCGCCGGCTCAACAACGAGCCCGTCCCACGTCGGGCGGATTCCGAACAGGTGCTGCAGGCATACCCGGTTGAGCCACGCGGCGGAGCCGGTGTACCACGTCCATCCCGCCTTGCCCGGCGTCTGCGAGAGCGGGCCGTCCACGTTGCCCGGGGTCACGTAGGGCTCGGCGACATACGCCTCCGCATCCTCGCCTCTGAGAGGCGGCGAGATCGCTCGCCAGATCCGCTCCGCCGTGCTGGTGTCTCGCATCATGCACGCGGCCATGAGGGCCCACGTTGCGGCATGCATGTACACCCCTCCGTTCTCCCGGAGGCCCGGCGTGTACCGCGTGATGTAGCCGACATCACGATCAGGGACGGTGTACGCAGGGGCCAGCAGCAACGGGCCCATGTCGCCAAGCAGATGCTCCTGTACTGCCTGCCAGGCGGCCGCAGCACGGTCGGCCGGGGCCACGCCGGAGAGGATGGCCCACGTCTGGGCGTTGAGGTAGATCTTCCCTTCCGAACTGTCGACATCCCCGACCCACCGGCCATCATCCCGCGTCGCCCGACGGTACCAACTCCCGTTCCATGCGTGTTCATTGACCGCGCGGGCGATCCGTTCGCGGCGTTCGCGGAACTCCCTGGCCAGCACCGCCCGCCCGGCGCGTTCGAGTACGACCGCAAAGTCGTCGAGCATCGCGGCCAGGAACTGCGCCAGCCACACCGATTCGCCCCGGCCCTCGATTCCGCACGCCGAGAGTCCGTCGTTCCAGTCGCAGGATCCGATCAGCGGCAGGCCGCGCGGGCTGAAACGCTGAAAACACCGGGCGAATGCCCTGAGGCAATGCTCCAGCAAGGGTGCCGGCGCCTTGACATCCACGAACGGCGCCTGCTCGTCGAGGATCTGGAAGTCACCGGTCTCCTTGAGGTACGAGATCGTGATGAACGGGAGCCACAGGTAGTCGTCGCTGCACATCGTGCGCAGCCCGGTCTCGGTGAGCGGATGCCACCAGTGGTAGACACTCCCGTCCGCGAACTGGTGCGCCGAGTGCTGCAGGATCTGCGCCCGGCACCGCGCGGGCTCGAGCGGCAGCCACACCTGGCTGTCCTGGAGTTGGTCGCGAAAGCCGAACGCACCCGACTGCTGGTAGTAGCCGGTCCTCGCCCAGAGCCGGCCGCTGATTGCCTGGTATGGCAGCCAGTGGTTGTTCAAGAGATCCAGATCGGGCATCTCGGTGCGGACACTTGTCGGAGCCAGGCGATTCGCCCACGCCGCGTCGGCCGCGCCGACCGCCGCATCAACGGCGCTCGCGGTGTTGTACCGGTCGATCAGTTCGTGCACCGCGGCGTCGGTCTCGGCGCACGCCGTGAGGTAGTGGAGTCGGACCGTGCCGCCGGCGGCGATCCTGAAGTCCCCGCCGAGCGACACCGAGGCGTCGTTGAAGCGGCCAAAGCCCGCGGGGGACGGGGGCCGGTCAGCGGCCATTGCCTCGGGGCAGTCCTGCTCGCCGTACCGACCCAGGAACGCGGATTTGTCCGAGATCGCGACATCGCGTTCGAACGCGAGCCCGCCGACGGCGTGGGCCGCAACATACGGCCACGGCCGGTTCCAGTGGTCCTTCTCATCCCGAGCCGGGACGTCCCACATGTTCTTCGACGCGAACACGGCCCGGCGAGCCGCGTCATACCGCGTGGTGAAGAACAGCCGATGAAACTCCCGCTTTGCATCCGGCGCGACACCGCAGCACCACTCGAAGAACGAGGCGATCCTGAGCCGCCGTTCGCGCGCGGTCGTATTGGTCAACTCGACGCGCCAGATCTCTACCGGGTCATCCGGCGCCACCGTGAGCGTCCAGGTCGCGCTGATCCCGGCGTACTCGGTTCGAAACGTCGTCGCGCCGGTCGTGTGTGTACAAGAATACCGATCGAACCGCGCCCGGCACGGCATGGGGGAGGCGGACCAGACGTCCTCGGTCTCCAGATCGCGGAGGTAGAGGAACTTCCCCCACCGATCGCGAACCAGGTCCATCTCCCAGCGCGTCAGCACGTTGAGCTGGCTGTTGTCGAGCCAAGAAAAGCCGCCGCCGTTCTGGCTCACGACCAGGCCATATCGGCCGTTGCAGATGACGTTCACCCAGGGCGAAGGCGTCCCCGGATCGGTGATGACAAACGCACGGCCCCCGGCATCGAAATGGCCGAACGGATTTGAGGTCATGGAGGCGATCCAGCGGGCCGGCACACCGACGATACGGATCCAATGGGTCGGCGGTCGCGAAATGATGACAAGGAGAGATGAAACCGATTACATTTACTATGCAGCGCCGGGCTGTGCTTGTCAAGCACCCCCTCCCGTCTCAGGAAAGAAGACGGGCCCAGCGTGCAGCCGGGCCCGTTCTTGGTTCACTTGAAACGCAGGGCGTTAGCGCCGACGGCGGCGGATGGCCACCAGGCTAGCCAGGGCGAGGGTCGCAGCGGCCCCGGGAGCCGGGACGAGCTGGATGTTCGACAGCGTCAACGAAGCCGAGGCATTGGGATCCGCAAGGCCGTTGGCGTCGATGATTGGGCTGAATGTGGCGTAGAAGCCGAAGATCGAGCCATCCGCGTAGCCGTTGAGGAAGTCCGGCGCCGCGAAGTTCCCCGCGTTGAACGTGCCAAGGTTGACCGCATCGCGGTACACCGTGACAGTCGCCGGGATCGTGTTGGCCGCGCCATCGCCGGCGTTGTACGCGAAGCGCATGTTGGTCGTCGTGCCGTTCACGTAGCCGCCGGCAAAGACGAAGGGCAGCCAGGCGTCGAACGCAAATACCGCGTCGCCGGCCTTGGCGATGTACCGGGGCTCACCGCCGACAAACGTGTCGGAGTAGAACCCGGCCTCGGCGAGCCGCACGGCCGTGGCGGTCAGGTTGAGGTCAAAGCTGAGGTCGAAGCTCTGGCTGTTCTGAAGGGCGTAGTTGTTGGCGCCGCCGTTGTTCGAGAACAGCACCCGGTGCCGGTTGGCGAACGCCGTCGGCGTGTTGCCCTGACCGAAGTTGTTCTCGCTGATGCTCACCGTCCCGGCGCCGTAGTTCGATGACGCGACGAGGTTGCTGTTCGGAAAGTCGTTGAAGTTCCTGAAGTTGTTGCGGAAACTGTTGATCGTGTTGATCTGGGCCATCGCGCCGCTGGCAGCCATCAGGGCTCCCGCGGTCGCGACACATGCACGAGACGTCGCGTTCATATCTCTTCTCCTTACGTCCAACCTCTGCGGCCATCCGGTCGCGAGCGCGTCCGGCTACACATGGCGATGAAACCGCTTACACGATGCTCTGACTACCGGCCACTGTCAAGAGATTTCTCGCCGATTTGTCGATCGATGTTGTTGTTTGGATTTTGATCAGGCTTGGCCGGCTCGGCCCCGGTGTCGAGCGCAAGTCCTAGCCGATTCATTGCTTGCTGCACTGCCGGGTGCGCGTGAAACAGCCGCCAGATGAGCCCGGTCCGTGCATTCTCGATCGCGAGCAGGAGCGGCCCCTGATCGATCGCGACATAGTCCGACGCGACCCAGCCTGATCCACCAAGATTGAACGCGTCGAGGAAGCCGCAACCACCGTTCGCTGGATCCCTCCAAACCAGCGGAGCACCACTCGCATCCGTGAGACTCCGGTAGTGCCGGAGCGCCGCCACGGCGAGCGCCGGCTCAAACATCACGCAGGATCCCGCGGCGTAGGGCGCCACCGTGCCGTCACCGTAGTTGTCCTCCGGAACGAACGGAGAAAAGTCCACCTCGCCAACAGCATCCACCATGGTGATCGGTGCGGGGAAGAGCCCCGGCACCTGGTAGCCGCCAGCGAAGTCCGAAGCGCTCAGCCCCCATACCACGGCGCTCAGGCCGGGCACCGAGCGAGGATTCGCCGCGCACTTGTCGTGGTGCATCATCGCAATCCGGCGGCTGTTCTCCCACCAGTCCACCCGAGCGCGGCTGTCCACTTTGAATGCTGCTGGATTGTCAGGTCCCATCGCCGCGTAGTTGATCCAGCAGTGCGCGAAGAACGCCGTGAAGAGCGCCCCCGACCACGGGAAGTAAACCATCGGCTCGCCGGGATTGTTCTGCCCGAGCCCCCGCCGCAACCGGTAGTACAGGTCGGGCTTCGCCCGACTTGCCTCATCAGCCGCTGCTACCGCCAGGAACGTCACCAGGCGGTGCTCGTCGCCGCTGTCGAGCCAGTAATACGGCAACAGCGACCCATCGCCCGTCGGCTGGCCCGGATCGCTTGGCTTCCACCCAAGGCTGATGAACCCGCGCTCGTGCGGCTTGGCCTCGTCGCCGGAGACAAACGCCTTCCAGTCCGCGGCCGCGATCAGCGGCTCGGCAAGGTCCGCGATGTCATCGCCAAAGAACGAGGATGCGGTGATGATGCCGCTGAACAGCAACGCCGAGTCGATCGTCGAGACCACGACCTCGTAGCCCTCGTGCGTCGGCCCGGCGTCCTCGCCGAGGTAGTGGAAGAAGAGCCCGAACTTGCGGTTCTCAGGGTTGCTCGAAAGCGAGTTCAGGATGAGCCTCGCCCGCTCGAGCCCGGCTTCTCGCGAGATCCAGCCCCGGGAGACCGCGATGGGTATCGCCGAGAGCTGGAATCCGACTCCGGCTACGGAAACCACCGGCTTGCTCGAGCGGTCTACCACCATGCCCGTCTTCGGCGAGCAGTGGTTCCAGAAGTACTGCCACGCACCCCGCTGCACCTCGTCAAGGAGCGCGTCGTCCTCGGCGGAAAATGCGAACGGCGGCTTCGGGGTTCCTGCTGGCGGCTCGATCGTCACGGCGCTGGCATGCACCGTCGGCGCCTTCGATTGCTGAACGGGAGCAACCGGAGCCCGCTCTTCGCATCCAGCGGGACAAACACCCGATGTTGCGGCAAGCAGAACGGCACTGAATAGTCGGCGCATAGATCCTCCCCTCCGTGAACTGAAGGGTTCACGACAACGAGATACCGCATTTCCAGCAATGTAACCGCTTACGCCACCAGAGTCTACCACATTTTGAGTTATGCTAGACTCCACGCATGCTCTCCCGGCAGAAACCCTCCGACGCAGCGACGGCCACCCGGCCGTGGGCGGTTTCGATCCAGGATGTCGCCACCGCGGCCGGCGTGTCGACCGCCACGGTGAGCCGCGTGCTCAACAGCCCAAACCTGGTCGCTTCGGAGACTGCGGCGAAGGTGCAGCAGGTTATCCGCGAGTTGGGATACCGCCCGAACGCCTTCGCCCGCAGCCTCACGACCCGGCGGACCGAAGTCCTCGGGATCGCCCTCCCGGACATCCATGGCGACTTTTATTCCGAGTTGCTCCGCGGCGCCGACGATGCGGCGCGCGAGCAGGGATACCACCTGCTGGTCAGTTCCGAGGCCAGACACAGCGACGGAAAGCGCGATGCCTCACTGGGCTTTGGCATCATCGGCGGCCTGGCTCTCATGATCACGGAACCGAACGAGGAACTCTGGGCTCAGGTCAGCGGGTTCAGGATCCCGCTTGTCGTTCTCGATGCGAACATCGATTCTCCCGGGGTCGACAGCGTCGTGATCGACCACGCCGTCGGCGCCCGCCAGGCGACCGAGCATCTTCTGGACGGTGGCGATCCTGCCCGCTGCTACTTTGTCGGTGGCCCGGCCGGGAACTTCGACACGCAGGAGAGAGCCCAGGCCTTTGTCGGCGCCCTGGGCGCCCGCGGCGCCAAGCCACGGACCGACCAGATCATGTTCGGTGAGTACGCGATCGAGTGGGGGCAGGATTGGGGTGATTCGATGGCCGCCGCGGGGCACCTGCGCGGGGCGAGCATTCTCGCGGGCAACGACGAGATCGCGCTAGGAATCCTCCAGCGGGCGGCCGATGCGGGCCTGAGTGCGCCGAACGACCTGCGCGTCATTGGCTTTGATGACACGCGCCTGGCGTCGCTGGTCCGGCCTCGGCTGAGCACGGTCCGCGTCCCGATGGCCGAAGCCGGCCGCGCGGCGGTCACCATGCTGGTCAAGCGGATCGACTCCCCATCGGCGCCGCGTTCGAGCGTGCGCCTTGAGACCTCCCTGATCGTGCGAGAGAGCAGCGCTACGAACCAAGGGTGAGGTTGGCGCCGAACTCGCCGGCATCGAAGAGGTGGGCCTTTGAGAGGTCGACGGCGAGCCCCACGGGGTCGCCTCGCACGGGAAGCGACGTAGTGGCGATGCGCGCGATGATCCGCGTGCCGCCCGGCGTCGTGCAGAAAAGGTCGACCTGGTCTCCCAGTGGCTCGACGACATCAACAACAGCGCGAATGACCGGGAATCCGGGACTGTCACCTGTTCCCGACAGGCCTAGAGCGGTAGGCCGAAAGGCGAGCCACACGGGCGCCCCGGCGTCGCGAACCACCCTGCCGAACCTGTCACCGAGCGCGATCGTCTGGCCGCCGGCCCCCTGCTCCGTGAACGCGGCTGGCGCACCATCGCTGACTGTTCCGGGCAGGAAGTTCATCGGGGGCATTCCGATGAACGAGGCCACGAAGCGGTTGACCGGGCGGTGGTACACCTCCAGCGGCGGACCGGCCTGCTGGATGACGCCGTTGGACATGACGACGACGATATCGCCGAGCGTCATCGCCTCCTCCTGGTCGTGCGTCACATAAACCGTGGTGGTCTTGAGCCGCATGTGGAGCGCCTTCAGCTCGGCACGCGTCGAGAGCCTGAGCTTGGCGTCGAGGTTCGAGAGCGGCTCATCGAAGAGGAACACCTTCGGCACTCGGACCATCGCCCGCCCGAGGGCCACGCGCTGGCGCTGCCCGCCCGACAAGGCCGCGGGCTTGCGGTCCAGGACGTGCTCGATGTCGAGCGTACGCGCCGCCTCGCGGACACGCCGGTCGATCTCGGCCCTCGGTATTCGCCGCAGCTTGAGCGCAAAGGCCATGTTCTTGTACACCGTCATGTGCGGGTACAAGGCGTAGTTCTGGAACACCATCGCGATGTCGCGGTCCTTCGGCTGCACGTCGTTGACAACCCGACCGCCGATGGAGATCGTGCCCTCGGTCGCGTCCTCGAGGCCCGCGATCATCCGGAGCGTGGTTGACTTCCCGCACCCCGACGGGCCGACCAGGACGCAAAACGCGTCGTCGGGAATCGAGAGTGAGATGTCCCTGACCGCGGCGACGCCGCCGGGGTATGTCTTGCTCACGTTCTCGAGTGTGACCGTTGCCATGGCGGAGCAGTGTACCGGTCCCATCCGGGTCTGCACGGATACGTGTGTGCTGCCGGCGAGCGTGCGTCCCCGCTATGTTTCCCCGCCGGAGCGTGCTCGAAGGAGGCCGATGCCATGGGATTCCCGACCGGGTTTGTCTGGGGCGGATCAACGTCGGCGTACCAGATCGAGGGCGCGGCCGAGGCCGACGGCCGGGGCGAGAGCGTGTGGGACGCCTTCTGCCGCCGGACGGGCGCGGTCTACCAGGGACACTCCGGCGCCCACGCGTGCGACCACTACCACCGTGCAGCCGACGACGTCCGGATCATGAAGGACCTCGGCCTGGGCGCCTACAGGTTCTCGATCTCGTGGAGCCGGCTCTTGCCGGAGGGCACGGGCCGCGTGAATACAGCGGGGATCGACTTCTACCACCGGCTGGTCGACACCCTTCTCGCGGCGGGCATATCGCCGTGGCTCACGCTCTTCCATTGGGACTATCCGTCGGCGCTTCAGCGCCGCGGCGGCTGGCTGAACACCGAGAGCCCCGCCTGGTTCGCGGACTACACCGCACTTGTTGTCGACGCACTCTCGGACCGCGTCTCGAACTGGATCACGCTGAACGAGCCGCAGTGCTTCATCCACTTCGGCCACGGCGACGGCCGTCACGCTCCGGGGCTGCGGCTGGACTTGCGTGACCAACTCCTCGCGTGTCACCACTCGCTCGTGGCCCACGGCCGGGCGGTGCAGGTGATCCGCTCGCGGGCCAAGAGCCCCCCCACGATCGGCTGGGCGCCGATCGGATACGCGCGAAGCCCGGCAACAGATTCACCGGCCGATATCGCCGCGGCACGTGACGCCATGATGACCGTTTCCCGTCGCGATCTTTGGAACAGCGCGTGGTACGCCGATGCGGTCTGCCGCGGCGCGTACCCCGAATCCGGAATGCGGACCTATGGCGCTGATGCGCTAAAGCCCTCGGACGAGGACATGCGGACGATCTCGCAGAAACTCGACTTCTTCGGCGTCAATATCTACGAGTCGGTTCGTGTTCGCGCCGGGCGCGACGGGACTCCCGAGGAAGTCCCCTTCCCGCCCGGTCACCCGCAGACCGCCATCCGCTGGCCCGTGGTCCCCGAGTCACTGTACTGGGGCCCCCGCTTCTTGCACGAGGCGTACGGGCTTCCCGTGTACATCACCGAGAATGGTCTCTCGTGCAACGACTGGGTCAGCCAGGACGGCGCGGTCCACGATCAGCCGCGAATCGACTTCACGCGGCGATACCTCGCGGAGCTGCGCCGGGCAATCGCCGATGGCGCCGACATCCGAGGCTACTTCCACTGGTCGTTGATGGACAACTTCGAATGGCAGGAGGGGTACAAGGAGCGATTCGGCCTTGTCCACGTCGACTTCGGGACGCAGCGGCGGACCATCAAGGACTCTGGCCGCTGGTACGCGCGGGTGATCGGCACGAACGGCGGCGAGTTCTGAGCAAAACCAGTCGTACCCGGCCTGAAATCGGTTACACTTGCTGAGTGAATACCTCCCCCGGATCACCCCTGTTCAGCCGGTGGATCGCCGCCGCGACGATCGCCGTGATCTTCGCCTCGCTTCGCGCACAGGCACAGCCGCGGGTTCTCGACAACTGCGAGAATGCTGCGGGGTGGCGGGTCATTGCTTCGGACGGAGTCAAAGCCTCTCTCAGTCCGACTGACGGCGTCGACGGCCGGGGCCTGCGGCTCGATTTCGACTTCGAGGCCGGCGCCGGCTACTGCATTGCCCGGAAAGAGATCGATCTAGCACTCCCCCCCAACTACCGCTTCTCGTTCCAGATCCGCGCGGAGGGTCCGGAGGGGGCCAAGCCGCCCCGCAACAACCTCGAGTTCAAACTCGTCGATCCATCGGGCGACAACGTCTGGTGGGTCAACCAGCGGGCGTACGAGTTCCCGAGCGCCTGGACGCCGGTCCGGTACCGCGCGAGGCAGTTTCAGTTCGCGTGGGGTCCCTCGGGGGGGGCGCGCATGGATCGCATCGGGGCGATCGAGTTTGCGATCGCTGCGTCGGAGGGAGGGCGGGGCTCGGTGTTCCTCGATTCGCTCGCGTTCGAGGAACTGCCGGAGTCCATCGCGCCGGCGGGCGCGACTGCCATGCGAGCCTCATCCGGATCCCTGTCGTCCCAGGGCCCCCCGACCGACGGAGTTCTCGGCTGGACTCCGGACGCCACCGATGGCTCACCCTGGCTCGAACTTGACCTCGGTCGGTCGTGCGAGATCGGCGGCGCGGTCATTGAATGGAGCGCTTCCGCGTTTGCCACCGATTATGACCTGGAGGTATCCCAGGACCGCTCGCAATGGGAGACCGTGGCGTCCGTCCGCGGCGGCAACGGCGGCCGCGACTGGGTGGCGGCGCCTGATTCTGAGGGCCGCTACCTGCGACTGGCCGTCCGCCGGCGCGCGGATCCGGACGCTCCGGTACGAGTCGAGCGGCTTGATGTGCGCGACGCCGCGTTCGGATCCACCCGCAACGCCTTCATCCGTGAGGTGGCCCGAAAGTCTCCCCGCGGGTGGTTCCCCCGCCAGTTCCACGACGAGCAGGCATATTGGACGATTGTCGGCACCCCGGAGTCCTCTGAGGAGGCCCTTCTGAGCGAGGATGGAACGCTCGAGGTCGCCAAGCAGGGGTTCACCGTCGAGCCGATGGTGGTCCTGAACGACGACGGAGCCCCTCGCCTCCTCACCTGGGCCGATGTCTCCGCGACCCAGCGGCTTGAGCACGGCGACCTCCCGATCCCCAGCGTGCTCTGGAACGCCCCCGGCTTCACGCTGGACATCACCGCGTTCGCTGATGGGCCCCAGAGTCAGAGCCGCGTCATCGGCCAGTACACCCTGCGTAACTCGTCTCCGCGGCGGCTCCAAGGAGCCCTGGCGCTCGCGATCAGGCCGTTCCAGGTTCTCCCGTGGTGGCAGGACCTGAACATCACTGGTGGTGTTTCCCCGATCTCGCGCATCGAGTTCGACACCTCCCGCGTAGTCGTCAACGGCACCCGAACGATCGAGGCGTGGTCCCCGGCGGCGTTCGGCGCCAGCACCTTCGATGGCGGCGAGATCGCCGAGCACCTCGCGACGACCGGCTCACCGCCCGCCGCGCAGGCGATCGATGACCCAAGTGGCCTGGCTTCGGGCGCGCTGCTGTACAACGTTGATCTCGCGCCGGGTGAGCAACTCACCGCCACCATCAGTATTCCACTTGGTGAAGGCGCGCGTCCCCCGGCCACGCCGGCGTCCCGCCCCCCCGAGGGGTATGTCCAGCAGCGGTTCCGCCACGTTGCTTTGGCGTGGTCCGACCGAATCAACCAGGTGGGTCTCGAACTCCCCCCATCGGGGTCGCGCCTCGTCGCCGCGTTCCGCACCATGCAGGCATACATCCTGATCAACCGCGACGGCCCGGCCATCCAGCCGGGGTCTCGTACGTACGAGCGGTCCTGGATCCGGGATGGCTCGATGACCTCCGCCGCCCTACTCGCGACGGGTCATCCACGCGAGGCCCGCGAGTTCATCGAGTGGTACGGCCCGCGCCAGTACGACAACGGAAAGGTCCCCTGCGTCGTTGATTCGCGCGGGCCTGATCCGGTGAACGAGCACGACTCCACCGGCCAGTTTATCTACGCTGTGCGAACCTACTGGGCCTTCACAGGCGACCTGGAGTTCGTCAGGCAGCAGATGCCGCGGATCGAAAAGGGCGTGGAGTACCTGCAATCCCTGTCGGCCCAGCGCCGCACGGGCGAATACGCCGACGGCCCCGATTCGGTCCGCGCCTGCTTCGGCCTCGTCCCCGAGTCCATCAGCCACGAGGGATACTCCGCCAAGCCGATGCACTCCTACTGGGACTCGTTCTTCACAATCCGCGGCCTCTCCGATGCCGTGGAGCTCGCCCAGGCCATCGGTCGCTCCGATCTCGTGAACCGATTTTCTGCCGCGCGCGACGCCTACGAGACCGCGCTGTACGAATCGATCCCGCTGGCAATGAAGGTCAAGGGAATCGACTACATCCCGGGGTGCGTCGAACTGGGAGACTTCGACGCCACCTCCACGGCGATCGCCGTCTTCCCATGCGGTCAACTGGGAAAGGCCCCGCAATCCGCGCTCCAGCGGACATTCGACAAGTACTTCGAGTTCTTTACTCGGCGTCGTGACGGCACGGCCGAGTGGAAGGACTACACCCCGTACGAAGTCCGCCTCATCGGCATCTTCGTTCGCCTCGGCCAGCCCGAGCGGGCCCACGAGCTGCTCGACTTCTTCCTCGACGACCAGCGTCCCACCGCCTGGAACCAATGGGCCGAGGTGGTCTGGAAGGACGAGCGGGCCCCCCGCTTCATCGGCGACATGCCCCATACCTGGGTCGGCGGCGACTTTCTCAACGCGATTCGATCCATGATGGTCTATGAGCGGGAGAGCGACCGCTCATTGGTCATCGCCGCGGGGATCAAGCCCCAGTGGGCCCGCGAAGCGCCCGGGGTGCGTGTTCGCGCGTTCCCGACGGAGTACGGACCGGTCACCTACTCACTGCGGGACGATGGCGACCGAACCACGATCGACCTCGCGGGCGGTCTTCGAACACCGCCGGGCGGGGTTGTCGTCCGCGGCGTCGGCACGCTGCGGATCAAATCGGCGACGATCGATGGTGAGCCCGCAGAGGTCATCTCCGAACACGAGGTCCGCTTACCAAAGCCCACCGGAACCGTGGTCATCGAATACGCGTCCGAGTAAGGACTCCGGTGGCTCACTTGATCATGGCGATCCCGCGCGACTGTGCCGAGCCCAGCGCCTCGAACCGGAGGTCCAGCACCTCGGTCCCGGGCGGCAGCGAGATGATGGCCGCGCCGTTGGCGGGCATCGCCTCAATCCTCGCTCGGTGGACCCCGTTGACGACAACCAGCAGGTTGTCGGTCGCGGCGCCCGAGCCCCGGATGTATAGCCCGGCGCAGGTCCCCGGCTCAGGAAGACGGATACACACCAGTTCCTGCCGCCACGTGTACGCGCTTCGGCTCACTGTTCCGGCGAACAGCCCGGCGATTCTCGCGTCGTTGCGGCCGCGATAGAAGATCGTCCCCGGGATGCCCGTCAGAGTGAGATCCGCCGGCCTGGCCTTCGCCGCGTTGGCGTCGAGCACCTCGACGTTGAGCCCCGCGGGCGTGGCCGAGCCGAGTTTCTTGCCGGTCGCGATCAGGGCGTCAAGCCGCTGACGCTCCGCCGCATCAAGGGACGAGAGAGACACGCCGTTGCCCGTGATCCCGCTTGCGGTCGCTCTGGAGAACTCCAGCGGCGCAGCGCCGATCGATGACTTCATCACCAGCACGTTTCTGGGGTCGATGGTGGCTTCGAATGTGAACTCGCGGAACGGCATCTCGCGAAGATCGATCCCATCGCCCTTGACCGTGAACTTCTCCTCGTCCACTTGGGCGTTCAGGATGACCGTCCCCATGGTCGTGCCGGCGTCCGACACGATGACCGCGCCAGACTCGCCCTGGAATGGCTGGATCAGCGGGGTCAGGCGGGCGCGACGCTGCGCCTCCGCCTGCTGCTTCGCCTCTTCTTCGGCTACTCGGCGGCGCTCCGCCGCTTGCTCCTGAGCGACGCGTTGACGCTCGGCCGCTTCGGCCTGAGCGATCCGCTGGCGCTCCGCCGCCTCCTCCATCGCCTTGCGTTGCCGCTCTACCGCCTCAGCCTGCCTCCGCTGCCGCTCCGCCTCGGCCGCCTCCTGCGCAATCCGCTGCTTCTCGGCCGAATCCGCCAGCAGCTTCTTCATCTCCGGCGAGTCCTCGACCACCATCGGCTTGAGCTTCGAATGGGGGAGGAAGTCGGTGCCGCGCGGGGCGGTGCTCGACCCCCCGTCCGAGGAGACGACCCGGTAGGCGAACGTCGGCGCCATGCCCTTGCTGTCGGCGATCTTGTCCCAGAGCGTCGACCATGGCTCGCCCTGCATCATCGCGGTGGCGTGCCATTTTTCGTCGTCCTCGTCCAGGTACGCATGGACTGTCCCCTTGCACTCGACTTCGTCCCCCTTGTTCGCCACCGTACGAACGACCCGGGTCCCATCGATCATGACGACCACCCAGCCGTAGGGCTCCTTGAACCGTACCTTGGCGGTCCAGTCGCCCTCGAATACCGGCAGTCCTGCGTTTGCCCGCGTCGCGGACTTAATCTGCTTGAAGTCGGCCAGTGTGATCGACGTGACGTCAACCCCCTCGACCGACGTGTCGATCAAGTCCGGTCGGCTGCTCCTGATCTCCTTCTCGATCGCCGCCTTGACGTCACCGGTCGGTGGAGACTTGCCGCATCCGGTCAGTGTGACCGGAACCGCGGCGAGCATGAGGACCAGCACGTACCAGAGTGACGTTCTCATGACCGTTCTCCTGAAACCTCCGCGCGCTGCGTCGCCGAGGGCTCCTGACTTGTTTCCTGCTTCACGAACCTGACCCCGCCTCCCCCATCGAGTGTGTTGCCGTCGATCGTGTACACCTGCGATCCGCCGGCACCACGGATGATGACATGGTTCCCGTCGGTCTCGTAACTCGCCACAAACGTCATGCCCAGCAACGTCGTGACGTACACACGGTCTCCCTTGAACTCAAGCTTGCCGACCCCATCCTGCTCCGTGTACGTGCCGGAGAGCCCGCCGCCGCACCCCACAAGCCCAAGAGTCGCAAGAACCACCAGCACGATTCCTCCAGCGAGCGCGACCCGTCCGTTCCGTTCCCTCTGTTGCTGGATCATGTTCCCATCCTCGTGTGTGTGGGCAGGACCGCGGCGGACCAGCGCCAACGGTGCGAATCACACCTTCGCAGCGGCGCCGCCTCCGCTGCGGCTGCGCTGCTCGATCTCCACGAGCGTGTCGTACATCCTGAACAGCAGGATCAACAACTCACACACCACCCGCCACGCCACGGGCCCCAGGACGAGCAGGAACAACCCCGTGAGCACCATCACCCCACCGCCGTAGCTCGCCGAAACTCCTTGCTTGATCGTGACCAGACCCACCACCGCGATCACCAGGAGCCCGATAATGAACAGGAGCCTGATCAGCGTGGGCGTGATGAAGTGCGAAAACGAGAACATCCTGAACGAGAGAGAGTCCTTCATGGGGCTGCCTCGGGTTGCAAACAGCGTCCGCGGGGCGTGACAGCCGCCGGGTCCGTGGTACACTGGCCTACCACACCGATGCGCAAAGGACGAGGGCGTCCGCAACCACTTCGCGGGACGACGCCCTCAATCGACCCATGAGCGACCCCGCCGCACAGGCTGCACCGGAATCAGAAGCGGCGCTGAACACCCGGTTCTACGAGGAACTCAGGGAGGTCGCCGGCCGGGTGTTCGCCTCGGAACGTGCCGATCACACCCTCCAGCCCACGGCGGTCGTGAACGAAGCCTGCATGCGGATCATGGCGTTCGGCCTTCCGGCCGTCTCGCGGGAGCAACAACTCGCGATCGCCGGCCGCGTCCTGAAGCAGGTTCTTGTCGATCACGCCCGTGCGCACACCGCCCAGAAGCGCGGCGGAGGTGTCGCAGGAAAAGCTGGATCACTCCGGCTCGATCTCGAACGCGACATGATCGCTCCCGACGCCACACAGGTGGACTTCGGACCCATGCACGACGCCATCGAGCGGCTCGCCCGCCTCAGTCCGCGACAGGCCGAGGTCGTCACGCTGCGCATCTTCTCCGGCCTGAAGATGGAACAGATCGCAACTGTGCTCGGCGTCTCAAAGCGGGCGGTCGAGGGCGACTGGACCGTGGCACGGGCCTGGCTGGCACGAGAGCTCAGCGCTCACGTCGAGGGCTGCGCCCGTGAATGACCGCGAACTCCACGAGCGTGCGTCGGCCCTTTTCCTCGAACTCCGCGATCTCCCAGCGGAGGACCGCCGGGCCTACTTCAAGTCGGCCGATAATAAGGATGCGCGGCTTATTGCGGAGGTCCGGTCGCTGCTGGCGCACGACACGCCGGCCGAAGAGATCACGGGCGGCGCCGATGTCGATCAGCGCCCCGCCGGTACCGAGCATCTCCCGGCAAAGATCGGTCCCTACACCGTCATCCGCCGCATCGGACGTGGTGGCAGCGGGTACGTCCTCCTCGCCGAGCAGCACGAGCCTGTTCACCGCATGGTCGCCATCAAGATCGTGCCGCACGCCGCGATCAGCCCCGAGTCCGCAGCCCGGTTCGATTTCGAGCGCCGATCGCTGGAACGGGCCGTTCACCCGAATATCGCCCATGTGCTCGACGCCGGGCGAACGGCCGACGGCCTCCCGTACCTCGTCATGGACTACATCGACGGGGTGCCGATCTCCGCATACTGCCGTGAGAAGTCCGTCCGCCTCGTCGACCGCGTGGCCCTCATGCTCACCGTCGCCGAAGCGGTCCAGCACGCCCACCAGCGCGGCGTCATCCACCGCGACCTGAAGCCGGGGAACATCCTCGTCTGTGAGGTCAACGGGCGACCAACCCCGTGTGTGCTCGACTTTGGCATCGCCAAGCCAACCCCCGAGGCCATCGCGGAGGGTTCCCCCCCCACGATCGGCCAGGCGATCGGAACGCCCGCGTACATGGCGCCGGAGCAGACCGGCGGGAAGCCTGTCGACACCAGGGCCGATGTGTACTCCATCGGAGCGGTGCTCTACGAACTCACTTGCGGCAAGCCCCCAATTGACGCGACGGGCGATGCCGCGCTCGATCCGCTCGAACAACTCCGCCGCGTGCGAAACGACGTCGCCCCGCCCGCAAGCCGCGTGCGTGCCGCCGATGCGGCCCTCTCCCGCTCGGATCCGGTGTCCCGGCACATGCTCGCGGACCTCGACTGCATCCTTGCCAAGGCGCTCGAGAAGTCCCCCGACCGCCGATACGCGACCGCCGCGGCCCTCGCTGAGGACCTTGGTCGCCTGCTGCGGCACGAGCCGATCGCGGCCCGGCCCGCGACCCTTGCTTATCGAACGGCACGCTTCTGCAACAGGAACCGCGCCCTGGTTGCCTCACTCGCGGTCATCGTTGTCGCCAGCGTCGTCGGCGTGGCCGGTCTCGCTATCGGCCTGATCGAGGCCCGCTCGCAGCGCCGCGAAGCGATCAACCAATACGACGCCCAGTTGGAACTCAACCGCTTCCTCACCGACGACCTCCTCGCGGCGGCCTCGCCCGAGCAACTCGGCCGCGATGTCACCGCGCTGGACCTCCTCCACCGCGCCAGCCGCAGGGTGGATCGTCGATTTCCCGACCGCCCGCTCATCGCTGCTTCGGTGCATCACGCTCTCGGCGTCGCTTACATGGAACTCGGTTCATTCGAAGAAGCCGAAACCCATCTCGGCCGAGCCGTTGCACTGCGCCGCGCCGCGGCGGGCGCCGACGCTCCCGAGACCGTGCACTCCGAAATCGCGCAGGCGAGCCTGCTGGCAAGACTGGAGCGCCTGCCCGAGGCCGCCAGGGCCCTCAACGATGCCATCCGGCGGGCCCGCCTCATCGTCGGACCGGACGCCCCGGTCCTCTACACCGCTGTAAACGACCTTGGGTGCGTCTACATCTCGATGGACCGTGGCAAGGAGGCCGTCGCCCTGCTGAAAGAGGCCCTCGCCGGCCGAGTGCGTCTGCTGGGAGCCCGTGATCCGCAGGTGCTGGCCACAACCGGGAACCTTGCCCTGGCGCACGAGCGGGTCGGTGACACCGCCAAGTCGCTCGAACTGCAGATCGAGGCGCTCCACATCGCCGATTCGCTCGATGAGCCGCCGCCCATGACCCTCATCGGGCTGTGCAACAACATCGGCGCCACGTATCAGGATCTCAACAAAGACCGCGAAGCGGTGCCGTACCTGCAGCGCGCGTCAGAAATGGCCTCCAGGTGGCTCGGCCCCGACAACCCCGCCACACTGACCATCAACAGCAACCTTGCAGGCCTCGAGGCCGAACTCGGCGACCCTCGACAGGGTGCTGATCTGTACAAGTCAGTCGCCGAGGCCAGCGCCCGGACCCTCGGGCCTGACACGATCGAGACATTCTCGGCCCGCTATGGCTACCTCAACAGCCTCCGGCTCGCCAAAGAGGCAAACGAATCAGCCGAGGGGTACATGATCCTGCTCGCGGATGTGACCCGCGTCCTCGGGTCGAAGCACTGGTTGTCCGTGCAGACGCAGGACGCCCTCGCCCGCTCTCTCCGGGACGCCGGGCGATTGGACGAAGCCGCCCCCAACGCCCGACAGGCCGCTGCACAGTTCCAGGCCCTCTACGGCAACGAGCACCAGCGAACCCGTGGAGCTACCCAACTGCTCCGCGAGATTGAAGCCCAACTCGCGTCGGGCGAACCACAGCCAAAGTGAACTCGATTACCACCACCTCAACAGGGTACATGCTTATTTCTTGATGTGTTTCCGAAACAATGCTTGAAATAAATCGGATCGGTGGTACGCTCCAAGCCATGGCTCTCCGGACCACCAACTCAGCCCCCGAACCAGGTGGTGCGTTCGAGCGAGATACCATGATCGCCGTGCATGATGTTCGCAGTGCGTTCGCTCGCATCATCGAACATAAGTGCCCAGGCTCCAAGGCAGTTACGAGTCTCTGCGAGCAGTTTGGAATCCACCGCAAGCTCGCCTGGCAAGTCGGCAAGGTCTCTTACACCGACGACCCGTTCGTCGCGGCCAAACACATCCCAAGCGGCAAGAGCCTCTCTGCTTGGCTTGACGCAGCCGAATCGGTCGGTGTTCCCCCGTCGATGGTCAATGCCGCACGCCAGGCGACAGATCGCTTCGAGGCCCTCGCCGCGGCCCACGCCGGTAGCCGCGCCGAGCTCGAGATGCTTCTCGAGTCCTGTTCTTCCCAGTACGACGCCGAGTCCCATGCCCGGTGGCGCCAGCAGTCGTTCGAGGGCAACAGCTTCGTCTGGGGCGCCCACTGCCGCGTCCTGCTGGCCCTGATGGTCCTCGTTCCCTCCGAAGACAAGCCGCGCTATTTCCACGCGGCGCAGCTCCGCGGCCTCATCGGCTTCCGACAGACCCGCCCGGGGGTGCGCTGGGTCGTGAATCAGTCCGTCGTCGCCGACGACTCATCCCGCACGGAAAACAGCATTCAGCGAGTCCCCCTCGACCCGACCGCCGCGAGCCGGCACGGCGGAGTCCCCGTAATGCCGCAGTTTTGTTCGCAGCCAATGCCCGAACTCACCCGGCGACGCGCGGCAGACGGCATGGTGATGGACGAGTTCCTCGCCGGCCCGGTCGGCCAGCGCGGCGAACGCACCCTGGTCACCGGCGAGATGGCCCGGAACATCGGCCCCGCCCATGCCACCGAGCACGATCGAGTCGCCCACTTCGGCACCGCGGTCCGCGTCCCCGCGGAACTGCTCCACTACGACCTGTTCGTTCACAGCTCGCTCTTTGGTCGCGTCGAGCGCGAACTCCGGGTATTCAGCGATCTCGCCTCGCCGATCGCCTTTGACGACTCCGACTCGCTCCCTGTAGCCGAGCGGATTGCTCCCCTCGGGCGCGGCGTCGCCCTGGCCCAGACCCCCGACATCCCCGCGTACACCGACCTCGCCTCGGCCGCGTTCTACGCGCTCGGCGCGAACGCCGACGATTACGACCTGTTCAGAGTGCGGATGCCATACCCACCCATGCCCGTGACGGTCATGATGCGGCACCCACTCCCGGATCTCGCGTGACTCACACGAAGAAGGAGGAAGACATGCAAGCGAAGAACCTGCTCCCCGCCCTGCTCTCCATCAGCGCCGTCTGCGGCGTGGCCGTTGCCGACGTCCAGGTGAGCAACTACGACGACCTGCCCGAGGGCTTCCTCGGCTCGGCGTTCGACTACAACGGCGTGCAATACCGCGACGTGAACGGCGTCGGCGGCGTATTCCCCGACGGCAGCACGTTCGTGCCCGCCGACATCGGCAACGACTTCATCATCGAGAACGCCGGGCTGCTCTACGGCGACTTCCCGGGATGGGGCAGCCCCAGCAACTGCCTGACCTTCGGAACCTCCTACATCGGCGGCGAGAACCTGTCGCTGGGCGCCTTCGCCACCGCGTGGATGGACCTGCCGCAGGTATCAGACTCGATCAGTTTCGACATGGTCTTCTATGAGAACGGACCGTGGGGCGGCATCGTGTTCCACCTCGATGCCTACCTCAACGGGAACGTCGTCGGCACCGACTCGTTCACCATCAGCGACCTGGGCGGGCGCGACAACATCGCGTTCTCGACGCTCTCGGTCTCCGGCGTGCAATTCGACTCGGCCCACATCTATGCCACCTTCGGCGCCTCCCTCTCGGCCCCGCGCCTCATGATCGACGACCTCACCATCAACACCGTTCCCGCACCGGCCTCGGCCGGCGTGCTCGCGGCGATGGCACTCGGCCTGCGCCGCCGCCGTCGTTGATACTCACTCAGCCAGATCGTTCGCCGCTCGCGGCGGACACTGTGGGAGCGGCGGCGCCTGGTCGTGCCTCCGCTCCCTGCTTTTTTGGGCGTCTCGCGTCCGCCCAGTCGCCAGGCACAGCCCGCTATCATTTCCAGCGGCGTATCCAACACCCGCCAGGAGGCTCTCATGATCAGCGCGAAGGTGCTTGTCGGCGCGTTCCTTGGATTGGGTCTGGTCGGGGCGACCCTTGTCGCCGCGGACCCTCCCTCCGGCAGCAAGACAACCGAGAAGACGCCAGCCGCGGCTAAGCCCGTCGGCGACCCTTACCCACTCGCGGTCTGCCCCGTTTCCGGGAAGAAGCTCGCGGACTCCTCCGCCGTGGTTGTAAAGGTCATCGAGACCCGCGAGATCAAGTTCTACTCGCCGGAAGAAGCCGCTACGTTCGAGGCCGATCCGAAGACCTGGACCGCCAAGCTCGATTCCCTGATCATCGCGGACCAGAAGCCGCACTACGCGGCGACCACCTGCGTCATCATGGACGAGCCCCTGGTGGAGGACGGCAAGGACATCGGTCTTGACGTTGTTGTGAACAACCGTCTCATCCGGGTGTGCTGCAAGGAGTGCGCGGTCAAGGTCCGCGAGAACCCCGCCGAAGCGATCGCCAAGGTCGACCAGGCGGTGATCGCCGCGCAACTCGCCTCCTACCCGCTGACCACGTGCGTCGTCGGCGCCGATGAACTCGGCGGCATGGGCGATCCCGTCGATGTCGTGATCGCGAACCGCCTTGTGCGCCTCTGCTGCAAGGGCTGCCTCAAGTCACTCAAGAGAGACCCTGCGAAGTACATCGCGATGGTCGACGCGGCCTACGCGCAGAAGGCCGGCGACACGGCCAAGCCACAGCACTAGTCCTAATGCGACTCGCACGTTCGTGCGCTCTGGTCGCCACGGGTGCGACGTTAGTCACCGCCATTGTTTATTCCGCCGGCAAGTGGCGGGCTGCGCAGAACGGGCAGCCGGTTGCGAACAGGCCTGCAGGATTGCCGCCACGAGTCGCCGAGTCTTGGCACGACTGCACATGGCGGTCTTTGACCAGCTTCATTGGTAACGCGGCAGACTTTGGACAGTGCACTTGGGAGTCCTCTTCGGACGCCATAAGCGAGAACATGTATGCCTGAACATCGATGTGAGTGCGTCCTCATGATGATCGCAGCTCTGCTCGGTGTTTTCGGGTGCAGTTCGGTTCGCAGCTATCACACGATTGCGGACGACGCTCGCCCTTGGTGTAGCGATTGCGGGCGAGCCGAGGAGCTGCGTCGAGAGTGGCGGGACATTGTAAAGGGAACAATTGAAACTGATCGATCCTGGCGATGCGGCTTCATAGACTATGACGAACGCAACATGTGGCATCGCGTGATAACGTATATGAAGGGCCACGGGTTCAAGCTTTACTATGATTTGAGGGATCCGCCTGATGCCCGCGAGTTTGACGAGTATTCGGCCGCGAAGGCGGACGAATCTGGGTTTGAGCAGTTTCCATTATCTCATACATTTCGCGCAGTGTGTGTGCACCCGCTTGTCGTAATGGCTGTTCCCGTGTCTAGTGCTGATGTGTCGAAGGACCCATTTCGTGCGAGCAGCATACTTCCCTATCATCCCCAGCTGGTATGGTTTTGCCCTGACTCTGCAAGCGACCCGGCGCCGCTTCGTGCCGGCGACGACGGTGTTCTGGAAGTGCAAGTAGATGGCGTAGCGCTAACCGCAACAAGGGTTGGTGATTCTTGGAGTATTGTGAATACTCCAAGGAGATGATGAGACTCGCGCAGTGAACGGTGCCCGATGTGGAATAACGTCCCGGCGGCTCTGCTGGAAGGGTAGAGCCGCACGGGTGCCCGCCTCCCTCAGGCGCTAGAGAACCTGTCGTTGTCGCAGCCGTCGCAATGGTCAATACCCCCTCAGCACCACCTCACGCTGGGCCCAGTCGCGCCAGGACTGGGAGTCGCCGCGGAAGGCGATGTCGCGGAGCAGGCCGGGGGTGCGC